>JAAWQX010000022.1 GCA_022800755.1 Oscillospiraceae bacterium
CCCAAAAACAGCAAAACAGGCCTGAAACTCACGTTTCAGGCCTGTTTTTGGCACGCCGTAAGAGATTCGAACTCCTGACCTTCTGGTCCGTAGCTGCGATCAGGGCGTGATTTTGGTGCTATCGGGACATTTATAACACTTTTTACTCGGATGAATTTGCTTTTCAGACATATTTGCTCCGTTGTTTCCATCCGCTCGTTTCCTGTTATGGGTCAAAACATGGGTCAAGCCAAAGCACCGCCCCAAAATTTGCTCCGCAATAAACAAAGAATTGCCGAAACTTTTTTACAATGATTTTTGAGCGTTTATAGCTATTTTTACTCTATTTGATTTGCTCTTTAGAACTCTTCATCGGTACGGTTTCCATATGCCCCAACCGTGTCTGCGGCTGGGTATGTGGTCAAGAAAAACCGTAAATGTGGGGACGATTCAATATTTGATACGCTAATCAATGAAAAGCAGAGAGATCTGCTTGCTATAAAAAACCGCAAGCCATCGGAAGGATGACTTGCAGTTTTGTCTTTGCCTTTTATAATACGATCACTTGTTTCCCTTTTTTGCTTTGCAGATCAGCTGAGTCATGGTTCCCATAGGGCAGTAGACGCACCAGCTGCGAGGCTTGAACAGCACCATAGTGATAAGCCCCAGCGCCGTGGAGGTGAGCATCACGCTGTAGAAACCGAAGGCGAATTGAGCCACGCCGGGATGAAACAGGGTCCCGTGATAAGCCCAGTTCCATGGCAGCTTGAAGGTCCACAGCAATGTGACCACCTGCCGGAGCTCCTGTGCGCCGGCAAAGACCAAATATGTATTCCAGAGCATCTGAAAAAACATGATAAAAAACCAGATCAGGAAGCCATAGCGAAAGACTTTGCTTTTCATCCATTTGGGAATATCTTTTTTCCGCGACAAGCCAAGCTGCCCTCCCAGCAGACTGAACATCTGTCCCCGGCCGCAGTAGCGGTTGCAGTAGCCCTTTGTTCCCCGGGCAATGGCGATGATCAACGGGATAAAAAAGAAGAACAGACCGATCCACGCGAACAGAATGTTGAAGAAGCCAAGGATCAGATAGGTCAGCTCCACGATCCACAGGTAGTCGTACCAATGCTTTTTCATGCCTCCACCTCCAGGATCTCAATCACGCTGGCAGGACACTCCTTGGCGCACTTCCCGCAGCCCACGCATTTGCTCTCATCCACCTGAGCCGCCACCCCACTAACGACCCGGATAGCGGACAGTGGGCAGACCTTCATACAGCAGCCACAGGCCACACAGTCCCTTTGATTTACCAACGCCTTGCGGCGTTTCTTTTTTACTGGCTCCATATTCTATGACCTCCGCATTTCGTACTTTCCCTATGATATGAGAAAGGCTGTTGCCCATATCACTGCTCTGTGATCATACCGATGCCTTTTTTCAGCGTTTCCGTGTCAATCGGGCCAGTGGCCTGGGCAATCCCGTGCCCTTCCGCGTCAATGAAATAGGTCGTGGGCAGGGAATACACACCGTAGGTCGTGGCAGCGTCGCCGTCCGTATCATAGAACACCGGGAAAGAATATCCATGCTCGTCAATAAACGCGGTTGCCTTTTCAAGGGATTCTCTGGAACTGGTGGTCATATTCACCATGAGAAACTGGATCTCATCTCCCAGTTCTGCGCAGACCTCGTCAAAGTCGGGCATCTCGCTCTGGCAGGGGCCGCACCAGCTGGCCCAGAAGTTGAGTACCACCGGCTTGCCCACATAGTCGGACAGATGGACCTCGTTGCCCTCCCGGTCATACACCGTGAAATCGGGAGCCGGCACCTTTTCAGCTTCGTCCCCGCCGTCCGTTTGAGTCTGCGCCCCGTCCTGTGCGGCCAGTTGGTCGGGAGCCACTCCCTGACTCAATTGATCATAAAGAACATAGGCACCGCCTATCAGCAGCACAAAGGCCAATACCACAATCAGAATCGTTTTGTTTTTCTTCATAATGTCTCCTAACTGAGCAGACTGAGCATCCGCCCGAACATTCCGGTGGCCATCAGCAGGCCGATGAGAACCAGCAGACCGCCGCTGATCTTGTTGATGATGTTGTAATGCCGTTTGATCCAGTCAAAGGTGGACTTCAGATAGCCGATCAGCACCGCGCTGAGAAGAAAGGGGATCCCCAGGCCCAGGGAATAGACCAGCAGCATGAGCGTCCCTTCCACCACATGACCCTGCTGGGAGGCCAGCATCAGCGCCGAACCGAGAAAAGCCCCCACACAGGGCGTCCAGCCGACGGAGAATACAATGCCGAACAGCACCGCGGAGAAAAATCCCATGTTGGCCGTGTTGACCGCACGATTGCTCCCACGAAATAGGTTTACCTTGAATACCCCCAGGAAGTTGAGCCCAAAGAAGATCACCACCACCCCGGATACGATGTTGACCGCCGTTTGATACTCCCGCAGGAAGCTGCCCACCGTCCCGGCCAGAGCGCCCATGGAAGTAAAAACGGCGGTGAAGCCCAGAACAAAGCCCAGAGCGCCGATGAGGGTTTTCTTTGTGCCGCGCTCCCCGCCGCCGGCAAAGTAGGAGATGTAGATGGGCAGCATGGGCAGCAGGCAGGGGGAGATAAAGGTGATGATCCCCTCCAGAAAGGCAATCACATATTGCATTTACCGCCACACCCTTTCCCGATAACACCGGACAACAGCCAGCCAATCAAACCCATATAGGCCATTGTGACCAGCGGGTGAGAGGTCAGCGGGCAGGCGCCGGACGAACATCCGACGAAGTAGTAATAGGCAAGGCCGGCCAGCGCTCCTCCCACAGTAAACAGGATCGGCTTCACCCATTTTTTGATATTTTTCTTCATGATCAAACACCCTCTTTCTTCTGTATAGCAGTATAACTCATCTTTTCTGTCCCCTCTGTGACGTTATCACACAATAAAAAGCGATGCGGAATATGAACCGCATCGCTTCTATCATGCTGTTTTCGGGACAGTGCCAACTGTACTGATAATCTTCCCCTTTAATAGTTCTCTGCACGAAGCTCAAAATATGCCTGGGGATGCTTGCAGACGGGGCAAACCTCAGGGGCTGTCGTACCGACAACAATATGACCGCAGTTACGGCACTCCCAGATGGTAACGCCGCTCTTCTTGAAGACCTCCATGGCCTTCACATTGCTCAGCAGCTTGCGGTAGCGCTCCTCGTGGGTTTTTTCGATGGCGGCTACACCACGGAACTGCTCGGCCAGTTCATGGAAACCTTCCTCATCAGCCTCCCGAGCCATGCGGTCGTACATATCCGTCCACTCGGCGTTCTCGCCCTCGGCGGCGTGGAGCAGGTTCTCGGCGGTGTCGCCCAGCTCGCCTAAAGCCTTGAACCACAACTTGGCGTGTTCCTTCTCGTTCTCGGCAGTGTGCAGGAACAGCGCCGCAATCTGCTCATAACCCGCCTTTTTGGCGACAGAGGCAAAATAGGTGTACTTGTTCCGAGCCTGACTCTCGCCGGCGAAGGCCTCCCACAGGTTTTTCTCGGTCTTGGTGCCGGCATAGGGGTTTCTGGCGGGGACAGCGTCCTCAATTTTCACGAACTTGTCGGTACCCTGCTTGCAGACCGGGCACTTGAAATCAGGGGTCATGGGACCCTCGTGAATGTAGCCGCAAACCGTGCATTTCCACTTTTCCATTTTTGTTTCCTCCTTATTTTCGTTGAATTGAATGGTATGTAATAGATCGTCCACCACATCGGTGGGAATACCGGGATAGGAGCTGATCTGCTCCAGAAACGCCCGGGTATTGCCGCTCTGGGGGAGCATAAAGCCCGCTTCCCGGCACAGATCCTCCGCCATCAGCCGGGAAGACTTTTCCACGGCGGCGCTCAGGGCACCGGGCAGCTGAGAGGCGATGCTCTCTGACTGGACCTTACTCTGGATCAGTCCCCGCAGAGCTTCCACGGTCTTGTCCTCCTTGGGTTGTTGCACAGGGAGGGACTTGGGAACCATGGAGATAGCCGCAGACGGGCAAGCCTCAGCACAGGCGCCGCAGCCGATGCACTTATCAGGGTCGATTACGCTGTTCTCGGTGTCTGTCGCTCCAGTGGGACAGACATAGAGACACAGACAGTCCTTAGTGCATAGGCGAAGATTTCTTACCGCGTATTTTTCAGTCATCATCAAGCCCTCCCTTCCACTTTTTCAAACTTCCAGCTGGGAACCTTGCACACCGGGCACAGCTCCGGAGGCGTATCGCCCACATAGACAAAGCCGCAGACGGTACAGACCCAGATGCCAGTGTTCTCCAGCATCCGATCCCCTTCGGCTTCATAACGGGTCAGCAGAGATTGGAGCATCCGCGTGACTTTTTCACTCCACACCAGACTGCGCAGAGCGCCTCGGTCGGGCTGTTCGCCTGCCATGGCGTTGCCATAGGGATATCCCACAGACAGGTCTTTTTCGATGAGCTCCAGTAGCTTTGCAGTGCCGGCTTCCTGAGCCGGTTCAGCCTTGGATCGGAAGAACTCTGCCAGCTTTTGAAAATCCTCCATCTGCTGAGTCAGATACTGCTTTTCACAGCCACGAGCCAGATTGGAGCAGATGATACTCATCTCCATGGCGGACAGCTCCTTCTCCACATGAGGTTTTTCCGGCGTATCGGCAGTCTCGAAGCCGGTTGGTTTCGTTTTTTCCCGGAACGCGGACTTACCCGCGCCACATAGAGGACACTTCCAATCGTCGGGCAGGGCCTTCCAGGGGCCGCCCGCAGCCTCGTCGTAGACATATCCGCAGATGGAACAGACATATTGCTTCATAGGGTTTACCGCCTCCTTTATCTGTATTTTATCGGGTCACAGCACAAATTCCGTGACTTTATCACGCTTCTCAGCCGCAGCCGTGGTCGCCGCAGGCGTGGGGATCGCCGCCGTGCTCGTGGTCGTGGTGGCCGAAGTGCTGAAAGACGCTTCCGTTTTCGTAGGCGACCGCAATTCTCATGACCGTTTCTCCTTTTGATCTCGCGTCCGCGGAAGCTCGCATACGCGCCTGCATTTCTTTGGCCTTGGCATATCGCACCTCCTTCGCCCTTCCATTGTAGAGATATTTACGGCATATGTCAATAACATTTCTTGACATATGCTATAAATCGGATTATACTCCATCATGGGAGGGCGGGTCATGAGCTTTGAACACTTTTTCCCTGTATGGGATCAATTAAATATGACACAGAAAAGCCGGATACAGGACAGTTTGATTGAACGGCAGATCAAAAAAGGAACCATGATCCACAACGGGAGCATAGACTGTACCGGCTTACTGCTGATAAAGCACGGCCAGCTGCGGGCCTACATCCTCTCCGACGAGGGGCGGGAGATCACCCTTTACCGTCTGTTTGACAGGGATATGTGTCTGTTTTCGGCCTCCTGCATCATGCGCTCCATCCAGTTTGATGTAGCCATTGAAGCGGAAAAGGATACCGATCTGTGGATCATTCCCCCGGAGGTCTATAAAACGATCATGGAGGAGTCCGCGGCGGTGGCGAATTACACCAACGAGCTGATGGCCTCCCGCTTTTCGGACGTGATGTGGCTGATGGAGCAGATCATGTGGAAGAGCTTTGACAAGCGGCTGGCCGCTTTCCTGCTGGAGGAAAGCACGCTGGAAGGTAACAACACGCTAAAGCTCACCCACGAGATCATCGCCAACCACCTGGGCACCGCCCGGGAGGTGGTCACCCGGATGCTCCGCTATTTCCAGAGCGAGGGCATGGTGAAGCTGACCCGGGGCACGGTGGAAATTACAGATCAAGAAAAGCTGCGGCAAATCATATGAATCAAAACTGCCTCCCGGCCGGGAGGCAGTTTTATTCTATCAGCCCCGATCCATGCCGCAGGCGGCGGCCTGCTCGGTCAGGCGGCGGTCATTGACCACCGCGTCATAGAACCGGAACCCACCGGAGAAATTGTAGCAGTCAAAACCATTTTCAGACAGGATGCGGCAGGCGATATAGCTGCGCAGGCCGCTCTGACAGATGACATACGTCGGCTTGCCCTTGTCCAGTTCCCCCAGCCGCCGGCGCAGGTCGTCCACCGGGATGTTGACGAAACCGTCAATGTGCCCGCCCGCGTATTCCTCCGCCGTCCGGGTATCCAGCAGCGTTACGCTGCCGTCTTGGGGCAGGGCGCTCACATCCTCAATGTGGAACTGCTTCACGATTCCTTTTGTCAGGTTCTCTACCATGAAGCCCGCCATATTCACCGGGTCTTTGGCGGAGGAGTAGGGCGGCGCATAGGCCAGGTCCAGGTCCTTCAACTGAATGGCCGTCAGTCCGGCGTGGATGGCAGTCGCCAGCACGTCGATGCGCTTATCCACGCCTTCATAACCCACGATCTGGGCTCCCAGCAGACGGCAAGTCTCCTTTTCAAAGACCACCTTCATGGTCATCAGCTTCCCGCCGGGATAGTAGCCCGCATGGCTCATGGGGGACAGAACCACTGTGTCCACGTCCAGGCCGGCCTTTTTGGCGCTCTGCTCGTTGACACCGGTGGCCGCCGCCGTCAGATCAAAGACCTTGAGGACCGAGCTGCCCTGACTGCCCAGATAGCGACTGTCCCCGCCGCAGATGTTGTCCGCTGCGATGCGGCCCTGTTTGCTGGCGGGACCGGCCAGGGAGATGACCGCGTCCTCCCCGGTGACGAAATGCTTTACCTGCACCGCGTCGCCCACGGCGTAGATGTCCGGGACGGAGGTCTCCATCCGGTCGTTGACCACGATACTGCCCTTCAGCCCCAACTCCAAACCGGCCTCTTTGGCCAGGGCGGTGTCGGGAGTAACACCGATGGCCAGCACCACCATGTCGGCGTGGAGGGGGGCGCTGTCCTTCAAAAGGACATCCACGCCGTCGCCTTGCTCCGCAAAGCCCTCCACCGTGTGTCCCAGAGCCAGCTTGATACCGTGCCGCCGCACCTCAGCGTGGATAAACGCCGCCATGTCCGGGTCAAAGGGGTTCATCAGCTGTCTGGGCCGCTGGACGATGGTGACCTCCATCCCCAGCTCCCGCAGATTCTCCGCCAGTTCCAGACTGATGAAGCCGCCGCCCGCCAGGACCGCGGACCTGGGATGATGGGCGTTGATGTAGTCCTTGATGTGGAGGGTGTCCTCCACCGTCCGCAGGGTAAAGACCTTCTCCAGTCCCGCGCCGGGGAGCCGGGGCCGGGTGGGCTTGGCGCCGGGAGAGAGAAGCAGCTTGTCGTAGGACTCCTCAAATTCCTCCCCTGTCGCCAGGTTTTTCACCGAGACGGTCTTTTTGTCGGGATGGATGGCGGTGACCTCGTGGCGCACCCGCATATCCACCCGGAAGCGGCGCTCAAAGCTCTCCGGTGTTTGGAGGGTCAGCGCTCCGGCGTCGGCGATGGTCCCGCCGATGTAATAGGGCAGGCCGCAGTTGGCGTAGGAGACGTATCCAGACCGCTCAAAGACCACGATCTCCGCCTGTTCGTTCAGCCGGCGCAGGCGGGCCGCCGCTGTGGCCCCTCCCGCCACACCGCCGATGATGACTACCTTCATTTCAGCGTTCCACCTTTCCTGTGTAGGCGGCAATGCCGCCGATATTTTTTGCGTTGGTATAGCCCATCCGGGTCAGCAGACTTACCGCCTGGCTGCTTCTTGCCCCGCTGTGGCAGTATACGAAAAGCGGCGTATCCCGATCGGCGGGAAGTGAATCTTCGCTGCCGAGGGTCTGCAGAGGGGCGTTGACACTGCCGGGGATATGGCCGTCCTGATATTCCTGGGGTGTCCGGACATCCAGCAAAACCGCATCGGACGTCTCCTGAAACTCCTTCACCTCTTGATTGATATTGGAGCCTCTCAAAAAATCGAAAAATCCCATTCCTGCCCCTCCTCACAGCATGGCAAGGATCTGTTCTTTGGGCCTTACCCCCACAGCCTGATTGGTCACCTTGCCGTTTTTCATCACCACAAGGGTGGGGATGCTCATGACGCCGAATCGGCCGGCCAGCTCCGGCTGCTCGTCCACATTGACCTTGCCCACCTTGAGATCGCTCCGCTCGGCGGCAATCTCATCCACAATGGGTGCGACCATCCGGCAGGGACCGCACCAGGATGCCCAGAAATCCAGCAGGACAGGCTTCTCGGAGTTAATCACTTCGCTTTGAAAATTGGTTTTATTGATGTTGATAACAGACATATTGCAGTCCTCCTTTGTTCTTTTATGGCTGTATTATATCCGGGGGAGAAGAATTGTTCCGTGATGTAATCACATAAACTGAGCCATGCAGGAGCACGATAGTAAATCATTGTTCGCAAAACAACAGCGGTTGCACCGCTAATCAATGAAAAAGCTGGGAACGGAAATTCCGCTCCCAGCTTTTTTATACTCAGTCCCGGTTCAATTCCACCCGCAGTTCCTCAATGAGCGCGGCCCGTTTCTCAGCTCCCTTGGTGGCCTCCAGCAGCAGAATGGCGCTGTCTTGCTTGGCCGCCGCCCGCTCCACCCAGGCGTTGAAGTCCTCCCGGCTCATGTTGCCCTTCATCACTCGGGCGCAGTATTTCTTATAGTCCCGCTTGTAGAGCTTCCAAGTCTCCTCGCTCTGGAGCTTATTCTCAAACACCGCTCTGGCGCCCACCTCCCGGCAAGTCTTGGTCTCCTCACCGGGGCAATGCGCTCACAGTAGATGGCCCGGTCACCCTGCTCGTGGAGGAACTAACGGCCACACAGGCGGCACTGCCTGGGCGTGTTGCCGTGGAGGATGACCTTGCCCAACTCTACATAGAGGAAATCCCGCAGCGAGGAAAAGGTATATACCGAACTTGCTACAGGTCTGCGCCGAGGTGAACTTCTCGGTCTAAAATGGACAGACATTGATTTCAACTCCAACAGCATCTACATCCAGCGGCAAATCACTCGCACGGACGGAGAAGTGAAAGAATCTCCTCTCAAAACCAAGAACGCCTATCGGCAAATCATTGTGCCATCGGAAATCTCCAAAATTCTAAAGCAGAAAAAAGACCGAGAAAACGGATTCTCTGAGTATGTATTCTCCTCACCCACTCGCGGCCCAATCTCGCCGGACAGCGTCCTGAAAATGCTCCACCGAGTTCTAAAACGGGCAGGGCTGGAAAAAGTACGTTTCCATGCTCTCCGCCACACCTTCGCGACGCTGGCACTGCAAAACGGCGTAGACGTAAAGACTCTATCGGGATTACTGGGCCATTACTCCGCAGGATTCACCCTCGACACTTACGGTCACATCACCCCGGCAATGAAGCAAGACGCCGCCGAAAAAGTCGGCGCCTTTCTCTCCACTGCTCTCTGACCCTTTCCGCTCCCCAATCCCGTATGGGTCACGGTATGGGTCAGCAAAGAAATACCCATCATAATTTACACCGCAATAAACAAAGAAAAAGGGCTTTTCACCTATTCCCTGCCACATGGACGGTGAGCCGTTCGGTTTTTTCGTCCTGAAAAACGGTCACCGTATATTCCCGAATGACATACTCCTCCCCTGCAGTGACTGGATACAACGCAAAATGTTCCGCATCGTACAAGTCCACAAGGACATATCCCTCCGTGGTGATCGCCGCCAACTTTGCCCGGCAGTCCCGACAAAAATGTGCTCCGTCCATCCGCTTCATTTCTTCCGGCAGCGTGACTTCACAGGTGTGGGTGACCATGTTCCCCGAGGACCATGCTCCGTCAAAATTAAAGAAATGGACGTACCCGCCACTTGATTCTTCTGTGGTCTCTCCCGCCTGTATTTGGTATACCTCCAATTCTCGAATTTCACCCGAGGAAAGAGAGACAAGACACGGTCCATGGTAGTTCATCCAGATGCCATCTTCACACAGAGCGCAAATCTCCGGCTCCGGCGTCAAGACCAATGACTGCCAAACTGCCGTTTCTTTTTCTTCCGCCCAACCGCCGAGATAGAAGTTAAAATTAAGCAGCAAACCCATGAGGATTGCCAAAACCATCATCACCAACGGCGATACCCATGGTTCAATCAGGAATTCCCAAATCTCTTTCAGCCAGGTTTTCAATGTGCTTCCCCCTCTTTTTTGCGTACTCCATTACGTCCCGGGAATTGCCCGGATATTTTGCGTAGGCAATCAGATAGTCACAGTGGTCCACCATGTAACGGTTTGCCCGGACGATAGCCAGGCGTTTCGGGACGGTCTCCATCCCCGGCGGATAAAATGTACCGTCCCACTCCCCGTCTATCTTTTCCGGGCGATAATACGGCAATAGCAAGACCAGCGACACCTCTGGGTGCCACTGTTTCGCTTCCCGGACGGCCCGGGCCGCCATGCGGTCAAAGATGCCGTACTGTCCGACCACGAACTCCGTCACGCCGTACTGGACAATGTGACGTTCCACTGCCTCGGTCAAAAGTTCCATGACCCGCTCCGGAGCATCCCGGTGGCCGATGAAAAAACAAGTGCTCATATGCAAAAAGTCCGGGACAGTGTCCCGGACTTTTTGCGGAATGTTGGTCTGTATAACATCTCCGCATTCCCTCACTGTGTCAGTGTGTATATTCTCCGCAGCTCGGCACAGGGCAGAGAAAGCCTCTGCCCCGGCCAGCTTTGGAGAAAACAAGAAAAACACCATGCAGGCATAAAATGTCTACACAGTGTCCCAAAACACACAGGGAATACACGCTTGCAGAAAAGTAGCATATCGTGTATAATCAGTTTCAGACGTGGGATAGAATCCCATTGTGTAGGCGGTCCTGTCGCCTGCGCAGGCCATGGGGAGGTGGTGCTCCCCATGGCTGCCGTTTTATCTTGTTTCTCCCAAAATTGATTTGTAAGGCATCTGGTGACAGATGCCTTTACTTTTTGTAAAAATTGACCAGTATAGCGGACAATCTTTTGCTTCATTATAGCATAGAATATTGCCAGTTTCAAGTAGATAATAGCAATTTTTTGAGGTACCAAAATGGAGCAAAAAATCAGGCGTGACCGCAAACTTGGGGACAATTTGCGGCGTTTGCGTGACGAAAATAAAATATCTCAAGAAAAACTATGTGAAGAATTACAACGGCGTGGCTGCGATATTGGGCGGAGTACCTACGCAAAATACGAAGCAGGTGAACTAAACATTCGGGCAAGTGTTATTATTGAATTACGGAAATTTTATAATTGCACATACGATGATTTCTTTTTCGGATTAGATGAATAAAGGCGACTCTGTTTGAGTCGCCTTTATTTTTGTCTCATTTTCCACTATCTCACGATGGAACGAGATATACAAATGTTCCTTATACCTGATGGGAAAGCAGCCAATCCAGCAAATCACCATATTCTTTCTCACCAGCCGCAACCTGCAAAATCACATCAGACAATTCCCGTTGGGTATAACGCAATCCAACACCATTCAATGCCAGAAATACCAGCATCGCATGAGCACCGATGCGTTTATTGCCGTCTACAAACGGGTGGTTCTTCACTAAACCATACCCCAAACGTGCGGCCTTTTGTTGGAGAGATGGATACATTGCCGTATCGCCAAAGCCTTGAAACGGCGCGTTTAATGCGGACTCCAATAAGCCTTCATCCCGGATCCCCGGCGTTCCGCCCGTTTGCTCAATCATCTGCTGCTGCAAGGCAACCACCTGCTGTTTGCTGAGTACTTTCATTTCGCCAATTCCTCATAGGCCTCACGATTCTGCTCCAGCAACCGTGCGGAAAGCGCCATCACATCCTCATCCGGAGCAAGCTGCATTTGCTCCGCCTGGCTGAATTCGAGAATCAGATAGCGGGGTACATTGTTTTTCAAAATTACGGCAGAGCCGCGCTCGTCAACTAAGCGCGCCACTTTGGAAAAGTTCTGATTCGCTTCCGTGATAGAAACCAGATTGCTTGTGTTAATCATCATGATGCAATCACTCCTTTGCTTTTATTATACGCCAGCAATAGGATAAATACAACCTATTTTTAGAAAGCTCGTAAAATTCCATCCGGCTAAACAAAATCTCCCATTTCCATCAAAATATGCTATACTGATTTTAATATCACATGGGAGGCACGACCATGACCGAAGCCCAACAGCGCGCTGCCGCAAAGCAATTTGCCCTTGACTGGAAAGACCGGGGAGACGAAAAGCAGGAAACACAACGGTTTTGGATAGAACTGCTTACAAAAATTTTCGGCATTGACGGTTCAACCGCCATCGCCTTTGAACTGCCCGTCAAGCTGGAGCACACCAGTTTCATCGACGCATACATCGCAAGTACCCGTGTACTCATCGAGCAAAAGGGCCAGGATATTGACCTGAACAAAGGCTACAAGCAGTCGGACGGCTCCATGCTTACACCATACGGACAAGCCCGCCGCTACGCCGGATTCCTGCCCTTCAATCAAACGCCCCGCTGGATCGTGGTCTGCAATTTCCGGGAATTCCACATTCATGACATGAACCGCCCCAACGATGAACCGGAGATCGTTCTGCTTGCGGACCTTGAAAAAGAATTCCACCGGCTGGATTTCCTCGTGGATACGGGAAACGAGAACATTCGCAAGGAGATGGAGGTCTCCCTGAAAGCCGGTGAACTCGTCGGCGTGCTGTATGATGCGCTGTTGAAGCAATACGCCGACCCAACAGACCCAAACACGCTCAAAAGCCTGAATGCCCTGTGCGTGCGGCTGGTATTTTGTCTTTACGCTGAGGACGCGGGGATTTTCGGGCGGCGCAGTATGTTCCATGACTATCTCTCTGCCCACCGTGGGGAGGATCGCCGGGCGCTGATTAACCTGTTTCGCGTACTCGACCAGCGTCCGGAGAAACGGGACAAATACCTGGATGAAGACCTCGCCGCGTTCCCCTATGTCAATGGCGGGCTATTTGCGGACGAGGACATTGAGATTCCCCGTCTGGGCAATGAGATCATTGACCTGCTGTTGGAAAAAGCCAGTGCGGACTTTGACTGGTCGGCCATCAGCCCGACGATTTTCGGCGCGGTGTTTGAATCCACTCTGAACCCGGAGACCCGGCGCAGCGGCGGGATGCACTACACCAGCATTGAGAACATTCACAAGGTCATCGACCCGCTGTTTTTGGACGGCCTGAAAGCGGAATTTGAAGAGATAAAAAGCATTAAAATCGAGCGCACACAGCGGGCAAAATTACAGGCGTTCCAGCAAAAGCTGGCGGGGCTGACATTCCTTGACCCGGCCTGCGGAAGCGGCAACTTTCTGACGGAAACATACATCTCCCTGCGGCGGCTGGAAAACGAGGTCATTTCTCTGCTGCACAAGGGGCAAATCACGCTGGACATCGGCAACCCGATTCAGGTCTCCATCGGGCAGTTTTACGGAATCGAGCTCAATGACTTTGCCGTGACAGTGGCAAAGACAGCGCTTTGGATTGCGGAATCGCAGATGATGAAAGAGACAGAGGATGTTGTTCACATGTCTCTGGACTTTCTGCCGCTGAAAAGCTATGCCAATATCACCGAGGGCAACGCGCTGCGAATGGACTGGCCCCGGACGGACTACATCATGGGCAATCCGCCGTTTGTAGGAGCACGCATGATGGATGCCACGCAAAAAGACGATGTGAACGCCATTTTCCCCGGCTGGAAAAATGCCGGGAATCTGGATTATGTGTCCTGTTGGTACAAGAAGGCCGCCGACCTGATGACCGGGACGGTCACACGTGCGGCGCTGGTATCCACCAACTCTGTCACCCAGGGCGAGGCCGTGGCGAACCTCTGGAAGCCGCTTTTTGAAGCAGGGGTACACATCGACTTTGCCCACCGCACATTCCGCTGGGACAGCGAGGCGAAAAGCAAGGCCCACGTCCATTGCGTCATCGTCGGCTTCAGCACAGCGCCCAACGATAAGCCCAAGGTGATTTACACATCGGACAGGCCGCAGGTGGTGGAGAACATCAACGGCTACCTGCTGGACGCAGACAATATTTTCGTGGAGAGCCGAAGCAAACCCATTTGCGACGTGCCGGAAATCGGAATTGGCAACAAGCCCATTGACGGTGGTTTTTACCTGTTCACCAAAGAAGAAATGGGCGAGTTTCTGCAAAAAGAACCTGCCGCCGCCCCCTATTTCCGCCCGTGGTATGGGTCTTACGAATTTATCAACCGCTGTCCCCGGTACTGTCTGTGGCTGGGGGAATGCCCACCCAACGAACTGCGGAAACTGCCGGAGTGCATGAAACGGGTGGAGGCGGTGCGGCAGACCCGGCTGGCAAGCAAAAGCCCCGGCACGGTAAAGCTGGCGGACAAGCCGACCCGGTTTCATGTAGAGAATATGCCAAAGGGAAGTTATATTTTGCTTCCCAAAGTGTCCTCCGAGCGGCGGCGGTATGTACCAATGGGCTTTATGACCCCGGACATATTAAGCAGTGACCTCGTTTTCATTATTCCAGACGCAACCCTGTACCACTTCGGCATTCTGACCTCCAACATCCATATGGCATGGATGCGTGCCGTCTGCGGTCGGCTGAAAAGTGACTATCGCTACTCAAAAGATGTGGTTTACAACAATTTCCCATGGCCCACTCCCACAGAGGAACAGCGGGCCAAAATCGAAACAACGGCGCAAGGCATTTTAGATGCCCGCGCTTTGTACCCCGACGCCAGCCTTGCGGATTTGTACGATGAAACTACCATGCCCCCGGAGCTTCGCAAAGCCCACCAGGAAAACGACAAAGCCGTGATACAAGCCTACGGCTTTGACGTGAAGACCACGACAGAATCGTCCTGTGTCGCGGAACTGATGCGGATGTATCAGGAATTGACGAAGGTTCATTAACGGCTTTAGCGGCATTGATTATAGCTTCAGGATACAAAAGGAGAATAAATGAATATCTTAGTAATCGGAAATGGCTTTGATTTGGCACATGGTTTGCCCACAAAATACTCTGACTTCCTTAATTTTTTGATTGCCTGCAAAAGCTATCCAGAAGATACTTGCAGAGATAGTCTACACGAAGATGTCTGGGCCTATATAAAAGCTGCTAATGAAGACCATCTAAATGATTTGATGCAGGAAATATTGGAATGCTTAGATGACAATGTTTGGTACAATTACTTTTGTATGCAATACCAAAAGAAAAGGCTACAAAGAGATCACTGGATCGATTTTGAAAGCGAAATTAAAACCATAGTTGAGTATTTTGACCGTAAGATAGAAAATGTTCATTATGGATTTAAAAAAGAACGCGGTCCTGAGGATTACAACATAATTCAAAATAAAGCATTTTATTTTTGCCAAGGTCTAGACTTTACAAAATTTAATAAGCAACACGGTATTTCTTCTAATAACACAAACAATGATTTTATAGAAAAAACATACTATGATCTACAACGCATAGTTCGGTGCTTAGAAATTTATTTATCAGATTGTGTACGGCAACTCCCTTTAGCGAAATGCTCACCAGATATTCAAAAAATTAAGCCGAATGCAATACTTAACTTTAATTACACGGATACCTATTCGAAGATTTACGGACAGGAATTGGCTCCAGAAATTCACTACATTCACGGACACGCTGTTCCTAATCGAATCATCGAAGAAAATGATATGGTATTGGGCGTCAATGAGTATTGGGAAGATGATAGCCGCGATAAGAATACCAATTTCAATCTATATAAAAAGTTTGTCCAAAGGCTCATAAAAGGTACCGGTGTTGATTATAAAAAGTGGTTGGAAAGCATCTCTGATAATTATGAAATGCAGTTCCAACGACTCTCCAATAATTTAAAGAAAACACATATCATCAAAGGCAATGTGTACATTTTTGGGCATTCCTTAGATGCTACAGACCAAGACGTCTTAAGAGAAATTATGCTTACTCAGGGCGTGAGAACTATCATTTTTTATAGAGATAAAAACCAACATGCGCAACAAATCGCAAATCTTTTTAGAATTTTAGGACAAGATAAGCTATTGGAACTCGCATTCTCTGCTGATCCTGCTATTATCTTCAAACAACAGCAAGATATGGTTCCAATCAAAGAACCATGCTTAATCCCGATGTAGCAGAGCAGGCCTATATCGTTACAAATAAAGGAAAAGGCTGGACAAATTGTCCAGCCTTTTCCTTTTGATAGGATTCGACATGCCTTATCTGTTACACTGGAATCGACAGGAAGCAACGAAAAGGAGTATCGAATGCCCACGAACTTTTTCCAAATGAGTAACGAGATCTTTCGCTACGGACTAAAACCAAACGAGTTCACAGTCTATTGCTATCTCGTCTCCTGTGCAGGGCAAGATGAAAAATGTTGGCCAAGCGTAAAAACGATTTCAAGGAACTGTTGTATTTCAGAAAACACAGTCCGCAAGTGCGTCGCTGTGCTTGTGGAGCGTGGGTTCATACTTAAACGGTACGCCACACGAATCAATTCAAACGGAAAAACCTACCAGTGGAATAACAACTACTACATCCTCGACCTGCCGGAGCTGCCCACCAAAGCAACCGTGACCGCATGAGTGCCGCCGTGTGCCGATTTATGCTCATCTGCGAGTAAACCACCGTTGGCAGTGAAAGAGGAAAACCTGCGCCGTTGGTGCAGGGCAAGTATCGCGTTTGTGGTACGGCTTGGGGCCTTGCCCCTTCCCGCACCCAAACGCAGCAAGCGGGCTAAGCCCACGCCCCTATTTTTTCCCACGAAAGGAGCGCCATGCCAAAAGACCATTTCATCCGAGCCAGAGTCTCTGAAAAGGAGAAAAAGTACATCCTGCAGAAAGCAAGGACTGCCTACATGACCGAGAGTGAGTTCGTCCGTACTGCAGCGTTGGACAAGGAGATCACAGTTGTTCAGGGCGCAGATGCCCTGTTGTCGGAACTGCGCCGTCAAGGAAACAACCTCAACCAACTCACTATCATGGCCCGGCAGGGACAGATTTCTCTGGTGGACATGGGGCCCTTCATGGAGGTGTATGAACGCACATGGCAAACGTTAAATTCGTTGCTGTCTCTCGCGGTCTGAAAGGTGCGCTGAACTATGTGATGAACCAGGAGAAGAGCATCGACCGTCTCATCACCGGCGTGAACTGCATTGCACAGACTGCTCTGGATGAATTCGAAGCCGTGAAGAAACAATTCCGCAAAACGGATGGCCGTAGCTACTACCATATCGTACAAGCCTTCGCTCCTGATGATCCAGTGGATTTCGATACGGCACACGAGATCGGTTTGAAGTTCGCTGAATACTTTCAGGGACATCAGTGCGTCGTGGTCACCCACATGAACACCCAGCACATTCACAACCACATCGTTATGAACTCGGTAAATTTTGAAACCGGGAAAAAATTTCATCAAAGCGCAAAGGAAATGAAGCAGGCAAAGGAGTTTAACAACCAACTCTGTCTGCAATACGGCCTCTCTATTACGGAAACAAAAGCAGACCGCAATCAAATTCCGAAGTGGAAAAAGAAGTTGCGGGACGACATCAAACGAGCTATGGAACGAAGCCGCAGTCAGCAGGAATTTATTTCTCTGATGAATTCTCTCGGCTATCAGGTGAAGTGGGAAGCAAACCATAAGCACATCACCTACACCACACCGGAGAATTACCGTTGCCGGGACAGCAAGCTGTTTGATGCAACGCTGCTTCGTGAGAACATGGAACTGTACTTTGAGATGGGCGGCTGTGAGTATCTGGAATCGTGCATGGACCGGTGTGAGTACGGCGACCCGATTCCCACTGTGGATGATGTGGTCTGCGAATTGGCTTCAATCATAGATTCCCTGATTGCCGGAGACGCTCATCGGTTCCACCTGGAAACGGTTCACCACAGCAAGCGGGAAATCCTGATGATGCTCCGAAAGGGAAAGAAAATCCAGCACACCAGACGTGTCGTAGACGATGGGCCGGAGTATGAGCAGTACCATGGATTCTCCATGACGATGTGACCCTCAAAATTTGTGCCGCAATAAACAAAGAAAAAACTGAACCTATCGCCCTTCACCAAATGCGGGGGAAATATATTAACAAGACGAACTGATTAATACAGAGGGAAAAAGAATATATGAAGCAAGTACAATACAAATCCTATGACGAACTCCCATTGATGCTTTCCGTACCGGATGTAGCCGAGGTGCTTGGAATCGGTAGGGCCAATGCATATGAACTGGTCCGAAGCGAAGGCTTTCCTGCTCTCAAAATTGGTAGCCGAATCATTGTGCCGAAGGATGATTTCATCTCGTGGATCAGGAATCAAACCGCTGGAAATTCCGAAAAGTTTCAGTAGCTATTCCACCCGAAGTGTGGTATGTGTTGTGGTTACCAAAAACGAAGGAGCTGAACCACAATGAAGAAAGCACTCATACCAACCGCAATTCTCTGCACAGCGATTTGTATCGGAGTACATACGCAGACAAATAAAGTAGATGATCCAATCGCCAAACCAGAACCTATACAAGCAGAAATCACAGCAACACCGACGCCTATGCCTGAAATAAAATTCGAAGAACCCATCGAGGAAGATGTGATTCTCGAATCTGAACCAACGCCAGAACCTGCGTTTCAACCTCCGGTCACTAACCAACCCGTACAGGCCGGAGACGCGGTCTACGTCCCCGGTTTCGGCTGGCTGGAAAGCCAAGGTGCAGGTACTGTCACCTACAACGAGGGAATGTACGAGAACGGCAACAAAGTCGGTATCATGGGCTAAGGAGGGACAGGCATGGCAAAACGCAGAGCAAACGGTGAGGGCAGCATCCGTAAGCGGTCAGACGGTCGCTGGGAAGGCCGTTACACTGTCGGCTATAACCCCGAAACCGGAAAGCAGAAATTCAAGAATGTCCTCGGCAAGACACAAACCGAAGTCAAAGAGAAGCTGAAAGCTGCAATTGAAGAAAGCAAAGATCTGGACATCAGTCGAGCAGACCAGTTCACCCTATCTGAATGGCTCCGCTATTGGCTTGATAACTATGGAAAGGTCTACCTCCGACCATCTTCTCTCACAAACTACACGGGATTCCTCGACAACCAAATCTCCAATGACAAAATCGGAAGCATCAAGCTGAACAAGCTAACCACCAATGACCTCCAGCAGTTCTACAACCGCATGAGCGAATCGGGCCGGGTACAAAGAAAAGAATCGCAGAACAAGCCGAAAGGCTTGTCTGCCAAATCTGTACGCAATATTCACTGCTTCATCTCTCACGCCATGAACCGGGCAATTGACGAAAAACTCATCTCAGAGAACCCGGCAAGCCGATGCATTCTCCCCAAGAAAGAGCAAAAGGAAATTGAAATTCTCCCTCTGACTGACCTGCAAAAGTTCTTCGAGGAAGCCAAAAAGTCTGGCGTTTTTGAACTATACTTTACCGAACTCGCCACAGGTCTACGACGAGGAGAACTACTTGGTCTAAAATGGACAGATATCGACTTCAATGCCAACAGCATCTACATCCAGCGGCAAATCACGCGAATAGATGGAGAAGTGAAAGAATCCCCGTTAAAAACCAAGAATGCTTACCGGCAGATCATTGTTCCGACAGAGATAGGAGAAATCTTAAAACAGAAGAAAGAACGAGAAAATGGTTTCTCCGAATACGTATTCTCTTCTCCCACCGGCGGTCCAATCTCACCGGACAGTGTACTCAAAATGCTCCATCGAGTTCTCAAACGGGCGGGATTGGAAAAAGTCCGTTTCCACGCCCTACGCCACACTTTCGCCACCCTTGCCCTCCAAAACGGCGTAGATGTGAAAACCCTTTCCGGTCTCCTCGGACACTACTCCGCAGGATTCACGCTCGACACCTACGGACACATTACCCCGGCAATGAAACAGGATGCTGCCGAAAAAGTAGGTTCCTTCCTCTCTGCTGCTCTCTGACCCTTTCCCCTCCCCGCTCCTGTATGGGTCACGGTATGGGTCAGCCCAAACCAACACCCCACAAAAAGTTCCCAAAAACACAAAAACAGCCCCGAAATCCGCAGATTTCGGGGCTGTTTGGCACGCCGTAAGAGATTCGAACTCCTGACCTTCTGGTCCGTAGCTGCGATCATCGCGCGGATTGGACTCTGTTGGGACATTTTCAGCGCTTTTCCCTCGTATGGAGTTGCTTTTCCGGTATCTTTGCTCCACTGTGTCCGTCCGCTCGTTTCCTGTTATGGGTCAAAACATGGGTCAGAGAGAAAAGACCGCTTTCTTCTGAAAGCGGTCTTTTCATATTTCTACATGAGATTTGCATTTTGCAGCAGGCGATACAGCATCCGTGCCACTTCACACCTTGTGATCGCCTTGGAGGGCGAAAACTGCCGGTCAGAAACAGAGGATAGGTCCGTCAGACGGCAGAATGCCACGCTGGGTGCCGCCCACGCCGCGATTTGGTTTTTGTCTGTATATCTTTCCAGCATACGGTTGACCGCCGCGTTGTTCAGTTCCGTATCCATACCGCAAAGCCCGGCGGCCCGTGTCAGCATGGCGGCGGCCTCCTGACGGGTAATGGTACCGTTGGGGTCAAAGCGCGTAGCGCTTTTCCCGGAAGCGATGCCGTTCGTGTACGCCGCACCCACATAAGGCGCGCACCAGCTATCGGCAGAAACATCCGAAAATACGGTCACCGTTTTGCCGGACAGTCCCAATGCTCGTACCACGATGGTCGCAAATTCCGCTCGGGTCATTTGTCCGTCGGGATCAAAACGGCCATTCCCCTTGCCGTCGATGATACCCCGGCTGGCAAGCGCCTCGATGGGAACTTGGTCAGTATGCCCGGAAATATCCGAAAAGGTTTTTCCCGGAGACACAACAGGCCGTGCGCTGACCCCGGAGGATTTTCCCGGCAATCCGCTACCCGGCACATTTCCCATTCGATACAGGCTGTTTTGCCCATTCTTTGCCCGCTGGACTGTGGTAAGCGCATAGCACGCCTGCACCGTGGCGACCAAGTTGCTCTGACTGTCGCCGGTCTTATGGACAAAACTATCGTTGGCCTGTCGGTACGACAACAGCGTATCCATCAGCGTATGACCGTTTTTCACGAACCGCTGGTCATCCGGACTAACGCCCAACGCACAAAGAGCGACCAGGACTTGCGCGGCGCTTTCGCAGCCATTCGGAAAGCCGCCGTCACTGCTTTGCTGCCCGGCAAGCCATGTGACCGCCCGGTCGATGGCCGTTTTGACCGCGGGCTGTTCTTGGTAGCGTGCCAAAGCCTGCAATGCCATGGCGGTCATATCCACGTCAGCACTGCCCTGGCCGCTGACGCTCCATCCTCCGCTCCCGGACTGTCTGGACAGCAATTCGTCCACATACATCTGGCGGGTCGCCAATACCGGAGCATTCACATCAACGGGCATCGGATAATCCCCGCAGTCCAGGGCGATCAATGCCCAAATCACGCCGTTCGTTCCCTGCCCGGTGACTGTTTCAAAATCCGACAATGGTTTCAACAAATCATATCCCGCCACATTGCGAGGGTCTTTCCCAGTGGCAGTGAGCGCAAGAATGACACGGGCATATTCCGTGTATTTGCTCTTATGAAGAACTCCCGATTTTTCCTGTACGGTTTGTGTGACGCTTTGATAGTAACTGCTGGGAACCGTGTGCCCGCTCCGGGCCAGCGCCAGGACCAGCCACTCATCCCCAAACGCCGGAGACGGGCACTGGGACGCCAAATACGCCGCGCTGTCTCCCGCGTTGCCGTTGGCTTTGTTCCAACCGCTTACATAGCCTTCTTCCTTGGTGAAATCTCCGGTGTAGAACACCGCGATGGCGTCCCCGTTTTTCACGGTACGCGCTCCCATATACGCGTCAGGGAGCGCGCCATTGATGCGGTACATCCAGCCAGAATTTTCCCCCTCATCCAGTTCCGTCAATGTCACGCCGGAGGGCGTGGTGATGGCTTCCACATAGGTGCCGTGCCCGCTGTAGGTATAGCCATGGGAGACCAGCGCGCGGTTGAATACTTCAAACACCGTGGTGCCTTCTGACAAATCGCTGTAAGTCTGTGTGAAACCGAAGCTGCCGTTGCCTTGGAGAGAGAAGGTCGCCGTAAGCGTTTCCCGCATGGGAACCGTACTGGTAGGAGCTGTTCCGGTCACTACCAAATTCACCTGCACGGGCTGATAATACAGCTTCTGGAGGTCCGCGTTTTCCGGGTATCGCTCGGCGTATTTGCCCAAAGTCTCGCTGGAAAGATAGCTGGTGACGGTCACGGCCTTGTGTTCCCTCTGCCGGGTGACCAGCATGTTTTCATGGGTGATAACATCGGGGTCGCTGGAGCGGAACAGCCGCCACTGTTCCGTGGCTTCCCAGCCGTTCATAGCAACAGGCACGATGCCGCGGTTCGCCCGGTCCGCGTTTCTGCGCACCCAGACCAGTTCACCGCTTTCATCGGCGTAGACTTCAAAGAAATAGGCCAGGTCCGTGGTGATATTATCAGCCGCAGCGTTGGCGCCCCGGATGCCGTCAAAGTAATGGGCCTTGACTTGTTCCATCAGGGCAATCTCGGCATCAATTTCCCCTTGGGTCAAAGGCTGGACTGTCACAGGGATGTCCTTGGACACGGAAATGCCGCTGGACTTTTCCGTGATGGTGACGGTCAGCGTCACATCCACCGGGTCCTCTCCGAGCATGGGACGGTAGACATACACCCGTGCGGCATTGTTCACATCCGGGGTCTCGATGACAGCTTCATTGCTGCTGGTGATGGTGACAGGATAGTACTTCCCGTCGATCTTGAAATCCCTCGTAGTGGGGAACTGAATATCATTGACCACGTTCCCGGTGTCCAGGGGTTCCCCGGTCACCTGATCGGTCAGCCCCGGAGACGCCAATCCCGCGTCCAGCTTCTCTTGCAGGACTTTCTTCATATCCACAGGCACAGGCGTGGGCGTCGGAATCGGAGTCGGTGTAGGAGTGGGCGTGGGAGTCGGGGTCGGCGTAGGAGTTGGGGTAGGTGTCGGCGTGGGCAGCGGCTCTTCCGTCCGTTCCCAGACGGCGTAAAGGGTCGTGGTGGAGTCATTATAAGTCGAGCTCCATGTGTATTCGCCCTCATCCTCATAATACTTGGGCGTGCTCCACGAGGACAGTGTGCTGGCCCATTGCACAAAGCGGTAGCCCGTCCGGGTAAACGTATTTTTCGGCAGAGCGGTGGGAACGCCGGAGGGGACCACGCAGGGTTCCATCTCGCCTTCTCCGCCGTTGGCGTCAAAGCGGATAGTCAACTGATAGTCCCGGAACCGGGCATACAGGATTGTGTCCTCCGAAAAGACCGTGGTGTTGTCTACTTGCTCGCCGCCTTCGGCAGCGGTAAACCATCCCACGAACTTTTTGCCGGACAAGCTGGCGGACGGGAGGGTGCCATAGGCAGCACCCTTGTCAATGGTCTTGCTCTTGGTATAACAGGAGCCGCCCTGAGCATCAAAGGTGATGGTGATAGCTTCCGCCCAGTGGGCATAGAGGGTCATCGGCTCGGTAGAAGCGAATTTATACTGATTGGTGACCTGCTCACCGCCGATTGCGCCCGTGAACCAGCCCTTGAAGTTGTAGCCCTCCCGTATTGGGTCCGGGAGCGTGCTGAATTTCTTGCCGGAGGCCTCGTCATAAACGTAATTGTAGTTTTCACCCACCACGCAGATGCGTTCGGTGGGCTCGCTCCCGTCGTTTTGGTCGATGGTAACAGGCACAGGCAGACCTGACCAGATGGCATAGAGCGTCTGGACCTCACCCTGCTTGTTCTTCAAGTTTTTGACGGAATCGCCGTCCTGATAGGTGGCAGAGGAACCCGCATAAGTATTCCAGCCGAGGAAACGGTATCCCTCCCGTGTGAACACGTTTTCCGGGAGCGTAGCAGTTTCGTCATAAACAGCGGTCACGTCCGACATCTCGCCCGCACCGCCGTTGGCGTTGAAGCGGATGGTATATGTGATGGGCGCATAACAGGCGGTATAGGTCACGTCTTCGGTGACGACAGTCGCGACGGTGAGTTCCGTTTCCCCATCAAACCAGCCGGCAAAGGCATAGCCAGTCTTGCCGATGGCCGTGGGGATGTTGCCCAACGCTTCGTTTTCCCGCACGTTTTGGGTGGTGGTCTTGCCGTCATCCACGAAAGTCACCACAAAAGCATCCGCCCACACCGCATACAGGTCCAAATCGCCATCCAGCGTAATGGACGCACCGTCTTCGTAGGCTACTTCCCCGCCGGATATCAACGCCCAGCCCAGGAACATAGCGTGGTCTTTGGTAAAGGGATTAGCGGCAAGTGCGCCGCCTGTACCATAGAGCTTCTGGGTAACAAGCTCGTCTCCGTTGTGAAATGTCACGACAGTTCCCTCCCCGCAGGAGAAATTGCGGAGATAAATGGCGTTATCCAATGGGTTCGACACAGAACTTGAACCTGTGTAATGCCCCAAAGTGACCGCATCGCCCGCCTTCACGTCCAGTTCGTACATCGTCCAGTCTACGTTGTTGCCGTAGTCCGCGCCGGAGTTGGTTTTCGCCACGTTGTTGACTTTCACCTGGAAGTAATTGTAGTTAGAGCCAGTGCTCACCTTGAACTCAAAGGTGAAATAGGTGTCCTCGGTGAATGTCAGCGTGATGTAGCTGCTGCTGTACGTGCTGCTCATGGGCTTGGACTTCACGACCTGTTCGTTGTCCAGTTCTGTGACGCTCCACTGGTAATAGCGGTTGGAGTAATTGCTCACAGACGCGGGAAGTCCCAGATCGGCAAAATACGCGTCAAAGGCGTCCGCGCCGAACACTCCCGCAGGGAGCAATCCCAGGAGCAATACGAGGCTCAGTACCAGAGACAGGAACCGTTTTTTCATGTTCTTTCCTCCTAAAACAAAAAATCTGCCTGCCGATAACCGGCACGCAGATACAACAAAGCAAAGCCCGACCGACAAAATGTCAGTCCGGCTTCTACCCCACGATTTCCGGTTCCGGCAGAAACGTTGACAGCCTTCAGGTATTCTGACTTATCCGCAATTACGGCTTCACAGTGACCGACTCGCGGGGCTTTTCACCCCATTCCCCCTGCCGCCCGAAGCGGCGAAGGCCTGTCCCGATATGGATTTGTAGACTTATCATACCCCAGTTTCCAGAATTTGTAAAGGGAGTTTCTACAGTCCGATAGGAGGAACTGCGCTATGAGTAGGGCAAGTATCGCGCCCGGCTATACACCGGGCACAATAGCGGGGGCAATCCCCCGCACCCCCGACCCCTAAAGGGGAGTGATCGGCAGAGAGAAAACCGCCGGATTCTCACGCCGTGACCGCCTGTGTGCCATCGTGTGCGGCTTTTGAAGCATAGGAAACACCGTACCCATCCGCAGCTATTCGGGCAAACCAGCGGCGATTTCAGGAGAATAAACGGAGCAGCCGGCTATAGGTTTGTCAATGGTAAAATATAAGGCAAAATGAATAAAAATTTCTATGTTAAGC
>JAAWQX010000030.1 GCA_022800755.1 Oscillospiraceae bacterium
TTCCCGCATTTTTTGAGTGACTTCTTTCTGCGTCTTGCCGCTGACTGTGCGCTGCTTCTGCTTGCCCGTGCCGGGGTCATAACCGACGGTAACACGCCCCTCCCAGTAGGTGTACTGTTTGCCGTTTTTCGTCTTTGTTACTTTCCGAATAGAGCCGTTTCCGTTGGCGGCTCTGTTTGTCGTTTTGCGTGGCATTTGCGTCCTCCTTTCGCCACGCAGGACTTGTACTTATTGTATGCCCTGCGTGGTTACTTGGTCAAGTGCTATTTCTGTAAAAACTCTATGAGGGCATCCTTTGGAATACGGATTTGCCGCCCTATGCGGACACTGTGCAACTTCCCGGAGCGCACAAGCGCATAAGCAGTGTTTTTACTGACGTTCAATGCTCTCGCTGCCTGCTGCACCGTTAGCACGGCTGGCAGCGTTTCTAAGTTTGTCGGCATGGTGTCCCTCCTTTGGTATACTGCCGATAGTTAATGACGCTGATTGTCTCCCCGGCATCGTTGGTGACTTCAATGGTCTTTTCAAAGGTCAACGGAGCGTCGCCCACCATGGCTTGCGCTTCGGCTTCCGTGGTGTTGTAGATCGTTGGACGCTTCACACCACGGGAGCAGCGGAACAAATGAAATCCCGGCGGGTATAGATGGAGCCGTGCGCCCTTGATGACGGCTTTCTTTTGTGGTCTGCCCTGTTCGTCCGTTGTGGTGACTTCTCGTATCTGACCGTTTTTCACGCCCCCACTCATGGCTTCCGTCAGTTCCATGTCTCCGAGATATGCCGTGAGGTATAAGCCGGGATTCGTGATGCCTTGTAGACTTTTCGTTTTCGTGAACCCATGACCCCATATCCGGGCAATTTCTGAGTTATGGATATACGGCGCTTTTTCGGGGAACAGAAACAGGCAATGCAAGTGCCATGCTCCACGGGCTTGCGGTTCTGCCGCAATAATGTATTCTGCCGGGGGCAATCCCCGTTTGTGCAGGTAATACTTGAACCGCTGCCAGAATCGCCGCCAGTCCTCGTACAAGCGTTTTTCGTCCGTCATGTTCTCCCGGTATGTGAGCGTCACCCATTTTACATTTTCGGATTCAGTAAGATTTGCGTTGATGAGGTCACGAAGATTTCGCAGAGATTGTGAAACGGTACTTTTACTCTGTGCCCGGTTGTCGCTATGCTGAAATTCCTTGACCTCGCCCGTTCGCAAGTCTATGTATTCATCGGCGTTCAACTTCTGAATGGTAATGGGGGCTGTTCCGATTGAATAGCGCACTTCAAAAAAACATTGCCGCACTCTTTCACTGTCACCGCCGTATCCGGCAATTCCGGGCGAACATCGGGCGATTTTCTGTTGATATTCATAAAATATCAAGTCAAGCCGCCTGCGGCGGCGGGTGGGTCTGGCGGCTCCCGCTTCGCTGCGCCGCCCGCACCGCCCATCAGCGGCACATTGCCTTTCTGATGGTTTCAGTCAATGCATCCATGTCCCGGATTTCTGCTACTTTGACACGCTCAATATTTTGCCCGTCTATCAGAAGATAGCCCTCCCCGACACCGTTGCGCTCGGTCATGCTGTCCCGGAATTCCGAAAACAACATGCTCTTTTGTTCCTTGGAGAGATTACCAAGACCAAGAATTGCCCGAAATTGGTCTCTTGCGCCAGCTTTGAAATGCTCGGCGTCGGCTCGTTGTACCCCTATCAGCACACGGATTCCCAGACTGCGCCCCATGAAAAGCATATTGGCGACCATGGTTTTTAACTCTTCGGCAGTTTTCTTATCTTGCGCCGAAATCAATGCGCCGTACTCGTCAATGAGAAGTACCCGGATTTGTTTGTTGCGTTCCGGGTCATTGGCTTCAAGCCGTTCTTGAAATTCCTTGTAAACGCTTCTGACGCCCTCCGGGACAGCTTCATAACCGTAGAAATTCGGGGTATCCTCGAACTGGGCGAAGCTGGATTTTTTGTAGTCGCACACGGTAATGGACACATCGGGGACTTGCTGTGCGTATGCGCCGAGAATTGTTAGCAGGGCGTAAGACTTGCCGAAGCCAGTATTGCCGATTACCAAACAATTTGGCTGGCGGCAAATCATGGTGTCATCCACGCTGATGATGGTAGGCCGCACATAGCGCCGGGGCAGAAAATATACAAGCGTATATGCAGTTCGCTTCCCATATTCCATGCAGTAAATAATGCCGTTCAATGACGCTTCCAGACTGACAGCGTGTGCATCAAATGTAGGAATAGGGATACCCTGATTCTTAATTTTAAGTACTCTGCCGTGTTGTTTGTTGCTATCTACCCGTACGCTTGCCAGCGTCGGGAATTCGCCCTCGGCATTGTGTAGCCCCGTGCGACGGAAAGCCCGCTCAGTCCTGTGCCTGATATACCACGGGCAGCGGATTTCCCGCACAAGGGCAATCAGCAGGTTAACAGCCGCAAAGACACATAGAAAAATGAAAATGGCTTTGTAGGTGAAGGGCAGAATACCGCCTTGTGAAGCGATATATTCTAAAAAATCGTTCATTTGTCCTCCCTTGAAGGGGGGCAGGACTCCCGCCTCCCGGATTCTTTGGTTACTTGCTGTTTACGAGTTCAACGCCATCGGCAACCCCGCTCATTCGCATTTGCCCGTCAATGGTGTAAATTTGAACTTTGCAGTTCTTAAATTTCACGAAGTTGAGCTTCAGCGTTTTACAAGCCGTTTCTATATCCTCGTCTGTCAAGCCGGGAAACAAATCTGCGCTCCCCTCGATCTTGATATTGAGCGGCTCAAAGCAATTACCTTGCAGGGCAACGGTGACGCTTGTTGCAGTGGGAACATCGCTCGTGCGCTTTCCATCAGCGTAAGGGAAGACTGGACGAACTCTGGTAAGAATTGCGGTATCAAGCCCGCCGTTGGCTGACGAGAACGGAATTTCAAATCTGTTAGGCATGATATAATAGTCCTTTCTAACGTGAGTTTATTGTTTTTGATGAGATGTCACCCCCTCTCCCCATCTGGGGAGAGGGAATGACGCTGCTCTTACATCGTGATTGAGAATAATGGGTTGCCGTCCTCGTCGCTGTCGAAGAGGTCAGCAGGGTCAAACAGACGCGCAGTGAAAAGAACATCATCCATGGCGAGCTCGCCGTTGTCCAGACGAGCGGCTGTTTGGTCGTCCGTCTTGAGCAGGAGGAACAATCCACCGGCATCAAATGCGTATACCCGCATTGCAATTCATCTCCTTTCTTAGATTTTGCATGGGCAGACCGTACGCTTCTGCTCATGCACTAATCATACTCAATATTTTCAGGAATGTAAAAGGAGCATTCTAAGTCGTAGATTACGACTCATAACCTTATTTATCTATGTTTCCCGAAATATAATCTTGTAATCACTTTAAAAAAGTATTATACTTATTGTAGTTAAGATGATAGGAGCGTAATTATTATGGATTATGATGTGATAGTTAAACAAGTCGGCAAACGCATAAAAATGCTTCGCGAAAAAAACAATGAAACACAAAAAGAACTCGGGAAAGCTATCGGCATTTCCCAAGATGCTATTTCAAAGATTGAAACTGGCAAAACACAATTGACATTTGAAAATCAATTGCGCATTGCTGAACATTTTAATGTTTCGCATGACTTTCTATGTAAAGATATTGACAACAACTCAATTCTTGATCTACTGAAGAAATATGTCCACCTGAAAGTGGAATCCACGTCAATCGAACCTGAAAGATTTAAATATCCTGTTTTGGTAATCAACAAAAATTTTTATCGTTACTTGGTCCACACTGCCTATGCTGAAGATAATCTTACTATGCCGGAAAAAATCAGAAAACAATGGATAGAAGAAGAAATACAAATCTTTTACAAGTCAGATGAGATAGATGAAGAGGCTAAAAAAACTGAAGAAGCTGTCCTTTTACCTGTAAATTTGATTATTCCAGATGACAAAAAAGCCGAATGGCACCAAAGTGATTTACTGCGAGAACTATCTAATGATTGGCTCAATGCCGAACGCAAAAATTAATGGTGGATAGTAAACGGCTCTTTCCCATACCACACTCCCGTCCCTAATGTCAAGGACAGAAAAAATCTCTCTGGTTGCGTGATGCCGGAGAGATTTTTATCGGCAAGTGCTTCGCATCCTTGACAGCGTGACGGGGTGTGCGTTCTCCGTGTCAAGCGAATCAAGCGAGCAGCTTGCTTCGCAAACTAAATGATTTTGGAGGACGAATACCATGAAAGAGACTATCAAAACATCACGCACAGCCGGGTATCTGGAAAAGCTTTTTCGCACGCTGAACGCCCATTATTTTGACAATGAACTGGAAGAACCGATTATTACCATTCAAAGTACGCCAAGGGCATACGGACACGTCACCGTTGCCAAATCGTGGAGCCGGGCGGACGGCGAGCAACGTCATGAACTGAACATCGGTGCCGGGACACTGGACAGGCCGATTGAAAATGTAGTTTCAACTTTGCTCCATGAGTGCTGCCACCTCTGGAATATGCAACAAGGCATCCAAGATACCAGCCGGGGCGGGACATATCACAATAAACGCTTCAAGGCCACCGCCGAAGCCCGTGATTTGCGAATCTCCTATGACCGCCGCATCGGGTGGAGCGTCACGGAGCCGTCAGACGCTTTGATTGCGTTTATCATCGCACAGGGGTGGGACGATATTCACATGACCCGCAACGACGGTTTCAGTGTCCGGGGCATCGGCACAGGCACAGCGGGAGGCATCACACCGCCGCCCGCGCCAAGACCCAGTAGCACCCGCAAGCTGATTTGTCCCGGTTGCGGTCAATCGGTGAGAGCCACAAAGAAAGTGAACATCCTCTGCGGCGACTGTCTGCTGCCGATGATAGAGGTATAAAAAAGCCGCCTATGGAAATTCCATAGGCGGTTTTGAAATACACTTTTCAATTCAATCGGCGGTTTCATCGTTCGGGGTATCCGGCAGAATCTCCATAATTTCTGTCACTTCACACCCGAATATCTGACACAACGCATCTATCGTATTCGTTGAAACAGATTCATCGTGCATGAGCCGTTCTAATGTCTTGTTTCCCAAATTATACTGCTGGCACTTATTCCGCAGATAATAAGTCGTAATTCCTCTTTTTTTCATTAATTCTCGGAATGGTCTAAACGAAACCATGGCAAAACCTCTTGACATTATTGTTCATTATCTCATATAATGCCAATGAACCATTATGAATAATATTTGCCATATCCAGAAAGGAGGTTCCCATATGATTCCGCCTGATTTTCAACCAGAATGGATAAGACAGCTAAATGTGAGTGGCCGTGAACTGAGGGACTGTGATATTCATATCCCAACAGAACAGGAAATCATGCAGAGCAAAGTTACTATCGAAGATATTCTCCCGCCAAGTCACGGAGAGGTGACAAGAGAATATGCAAAAAATGTCCTAATTGGTTTTGAACATGCAGAAAAACACTACCGTCCCAGCGAAGTGTCTATGCTTGAGGATATCCAAGCTGGGCGGAAAATCAATGTTGGAGATATTAAAAAATACGATTTGAAAAAGTAGACCTTTCATAAAGGGAGATAGAGAAATGCGTAAGATAAAACAAATCATCAGCTTACTACTTACTGTTGCATTGCTCATGGGCATACTTCCATCTATGAGTTTTGCCACAGATACGCCGTTTGAAGATATATCGGAAAATGCGTGGTATTACGATGCCGTTTCCTATGTCTATGAAAACGGTATCATGTCCGGCACAGCGCAAAATCGGTTTGACCCTGACGCAGAAGTCACCCGTGCGCAGTTGTGCCAGATTCTATACAACATGGAGGACAAGCCAGAGAATGGCAGCAACACATTTTCAGATGTGAGCAGCAAAGACTGGTTTTACTCCGCTGTAAATTGGGCAGCCGCTAATGGCATTGTCAGCGGCGTCGGGGACAGTAAATTTGCGCCGCATACGCCCATAACAAGAGAACAGGCCATGACCATTCTTTACAACTATGCCAGTTACAAGGGCTATGATATTACCTCCACAGCCAGTTTGGACGCATTTTCTGATGCTGCCAAGATCAGCTCTTGGGCAAATATAGCAGTACAGTGGGCGGTTGCCTGTGCACATCTATCCGGCGTTTCCCAAACCGAATTAATGCCCGCTGGAACAGCTACCAGAGGGCAAATCGCTGCAATCATTATGCGGTTCTCCGAAAAAAATACCCCGGAAATCAAGCCCACCGCCGGAACCACCACGCCGGGTATCAGCGTTCCCAGCAATCCCCCCTCCGATGATAAAGGCTCCCTTGATGACGCACTCCTTAAAGAATTCAAAGAAAAGGACATTGATGATTTCCCCGGGTACGAAATTCTGAACTTTGACGATTCCCAAGAAACGAACTTTGCCGTTCTGCAAGAAGGTACTGTTGTCACAAGCACCATTGGCATAACAAATCAGCTTGTAAGCCGGGACGATGAAAACGGCGTATTTGTCATTGAACGTATCAGCGACGATATTGCGAACTTAAAACCCGGAGATGTCTTGTATTTTACATACGGCAATACAACAAACGATTATATCCTGCTCAAGGTTGGAGAAATTTCCTTTGACAGTGATACTGCCACCGTTACCGCAGACAGCGACACGGAGATTTCCGACTACTATGACTATGTCGACATTGATATGGACATACAAATTCCAGGTGACAGCGATGCAGAAGAAGTGCAGCTTCTCAGCATCAATAATAAAAATGGCGATTACGGGAATGTTGAAAACCCGGAGGGCAAATTACCCATTACCCTGATTGACGAAGATAATCTTACAGTTACAGATCTTGCCATTGTAAGGGTGACGATTTTTTACGAGGGAAAACGCACATCGAAGAACGATATAAAAGTTGACGAGATTAATCTTATCCGCATGAAACTCACGCAAAAACTTTCAGTTGAAGTATCTGGTAAGTACAGTTTTTTGTCAGATAAAGAAAAAACAAAACCTGTTAATCTGGGTTATGGCTTCGAGGTATCTTTTTCAGTAACACCAATTTTTGAAATAGATACAGATATTTCAGCTTCCTTTACTGTCGTCTACGAAGATGGGTTTTACATTGACTACATAAAAAATCACGGGAGAGGCGAGAGAGGCGAGTATGGACAGAATGCCTATATAGAAGATGAGAATATAAGTTCAAGCAACAAATTTAAGTGCAGTATCGGAGCACAGGCAACGGTTTCACTTAAATGGACGATTCTTTCCATCGCAAGTCTAAACGCCAGAGGAACTCTTGATTTGACCGCAACCGGGAAAAGCGATATAGTTGCGGCGAAACGGCATGACTGCTATACCTGTATTTCCATCAGAACAGACTTCGCTTACTCAGTATGGGTAGACTTAATTACAATTAACTACAAGAAAGGTTTTAAGGATACGTTTGACTTGCTCCGCGGCACCGTTCCTCTCGGAAAGTACTACATATCACGTCTATCCGCAAACTCAAAACTGGAATTTGAAAAAGGTGACTGCCCACATTATTCATATCAAACAGCAATCACAATAACGGATCAAGGCGGTAAACCTATCCCCGGTGCGTCTCTGACGATTTCCGGGGGAAGCATAGGAAGTGTTACGGCGGCGACAGACAAATATGGTCAATACAAAAACTATTTTCCGAACGGAACATATAAAATTTATGTGAGTCACTCCGATTGCAAGGGAGCAAGCTATAGCTTTACTGTATCAGGAGGAAGCGTCGATAAAACTTATAAACTGGTAAAAAATAATGATAAAGATGACCCCGAGGAGGAAAAACCTCCTGTAGAGAATCCGCCGGAGTTCACCGGTATCACTGGTTCTCAAGCCGATATTATGTATGTAATTAGCGAGAACGGTACATCCTACACTCTATGTAGCCAAGCGTATATTATAGACGAAAACAATGTTTTATGGGCGTGCGAACACAACGCTACAAATGACACAAACGAAATCGAGAACAGGGAAAAACACTATAAGCTGACGGAAATGATGACAGATGTTTCTGCCGTTAGTTGTGGGGCAAACTTTGTTGCCGCAATCAAATCTGACGGAACTTTGTGGACATGGGGGGCTAACGACTACGGACAGTTAGGAAACGGAAGTTATACCGACAGCGATACACCAATAAAGGTTCTGGAAAATGTTACATCTGTCAGTTGTGGGAAAAATACTGCCGCTGCTATCACATCTGATGGGGCGCTTTGGGCATGGGGTCAAGGTGTTCCGACCTCATATGGAGACGACTTTGTAGAGTTCAAGAGCAATATACCCAAAAAAGTAGCAGAGAATATCATCGCTGTAAGTTGTCATACTGTAGTTGCTGCCATCAATTCAGAGCATGAACTTTTAATTTGGGGCAATATTTCTGATGGCGGTGTATCTGCTGCAAATTACGACCAAAAGCCTAAAAAGGTGATGGATGATGTAGTATTTGTTGATGTGGGCAGCAGCCATATTGGTGCAATTAAGACTGATGGTTCCCTTTGTATGTGGGGGATGAACAAACAGGGGCAATTAGGAGACTCGACGAAAGAATACCGTTCTGAACCCGTAAAAGTAATGGACGGTGCTGTCTCCGTTAGTTGCGGTTCTAACTTTACTGCTGCCGTCAAAACTGATGGCAGTCTATGGACATGGGGCAGAAATTACTGTGGACATAGCGGAGGAGTTTTAGTGCCTACACAAATTACAACTATAGAAAATGTGGCAACAGTAAACTGCAGCACAAACAATTCCATAGCTGTATTAAATGATGGCAGCGTATATGACTGGGGTGTAGCATTCAATATGCAAGATTGGCAAATCTCAGCACCGATTATATCTCTTACGCCTGAGAAAATACCAGACATTATCGCAAAAGTCCCCGATAACAACTAACGCATTATAATCGAACCCGCAGGGGGAATCCTCCTGCGGGTTTCTTTTGAAATGCACTTATCAAATTATCAGGAAAACAAGGAATAGTCCTGCGTAGCATTGAATGATAATTTCCCCTTATTTTTCCCCTTAAGTGCTTAGTAAAAGTTGTTTTTCGTTCGGTTTAGCTGGCACGGAAAAATCCCCGGAGGCCTTGAAACATGGGGCTTCCCGGTGCTGTCTGAGACAAGCTGGCAAATCTCTCCTGCACTTCAAGTCCCGCCTCGCGCACCATCGAGACCCCTTGAAACGCAAGCGTTTCAAGGGGGTTTTGCTGTTTGGGGAACTTTAATAACCCCGCCTTGCGGCTGCGACCGTGTGGCGGGGGTTTTGGGGTCTATATGCTGGCCAGCTTCTTTTGTACAAAATAGTTCACTATGTACAACAGCACGTCTACCAGTAATTTTACGCTATATGCCGGCAATCCCAACCAATCTACCAATATGTACAACGCCGCACTGCTCACTGTAAGGACGGCGGCAGCCAACAACGTGTAGCTCAGCAGATTATACTTCTTTCCGCTTCCTTTGAATACGTAAAACTTGTTCAGCGTGAAATTGAACACCGCGCTGATTAGGCGCGCCGCAACTTGGGACGGGACCGCTTGTTCCAGCACACGGTAATACAACAGGCTGAATACTGAATAATCCACCACATACGACAGAACGGACGACAGCAGGTACTTGAAAAAGCTGCCGAACAGCACCGAATAAATCTTCATTCCGTCCCGGATGGGGCGGAAATGGGATGACGCGTTGCCGTCAATATAAATCGTCTCAATGGGCACCTCTGTCACGCCCGCCGGGAACAGCGTGCGCGAGTGCATCAGCATCTCCATTTCATACTCATACCGCTCGCCCGGCAGCGTCAGAAGTCCCGGAACCGTATAGGAATCCAGCGGAATCCCCCGCAGTCCGGTCTGCGTGTCTTGTAAATTTACGCCATGGAGCACACGGAATAGGACCCGGGTAATGCTGTTGCCCGTTTTTGACCGGGGCAGCATCTGCGCGACATCCCGCGCACCCAGAATCAGTTGTCCCGGATGGGTCTCCAGTTCCCCGCCGATCCGCAGGATATCCGCCACTGTATGCTGACCGTCCGCATCCGCCGTGACCGCGCCGTCAAAGCCCGCTTTCCACATGTATTCCAACCCTGTTTTCAGCGCCCGGCCTTTGCCATGGTTCGTTTCGTGTGCCAGAACTACGGTGCCCAGCACTCGCAGAGTCTCAAAATATTCCGCCCCCGTTGTGCTGCCGTCATCTACCACGACCACCGGCACACCGGCCGCCGTAAGCGCCCGCACAAGCGTAACAAGGCTTTCCTCCGGCTCGTAAGCCGGGATTAATACGCCATACCGCATATTCTCCCACGCTTTCATCGCAACTGTCCTTATCCGTCTGCGGCCATTATACCACCGCACCGCGCCAACGGCAAGACCAGCGGCCTATATTTTCAAGCCTTCCCTCTATGATTTGCACTCGTTCATGATTTCTTCCGCAAGCCCGTTCAATTCCTGCTTCGGGTGCAGGCAGAACTGTCCCGCCGCCACCGGCGTACCCGTTCCGTCCTCGGCTGTCACCAGATAATAGAGGATGGTATGTCCTGCCCGGACGCTTTGCACCGTGACCCGCACAGGGCCGACCTCTGCCGGGCGGAAGTATTTCATAGCGCTGGACACCGTCACCGCCAGACTTCCCCGCAAGCTGGACGCAACACCCACTCCCGTGTCGCAGCAGGTATACACCAGGCCGCAGTGGGCCGCGCCGCGGTCGTCGCTGGTTTTCGGCAAAATATCCGCACCTACGGTGGTAATGTCCAAACCGCAATCCAGAATATAGATCTGCGTCATATCGCAAAACGGCCCGGGAGACTGCATGGGAAAACGCAGTCCCGTAATCGGGTTGGGCAGGACGTCCTCCGAGGCAGGGAAAATGGTGCGGGGGAAATTCCTGTTCACAGTCTTTTCCGTTTCCCGTGGCTGGAGCATCACCAGTTGGGAAAAGCAAAGCCGGCCGTTTCCATCCCGTACCGAGACTTCGTAAGTACAGTGCCCTTTATCCGCAAACAGTAAACGGCTTTCACATTCCGCCGGGCCAAGGCCAAGAGGCGCCAAATACTGGCTGGACACTGCGGAAACCTCCATTTCCCGGTCCCGGCACACCGCCGCCGACCACTGGGCCGTCACGCAGCCCAAGGTATAAGCAACGCCTCCATGCGCGATTTTGTAAGGGTTCAGATGCTTTTCTGAAATTACGGCAGTGGTAATGATACCTGTATCCGTTTGCCGGGAAAACGCTATCCCAAGCTGTGCCGCAAAGGGATCGGTCCTGTACTCCATGCCCCTGTCTCCTTTTCTTGATCTGATTGCACTATTATAATTCACCGGCGCGATTTCAGCAACAGGAATTTGCAATTATTAAATTTCCTTTCCCTTTCCAAAAACATTTTCTCTTAAGTATTGACTTGCCCATGGGTGAATATGGTAGAATACCATTATAATGTGTAGAAAAGAATTCTGAAAAACAAGGGAGGAAATTGTGATGACAAAACGAATTTTAGGGATCCTGCTGACGCTTTGTCTGGTGCTGACGCTGATACCCACGGCCATATCCGCGGCAGCGCCCGCCGCCCAGGCCCGGTATCAGAGCGCGGCGGACGGGCAATGGCAGGAAGGAACCTTAAATGAGGCGCTCAGCGGCGTATATGACGGCGGACGTGTCGAGGTGCTGCATGATATTGATATGGACACAGGACTGACAGTCACAAAGCGCGTAACAATCGCCAGTGCCGATCCGGAAAATCCATGCAGCATTTTTTATGCCGCGCAGACTGATTTCCTGTTGACCGTCCGCGCTGATACTGTGCTGGAAAACATCATTCTGGACGGTAGGTGGGGAGAAGACCGCAATGGTCCTACTGCGCAAAATGAATTGGTAATCATCCAAAACGGCGCTCAACTGGTCCTGAACGCAGGCGCAGTACTCCAGAACAATGACAATGCCAGTACCAGCAAAAGCGCGGGAGGTTTGCGCATCACTTCAGGCTGTAGGGCAATCATGCAGGCAAATTCTGTGATTCGGAACTGCCGGGGTTATGCCGGAGGCGGCGTTTCGGTAGCTTCCGAGGACGCATCGCTTGTGCTGAACGGCGGTTGCATTGAAGACTGCGAGGCAGTTTTGGGCGGCGGAATTATAATAGAGGCAAGCAGGCGTGGCGGCACGGTATATCTTTATGATGGCAGTACCATTCGGAACAACCGGGCAGTCAAGGACCTCGGACGGCCTATGTACTCTTCTTCCAGTCCGAAGGGCTGCGGTGGCGGGATTCACGTAGAAAGAGGCGCAGTCTATATGGTAGGCGCAGCGGATGGCTGCGCTGTAACCGGAAACTCTGCCGAAAGCTGCGGCGGAGGGATTTATCTGAATGGCATGAATACGGTCGGCGGGGCATTGCTCCAGCTCGCTCGCGGCTGCGTCAGCGGGAATCATGCCGTGTTATACGGCGGCGGCATTGCGGGTTCTCCCTATGCCAATATCCTGCTGGGTAATGAGCCACAGGTCACTGAGAATACTAATGGCAATGACGATCACATTTTCTACAATATCTATCTGGACGGTATGGAGGATTATCGCGGCGCACCGCCCACACGTCCCACGATCATCGGGGCCGCGCTGGGGAAACACGCATCCATCGGCATTTCCCGATGGCTCCGGCCCGACGCCGACCACCCATACCGCATCGTGGCCGTGCCAAGTGCTACATACACCATCACCGACAGCGACCTGGAGAAGTTTTTCAGCGACGATCCGGTCTATGTCCCCCTGCTCCACGAGGGGAATATCGTCCTTGCCACCGCTGATGTGATTTTTGACAATCAGGGCCACGGTACCACGCCTCAGAGCCAGCGCGTAACGGGGGAACACAAAATAGTTTGCCCCACGGCTCCGGAAGAACCGGGATACACATTTGGCGGGTGGTTCCGGGAAGCGACGTGTGAAACCGCATGGAGCTTTGAAAACGACACCATTCTGGAGACACAGACTGTGCCTTTGACGCTGTACGCAAAATGGGAATTGATTCACTATCCCATTATCTATGAACTGGACGGAGGGGAAAACGCCCCGGGCAATCCGGCCAGCTATACTATTGAAAATGACCGCATTACTCTACAAGCCCCCACCCGGAAGGGATATATTTTCCAGGGATGGCTTCCTGCGGGAGAAGATGTCCTTGACATGGCCCCGTCCATCCCCCATGGCTCCACGGGAGAGAAAACCTTCACCGCCCAATGGAAAAAGGAAACCAGTTCTTCGGTTCCGATCATCCCCGTTCAACCGGAGAACCCTAAACATTCGGGAACAACGGCATTTCCGCTGGAAATGAAAGACCATTTCGCCTACATCGCCGGCTACCCCGACGGAACTGTGCGCCCGCAGGCTTATATGACCCGCGCTGAGGTGGCAGCCGTTTTCTTCCGACTGATGACTGAAGAATTCCGTCAAGCGAACTGGGCAGCGGAGAGCTATTTCCCAGATGTGTATACAGGTAGTTGGTATTGCTCCGCTGTGGTGACCGGCGCACAGGCAGGTTTGCTACACGGCTGCTCTGACGGCAGTTTTCACGGGGAGCGCAGCATTACAAGAGCCGAATTCGCCGCCATAGCCGCCCGCTTTGACAGTACGGAATATCAAGGACCGGACCTCTTCTCCGATATTCCCGGTCATTGGGCTGCTGCGGAGATCAATCGAGCCGCACAAAAGGGCTGGATTCACGGGTATCCCGACGGAACTTTCCGACCGGATACGCCGATCACAAGAGCAGAAGTCATGGTTTTGATCAATCGGATGCTTCATCGTATACCGCCGCTGGACGGTGGAATGACACTGAGTGTGCTTCCATGGAAGGATAATCCAAAGGATGCCTGGTATTACTTGGATGTCCAGGAAGCCACCAACAGCCATACTTACGAAAGGGACAGCGGGCAATCTCCCGAAATCTGGGTAAGTCTGATACAAGACCGAGACTGGACTGCATTGGAGTATAAATTGCGGAATAGAAATTGAAGCCCCATAAAAAGTCCGGACAAAATGTCCGGACCTTTTATTTCCTCTGCTGCATGGATTTAGGCTATCGCAGCAAATGATAATTATTTGAGGAAAATGAAAAAACGCTGTGCCGAAAAAATAAGGAACATTCCTGTTTCATCAAAAAGCCATCGCCCAGAGGACGATGGCTTTTTGATTTGAGCGGCGCCCGCTCGGATTTAGGAAGTATTACTTTGCAATGAGTAAGCAAAAATCAGGTAGCGTAACCGTCTACGGACAAACATGCTCCGTTGACATAGCTGGACAGGTCAGATGCTAAGAACATAATCGCATTGCCCACTTCCTCCGGCTCGCCCATGCGGTGCAAAGCGATCCCGTCGTTCACAGCCTTCATGGCAACATCATTTATACCCGCGGTCATATCTGTCTTGATAGAGCCTGGCGCAACGCAATTGACACGAATGTTGAAAAATCCCAACTCACGGCCAAGGGACTTCGTCAGTGCAATCACGCCGCCCTTTGATGCGCCATAGCCAGCCCCCATACCGGAGCCGTACAGTCCGGTCATGGACGCCGTATTGACAATAGCGCCAAACTTCTGATTGCGCATGATGAGACCGGCCGCGCGGTCCAGGTAGAACGCGCCGATCAGGTTGATATTGATCTGCTCCTCAAACTCGGCCGGAGTCATACGCTTGATGCTGGTGCTCTGGGTAATGCCCGCATTCGCGCAGGCCGCGTCCAGTCTGCCATACTTATCCACAAAGGTCTTAACCGCTGTTTCTACTGCGGTTGCGTCAGTCAGCAGCGGCCAGCAGCCCTCAATATTCCGGCCGGGGAAATCTGCCCGCAGCTTTGCCAGCGCCGGACCTACCATATCCTCAGACCGACCGCAGATGGCAATGGCTTCCACACCCTCTTTCAGCATCAGTCGCGTGGTCGCGTTGCCGATGCCTCTGGTACCGCCGGTGATAAACACAACTTTTCCATCCATAATTCCCATAAGAAATGCTCCTTCCGTTCACTGGTTTTTATTCGATTCCCAGACGTTTGCACTGACGGTCAGGATCCCAGAAGAATCCATACTCTTTCAGAAATTTACGCTTTGCTGTCTCCGCCGCGCTCCAGGAGCTGACTTCGCCTTTGGCATACATCTCCTTGATTTCTTCGTCGGTAAAGCCCCACGCGGAGAAGATTTCCTGATTATGCTCGCCCACCAGCGGCGCAGAAGCAAATATCCTGGAAGGATTCTTCTTGAAGCGGTTGGTCACACCGATGCCCTTCATGCGGCCATACACAGCATCTTCCCACTCCACAATGTTCTCGCGGGCCGCATACTGCTCATCCGCCAGGATGTCAGCCGGGCCGTACGCGCGCTGGCAGGGGATGGCGTTTTCAGTGAAGATGCGCTCCACCTCGTCGATGGTATGCTCGGAGCACCACTTGGTGATAAGAGCCTCTGCCTTTTGACCCATGGGGGTGCTGATGGGGAAGCCCGTGCAATCTTCGGGATAATCCTCTCTCGGCATACCGATGATGGGATAGCCGCGCTGTACAGGGCCGACACCGGTCATGGTAACATAAATGGAACCGCCGTCCTTGGTGGTATAAAACGCCATGCAGCAGGCTACGCCTCTGTTGCCGGCGCGGTCGGGAACCGGTTCACCTGGCCCGGGGAAGCCTGTACTGAACCATTTCGCCGGATACTCGTCCAACATACGGTACATGGTATCATACTGTGCAATATCGCAGGAATCGCCTTCGCCGTATTTGACCACATGAAGATGTCCCGCCAAAGCGCAGATGCAGGTATTATATGCAGTGATATAATCAGACAGATACGGATTCACTTTCAGTGCCGGAGATTCAGGCGATTCACCGTTCATGTACATATATCCGCCCATGGCCTGACCAATCGCGTCATAAGAGGGCTTATCCCGATAGGGACCGAACTGGCCATAGCCGGAAACATGGACGATGGCCAGCTTGGGATTGTGCCCCCAGCAAACCTCATCTGTTAAACCGCGCTTGTCATATGCGCCGGGACGGCCGGCTTCGATCCACACATCCGCCCACTCAACGGCCTTGAGGAAAATTTCCTGTCCGCGTTTAGTCGCTGTGTTAATGGTGATGGCATAGCAGTTGCGGTGATTTTGTGCCCAACTGTATGTACCACGCGTCTGACAGGAAAACTTCGGGGACTCCGCCTGGACGACCTGCGCACCCATTTCTGCCATCAGGCAAGCACCAAAAGGCCCGGCAAATCTCTGAGACTGGGCTTTTTGGCTTCAATCGCATTTCCGGAATTTGCATCCACATTCACATAAGAGGGCGTTGACAAATCCGCTTTCTTTGCCAGGACCAGGAAAGATGCCAAGCCCAGAACAGCGAGGATGCCCAGCAGATATGCATTATACCACTGCGCACCGTCGTTCTTCGCCGCAAGGATACCCGCCAATTGCAGCAGAATCATGCTACCGATATTGATAACAACATTGTAGTTCGCAATGCGCTGAGAGCGTTAGTCTGCGGGGAAGTGGTCGCTCAAAATACCGTTAATCAGGGGAATGTAAGTACCGATACCGTAGCCGCCCATAGCGCCCGCTACCAGATACAGATTGAATGGGCCATGGACCCGGCCGTTCAGGTAATAAACCACACAATGCAGGATCATTGCGATGATTGAAGTGGATAACAATGTCACTTTGTTCCGTCCCACGGAAACGGGGCCGATCACAAATGCGAAAATCAGCGCGGTCAAATTTGGGATCGTCACCAGCAAGGACACTGTTGTAGGCGCGACGTCCGGATACGCTAAGCCAACGTACGCTCTAGTCACCTGTGCGATGAAGGTCATCAGGAAGAACAGAACAAACGCGTAGACAGACATCATTACTTGTTTTTGTCGGGTTGTCATGTGTATTTTCTCCTCTCTTTTATGTCATTCATGGGCGTTCGCCCAACAGCTTACTTGATATAGCGTGCCAGAGAAATCTTGTAAAGCTGGTAAAGCTCGTCACGGGTCAACTGCTCGGGGTTGCTGGGCATACGTCCGGTCGCCATGAAGTCATCCGTCCACTGTTGCAATTCAGCTTCCGTCACCTGAATATCAATGTGACGGTTAATGAAATCATTGCAATAATCAGCAAATTCATCGGAATTGGCAAATCCGCACTGCTCAACGATGGGCTTGACCAGGCTTTGGTCCTTGAACCCGCGAATATATTCGCCCAGGAACACTGCGCAAGACAGGCCATGGTTCACATGCTTGATATGAGACAGCGGATATCCCATGCCATGGGGAAGCGTTGTGGAGCTGTTCGTGGAAGAAAACGCCATACCCTGAACCGCGGAATGGAGCATAATCTTGTCGTAGTCCTCCTCGCTGAGGTTGCCGGAGGCCATGCCGTCCTTGAAATCTTTGAACAGGGAGAATCCGAACTCGGCAAACAATCTGTTCATACGATTGTGGTTGTTGTGCAGATAAGATTCCACGCCGTGCGCCAGTGCATCAAACACGCCGGTATGCAAAATCATATCAGGCGCCGTTTCAACATAGCGGGGGTCCAAAAACGCCGCCACGCAATACACCCAAGGGAATATTGCCAATTTGGTGTGGATATCTGCGCGCGTCATAACCGCGTAAGGAGACAGCTCAGACGCAGTACCGGCAGTGGTAGGCACGCAGATAACGTTGAGCTTACACTGGGTTTTGATGTTCTCATAGGGGGTAACTTTCCGGTAAAGGACCTCGTAGGGGTCTGCATCCTCAGGCGAATCCAGCAACACGCCCACAGCCTTGGCGGTGTCCAGCGAGGAACCGCCGCCCACGCCAATCAGCAGGTCAGCGCCAAAAGGCCGCACCTGTTTCGCTGTTCTTGCGCAGGTTTCCACAGGAGGATCAATCTCCACCTCGTCTACCAGCAGATAGGGGATCCCCTCTTTTTTCAGGGCGTTTTCCACGTCAATCACAGACTGATGTCTGCCTTCAGACAAACGGCCACCCAGGTGCGGGCCCGTGAACACAACAGCCTTGGAACCGTAAGTCTTGAATAACTCAGTATTCTTCTCTATGCAGTTCCTGCCGAAGTACGCAGCGGTCTGAAGATTAAAGCGAAAATCTTTCATTGTGTTCTTTCTCCTTTTCAAAAAATACAACCTTGCTCCACGAATTGCCAATAAATTGACTATCTGAGAAAATCATAGCCGTTCGACGGTTTTTTGTAAAATACTCTGTCTCGATAGAAACAATCGAATTCTTCTAATTTACATCAGCGCATTTGATTGTTATACTATTGTCAAAGAAAGGAGCGTTTCGCATGGCAAGTTTTCGATATAATACGCAAACTGCGTGCTTTTGCGGAGAGGGTTATGTAAAGGAGCAAAGCAGCACTGTTTCACCGCTACGGGGCGAAAGCGGCAATCATTACTTCCAAATTTGCCCCCGGCTGCCGTAACTATGCGCTGGAAGACGTGACAAGTGCTCTGGATTCGCAAGGCATCGCGTACATCATACTCGATCATGTGCAGGAAAATCCCCCGGTCGAAAGCGTGACGGAAATGGCGCAGACGTGCAGGGAATTCGGAACGGAGTTCCTCATCGCCATCGGCGGAGGGGCTTCCATCAACAGCGCAAAAGCAATTTCTCTTCTTTTAAAGCATCCCAGCAAAGACCCTTATGCGGTGTTTTACGGATATGCCGGCCCTTCGGAAAGCATCAAAACCGAGTCTGATATTCCGGTATTCACGATTCCGACCACTGCCGGAACCGGCGCAGAAGTCACTGGTTTCGCCGTACTCACCCGGGCAGATACGGATACAAAGCTGTCCATGTATCCGGTGGTGTTTTGTGAGGCCGCCTTTTTAGATCCCCGCTACATTCGGGAATCCTCTTTGTTCCTGCTTCGCTCCGGTGCGATGGACGCTCTAGCTCACGGCGTGGAAACTTATCTGCATGTAGGCAGCAACATCATCAACCGTTCCGTAGCAGAAATCGGTTTTCGGCTGTTCACACAGTATAAAGACGCGCTGCTGAATGACTCTCTCCACGGTGATGATCATCAAAACATGCAGATTGCGTCCTTTATGATGGGCATGGCATTCATGCAGTCCAGTACAACCATCCCCCACGGGATGGGGTATCCCCTTTCCCACTATAAGCGGGTCAATCACGGCATTGCCTGTGCTGCTTTTCTGGGCGAATATCTCAAGGGCTTCCATGACCAGTCCTTGGTCCTCCCCATCGCAAACGCCTGTGGCTTTGTGGACACTGACGCTTTTGCGGCGTATTTGCGGGAAATCGTCCGGCAGGAACTGCATATCACCGTAACGATGGAGGAAATTGAAAAGTGGACCGACGATTTCATGAAACTGGATTTCCGTCTGGCAAGCAACCCCGAACCACTGAGACGGGAAGATATCCGCCGGATTTACATTAATTCCCTCCGGCCATGTCTCACATAAGGCGGTGAACGTATGGCTTGGTTATACATTGGCCTGTTAGTGTTCTATGTGATGGTGATGTTCGTATTCGTCAGACGACCCATGTACGAAGCCGTCGCGACGGCGTTTTTACTGCTGTGCCTGATTTCCGGGAAGCTCACCAGCATCGGCACTTATCTGCTGAATGCGGCAAATACGTATCTGTTGTTCAGCATCGCCGCATTCATCATCTTCTCTCTGGTATTTGAGAAAACCGGAGTGATTGATGATTTAATCAATATCGTTGTAGCTTTGGTAGGGCGCTTCAGCGGCGGCGCGGGCTATGTGGCTCTGGCAACCTCCGCAGTGATGGGTACGCTTTGCGGCAGCGCCCCCGGTACAGCCGCAGCGGTCGGTGTGACTACGATCTCCACCATGAAAAAGACCGGGTTTTCCTCGGAACTGGCCGCCGCTGTTGAATCTGCGGCGAGTTGTCTCGGCCCGGTCATTCCACCGGCAGGTGCCATCACCGCAATGTTCGCGTTTTTAGAGGCCCTCTATCCCGGTCGATTCACCTTCTCCCAGTTCTGGCTGTTGGCTTATGCGGTGGCGTTCTGGTTTATTCTCCACCGTGTGGTTACATTATTCTTCCTGATTCGCCGGGAGTTGGTGAAACCCATACCAAAAGAAGATCGCCTGAGCGTAAGACAGGCCTTAAGGGACGGATGGCGCTCCATCATCGTTCCTCTGGCAATTTTTATCCCATTTCTAATTGACGCCCTGCTGAAAGACACATTCATTGCCGCACGGTTGGGAGCGGCCTCCGGAGGGTTTACGAATATCCTGTTGACCGTGATTCCAAGTGTTGCGTCAGTCATCGCCATTTTGATCTATGTGACAGGTGGGAAGAGGTTTTCCCTTCAGACTGCTCTCGCCTTGTTTCAAGACAACATCACCGGTATCGCGCCAATCATCGTCATGGCTTTTGCCGGCTTCTCCATTACGGAGCTGTTTGAAGACCTTGGTGTTACAGAAAGCATCAGCGCATCTCTCGCCACAATGCATCTTCCGTTGTGGTTTGTGGTCATCATCGTTCCTTTGATCTTCACGGTTTTAGGCATGTTTATTGAGCCCTTTTCGCTCATTATCATGTTCGGCGGTATTTTTGTCTCTCTGGCAGATTCGGTGGGTATCCACCCCATGCTGGCCGCTATGATGTTCAACGCCATGACCTGCGGTCTTGCGCCTATGACACCACCGTTCGCGTTATCTCAATTCGTTTGTATGGGAATCGCGGAATCCGATTTCAAAGCGACTTCCAAGCAATCGATCGTTTGGTGCATCGGGCACTATGTCCTGATTGTACTTTGCATGTTCGGTCTGATCCCAATGTTTGGAACATTGATATGAGGTGACTTCATGAAACAAAAACTCATTCAAGTGACACGTACTATATTTGCCTACGGTATGGCTGTTTTGATGGTGGTCACCTTTCTGGTCGCGCTCTGCTATCTTTCTGCCTTCATAGTCGGATTGCCCATGTCAGAGATGATCTGTGGATTCCTGAATACGTATATTCTCCCCTATGTTTATATCGCAGGGATTGCATTTTGTATCTTGGGTGTGTTCAATATGTATCTTTGCAAAACTCATGTATTTCTGTTGGATACCTCCTCAAAAAAGGGTCGCGGCCCGCATTGAGTTGTGGTATACTAATCACAAACTTTAATGGAGGCTATCTATATGAATAAAGTATTGGTTGCGTATTTCAGCCCCACTGGAACCACCAAACAAATCGCAAAAACCTTGGCAGCTGTGGTGGATGGAGATTTATACGAAATCACGCCCGCACAACCATATACAGACGCAGATTTGGACTGGACGAATCCAAAGAGCCGCAGCAGTATTGAAATGAATGACGCGGCATTTCGCCCCGCAATCACCGGGAAAGTTCAAAGCATGGAACAATATGATACGATTTTTCTGGGATTCCCAATTTGGTGGTATATTGCTCCGAGTATTATTAATACGTTTTTAGAACAATACAATTTGACCGGCAAAACCATTATTCCCTTTGCCACCTCCGGCAGCAGCGGCATGGGCAAGACAGACGCAGCCTTACAAAACTCCTGCCCCGGCGCTTCACTCAAAGATGGAAAACGCTTTCCTGCAGGAGTATCCGAAAGCGAATTGAAAAAATGGGCAAATAGCGTGATATAACCTTCCTGCTTTCCAGTTAAATCAAACAAGAAGACATCCCTATAGATGTCTTCTTGTTTTTCATTCCGTTCAGATATAGCAAACAGGCATAATGATGTATTTGATATAAGTATTTGCTATCCAAGCGAAGCCACGGTAAAATGGCGGCAAACTCAGGCGGTGAAGCAAAAAGCGCCGCTCAAATCAACAAGGAGTGAATCAAGGATGAAAAACATCAAACGCCTGTGGGCTTTGTTCCTGGCCATTATTATGGTGCTGACCACAGTCATCACGGGATGCGCCGTTGGAGAAACCAGTCTGTTCGATGACGTGCCGGACAATGCCTGGTACACCGAAGCAGTAAAATATTGCCAGGAAAACGGGTTGATGCGCAGCACTTCTGCCGTCAGCTTTGAGCCAAACGGCGTCATGACCCGTGCCATGCTGGCCGCGGTGCTGTATCGGCAGGCCGGGGAACCCGCCGTCGCCGGAACGGACAATTTCACTGACACGATGGACGATGTCTGGTATTCCGACGCCATCCTTTGGGCGACCCAAAACGGAATCATCAGTGGTTACGGCAACGGGCTGTTCGGCACCGACGATCCGGTGACCCGGGAACAGCTTGTGGCCATTCTCTGGCGGCTTGCCGGTAGCCCCTCCGTGAATCACAGTGTGACTTTTACTGATCAGGGAAGCATTTCAGCCTATGCCGTAGCTGCCGTGGCATGGGCCAAGGAAAACAACGTCATAAACGGCAAAAGCAGAAACCACTTTGATCCCCATGGCAACGCGACCCGGGCAGAAGTCGCCGTTGTGCTGATGAATCGGGCTGCAGCTGCGGAGTCCTCCCCCGCACCCACAAAGGCGCACATTCTGGTGGCGTATTTCTCCGCTACCAATAACACAGAGAGTATTGCCAACCACATTAAGAATACTTTGGGAGATTCTGCCGACCTGTATGAAATCGTGCCAGAAACACCGTATAGCTCTGCCGACTTAAATTACACCGACAATTCCAGCCGGGCCAACCGGGAACAGAATGACCCCGGCGCACGGCCCGCCATTGACGGCACTGTTGACAATATGGCGCAGTACGATGTGATTTTCCTGGGCTATCCCATCTGGCATGGGCAGGCGCCCAAGATCATGTATACCTTCGTGGAAAGTTATGACCTGTCCGGCAAGACCATTGTCCCCTTCTGCACCTCCGGCAGCAGCGGGATCGGTTCCAGCGCCACCAATCTTGCGGCAGCCTCCACCGGCGCCGAATGGCGCCCCGGCAATCGTTTTTCCGGGAGTGCCAGCCAAGACACCGTGACCGATTGGGTAAATGGTCTGGATATTAACCGTTCGGAAAATCCAAATGGCTGAATGTTCAACCGCAAAAAGAAGGGCACCGTATCCGGTGCCCTTCTTTATATATTCTCTGTCTTGGATGAAATCTCCGCACGCATCAGTTCTAAAAATTTAGCGACTGCCGGCGAAAATGTTTGATACCGTTTCCATGCCAAAAACAGGTCAACTTCCAATCGCGGCGATAAAGGCCGATAGCATAAGCAGCTATCCCCGCCGGTATTGATGAGCCCTTGCAGGGTCACCGCCAAACCCAAGCCTTCCTCTACCATAAGAGAAGCATTATAAATCAAATTGTGTGTGCTTATCACATTGAGCTGGTCAAGGCTTTTCCCCAACCAGTTCAAAAAGGGACTGCCATCCTTGATTTGCCGGGAGATGAGCAGCGGCTCCTGATATAAGTCTTCCGGCCTTACAACAGACTTTTGCGCCAGAGGATGATCTTTACGCATGAGTACGCTCCACGTATCTCTTTGCGGCAAAAGGAGCGTTTCATACTTCTTTTGGGAATCCGGTTCCCCTACTAAAACAGCAAAATCAATGAGCCCTTTCTCCAACCGCTCCACAATGTCTACACGGTCGCCGCTAACGATGTGCAGGTGTATATCGGGAAAGTGTTGCACCAGCACGCCTGCCGTTTGAGCAATCAACTTCATTCCCTCCGTCTCTCCGGCACCGATGTAAACATCTCCCGCAAGAAACTCTTCCGTTAAGGTAAGTTCTTTGACCGTCCGATCCGCCAAATCAACAATCTCTTCCGCACGCTTGCGGAGAAACATTCCGTCTTCCGTCAATGTGATCTTTCTCTGTCCCCGGATAAATAGGGTCTTGCCCAACTCGTCTTCCAGATCCTTGAGCTGCCTCGAAAGGGACGGTTGGGAAGTATGCAGCGCCGCTGCCGCGCGAGAAATGTTTTCCTCCCGGGCCACTGCCAGAAAGTACCGTAACACACGCAGTTCCAAAAAATCACCCCTTTTGACCAGTTTATCATCGCAAAGCTATATCTGTCAAGCATGATAAAGTATTTAATATAAGCATTTGATATCGCAGCGAACCAGCCTTATAATAAACGCAAAGGAGGCCTGAAGGATGTTCCCTCCCATGACTGAGAACGAAATCCGGCAGAATCTGATTGACGCAGGCTGTGATGACCGGCTGATTCAAAGCTATATGACAGCGATGAAGGCAAATGATTGCCATAAATGCCTTCGACTGTTGGAGCGCAGGCGCTGTGCTTTGCTGGATGAAATTCATGCCGCAGAGAAACGGCTGAGCTGTCTGGATTATCTGCGTTACCAACTAAGGAAAAGCCAGCACTGAAAGGCTTTACATTCTGAAATACAATCAAATTATTTTTAGGAGGAACGATTATGAAAGTCAAACAAACCGCCGGACGGGATCAACTGGGGGATTTTGCACCCCAATTTGCACAGCTCAATGATGATATTCTCTTCGGCGAGGTCTGGAGCGGCAACGGGCTGTCCCTAAAGCTTCGCTCTATTCTCACCGTCACTGTGCTGGTGAGCAAGGGGCTGATCGACAATTCCTTTCAGTTCCACATTGAAAACGCCAAGAAAAACGGCGTGACCAAGCGGGAGATGGCGGATATTCTCACCCATGTTGCCTTTTACGCCGGATGGCCCAACGCCTGGGCGGCCTTCCGCGCTGCGGTGGAAGTCTACAAGGATGACCCCGGCGCAGACGGCGGAATGTTCGGTCTGGGTCAGTCCAATGACGCCTATGCCCGATATTTTATTGGAAACAGCTACCTGAACCCCCTTACCGACCCCGAGGAAACGATTTTCCTGGCCAACGTCACGTTTGAACCGGGCTGCCGCAACAATTGGCACATCCACCACGCGGCGAAAGGTGGCGGACAAATCCTACTTTGCACCGATGGCCGCGGCTGGTATCAGGAATGGGGCAAGGACGCCCGGGAGCTGCATCCCGGCGACGTGGTCTATATTCCCGCAGAAGTAAAGCACTGGCATGGCGCCGCCAAGGACAGCTGGTTCAGCCATATCGCTTTTGAAGCCCCTGGAGAGGATTGTTTCAACGAGTGGCGTGAACCGGTGGATGATGCGCAGTACGGCAAGCTGGCGTAAGAAATTGCTCGGAAATTTAAAACTGTTTTATCAATCGCCCCATACAAACATTTGAGCCCAACGATTTCATATCGGAAATCGTTGGGCTCGCCAATATACGCCCCAATCATCGGTGCGTTAAGCTTGATAATCAGCCAGAAAATGTTAAGGAGAGTGAAAGGAAGTAATTATGAGGTATTGTTTGGGGTGTGGTTCTGGCTGATTGAAACAGGATCATCCCGCACGGCGTGGTTTAGTTTGCAAAAGACGCCACTCTTTCTCTGTGATTTTATTATTGCCTTTTTCCCGCGTGTTTGCAAGTATGCACTTTTTTGTTAGAACATACCTTTCAGTAAGTAGTTACAAGAAAGTTCGTAACTGAGCTGCGCCACAAAAACCGAGCCGCACAACTGTGCGGCCCGGTCAATTCTATTTGTTTTGCGAATGCGTCAATCAGGCAATGCCGAGCAAGACACATATTCCGATGTACACAAAGCCACGGGCGAGTGTCAAAACAACGGACAACATGAAGATGACAGGCAGGTAAGCGTCCTTGAACTTCACGCCCGCCAGTGTGCACTCAGTTTGCAGGAAGCCCGCGTTGGGCAGGGAGTCCAGACCCAGAGAGGCAAACACCGTGGTACGGTGGAACGCAGCGGCATTGGTGAGAGTGGCAGCCTGCTGCAAAACAGGGGCGCCCAACACCAGACCGGCGGAGGAAGAACCCGCGATACCGGCAATCAGGTTGGTGGCGATCATGGAGATCATCAGCGGGTTGCCGTCATAGGACAGGATCTTGTCCACAACGACCATATAGCCGGGGCACGCCTGAATCACCGCGCCCAAGCCCACAATGGCGGCGGCGTTGATGATGGTGGTCATGCTCATGTTGATGGAATCGGAAATAATTTTGCGGTTATCCTCCCAGTGACGGGGCAGGAACTTAAACTGCAAAACGATGACCGCGATCACGCCGCACAGCATGGCGACTTCGATCTTGACCTTGAAAATGTTCAGCACAAGAATGGGAATCAGCATGGGAATGACAGACAGGCCCCAGTGGGGAGCACTTTTCGTCTCTTCTTCGACCTCTTCCAGAGCGCCGGTGCCGTAAGCGGGCGCATAGCCCAGGCCCTTGCCGGCCAGACGCTTCTCATACCACTTGATGTACAGCATGCCGATCACAGCGGTCGCAACGTTCATAATCACGGCCAGCATGCCGCCGGCGCTGACGTCGGTACCGAAATAGCTGGCGCACAAAACGTTGTTAGTGACAGGCACATAAGGCAGGGCCAAGCCGATCTGCAGGCCAAGGGTGTAGCCGGCGACCACAGACAGACGGCTCAGATTCGCTCTGCGGCACATCTTCATGCCAATGGGCAGAACGATGAACAGGGTCACGAAGCTGGAAACACCAGCGGCGCACACGATGGTGGTGAACAAAAATACGCCCAAAGAAACATTCTTCGCGCCCACCTTGTCCAGAATGAACCGGGCCAGCGCATCGGCGCCGCCGGTCACGTCCAGCAGCTTTCCGAACAGGGCACCCAGTGTGAACATGATGAACCACTGCTTCATAAAGCCGACCAAACCGCCCATATAAGTGTCCAGCAGGCCGGAGTACAGATCCATTTTGTACACGAGCAGCAAAAGGATCGCGCAAACAATACCGCCTACCACAGTAGGCACGTTCTTATAGCAGAACACGCTGATCAATGCAACGGCAAGAACTAAAATCAATACATCCATAGAATACGCTCCAAACTTGTATTTTTTATCTACAAGCCACCGAACAGCCAGTGAACAGGATCAGACCTCCGCATTCCCCCAAATGCGTTTTTTACGAAGCCCAATGCCTGTAAGAGTGTACCCACATTATCATTTTTCACCGGAATGTGGGCAGCTGTGTCAACGAAACGATCAGGATATAACCTTGGATATTCAATTGTATTAAACACTAATACTGTTTAAGTAAGGCCCCATCATCTCATGGATGCGCTCACGCATATTAAATCCGCCCTCGCAAAGGCACCAGTCAAAAGCAGCACCTTTGATCAGGCTTCCCAAAACCTCTGCACAATGGTTCACAGACAGATTGGGCTTGATCCGGCTCTCATCCTGCGCTTGCTGAAGCACCTCGCCAGGATAGTTCCAAACATACACCGGCTCCCGCTGATTCCAGCGCCGAACGTCCAGAGAATGGTTTTTTGTGGAGTAAAAATTGGAAAAAAAGTCGATCCCCATCTCTTCCATGTAATCCGCCCAGCAGCAATAGAACGCGATGATCTTTCCATCAAAGGGCAATCCCTCGACTTTCGCATCAAAACCATTATTCTGGCGAAACTCTGCAAAGCCCCTATAGGTATAAAAAATCAACAATTCATCCTTTGTTTTGAAGTGGTAGAAAAACGTACCGTTGGAAATTCCGGCAGCCGAACAGATATTACTGACCGTAAGGTAGGCATATCCTTTCTTTTTCAGAATATTGACCGCCGCTTCGTAAATTTTCTGTTTGGTATTTTCAGTCTGTACACTTCGGGGCATTGTCAGTTTTGTTTCCATCCGCTCATCTTCTTCCGCTCAAGTTTTATTACATTTTTAAGTATACACGCGGAAAAAATAAAATTCAAGGAAAACCAACTGTTGGTGCGCTCCCGCGTTTGTAGAGCGCGCTCTATGTATTATATAGCACAAAATGAATGGTTTGTAAACAGGTCTGTGAGATTTTTATCAAACCGCACAATTCGACAAGCTTTTATTTGTGAAAAAATTATTGATTTCCCTATTGATTTTCCGAAACGTTTGTTTTAAACTCTTTATAGAGTGTACTCTATTCGTGAGCGAATCGCTCCCCCAAGTGATTCGCAATTGAAATCAGAACAAAAAAGAAAGGATAGAGATCGATCATGGCTTATCCAGACAGATTCAAAGGAAAAGTCGCTGTCGTGACCGGCGGTACCACTGGTATTGGCCGTGCCATCGCCAGACAAATTGTCCGGGACGGCGGCAAGGTCGTCATCGGCGCACGTCATGATGATTTGTTCCCGGAAATCATTGCGGAACTCGGTAATGACAAATGCCACTGCCAAAAATGTGATGTGCGCATCCGAGCCGATGTAGACGCTTTGATCCAGGCCGCTTATGACACGTTCGGCAGCTTTGATATTATGTTCGGCAATGCCGGCGTGAACCTCATGAAAAGCTTCCTGGAATTTACCGAGGAAGAGACCGACGTCATCATGGACACCAACTTCAAGGGGATGTTCAACTGCACCCAGGCAGCGGGTTTGGCCTTCGTGGCCCATGGCACCAAGGGTTCTATTGTGAATACATCTTCCATCAATATCCGTTGCGCTTGCCCCAATTCAACCGTCTACGCTGCCAGCAAAGGCGCTATCTATGCACTCACCCGCGGCGCTTCCGTGGAACTGGCAGAATACGGCATCCGCTGCAACTGTGTTGCTCCCGGCTCAACGGACACGCCGATGAATGGGGAAATCGCTCGAGGGCGTTTCCCGAACTACACCGCACCCAAGCTGTCTATTCCCAGAATGGCAGACCCCATGGAGATTGCCAATGTCGCCTGCTTCCTGGCTTCTGATGACGCTTCCTATGTCACCGGTGAAGTTTACTTCGCGGTCGGCGGCTGGGGCACGAAATAAGGCGCATATATTTGAAACCAACTTCGTTTGAGCAAGAAAGGACAGGAATCGATCATGGCTTATTCAGACAGATTTGAAGGAAAAGTCGCCGTGGTGACTGGCGGTACCACTGGCATTGGCCGCGCTATCGCCAGACAGGTCGTGCGGGACGGCGGCAAAGTCGTTGTCGGTGCGCGTCATGATGATCTGTTCGCGGAGATCGTTGCGGAACTCGGCAGTGACAAGTGCCACTGCCAGAAATGTGACGTCGGCATCCGTGCGGATGTAGACGCGCTGATCCAAGCCGCTTACGATAAATTCGGCGGTTTTGACATTATGTTTGGCAACGCCGGCGTGAACCTCATGAAGAGCTTCCTGGAGTTTACCGAGGAAGAGACCGACACCATCATGAACACCAACTTCAAGGGCATGTTCAACTGCACCCAGGCGGCAGGTCTGGCCTTCGTGGCCCACGGGACCAAGGGTTCCATCGTGAACACGACTTCCATCAATATCCGCTGCGCCTGCCCCAACTCCACAGTTTATGCAGCCAGCAAGGGCGCTGTTTACGCCCTCACCCGCGGCGCTTCCGTGGAACTGGCCGAGTATGGCATCCGCTGCAACTGCGTCGCCCCCGGCCCCACGGACACTCCCATGAACGGTGAGATCTCCCGGGCACGTTTCCCGACCTACACAGCCCCGAAACTGTCCATTCCCAGGATCTGCGACCCCATGGAGATTGCCAATGTGGCGTGCTTCCTGGCTTCTGACGACGCTTCCTACGTCACCGGTGAGGTGTACTTTGCTGTAGGCGGCTGGGGTACCAAGTAAGGAGGCGCAGTATGGTAACATTGGAAGAACTCGAACGGCGAATTCAGATTCAGGAAGATATCCGGGCGATTGAACACCTGCAAGCTGATTACTGGGACTGTCTTGACCAAAAAGATTGGGTGGGTCTACGCGCCTGCTTCACCGACGATTTTGTCTTCATGAACAAAACCACCGGCGGCCGCTATGAGGGCGGAGACGGCATGGTAGAGACCATGAAGGGCAAATTCACGGAACAGGTCACTTCCAGCCACCACGGGCATCACCATTGGGTGGAGATCACCGGCGAGGCCACCGCCATCGGCCACTGGGCCCTGGAAGATGACCTCTGGGATTCCGTCAACGGCGGCGAGTTCGTGGGCAGAGCCCATTATGACAACAAGTATGTGAAAATCAACGGACGTTGGTACGTGGCCGAAATGGCGCTGACCTATCTCCGGGGAGAAGGCAGCATCAAAAAACGGTACGATGACTGTGCCAACGCGTATAAAGTATTTCTGATGTGAGGCGAATGCTATGAAGTATACAAACGAACAATGGAAAGCACTGAGCGACCGCATTATGCTCACCCTGCGACCCACGCAGCACCCCGTGGTAATGAAGTTTATCTCTACCCAGGAAGAGTTTGACACGGTCCCCAATCTGACCTACTGCCAGAACAAGGCCTCTACCTGCAAGCTCATCGGCATGGCCGCGCATTTCCAGGCAGCCTTTGCCCTGACCCGGGACCACTTCTCCGGCTACTACTGCGCCATGAACAATGGGTGCATGGAAGTCAATCAGGAGTTCAAGGACGGCGCGATTCTTTACAAGGCCCCCACGCCCTGGCACCATGACCAAGAGGACGCGAAAAAGCACATCGCTTCCAACATGCAGTTCCTGCCCGAAACGCCCTACTTGGGCATCGTGTGCGCGCCGCTGTGCAACTGCGACATTCCGGAAGCCGACGTCATCGCCCTGCAGCTTCCCACCCAGGCGGCGTTCCATCTGCTGGCCGGTTATGTGGAGAGCAACTGGGAGCGTCTGGAGTTCCCCTTCAGCGGCGAATCCAACTGCGCGGATACCTGGATGCGGACTTTGAAAGAGGGCAAGATCGGCGTATCTCTGGGCTGCCGCGGCGACCGCGCCACCGGCGCTCTGGCTTACGGCGAGGTGCGCGTTACCATGACCACCGAGCAGCTGCTCAAGGCGCTGGACGGCGTGGATACCGTCACCAAAAACGGCATCCTTTACCCGTACAATCCCACCTGCCTGTATAAGGACGCATTTTAATTCTCCTCTTCAATAAACAAACAGCGCCTGTGTCAAATGACACAGGCGCTGTTTGTTTTTCAATATTTGAAAACGATCTCAACAGATTTTTCAAGTTCCTCGGACTGATATCCGTACCGCAAAATATCATGATCTTTCACACCATGGGTTCGGTCCAGCAAATCAGTATCCGTAAATCGGTCGCTGGCCATAGCGCCCCAATCCCGCATATACAAAATCACAGGCGCCAGGAGCTTTCCCCGTTCCGACAAGCTATATTCTACCCGCAGCGGCTTTTCATCGTACTCCATGCGTGTGATGATGCCGTCCCGCTCCAATTCCTGGAGCTGCTGCGTGAACATCTTATGGGAAATATCCCAAGGTACTCTTCGCTTCAGTTCTCCATAACGGCAGGTGTTGTCGGGTGCGTCATGGAGATACCAGATAATAAATGGCTTCCACTTTCCGCTGATCGCGGTAAAAGCGAAATTTAAACTGCAAGTCGCCAAATCATGTCGTTTTTCCGCCATTACGGTCCCCCAACATCTTATATTTTTATTTTATTATAGCATGTGGTCTTTGTAATTGCAAGGGAACTGTCCCGGCAAATCATGTGCCTATGTTTTGCAGGAAACGCAAGAAAACCGCCTGAACAGTCAGTCAAGCGATTTTCATTTTCTGATTCTATAAATAAAACACGCCGGTATAAATCCAAATCGGCACAGTGAGGACGACCGCGGACAAGCAAAGCGACAGATAAACCGCGCAGTATTTTGCCGCTTCTTTTTGTCCGATCATCTCGCCGTCCAGCGCGTAATACGCCGCCACATAAACGGGATTTTGATACATGAAAAACCAAGGGCAAATCACCGCATAAACCGTAAAACCGATCACCCAGGGATTGATTCCGAGACTGAGGGAGAGCGGAATCAGAAACACCATCGTGATATTTGCGGCCGCAAATTCCGAGGCAATGACAAACCGCAGCAGAACCGTAATAAGCCCCACGCAGATCACCAACAGCCACGGCGCGGAAGATACCCGGTAAAAAACAGGGCTGCAAAGTCCCACGATCCAATCATTGATGCCCAAAGCTTCAAAGGCCGGCGCAATCCCGAACAGGACCCCCACATAAATCACAGGACCCCAGTTCATCCCGGAATAAAATGTATCAGTACTCACAATTTTAAGCCCCAGCATTACACACATGGCGGCAATGGCCACAAGATGTGCCGGAAGCCCGTGCAGTTCCTCGGTGGTCCACAGCAGCATGGTGACCAGCACGACGGACAGCATCCGCCGTTCCGCGCCGGACATCGGGCCAAGCACTTCAAGCTGCCGGTCAATCTCGTCCTTGCCATGCGTTTCCGGGTCTTTTGGTTTGTAAAACAGCATCAACGCCGCAAAATTGGCAATGCTTACCAGTAAAAACCACGGCAAGGCAGCGACAAACCAACGCCACATTGTAAATCGGCCTGCAATTTCTGCCGGATATAATCCCAAAAATGTGTATCCCAGCACAGACGCGCTGATAAACAGCGGGCCGGCACTTCGCAGACCGGTAAGCATGGCGAGAAACAGGCCAGCCGCCGCTTTGCCGTTGGGCTCGTATCCCATAGAATCGCTGATTCCCTTTGACAGCGGCGCCAAAATCGCAGATTTTGCACTCAGGTTGGGGATGAACGGCCCAATCACGGTGCCCACAGTAATCAGCCCAAGGGCCTGGGCGGGGAAATTACCGGGAAAAATCTTCAGGATGTACAGGGATATCCGTTTCAGCAATCCGCTTTTGCTGATTCCCAAGCTTAAAGCAAAGGAAGACAGCAGTAGCCATACAGAAGATTCCGAAAACGCCGCAAGCATTGTCTTTGACGGGATCCCGCACACCAGAATAAACAGCACGCCCATGATGAGGGCCGTGACAAATTCCGGTAAAATCTTAAAGATCCACCAAACAATTGCCCACAAAAGAATACCAAGGGCCATTTTAGCCGGGAGTTCCAAGCCGGGAATCGGCAAAAATGCCACGGCGATGCCAAGGAGAATTCCAATCATTGCGGCAATCGTTTGCTTCATATGTTTCCCGTTCGTTCAGCCAACCAAGTGGTTCGGCAACCAGGTGACGATCTGCGGAAAGACCGTACACAAAATAAACACCGCAATCTGGATTCCCATAAACGGCCACACGCCTCGGATCGTCTCCGCCGTGGTGATATCATCTTTGGCAACACCCTGGAAATAGAAGATGGACGCCGCCATCGGCGGTGAGAGGAACGCAGTTTGCATGATGAGCGCCATCATGCTCAGGAAATAGCAGGCATCAAATCCCGCCGCCGTGGCGATCGGCACAAAAATGGGAATGGTGATCATACACACCGCGATCCAGTCCATAAGGAAACCCAGCAGGAAGATCACTGCCATCATCAGGACAAATACGCCCCACTTGCCCAGGGGCAAAGCGGCAAACAGGTTTGTTACCGCGGAGCTGCAGCCAAGCCGCATAAAGACCGTGACGAACAGATTGCCAAAGGCCGACACAGCATAGACCATGCCCGTGAGTTTGATGGATTCTATCAGGGTATTTTGTATGACTTCTTTATTGATGGAATGGGTAAACAGCGCAATGCAGAACGACGCCAAAACGCCCAATGCCGCCGCTTCCGTCGCAGGGCACCAGCCCAGCCAAATCGCGCCCAGAACCGAGAAAATGACCAATGCTACCGGCAGAACATTTACAATGCAGCCTTTCAAAATCTCGCCTTTGGTGTGCTGCGCCAGTACCTCTTCCGGCAGCGGCGGCGCGTAGTCCTTTTTCACAATGGAAATGACTTTAATATAAACGATATAAGCAATACTCAGCAAAACACCGGGAACCATTGCGCCGTAAAACAGTTTGCCCACGGAAACATTCGCGGCGCTGCCCATAAACACCAGCATAATGCTGGGCGGAATCAAAATGCCGAGGGTGCCACCGGAAATGATGACGCCGGCCGTGAGGGATTTATTGTATTTTGCCTCCAGCATCGGCTTGGTGAACAGCAGTCCCATCGATACGACGGACGCGCCCACGATGCCTGTAGTGGCCGCAAACAGGATGGCGATCATCGTCGCCGCCACCGCCATGCCGCCCCGCTGTTTTCCCAGAGCCAGAGACAGGTTGTCAAATAAGCGTCCCGCTACGCCGGATTGGTTGAGCAATTGCCCCATCAACACAAACAGCGGCACCGCCAAAAGACCGTAATCCTTGCAGTATTTAAAAAGGCTGAAATAAATCAGCTGGAACACCCCGGGGCCCCAGAATGCTAAGCCGGAAATCAGTGCAACGCCGCCCAGCGCGGCAAACAGATAATATCCGGAAAAAATGAAAAATAAGAGCATCACGCCCATAATAACAGCAACTGTTAATCCGCTGACGGTCATACACGCTCCTCCTTTTTCACAGCCTGCAGTCTTTGGACCAGCTTCAGCACTTCAGCCACACCCTGTAAAATCAAAATCATCAGGCTGATTGCCATCACGATTTTTGTGGGCCAGATAGGTGCCTGCCAGGAGCCGGTGCTGATGAGTTCCATCGCCGCCACTGACGTGATGGCTTCCCGGATGCAAACAACAGTACCGCAGAGCGTGAGAGGGAAAAACAGCAGTGCAAACAGGCACAAATCCAAAATACACTTCACCTTTTCCGGCAATTTCGCGTAAAAAGCGTCAATTCGCACCATAGCGCCGTTTTTCATGGCATAGCCAAAGCTCAGCACCGCCGCGCAGCCACCGATGATGTAGCAGGTGCCGTATGCCCAGGTCGTCGGACTGTTGAATACGTTTCTGGCAATGATCTCATATAAAAATACCAGCACCAACGGAACCAGCAAATACGATGCGAAGCGTCCCGCGCCTTCCGAAATCAATTCAATGCCACGGATAACTTTGTCCATCCAAGTGGGTGTGCTTTGCATCAAAGCGCCTTGTTCATCCATCGTCAACGCTCCTTCCATGAAAGATTGAAACACAAGCAGAGGGGTGTTCTGCTTGTGTTGTTTATGATCAAGGCTTTATTTGCCCGCTTCTACCGCTTCGTTCCAGCTCTTCGTTGCCTGGATATAAGCTTGCTGGGAATTATAAATCTTCGCGAACAGAGGATTGCTCTCACACTTTTCCTGATAATAACGGGCACCAACTTCCTTGATTGTCTGGATGTCTTCCTCCGGCAGCGTATAAATGGTGAGCTTTCCCTGGTCTGCCAGCTCTTCAAACTTCAGCCAGGCTTCGGCGTTGGCAACACGGTCATCCGCCCAGTTCTTCGCCATCATCGCCAAACAGGAAGTTCTAATGATGTTTTGAATTTGCTCGTCCATGTCATTCCACACGTCCTTGTTGATGAGCAGCAGATACGCCGCGCTGGACTGGTGGATGCCGGGGACCGTCATATAAGGCGCCACTTCCTGGAAGCCGGCAGCCCAGTTGGTGGCGGGGCTGGAATACTCACAGCCGTCGATGGTGCCGCGAGACAGCGCCTCATAGCATTCGCCGCCGTCCATGGATACGACCGACACGCCCAAGATGGTCTCAATATTCGCCCAGTCGGAAACGCCGCGAATCTTCAGACCCTTCATATCGTTCAGGCAGGCAACGGGTTTGGTGGAGTGCAGGAAAATCTCGGAATCCACAACGCCGCAGGGGAAGGCAACCACATTGTCCGCCACTTCACTGATAACCTCATTCAAAATCTGTTCGCCTTCACCGGCGATGTACCAGCCCATGTACTCATCAAACGTCATGCCCAGGGGCAGCGCGCTCAGGATTCCCAAGCTGTCGTCGGAAAAGTTCGTAGCCGTCATCTGTGCGCAGTCCAGCGTGCCGTTGGACACCGCCTGAAGCATGTCCACCGTCGGCACCACAGAGTTCGTCGCCAGGCAATCCATGGTCACCCGGCCGCCGGAACAATCCACAATCGTCTTAGATAAGTCAGACGCATACTGGTAAGGGCCGCCGCCGGCACTAAAACCGCATTGATATACCAAGTTATACGCTTTTCCGCTGCTTGCGGTGCCTTCCGTCTGTACTGTGCAACCTGCAAAGCAAGTCATCATCAGGCACAAGGCCAGAGCCGCAGCTAAATATCTCTTTTTCATAATAACAACTCCTTTACAACTTCCGCAAAATTGAACAAAAAAAGCACCTTTTTGTCCAATTTCCTCCCTTTTGCTCATATTATAGGGGCTTGTCAGAAAAATGGCAATTACGCACTTTTTGGTTAGTACGAACAAAAAAGTGGGTAATTGACATTCTTCAATTGTGTAAGTGATAATAGTCATACCATTAACATTTCTCACCAGCATACCAAAATTCAGGAGGCAATCATGGAACTAAAAAAAGTATTCGAGCCCGGTAAAATCGGTACACTTAATATTAAAAACCGGCTTGTGGTCAGTGCGATGTCTTCCCATATGGGCAACGATGACGGTACCCCCAATGAGACCGTGAACGCATACCTTGTGGCAAAGGTCAAAGGCGGCTGGGGTCTGATCTTTACCGAAGACTTGGGTGTGACAAAAGATGCCGGAAGCGACCCCGTGGTCGGTTCCCTGTGGAATGACGACCAGATCTCCGCATGGACGGAGACCGTGCGTCAGGTCCATGAGGCCGGCGGTCTTATGGGCGCGCAGCTCTACCACGCTGGGCGCCAGCGTTCCCTTAAGGCTTACGATACGCATCCCGTTGCCCCCTCCGCCATCAAGGAACCCACAGAACCCTATGTGCCCCGCGCCCTGACCGTGGACGAAATCCACGATTTGGTCAAGGCCTTCGGGGAGGCTGCCGCGCGCGCTAAAAAATGTGGCTTTGACTGCGTGGAAATCCATGGCGCACATGGCTATCTTATCAATCAGTTTATGTCCACCTTCTCCAATAAGCGGACCGACGAATACGGCGGCACACTGAACAATCGGATGCGCTTTGCCCTGGAGGTCATCGCCGCGGTACGGGAGGCCGTCGGCCCGGATTTCCCCATTTTGTTCCGCTTCAACACCTGTGACTATGTGGAAGGCGGCATTGAAATTCCCGAAGCCATCGTCATGGCGAAAATGCTGGAAGAAGCCGGCGTGGATGCCCTGCACTGCACTCAGGGCATGTTCACCTCCAAGCAGAGCATCATTGCCCCGGGCTTCATTCCCGTGATGCACTACGCGGAAAACGCTGCCGCCATCAAGGCCGCGGTGAAGATCCCTGTGCTGGCGGTGGGCCGTTATAATGATATCTTCATGTCCGAAGCCATGCTGCGGGACAACAAGGCCGACTTCGTCGTCATGGCCCGTGCGTCTCTGGCCGACCCCGAACTGCCCAACAAAGCCAAGGAAGGCCGCATCGACGACATCATCCACTGCATCGGCTGCGACCAGGGCTGCACCGGCGAGACCGCCGTGGGTAACGCGGTCAATTGCATCGCCAACCCCCATACCTGCCGGGAGACTGTCTACGACCTCTCCCCCGTGGCGAATCCCAAAAAAGTGTTCATTGCCGGTGCCGGTGTGTCCGGCCTGTCCGCCGCCTACGGTGCCGCGGAGCGCGGCCACAAGGTCACCATTTTTGAGGCCAGCGATGAGATCGGCGGCCAGTGGTTGGCGGCGATGGCGCCTCCGGGAAAATCCGAGTACGCCTCTTTGATCGTCAACTACCGCAACGTCATCCGCAGATACGGCGTTGAGGTACGGATGAACATCCCCCTCACCAAGGCCATCGTGGAAGCGGAAAAGCCTGACGCGGTGATCTTGGCCACCGGCAGCAATCCCATGTTCCTGCCTATCCCGGGTCTGGACAACCGGGAGTATGTCAAAACCGCGATTGAAGTCCTCCGAGGCCGCACCCTATACGGCAAGAATGTGGTGGTGGTGGGCGGCGGCATGACCGGCGCGGAGACCGCCGTGTTCCTGGCGGTCCAGGGCTGCAACGTGACCATGATCGAAATGGCGCCGGACATCATCACTGACGCGGTGGCCCAGCCCAGAGCCTGCCTGCTGGAGCACCTGAAAAAGTACAATGTCAAGGTCCACACCCACACCAAACTCACCAAGGTGGGCACGGATTCTGTGTTCGCCGAGGAATACGGCGAGCCTGTGGAATTCAAGCATATCGACATGGTCGTCAATGCCATGGGCGTGCGCAGCAACAACCCGCTCCAGGCGGAACTGGAAGGCTGCGGCTGCAAAGTCGTAGTGGTGGGCGACGCCAGCAGCACTAAGAACGGATACAAAAACATCCGGGAAGGCTTCGACGCAGGCAACGCTATCTGATATTGTGTGATATTCCGCGTTTTTGATTCGCTTATGTATTATTTCAACAGTAAAGGAGACTTGACTTATGATCAGCAGATGTGGTCTTTTAAAGAAAAAAGCCGGCATGTCCACGGAAGAGTTCCGGGATTTCTGGTTCAACGTTCACGGTCCGATCGCCTGCCATATGAAAAACATGCGGCATTACCAGCAGCACCTGGTCATCGACAGAGAGCAGCGCCATAAACTCGCCCGCGGGCCTTTTGAGATCGACGCTTACTCCGAGCTTATCTTTGATGATATTCACGATATGGAAGAAGGTGTGGCTTCCCTGAACGGTGCCGGCGCCGACGACCTGCCCAACTTCGTTGACGACTGCAAACTCGTCATATTCGTTAAGAAAATAGATACCCGCGTTCCCGAAGAATTCAAGGGCCAAAAGCTCATCAAGCGGATGTCTCTGCTCAGCCGCGCCGATGGGATGTCCGCCGAGCAGTTCCAGCAGGAATGGTGGGAAACCTATTCCGCGCTGCTGAAGAAGGTCCCCGGATACTTGGGCTACGCCCAAAACCTGGTCATCGACCGGATCATAGACGGCAAACATGTACCTTATGGGCAACTCCCCATCGACGGTATGGTTGAGTTCTGGTTCAAGGACATGGACAGTTTCAACCAGTTCTACGCTTCCGAGGAATTTGCGAAAACCTCAGAGCATGGAAAGACCTTCCTCGGCAACGTGACCACCTATCTGATGGAAACCGCCGACTACCCCATGCCTGCCGATCAATAATCTATATAAAAAGCCGAAACTGAAATCGTCAAAAGACTCCAGTTTCGGCTTTTTCGTACTGATTTAAGACGGTGGCCTTTCCTTATAAATAGTCGCAAGTATATCGGCACAAGAACCCTAAAAACAGCTGCCGTCCTGTCCACTTGTTGCAGGGAAGAGGATGCTCTTCTTTTCATTTTTGCATCATTTTGAATATTTGTATAAAAAAGTGGTATGTGTTGTTGCTACCAAAAACGAAGGAGGACAACCACAATGAAGAACGCACTCATATCAACCGCAATCCTCTGCACAGCGGTCTACATCGGAATGCATTCGCGGATGAACAAAGCAGAGGAACCTATACCTACACCGGAACTCCCGCAAGTAGAAATCATGGCAAAACGCAGAGCAAATGGCGAAGGCTTAGATATCAGTCGAGCGGACCAATTCACGCTTTCAGAATGGCTCCACCATTGGCTGAACAATTATGGAAAAGTTTACCTCCGCCCGTCTTCCTTCACGAACTACACGAGATTCCTTAATAACCAAATCAAAAATGATCCTATCGCTACAATCAAGCTAAACAAACTTACTACCAATGGCCTCCAGCAGTTTTACAATCGCATGAGCGAGGGTGGCAGAGTGCAAAGAAAAGAATCGCAGAAAATCCGGCAAGCCGGTGCATCCTCCCTAAGAAAGAGCAGAAACAGATTGAAATTTTACCCTTAACAGATTTACAAAAATTCTTTGAAGAAGCTAAAAACAGTGGTGTCTTTGAACTCTACTTCACCGAACTGGCAACAGGCCTACGCCGAGGAGAACTCCTCGATCTCAAGTGGACAGACATAGATTTCAATTTCAAAAGCATTTACATCCAAAGGCAAATCACACGCACAGGCGGAGAGGCAAAAGAATTTCCACTAAAAACCAAGAACGCCCATCGGCAAATTATCGTTCTACCAGAGGTAAGCGAAATCTTGAAACAGAAGAAAGACCGGGAAAACAGATTCTCCTCCCCAACCGGCAGCCCCATCTCTCCGGACAGCGTCTTGAAAATGCTGAACTAATGGTGTGGACCTAAAGACCCTATCCGGTCTACTTGGCCACCACTCCGCAGGATCTACCCTGGACACCTACGGCCACATCACCCCGACCATGAAGCAGGATGCCGCCGAAAAAGTCGGCAATTTTCTATCTATCGCAATATAATTTTCAAAAAGGAAAAAGTACATTTGACAGCAGATACTCGTGAAAATCATATTTTATTTCGTCATTGAGAGTGAAGAAAGTTGAGCTAATAGATGCGCATCTTTAGTATAGTTTTGATCTGAAAATAATAGAGAAGTCATCTGGATAAATTCGCCGCCCACGCCATAAACATGTTTAGAATTGGAGAGATTTTAAGAGGTATTGTAAAGAAAACTTTTGGAAAAACACCTCAACACATACTTCCACACAGTTTATTGGCCTTATGGTAGATCAGTAGCAGATTCATCCATACAATCCAAGGGGACAGAGTTTTAGGTAAGGTATTGTAAAGGAAGTTTAAGGAGAGTATTTTTATGGAGTTTAGGAAAGATTTCCCCATCCCCTTGGAATGCAGCAAAAGAATATAAATCACTCGCTCATTTTTACGAGGACCTTCATTGCTTTTCCGCTTGCCTGTTGGTCAAACGCATATTTTATACGCTCAAGCGGGACGAGCTCATCAATTAATGGTGCCACATTTAATTCACCGCTCAAAAGGCCGTCAAATGCCTTGGGAATATCGCAGGTATCGCTGTTTAGGATCCGCAATGCTTTACTTCATCCAAATCAGATGCAGGTCCAGCCGCCATCCACACCGATAATCTGGCCAGTGATATAGCTGCTCTCTTCTGCCGCGAGGAACACAATGGCAGAATCCAGCTCGCCAGGATATCCGTGACGCTTCATAGGACACTTGCTTTTCAAGAAGTTATCGAACTTCTCGTTACCAACAGGAGATACTTCAGAGGCGAAGAAGCCTGGAGCGATGGCGTTGCATGTGATGTTGTATCTGGCCCATTCTGCACCCAGTTGGCGAGTCAGGTTGCACACAGCACCCTTGGATGCGGCATATTCGGGGATACCCATACCGTATTCGATGTCCATGCCTACGGAACCCAGCATAGAGGAGATATTGATCATGCGGCCATAGCCGTTTTTGATCATTGCCTTGCCAAACTCACGGCAACAGTAGAACACACCGTTGATATTGACATTCATAGTCTTGTGCCACTTCTCGTCGGGCAGATCTTCGGTATTGCCGCAATTGCCGCCGCCAGCACAATTCACCGCGATATCGATCTTGCCGAAGTCTGCCACGATCTTCTCGGCCACTTCTGCCACCAGTGCGCTGTCGGTAACGTCGCAGTAGTAATAACCGGTTTTTACGCCGCTTTCTCTGGTGATGGACTCCGACACTTCCTTCAGCATTTCCACACGCCGGGCAATCACAACCACCGTAGCGCCCTGACGCCCTAGTGCGTGTGCAAATTGGACACCCAGACCAGAAGAGCCACCGGTCACCACTGCTACTCTGCCTGTCAAATCAAACATTTAAAGTTCCTCCTTAATATTTTTTCAAGTCTGTTTAAAACAAAGAATCAAATCAGTTGATGCTCAGCGCTGCGCAAAGACCGTCACGAATGGCGTCACCGGACTTGGCAGCTTTCACGCAGTCACCAACGAAGATGGTCTTTTTGAAGTACTTCTCACGCAGCTTGTCTGCCAGTTCCCGGTTGGGAGTCTGTCCAAGCGCGGAAATGATTTGATCCCCTTCAATCAGTTCTTCTCCAGTGTCTTGGTTGATTACCACAACACCTTGGGCGGTGATTTCCTTCACCCGACACCCACAGCGCAAGGTCACACCAGCCTCTGCCATGGACTCTTTCAGGGATACTTGGTTCATCATAATTACGTCCGTTGCCACATCGTTCTTCATTTCAATCACGGTAGCTTTCCGCCCCAGTGCGGTCACCGCTTCCAGCGCAAAGTCGCAGCCGGACATACCTCCGCCGCAGACGATGATGTTCTGACCGGTGACCAGTTCGGGTTTCAAGTGAGCATCGATCACACCCAGAACGTTGTCACCCTTGATACCAGGGATAGACATCTCCAGGGGCTTGGAACCGGTAGCGCAGACAATGCGGTAGCACTGGGACAGAACGGGATCGTCAATACTGAGATCGGCTTTCACCACTTCCACGTCCAGCTTCTGCAGTTGCGCCTTATAATACTCGATCAGCTTGCGGATCTGGATTTTGAAGTCGGCGGTGGCTGGAGCGTTCAGTGTGCCGCCCAGCTCGTTTCTTTCGTACAGCTTCACATGGTGTCCACGGATGGCACAGGCCCTTGCGGCTTCCAGACCGCCAGGACCACCGCCGATCACTACCACATTCTTGGGCTGGTCAACCTTGGTCAGGCGCATAGCATGTTCGTCGCCGGCGGCGGGATTCACAGCGCAACTAAGCTTGGAACGATAGCGCAGGATGCGGCCGATACATTCCTCATTGCAGCGCATACACGGCCGGACGTCTTCCGGACGTTCCTCCAATAGCTTGTTACCGATCTCTGGATCGGCAATCAGCTGACGACCAAAAATCACAAAGTCGGCATCGCCGCCCTCGATCATTTTCACGGCGCTTTCCGGGGTGTGGGAACCGGCGTTCAGCAAGGGTTTGTCCGTAGCTTCTCTGGCCGCCCGGCAGACATACTCCATGCAGGCCTCGCCCATATACATGGGGGGATACACATATTTAATGGTCTCATAGCAGCCGGCGTCGACGTCAAATGCATCCACACCGTGTTCGTCCAGTACTTTCAGCAAGACCTTGCTGTCCTCCAAGGTCCGACCTCCAGGAATGCGATGATCCATAGACAGACGGAAGATCACCGGGAAATCATCACCGGCCCCACGATGGATGGCATCCACAATGTCTAGCGCAAACCGGGCGTTCTTCTTGGGAGTTCCACCGTAGTCGTCGGTTCTGTGGTTCCAGATGGGAGAGATAAACTGGTCGATGAGGTAACCCACATGGGCATGAACTTCAATGCCGTCGAATCCGGCGTCACGCACCAGACCAGCACTATATTCCCACTGTTTCATGATCTCCTCAATCTCTTCCACTGTCAGGGGATGGCATTTCACGTTGGAGTCCCAGACCCAAGTGTTTTCGGAAGAAGAATAGGGCGGTTTGCCGTGAATCTCGTTGGCATTCCTGCCGGTACCGCAACTAAGCTGGGTAAAGACCTTGCAGCCGTGGGCGTGACAGCGGTTGGTCAGCGCTCGGGCAGAGGGGACGATGTGGTGGTGATCCCAGTAGTGACCCAGAACGCCCTGGCCCAAATCAGCAGTCAGATAGCCCTGGCCCACGATGATCATGCCGGTACCGCCTTTCGCGCGCTCTTCAAAATAGGCGATCTCGTCTTCGGAGAAACTCCCGTCCCGGTTGGACATCAGCGTGCCCATAGCGGACATAACGATGCGGTTCTTAATCTCACAGTTGCCGATCTTAAACGGTGTAAACAGCGTATCGTAGTTCATTCTTTTATCTCCTTATTTTTATTTTTTAATGTATCCGGTTTTTCTACACATGTCTCCAAAATGGTCTCGTCTGGTTTCTATTGACAGCGGTTTGCATCTATGTTATGCTTACATCTTGTATGGTCCTTTAAAGCATACACACGAATTAATAGAGCACGGGTTATTACATTTAATACACGTGTATTGTTTTTCGTGATTCAAGCATAAATCTTTGATGAATGATTGTCAATAGCGGAGTTTGTTTTTGTCGAGAAAATCCAAACCCAGCCTGATGACTTTGTGCTTTTTTCACCGAAAAATCATACACTGAAAAGGTCGGTGTATCAAAAATGGAGAAGAGAAAGGGCACACGGGAAAAAATCGTGGATGCTGCCATTGAGCTGTTCAAAAACAATCCTTACGACCAGGTGACAGTCAAGGAAATCTGCACATTGGCTGGCGTCACACGCAATAGTTTTTATTACTATTTTGACGGCAAGGATACCATTTTTGACGCCATTGGCGATTGGTGCAGCCGCACAGCCAAACAGCGTCTGCCGGAGGTGTTCAGCGCCAGAAGCACTTATCAACAGGTGTGGGAGATTTATCGTCTGTATTTGGAGACCCAGATCGACCTGGGTCCAGAGATTATGAACCATGTTTGCATTTCTCGGACAACAAAAGGCAACTCGGATTATTACAGTTACATCGACAATACTCTGGAAGGTTCTATCACACGACTGATTCGGGCATCTCAGGAGTCTGGAATCATCCGCAATGATCAGGATCCTCTCCGCTTGTTGTGGACGTCCTATGCCATCGTGCGGGGCATTAACATCAAATGGTGTTTCTTGTGGGGCGAATGTGATCTCATCGAGGAGACCAGGGCAGCCTTGGACACCCTGTTCATGCCGAAAGAGGGATACGAACTGTATTAAATTGCTGAAATCATGGATATAAGCAAGTTGGACCAGCGAACCGAAAGGCACGCTGGTCCAACTTGCTTGAGAGGAAGAATTGGGAGAGTAAAGGAGGTTGTAGAAGGTGAAAAATATAGATTATAAAGGAGTGAATTTTTGTCCTATTCAAATAAGACGGTACCGTCTGCCTTATTGACTGAGGCCAGATGAGAGAAATTATTATTTAGGTGCACGTCCATCCACCATCGATGACGACGTTGTTGCCGGTCATGTAGGAGTTTTCTTCGCAGGTCATAAAAATGATTGCAGCGTCCAGCTCATGGTCATAGCCGTTACGCTTCATGGGGCACCAGTCGTTGATGAAGTCAACGAACCACTCCTGACCCACAGGAGATTGCTCGGATGCGAAGAATCCGGGACTGAGGGTGTTGACGGTGATGCCGTACTGTGCCCATTCGTTGGCCAGCTGTCGGGTAAAATTGATCACGGCACCCTTGGATGCGGAGTATTCGGAGATACCTTTCCCGAAGCTGCTGTCCAGAGCAATCATACCCAGCATAGAAGCCACATTGACGATACGGCCATAGTGGTTCTCCCGCATCAGCTTGCCGAACTCTCTGCACATCAAAAACAGACCGGTGACACACACATCCAGTGTGGCTTGCCATCTTTCCAGCGCCAGATCCATGGCCCAGTCATTGTGACCCTCGCCAGCGCAATTAATCAGAATGTCGCAGCGGCCAAATTCTTTTTCCACAGTCTCACGGGCAGCAATGACCTGATCCTCTTTGGTCACATCGCAACGGACGGCAATAGCCTTCACACCGTACTTTTCGGTGAGCATCTTAGCGTTTTCCACCAAAATCTCATAGCGGCGGGCCATCAGGACAATCTCGCAGCCCCGGGCGGCCAGTGCGTTGGCGCACAAAACACCAAGGCCGGAAGAACCGCCGGTAATGACAGCAACTCTACCATGATAATCAAACATACTATTGTCCTCCTTAGTATGACAGTTTGTTCTTATCGCTTATCTGTAAACGTCCTTTTCCTGATGGCCCGTTTACATGATGACGATAGGCTTGATAACGCTTTCGTCCTTGGGCTCTTCCATCATGTTGAAGCCTTCTTCGATCTTCTCGAAGCCATGGAGTTCTTGAGTGATAAGCAAGGTGGGGTCCAAACGACCGGTTTTGATGAGAGCCATCAGATTTTCCAGACGGTATCTGCCGCCGGCACACAGGCGACCGGTGAGCGTCACATGGTTCACCAAGGTGCCTGCATCGGCAACAGCAATGTTGAAGCTCTTGCTGAAATCATAGCCGGCAATGTTGGAAATCACACCACCGCACTTCACCATGCGATAAGCGTCGTTGACGGTATCCTCAGTGCCGCCAGCGATGATGACCTTGTCCACTTTCTGATGATTGGTCAACTCCATGATTTGCTCAACAATGTCGCCTTCAGTGTAGTCCACCACGTCAGTGGCGCCATACTGTTTTGCCAATTCCTTGGTCAGTTTTCTGTGACCCACACCGATCAAACGTCCAGCGCCACGCAGGGCGGTACCCGCTACACTCATCAGACCCACAGGACCAATGCCGATAACCACAACGGTGTCACCAAACTGAATGTTGGCGCCTTCTACACCGGAGAATCCGGTGGTGATCATGTCACCCACCAGCCCAGCGGCCTTGATGGACACACCATCGGGAACCACGGCCAGGTTCATGTCGGCGTCAGGGATGATGAAGTATTCACCAAAGGTACCGTCCAGCTGGGAAGACAGATACCTCCCGCCCAGAAAACCGCCGGCATGCTCATGCAGCCCCTCTGCGATCTCCTTGCCGCGCCAAATGGGTGTGACTGCAGGAATCGCTACAATATCACCGACCTTGATATCAGTGACCATGGAGCCGACTTTCTCCACACGGCCCACACCCTCGTGACCGAGGATACGGTTGGGCCATGCCTGTCTGCGATGTGCGTTGTGAACATCGGACGTGCAGGGCAGCACTGCCACTGGAGAGCAAAGTGCCTCAAACGGACCAGGCTCGGGGATCTCTTTCTCCATCCAGCCCCAGCTGACAGTGGGTTCGATTACGCCGTAGCCTTTCATCGTTGCCATAGTGATTTCTCCTTTTCAAAAAATTTTGTTTATTATTTTTGGACATATGAGATGAAATATTACTCGACCTGCATACCTGCATAGAAGCCGCTGCGGATCGCCTTACCGCTCTTGCCGACCTCAACGCAGTCGCCTACACAGATGAGTTTTTTGTTGTACCGCTTCTTCAATTCGTCGGTGAGCTCACGGTTGGGGGCCATGCCGAAGGCTGCCACGATGGTGTCCGCCTCGATCAGCTCGGACTCACCATTCTCGTTCACGATCATAACGCCTTCGTCCTTGATCTCAGCTACGCGGCAATTGGTGCGGGTTACCACACCGGCGTCGGCCAGATAGATCTTCAGCGAATGCGCATTGATAAAGACCATGTCGGAAGCTATTTCGGGCTTCATTTCGATGATGGTGCAGTCTTTTCCGTACTCTGTAGCCATCTCCAAAGCAAAGTCGGAACCGGACAGGCCGCCTCCACAAACTGCGATTCGCTTGCCTTCGATAGCAGCGGGGTTTCGATGAGCATCCTTGATGTCGATAACCTTCTTGTTATCTATGCCGGGGATGGAAGGCAGGACGGAATGTGCGCCGGTGGCAGCAATGATGGCGTCGGCATCGACCAGTACGGAGTTGTCAATAGAGATTTCTTCCTTGACCACATTCACATTCAGCTTTCTCATCTGGGTCTTGTAATAATTGATTAATGCCTTCAGCCGAGTCTTGAACTGAGCCTGTGCGGGAAGGTTGAGCGTGCCGCCGAGTTCATTGGGTTCGTACAGGGTGACCTTGTGACCCTTCAGCGCCGCAACGCGTGCTGCCTCCATCCCGCCGGGGCCACCGCCGATGACAACCACATTTTTGGGCTGCTCGGTTTTAACGATACGGAAGGCGTGTTCTTCGTTGGCTGCTGGATTGACAGAACAGGAAAGCTTAGTGTAGCGACCCCAGATGCGGCCGATGCACTCCTCGTTGCAGCGGATGCAGGGACGGACGTCCTCTTCCCGATTCTCCATTAGTTTTCTGGGCAAATAGGGATCCGCAATCAGGGGGCGGCCCAGCATAGCAAAGTCTGCTCTGCCGGACTCAATCAGACGCTTTGCCGTCTTGGGTGTGTGGTTGCCGGCATTCATAATAGGCTTGTCCGTTGCTTCCCGGGCGGTGTCACAGACATATTCCATGCAAGCGTCGCCACGGTAAAAGGTGGGATACACGAAGTCGGGATGTTCGTAGCAACCGCAGTCTACATCGAAAGCATCCACGCCGTGGTCTCCCAAGATCTTCAGCAGACGCTTGCTGTCTTCCAGTGTTCTTCCACCGGGAATACGGTGATCCATGGAGATACGGTAGATGACGGGCATATCCCTGCCGGCGCCACGCTTGATGGCATCCAGGATTTCCAGAGCGAACCTGGCACGGTTCTCATCGCTACCACCGTACTCGTCTTCACGCTTGTTCCACAAAGGGGTGAGGAACTGGTCAATGATGTACCCCACATGGCCGTGAACCTCGATGGCGTCAAATCCGGCAGAGGCAGCAATTTCGGCGGCCAACTCCCAAGACTTCATGATGTCCTTAATCTCTTCGATTGTGAGGGGACGGCACAGGATGTCGGGATTAAACACGGCAGGGACAGCGGATGCGGAAAAGGGCACACCGCCACACTGACTGGGATGGGCATTCCGCCCTGTGCCGCTGGACAACTGGGCAATGGCCTTGCAGCCGTAGCAATGCATCCGCTCAGTCATGCCGGTAAGGTGGGGGATAATGCGCTTACTGTCGAAGTAGGTGCCGTAAATACCCTGGGCTAGTTTGGGGGTCAGGTATTGGGAAGAAGTGATGATCGCACCAACACCGCCTTTTGCACGTTCCTCAAAGTAGGTGGCAAGGGTATCGGACACGGAACCATCCATCTGAGCAGCGTAGGTTCCCATAGGCGCCATAATCAGGCGGTTCTTGATCTCCATCTTGCCAATGGAAAACGGTGTGAACAAGGAATCAAAATTCATTTCGTCGTACATGTTGACCTCCAAACAATTTATTTTATATTTAGCGTTTGACATTTTTACTTATATTGCTTATATTAAAAGATATATTTCAAAAGAACACTTTTTAATTAAAAGGATGAATCAGAAATGATAGAACACAAACCATTAAAAGAGAATCAAAAGGATACTCGCATGAAAATCCTCAATTCTGCCCTCGAGCTTTTCAACGAGTATGGCTACGACGAAACCACCATCCCAATGATCTGTCAGAAAGCCGGTGTTTCAAAAACCACGCTACACTACTATTTCCCCAAGAAGCAGGATCTGTTCGTGGATATGTACAACGATTTTGAAGAGTTGTATTCCGATAATTTTTATCGCATTGTGGAACAAGAAACCTTCAGCAAGCAAATCTGGGAAGTGTTCCACATCATGTGTGAAGGGGATCTGTTCTACGGTGCCAGCGTATCTCAACAGTATTTCATCAACCGGCTGAAAGAACACTCCCAACAGGATTTCATTAAGAACATCTATCACAAGAAAATGCTCACCGCCGTGATTCGCTCGGCCCAGAATTCCAATCAGATCCGTAATCAGACGGACCCGGAGGTTCTGGCCGAAGTACTGTCGTTTGCTCTGCGAGGTGTGATCGTGACATGGGCCATTGAGAACGGCACGATCGATCTTTTGGAAGAGGGCAAGCGTGTGGTGTCTTCCATCATCGATCCCATGCCTGGGTTTGAGATTTAGTACTAGGGTTCTAATATTTTAGATCTTTAGTCCGCGTTTTATAGTATTATATCATTACCCGAAAAATTGTCAAGGGGGGATTCCGCATTTTTTCGAGAATGTTTCAGTTCCCCGAAAACTCTTTTACTGATGATTTTAAAAAAAGGGCGGCCTTGAGAAAGGCAGCCCTTTTTGTATGGGATGTTACGGTAGCATGGGGAACAATCCCATAACAATGGCGACGGCCGCGGTACCGGCAGCTGTGGCAATGATGGTAGTTACAACCATGCCAGGGTAGGCTTCCTTCATATCCTGATCTGCAATGCCAAGGTTGATGATGATTGCTGCGCTGTGGGGCAGAGTGTCCAGAATGGAGGTTGCAAAGCAGCCCAGACGTTGGACAAAGGCCAGGGACATACCGGAATCCACACAGTGTTGCAGAGCCATGGGCATTCCGATGCGAATTGCAGAGCTGGAAGAACCGGTGAATGCGCCAACGATGTTGATGGAGAGAATCAAAACCAGGAACGGAGCCATGTTCAGACTGAAGATGAAGTTTAGAATATTTTGGAACTCAGGCAGACTCTGCACCACAGTGACAAAGCCGAACAATGAACCAACCATGCCGCAGGGCCCGAATGCCGCTGCTCCAGCAGTAGTGCAGACATCCATGACTTCAGGCAGGATCTTTTCCTCCCGTTTGGGCAGATACTTGTGCAACAGGACGAGGGACATCAGCCAAGCGATCATGGTGGCGGTGAAGATGTCCAACTTCACCACGTTGAACAGCACCACAATGGACAGCAGAGGAATCAAAGAAACGATCCAGTTGGGCAGTTCCTTGTCATCCGCAACTTGTACGTCCTTGGGACCGTAGGCAAAGGTCAGGCCGTTGGCAACGTCTTTCTTGATGAGGATGACTAACAGCAGTGTGCCTACCACCAGTTCGGTGATAATGCCCACAATGCCCCCCACCAGACCGGAAGCTGCGGTCTCCCCAGTGACCTGCATAGCTAGCACGTTCACCAGTTGTGCAGTGCCGGGAGCGGTCATTGCAAAGGAGTAAACACCGAAGGACAGGATACCCATGATCCAGCGCTTGGGGATGCCGGCACGCTCCAGCAGACGCAGGGCAATGGGATAAAAAGCAATCAGAGTAACAAGAGAATTCATACCGCAGTAGGCCAACAGCGCAGTGGGGATGACAATAGCTAGAATGCAGGACACGTAAGTACGAGCGGGGGAAGCGCCTTCTTTGAACAAAGCGTTTGCCATGGCATCGCCAATGGATCTCACAGCGCCGGTACGGCTGTAAACCTGTGCCACCAAATTACCGGCAAACAGCGGCGGAAACAGGGATTTCACCATAACGGTGAAGGCATCAAAGTAGATGGTGTTGATGACTTCGTTCCAGTTCATCCAGTTCATCAGTGCAATGACCGCCGTTGCCACAATACCGACAATCACTGCAGGCCACTTCTTGACAATCAGGAACACCACAAGGAAGAAGCCAACGATAATGCTTAAATAACCCATTAGAATTCCTCACTTTCTTTTATTGTTTGGGTTTTACCATCACCGCCCGACAACCACTGCAGTCTGCGGTTGCCGGGCATTCCAGCACAACAGAATAATACTATAGTTCTAATTTTATTGCGCTAGAATACTATGACTTGCTTACAACGATACCATAAATTAAAAAATTGTCAAGCGGCAGAACGTATTCGTTTCTTAACTATGTTACAAGTGCACAAATTCTGCCGTCATTTTTTGTCGACTTATGGCAAAAACGGGAAGGCCCACATGAACAGTGCGCACACCAGCGTACCGCAGGCAGTAGCCACAGTGGTAGCGACGAACATGGGCGGATAACCGTCTTTCATATCCAAATCAGCAAGGCCCAGGTTAATGATCACAGCGGTGCCATAAGGCAGGGTATCCACGATGGAACAGGCGAAACAGGACACACGATGAATGAAAGCCAACGATAGACCGGCAGCGGTACACTGTTCAGTCACCATGGGCACGGCTACACGGATGGCCGCGGTGGAGGAACTGGTCAGAGCGGCAATCAGGCATACAGCCACCACCAGGATTATTGCTGCAGGCAGATTCAGATTGAACACACCATCCAGCATATTCTGGAACTCGGGCAAATTCTGGACAATGGTAGTGAAGCCCACGATGGAACCCACGGCGCTACAGGGGCCGAAGGCCATAGTGCCGGCGGCAGTGAACACATCCAGCATCTCGTTGGTGCGCTTCCCTTCCCGCTTGGGTAAATACTTCCAGAACAGGGCCACAGACAGCAACCATGCGATCATAGTCGCCGTGAAGATATTCAGGGAGAGAACATTGAACAACAGGATCAGTGCCAGCAGGGGCAGAATGGCAAGCAACGCACTGGGGCGTTCCTGGTCGTCCGGCGCCACCACGTCCTTGGGGCCATAGGCAAACGTTTTACCCTTGGCCACATCTTTTTTGATCATGATGGTGGTAAGAAAGGTGGTCACGGCAATCTCCGTGACACAGGCTACAATGCCTCCGCAGAGACCGGCGTAAGACGGGGTGCCCAGAGTCTGCATGGCCAGGATGTTCACCAGCTCCGCAGAACCGGGACCGGACATGGCAAAGGTGTAGACACCGCAGCTGAGGATTCCCATGACAAAACGCTTGGGGACGCCGGCACGCTCCATCAGGCGCAGCGCGATGGGGTACATGGCGATGAGGGTGACCAGAGCGTTCAGACCACAATAGGCTAGCAACGCCGAGGCAAAAGCCATGGCCAGAATGCAGGACACATACTTCCGGGTAGCAGAAGCGCTGTCCTTGAACAGTGCATCGGCGATGGTGTCACCCACAGCGTTCACGGCACCGGAACGGTTATACACCTGCGCCAGCAGGCTTCCAGAGAAAATCGGCGGAAACAAGGACTTGAACATAGAGCAGAATCCTTCAAAATAGGGACCTACCATGGTCTCGCCAAAGGGCAGGCCATTCAGAAAGATGACCACCGTCGCCGCAGTGATACCGACCATAATGGGGCTCCATCGGCGGATCATCAGTGTGATGACTACGGCTAAGCCCAGAAAAATGCTCAGATAGCCTAACATCTCTTTATCTCCTTTACTTTTCTTTGTGCATTGTGAAAAGAAGTTATACCATGGTGGTTCCGCCGTTCATGGATACTACCTGGCCGGTGATAAAATCGGAAGCCAGGAAATAATGCACGATGTGGTGCATTTCGGTAAGTTCCCCGGCACGCTGTAGCGGGCAGCCCTTGGTTCGGGTCTCCATGAGTTCAGGGTCGATGCGCACAGCATCCCAGTACATATCGGTCTTATGGGCACCGGGGGCAATGGCGTTGACCTGGATGTTGTACTGCCCCAGGTCGATAGCCATGGCCTGGGTCATGCCACGCACCGCGAATTTGGAGGCGGAATAGGCAAGGGACCCTTTGGCTGCCCGCAGTCCGGCGGCAGAGCAGAGGTGAATAATCTTACCAAAGTGGTTGGCGATCATCAGATCCACAAAATAGCGGGTCATAAAAAACGTTCCCTTGACATTGACATCCACCACATCGCAGAAATCCTTAGTGTTCATGGTCTCGGTGGGCTGATTGGTGTAGATGCCAGCGTTGTTGACGAGGACAGCTAGGCCGGTACCCATCTCCTGTTCGGCCCAGGCACGGAAAGCGATGACTTCCTCCTCGTTGCGGATGTTGATCTGATAAGTCTTGACGGTCACACCGTACTTGTTTTCTAGGTCCGCTTTCACGGCAGCGGCCTTGTCGGCGTTCTCCCGGTAAGTGATGATTAGGTCATAGCCGTCCATGGCCAGACCTTCTGCGCAAGCTGCACCCAACCCACGGGATGCACCAGTGACGATAGCGTATTTTGACATATTGTCGCTTCCTTTCAGCAGGTTTCTTTTAATTTCGTCGTTTTTTTGACAATATCCCCTCTGAAATCAGGAAGTGCAAAATAGCACTTCCTGATTTCGGTGGAGAGAAAGGAGCACAAATGGAAGTCTTATTCATCTTCCAGTACACGGATGTAATGATAGCCTTGGTGAATAGCGTTGATAATCTTGCCGGGCTTTATATTGTCACCCACCTGCACACACTCGTAACCCGCGTTCAGAATATCGGTGTAGAGGGTGTGGTCTGCCTTGAAGCCCGCGGCGAATACCACGTTGTCGCAGGAAATTTTCTCTGTTTCGCCATCCTTGTTGATAACCATAACACCATCATCCAGGATCTCAGTCAGCTTGGTACTGCAACGAATATCAGTGCCGGAGTTTTCCACCAAATAGCGGATATTCTGGTCATTAGCCACGAAATGATCAGCGGTACGCAGAATGTCATCCAGCAGTTCGATCATCACAACTTCCTTGCCCTGCATCCGCAGCTCGGTGGACAGTTCACAGCCCACTTCGCCGGCACCAATTACCACCACTTTCCCGCCCACTGCCTTTTGCTTCAGCAGGACAGGCACGGCGGTACTCACATGGGGTTTGTCTGCACCGGGGACGGGGATAACCACAGGATTTGCCCCGGTGGCAACCACCACGAAATCCGGGTCAATCCTTCTCACGTCGTCCATGGTGATCTCGGTGTTCAAATGGAGATCTACACCGAATTTCACAATTTGGCGCTTCAGGTATTCCACCTGCGCCTTTACGTCTGCCTTAAACCGAGGCGCACCCGCTGCTGCCATGATGCCGCCCATGTAGGAATTCTTTTCGTAAAGTGACACCCGATAACCGCGCTCGGCAGCAGTAGCAGCGGCCTTCATACCGCCGGGGCCAGCACCGATGACGAGGATCTTCAGATCGCTCTTGGCGGGTTCCAGTCTGAACTCTCCTTCCCGCATTCCGTGTACGTTCACAGCGCATGGACGGGAGTGACCCTTCATGGCATTAAAATGGCATTCACCGCAACCGATGCAGGGGTTAATGTCATCCAACTTGCCTTTTTTAACTTTGTTTGCCCAGTGGGGATCGGCAATCAGGCCGTGACCTATGGCCACCAGATCAATCACACCATCGGAAACGGCTTTCTCGGCCACGTCAGCGTGGTTCAGTTTGCCGTGGGCCATAAGGGGAATCTTATCGCCGATGGCGGCTCTCACCAGCGGCGCGGCATCCAGATCGAAGCCTTCCGGCTGGTAAACGGAACTGACCATTCTCCAACGGCAGGAGTAGGCGCCACGGCCGAAGTGAATCATATCCACCAGACCGGAATCAGCCAGATATTTCGCAATGGCCAGGCCCTCCTCAATGGGCCGTTCATCATCGTCCACGCTGTCCAGGGTCATCTTGATGGCGATGGGATAGTCCGGGCCACAGGCGCTGCGGACTTCCTCCACAATCTCCCGCAGGAACCGCTGACGGTTTTCAAAGCTACCGCCGTACTCGTCGGTGCGGTGGTTCCACTTGGCAGAAGTGAACTGATCGATGAGGTAGCCGCCATATGCGTGGATCTCGATGATATCCACCCCAGCGTTCTTGGCCAGTTTTGCGGATTCGCCCATGGCCTTCACAAGGCTCTTCACACCCTCGGTGGGAAGTTCCCGGCAGATCAATTCCGGCACATAGTAGTTAGGCACGGGGCTTGCGGAATACGGAGGGGTATGGGGATCGATCCAATTCATCCTACCAATTCCGGGAGACAACTGAATGCCAAACTTAGCGCCGTAGAAATGCACTCGTTCTGCCACCAGATGCAGCATATAAACGTCTTTGGTGTTGGTGAGCTTCTGGCAGGGTGCCGGTTCAAATTCCGTGGAGGCCACCACCGCACCGGTCATCACTAGGCCGCAACCACCCTTTGCACGCTCGCCATAATAATTCACATCTCGCATATTAAAGGCGTTGGTGGTATCGGTGGTGGTGCCCATGGGAGCCATAACGATTCGGTTTTTCAGCGTTATGTTCCCAATCTTGATAGGCTCGAACAGCTTGTTCATTATGATCTCTCCTTGTTCTATAATATAGTTTTCTAATAATTCGTCTTATTGGATATTTATTGAAATTTTGTGCAAATGGGTATATAATGTACAAATATATGGTTGACTGGTGCGCATCGCAAAATACCGAGCGCTCATATAATATAATATCAAAGGCCTTTCCATATAGTTTTCTGTATTCATTTTAATTACACCCTAGTCACATTTAAAATATTACACCCTTGTGATTTAGATGTTAATCCGGCATTTGTTATAATGTTGTCAATTTATTTTTGTGCATTTTGTGTCGAATAGGAGCATTATTGTGAAGACTTTATCCAAAAAGCCAGGCGGAGCCAAGGAAAAAATTCGAAATGAAGCCATCAAATTGTTCAAAGAGTATGGCTACGAAAATGTTACCGTAGTGCAAATTTGTGAAGCCGCCGGCATCACAAAGCGCACCTTTTATTACCACTTTTCCGCAAAAGACGAGATCGTGGATGGAATTGTGGGTCATGTGGGCCATAATACGGAGCAAATGGCTGATGCATTGCTCCATCAAGAAACCAATGTGGGCGTTCTGTGGGCCATGATGCGCAATTATGCTGTGGACGCGGAAGAAAACGGTCCTGTCATCACGGCGCAGGTTTATATCAACATCCTGCAGCGCGGCGCTACTGAAGTTTTTCCAGATGACATGGTGCTGTTCAACGCTTCAGTGCGCACTATTACCAACGCCCAGATGACCGGCGAGATTGGAAACCAACAGCCGCCGAAAGATATCGCCTTTGCCCTGTTCCACGCTTTGCGCAGTGCGGCGTACTCCTGGTGTGCTGCCGGCGGCAGTTATCCGCTTCTGGAAGAATACAAGCGTATATTCATATCTGTTCTAGATTTTAGAATCCCTCCGGAAAAAGCCTTCGGCGAAGACAGCTAAACACAGAACGACCCGTTGTGACAAGAACAACATGATGTGACCCAGCACCGTGATGATCCCACTAATCCACCCAGCCTTAATAAACACAAAACCCTCACGACATCCATCTCAGGATATCGTGAGGGTTGTTATATCATGCGGGTCCTTGTGTTTCGAAGTTTTTACAAAAAATAGAAAATATTTTTTGACAGTAAGGGACATACCAACGCCCTCAGCATACTGTCACACTAAGACGACTACTGGCAGGCTTCATTTGGTCATAGTATGACAAACTCCCGTTCGTGGATCAGGAATCAAATTGCTGGAAATTCCGAAAAGTTTCAGTAGCTATTCCGTCCGAAGTGTGGTATGTGTTGTGGTTACCAAAAACAAAGGAGTGGTACCACAATGAGGAAAGCACTCATATCCACAACCATTCTCTGCACAGCGATTTGTATCGGGGTACATTCGCAGACAAACAAAGTGGAGGAACCAATCATCACACCAGAACCAATGCAAGTAGAAGTCACAACAACGTCGACACCCATGCCAGATCCAGACAAAGAAATCACTGTGCCAGAAAGCGAAGAACCCGTCAGCAAAGTCATAGAACCCACGCCAGCTCCTGAACCTGCGATTCAGCAACCAGCAACCAGCAACCAATGAATCTGTACAAGCCGGAGATATGGTCTACGTTCCCGGCTTCGGTTTGATTGAGAGCCAGGGTGAAGGGACAGTCACCTACAATGAAGGAATGCGCGAGAATGGCAACAAGGTTGGCATCATGGGATAAGGAGGGACAGGCATGGCAAAACGCAGAGCAAATGGTGAAGGCAGTATCCGCAAACGGGCAGATGGACGCTGGGAAGGCCGGTAAACCGTTGGATATGATGCGAAAACGGGAAAGCAGAAATTCAAGAACGTCCTTGGCAGGACACAGTCTGAGGTAAAAGAAAAACTCAAAACTGCCATTGAGGAAACTCGTGACTTAGACATCAGCCGAGTAGACCAGTTCACCCTATCAGAATGGCTCCGCTACTGGCTGGACAATTACGGAAAGGTTTACCTCCGTCCATCTTCATTAACCAACTACACTGGATTCCTCGACAGCCAAATCTCCAACGACAAAATCGGAAACATCAAGCTAAACAAGCTAACTACTAACGACCTACAACAATTCTACAACCGTATGAGCGAATCAGGTCGGGTACAGAGAAAAGAATCGCAGGCCAAGCCGAAAGGCTTGTCTGCAAAATCAGTACGCAATATTCACTGCTTCATCTCCCACGTCATGAACCGTGCAATCGACGAAAGACTCATTTCTGAGTATCCAGCAAGCCGCTGCATTCTTCCCAAGAAAGAGCAAAAGGAAATTGAGATTCTCCCTCTGACCGACCTGCAAAAATTCTTTGAGGAAGCCAAGAACAGCGGTGTCTTTGAACTTTACTACACCGAACTGGCAACAGGCCTACGCCGGGGTGAGTTACTGGGATTGAAGTGGACAGACATAGACTTCAACGCCAACAGTATCTATATTCAAAGGCAAATCACCAGAACAGACGGAGAAGTAAAGGAATCCCCTCTCAAGACCAAGAACGCATATCGGCAGATTATCGTACCGCCAGAAGTGGCAGAAATCCTAAAACAGAAGCAAGAGCAAGAAAACGGTTTCAGCGAATATGTATTCTCCTCCCCTACCGGCGGCCCCATCTCGCCGGACAGTGTTCTGAAAATGCTGCACCGAGTTCTGAAACGGGCGGGATTAGAAAAGGTCCGCTTCCACGCATTGCGCCATACTTTCGCAACCATGGCACTGCAAAACGGCGTGGATGTAAAGACCCTCTCCGGCCTCCTCGGACACTACTCCGCGGGCTTCACCCTGGACACCTACGGCCACATCACTCCAGCGATGAAGCAAGATGCCGCCGAAAAAGTAGGTTCCTTCCTCTCCGCTGCTCTTTAAGCCTTTCCGCTACCAACTCCCGTATGGGTCACGGTATGGGTCAGCGCAAATTCACACCCTCCAAAAAGTTCCCAAAAACAGCAAAACAGGCCTGAAACTCACGTTTCAGGCCTGTTTTTGGCACGCCGTAAGGGATTCGAACCCCTGACCTTCTGGTCCGTAGCTGCGGTCAGGACCTGAATTGGGTACTTTGGGGGCATTTCCAGCGCTTTTCGCTCGGATAAATTTGCTTTTTGAGCTCCTTTGCTCCGTTGTCTCCGCTCGCTGATTTCCTGTTATGGGTCAAAACATGGGTCAGGCAGAAAGCGCTGCTCAAAATCTGCACCGCAATAAACAAAGAAAAGACTGCTTTCTGAAAAAGGAAAATTCTTATATATTTTTGACGGGAAGCACAAAAAATGGTATACTTTTTAGAAATTAGCTTAGGAGTATCCATATGGCGAAAAGGCAATTAAATCTAATATCCGCCATCAAAGATGGTGTGATCACCCAAATTTCAGAAGTACCAAGCGGGCTAAAATGTGGATGTATATGTCCAGCCTGCGGAGCACAACTTGTAGCAAAAAAAGGCTCAAAAATGGTGCACCATTTTGCCCATCACGCCGGGCAAAACTGTGAGTATGGGTACGAATCTTCACTACATCTAGCTGCAAAAGCGATTCTATCGAAAGCAAAAAAGATGATGATTCCAGCTGTATACGTGTCTTTTCCAAACTCCAATAAAAATGACGAGCTAATCAGCGATGCAAAAGAAATTGCTATTGACTCTGTTGAATTAGAGAAACGGTTTGGAGATGTAATTCCCGATATTGTCATCCACTCTGGAGGGAAGCAATTCTTTGTAGAAATATTCGTTACACATCGAATTGATGAATCAAAGCTCAAGAAACTCCAATCAGCTAATATTTCAACTATAGAGATTGATTTAAGCAGAAAGGACACAACAATCACTGCCGAAGAACTAACCGGCATTCTCTTAAACGACAGCGAGGAGAAAACTTGGAAGTATAACGTCATTGCCAATAAGTATCTCCAACGCTTTTATCAAATCAGCGATCAAAAAGAACTGACATCAAGAGGCTTTGCATTACAGATTGATGATTGTCCTATCAAATCGCGGACATGGAAGGGAAAGCATTACGCTAATTTTATAGATGACTGCCTATATTGCAAATATTGTATTTCTACAGCTTATAACGGCTTCATTCTTTGCTCCGGCAGAGCAAGAGTCTCAACAATTGGTGACTTTGGAATTCCAGAATGTGAACGTGTAAAAAACAGTGATATTGAAATCGATACAGGAAAAACAGACCGCCTTTTGAACAGCATCTGTCCAAATTGTGGCAACAGGCTGGTTGAAAGAAGGAGTAAATATGGAACATTTTGGGGATGCCGTAGCTATCCGCATTGCAGATTTACGGCATCCGTTGATTCAGAAACAGGGGAGATCCTGACAAAATCATAAACTATCCAAGCCTATTGGAGGTGTCAGCATGAAAGATCGAAACAAATACCGCGGCTGTCTCATCGGCGGTGCTACCGGTGACGCTCTAGGCTATGCCGTAGAGTTTCTGCAATATGACACCATCTTGAAACACTACGGAAAAAACGGCATTACGGAATACGACCGCAAAAAAGGCGTTGCACTAATCTCCGATGACACGCAGATGGCCCTGTTTACTGCTGATGCGTTGCTTATGGATGCTCCAAACGGAATGTCCTCTTATGTTGAGAACATCTACCATTGCTACTTAGATTGGTACCGCACACAAACGGAGACATATCCCGTCCAAGACAACACATCCCGTTCCAGACTACTGAAGACACCGGAATTATTCTCCCGCCGAGCGCCGGGAAACACCTGTCTAGCCGCACTGGGAAGTAAAAAATTCGGCACCATCGAACAGCCCATCAATCAAAGCAAAGGCTGCGGCGGCGTCATGCGGGTAGCCCCCATCGGATTGCGCTTTAACAATGAAACTTTCTCAATTAAAGAAATCGACCAACTTGGCGCAGCGGCCGCCGCTCTGACCCACGGTCACGACTTGGGGTATTTGCCGGCGGCAGCGCTGGTCCATATCATCCATTTGGTATCCCACAGCGATATCCCGCTCCGAGACGCTGTGACAGATATGCGTGAAACGCTCCCCCATCAGTTCCCTGCCTCAGCTCATTTACAGATTCTGCTTAATCTAATCGACCGCGCAATTGCATTGGCAAATTCCGATCTGCCGGATGTGGGTGCTATTGAGCAGTTAGGAGAAGGCTGGGTTGCCGAGGAAACGCTGGCCATTGCGCTATACTGTGCGTTAAAATACGAGAGTAATTTTGACCGGGCGCTCATTGCCGCAGTAAACCACAACGGCGACAGTGATTCCACCGGCGCCGTCACCGGGAATATCCTCGGCGCATATCTCGGACTGGACTCTATCCCGGAAAAATACTTGGACGGACTGGAATTGAAAGATCTTATCCTCGAAACAGCCGATGCGCTGTATGACAGTCAGCCGTCTAATCATCAGGAAACGACTGTCATCCTTTTCCCCGGACTGGAGCAGTTGAAAAATACCATGGAAAAACTGAAAACAGAACTTTCCATGTTGGTACTGGAACGGGATGAACTGCGGTTTGTGATTTGCAAAAACATAGAAACCGCTTATATGCTAAAGCTGGGGGCCTTGGAACATCGGGCTTACGAAGCTCAATGCAAAGCCCTGCGCCTGAAGCGAAAGATCGAGCTAATCCAAGCTAAGAAAAACCGTCAAGAGCCTGTAAAACTGAAAGAAATCGAGGTAGTGTTGGATCAGGAGTTCGCAGAATACCAGACAAAATTAGACGAGCAAATCAGGCAAATGAACGAAGCAATTGAGCGCAGTCAGGGGGATCTCCTCACACCAGACGAAATCAAAGAACTCAAAAAGCTGTACCGGAGCATCGTTAAGGCGTTGCATCCCGATTTGAACCCCGAAGTTACGGATAGCCAGTTTCGACTGTTTGAAAATGCCGTAACCGCATATGAAAACGGTGACTTGTCTACTATGAGAATCATTAGTGAAATGATGAGTCCCCCTGCTGTTTTCATACAGCCAGAGGATGCGCTTCGCCAGCTGAATGAGGAAAAACGGCGGTTGGAAGAGCGTCTTTCTGAGCTCCAAACGCAAATCGAGCAGATTAAACGTACATATCCTTATACCCTGGCAGAATATGTGGATGACCCAAAGAAGGCAGAGGAACGGCAGAAAGAATTAAACGAAATTTTAGAATATTACCAGCAGTGTATTTCCCTTTACGAGGAACGCATCAAAAACTTATTGAGGTGATATAATGAGTGATCTGATCACCACGGGTAGCGGCGGATTGATGGGGCTGCTCCACGGTCAAGGTGGGGAACTGGCAATCCCCACGCCATTTGAAAAGGACATTTTTCTGTTCGATACTTATGTGGTCGGAACGACATACGTGGAAGGCATGGAAGAACTGGAACCCCATTTGAACATTGATGACCGTCTGAACTTTTTCCGGGAACCGGACAATCACTACGACCCACAAGCCATTGTCATCAAGACCCAAGAGGGTGTCAAAATCGGTTACGTCCCTCGGCAGGACAATGTGATTTTTGCCCGGCTGATGGACGCAGGGAAGCTCCTATTCGGAAAAATCACCGGGAAAGAGAAAAAGGGTAAATGGGTAAAAATCGCTATCAAAGTTTATTTGCATGAATGATACAGAGTGCGTCGTGTTTCCACGACGCACTCTGTATCATTAGTGAAACGATCACATTCTCCGCAGGAACGGAATCATCACATCATAAAAACGCTTGCTCCACTCCGCATGAAACTCTGCCATTGCCGGCCAATCTGTTTCATTTTCTATGCTCACACCGCTCATATGGCAGGCAATAAACGACCCTTTTGTAGCGTCCTTACGCTGCCAGTCAAGGGGAATACCGAGTTCTTGTTCAATAACCTTTCGGTTCTGCATTAAATAATCAAATGCCGTTTTATTCTTCACCTGATCGGAATTCCCTAAAAAGATTTCAACCCTGGCCTCATTGTAATTCGCCACACAGTTGATACTAAATCCATTCATGCCGAAAAATCCGCTGATCCAATTGAATTTTGTCGGATTCACATTTGAGAATGCCTGTCCACCGTGCCTCTCCTTAATGATTGGGAGTGCATAGGCCCAATACCGCCGCCTTAACGAATAGCGAGTATCTGCAAACGCTTCATCCGAAAAATCACCATCTTCAAGATAAAATACAAGATCCGCAGGTTCAGCGTCGTAAAGCTTAAATAAGCGTCTAAGCAGTGATAATTTGAGATCTGTGCTGGTGTTCTTCTCTACATAAATCCCGTGTTCAATTTCGATTGCGCTTCTAAGCGCTTCTTTCCTGTCACTTACATAAACAGAAAGTCCCGTATCGTCATTGCCATGCAACAGTCTCGTGAGTACCAGAGGATTATCTTCATGAAGAATCCGCACAACTTGCTCAAACATATCAATCCAACTACTCACCGGCTGTTCTGTATTTTTATAACTGAACCGTGCGATTTCTCTTCCGCTCAAGGAAATGTCATCATCCAATGAATAGGCGTCTTGCGGCTTCTCCGCGGGTTTGTAGTCTGTTACCGGCATTGGCCAAATCTTCAGTGCTTGATTCATCAAATGGCTAGTCCGCGCTTCCAATTCCGCCAAGCCCCACTTTTCTTGTGCCGCAATATATGTATTCATGCGAATTCCGCTCTCTTGAAAGCCATGAGGCATAGCTTTCTTCTCAGTGAAGGTACTGTTACTGTATTTTGAGTTGTATTCTGATGCAACAAGTGTAAGATTTGCAATACAGTGCAACCATCGTTCATGAATCTGCTCATAATCTTCACCCAAAGCGTTTACCCATGCAGGTGATAAGTGCTGGGGCATGATATGCTCGATTGAGTAGGACCGGTCATCGATATGCCGATAGATATCTTTATCTTCCAGTGTATCGTAATTCTCAAAACGCTCTAAGATGTAAATTTTGTTCTTACTGTTCATGAGATAGACTTGGCGTACCTCAAAAGCAGAAATAAACTCACTGTCATCCGGAAAACGTGTCCGCTCCTTTTTGGATGTCAACGCATATTTGAATTTCTCAACATATCGATCCGCATTACCGTCGTAACGCATGATTTCTCTATGCAGAGCCACAAATGTCTTATTCAAAGTGTTCGTAGGCACATCACAAATCATTCTGCGGAACAAATAGCTCTCAGTGGTAAGAAAAATATCTGTTAATTCGGGCATGGTCAACGCTTTATCCTCATAAAGGCGCCATACCTCTAAGAAGAACGGCCTTGTGACGGTAGTTTCCAAGCGATTCAAGCGTTCAATACAAGCATCAAGGATTTTGCTCTCCTTACTCCCTTTGAGCAGATACGCATAGCGTCTGGCGTAATCCCGCAGTTCTTTGAGTAGTTCTTCTGTCCGGATTTTCTCGCCTTCAGCAAACGCAGTTTCAGCATAATCCTTAAACGCAAAATAAATCTTATTGAAAGGCGGCGTTTCTTGCCGTTTTACGCTCAAATAGTCTCGAATAAACGCGCTGACATCATAATGAACGTATTCCTCTATTGGGTTCCAGTATTTTTCGTAGAAATCATTTTGCTCGTTCGCAGGTAAGCCCATCAAGATATAATTTCGAATCTTGTCTCCTTCTGAAAGTGCTAACCCCGTCGAGTTTAGACTCTCAAAAATCAACTGTGGGTTATCATCATTATTGAGCTTGATTTCTATGATCTCCAGCCGGCAGATTGCAGTGTACAATTCATCTATACTGATTTCCTGCTTTTGAATACGTTTATAAAAATAATCATAGTTTGCTGTTAAGTTTGAATCTTTAATCCGCTCGGTTTCTCGATCAAAAAGACGTGTAAATGCGACTCGATCGTTCTTAACGGGCTTTAATTTTATTCTTGTTTCTTTCGGCTGCCATTTGTCAACAAGGTATGTCTCATAAATCAACTGTCCCAAAGATTGAGTTTCGGCAGAAAGTGCACCTTGTTCCAACAAGTTATACATTGCCAAGAACAATAGCGAAACGGTAGTCAAACGCTGCTGCCCATCAATCACAAGGAATTCTGTGTTTTGTCCATCAGGGTTGTATACAGAAACAATACTGCCGAAAAAATGCGTCTTCCGCTGTTGGTGAATGATTTTGACCAAATCGTCATAGAGCTGCTTGCAGTTTTCTATATCCCAGTCATAGTTGCGCTGATATACGGGAATCACAAAACGCTTCTTTGCGCCCTCCATATATTCAATCAGTCTGCATTCCGACCCCTTCATATCTTTTTCTCCTCACAATCGATTTGCAATGATCTATCAGTGACGTTCTAATTCTCTCTATGGGGTAATTATAGCACAATAGGCTCAGACTGTAAATCATTGTCATACGCCATGCGAACCCATTACCAGAGCAATCAATCTATATGCAGGTCTAAAATACGGTTCTTGAAGTCGGTCGAAATTTGCGGTATACTTAAAATAGGAAGGTATACCGAGTTTTGACAGTAAGGGGGAACCCGTTAATGACGCCTGAAGAAAAAGCCCGCTTGGTGATTGACCAAAAGCTGGAACAGTCCGGCTGGGTCATACAAGACATGAACCAGTTGAACCTGTCCGCTTCACTGGGCGTCGCTGTGCGGGAATTTCCAACCAGCACGGGTCCGGTTGACTATGCCCTCTTTATTGACGGAATCCCTGTCGGCATTGTGGAGGCGAAGCGGACAGAAAAGGGCGAAGATATTACCTCGGTGGAAGAGCAGTCCGCACGCTACGCACATAGCAAATTCAAGTGGATAAAAGCGGAGTATGAGATTCGTTTTGCCTACGAAGCGACAGATAAACTGACCCGTTTCACGGATTATCAAGATATCAAATATCGTTCCCGGACAGTGTTTTCTTTCCACCGCCCAGAAACCTTACAGGCATTGCTGAACCAACCCGATACTATCCGCAATAACATGAAACGCTTCCCTCCTTTTGACACAACGGGGTTTCGTGACTGTCAGATTCGCGCCATCTCTAATTTGGACCGCTCTTTCTCTGAAAACAGGCCAAAAGCGTTGGTGCAGATGGCTACGGGTGCTGGAAAAACCTTTACCGCTATTACCGCCGCTTACCGTCTGCTGAAATACGGCAGAATGAACCGAATCCTTTTCCTCGTAGATACCCGAAATCTGGGAGAACAGGCAGAAAGGGAGTTTCTCGCCTATATCCCCAACGATGACCACAGACCGTTTTCTGATATTTACGGTGTGTATCGTTTGAAATCTTCCCGAATGCCCGCAAATACACAGGTCTATATCAGCACCATACAACGGATGTACTCCATCCTAAAAGGCGAAGAACTGGATGACGCCACTGAAGAAGCGCCCTTAGACGAATATGTTACTGATGACAAAGCACCCAAAGAAGTGGTTTATAACGAAAAATATCCTCCGGAATTCTTCGACTGCATTATCGTGGACGAGTGTCACCGGTCGATCTACAATATCTGGAGTCAAGTACTGGAATACTTCGACGCATTCATCGTCGGTCTTACCGCCACGCCGGACAAGCGTACATTTGCTTTTTTCAATGAAAATGTTGTCAGCGAGTATTCCCGGGAACAGGCAATCATTGACGGCGTCAATGTCGGAGAAGATATCTTTCTCATCGAGACAGACGTGGGACAGCACGGCGGATACATCGTAAAACAGCAGATCGAATACCGGAACCGCCTGTCCCGCAAAAAGCGTTGGAAGCAGATGGACGAGGATGTTAATTATGTCCCGTCCCGACTGGACCGGGATATCGTCAACCTCAGCCAGATACGGACTGTGATCCGGGCATTCAAAGAGAATTTGTATACCGCCCTGTTTCCCCGCAGGAGCGAAGTTCCCAAAACACTGATTTTCGCTAAGACTGACAGCCATGCGGATGACATTATCCAAATCGTTCGGGAGGAATTCGGCGAGGGAAATGACTTCTGTAAAAAAATCACATATTCCGCCGACAAGCCCGAAGCGCTGCTCTCCTCATTTCGGAACGACTACTATCCCCGTATTGCCGTGACTGTGGACATGATCGCCACTGGAGTAGATGTCAAGCCCCTTGAATGCTTGATTTTCATGCGGGATGTACGGAGCAAAAACTATTTCGAGCAGATGAAAGGACGGGGTACCCGGGCGCTGAGCAAAGACGACCTGCAAAAGGTCACTCCTTCAGCGACAGAGAACAAAGACCACTTTGTCATTGTGGACGCGGTGGGTGTGACAAAATCCAAGAAATCCGATACCCGTGCTTTGGAGCGCAATCCCTCTGTTTCTCTAAAAGAACTGATGCTCAACGTGGTCCTGGGCGCACGGGACGAGAATACTCTCACTTCTTTAGCCAATCGCATTGTACGTCTGAATGCAAAGATGAATTCTGCGGAGAAAAAAGAATTTCAGGAAATTGCCGGAATTTCTCCCGGACAAATAGCGCAGTCTTTGCTGGATGCCTTCGACCAGGATGTAATCGCGGCTCGTGCGGGCGTGACGCTGCCGGAAGACGGCGAACCCACTCCAGAGCAGAAAGTTCTGCTGGATGCCGCGCAAAAAGATTTGATTACCGCCGCTGTCGCGCCGTTTCATAAGCCTGAAGTGCGGGATCATATCGAGAATGTCCACCGGAACCACGAGCAGCTCATTGACAATGTGAATCTCGATACCGTTCTATTCGCGGGGTACGATACCAACCAAGAAGAGACGGCGGATCGTATCATCAATACATTCCGTGCGTTCATTGAGGAGAACAAAGATGAGATTCTCGCGCTCCGAATCATTTACGGTCAGAAATACAAAGACCGCCCCATGGCGATTGCCCAGTTAAAGGCACTATATGAAAAGCTGACCGCCAAACATATCACCGTAGACCGGTTGTGGGATTGCTACGCCATTAAGCAGCCGGACAAGGTAAAGCGGAGTACGATGCTTCAGTTGACCGACCTCATTTCCATCATACGGTTTGAGATGGGCGCTGCGGAAAGCCTTACCCCCTTTTCCGAACGGGTCAATTATAATTTTCAGCAATGGGCGTTCCGACGCAATGCTGGCGCTGTCCACTTCACGGACGAGCAGATGGACTGGTTGCGGCTCATTAAAGACCACATCGCCGCGTCCTTGAGTGTAGAACCGACAGATTTGGACTTAAACCCCTTCGACCGCATGGGCGGACTGGGACGCTTCTACGAGGTGTTCGGAGCGGATTATGAGAAAATTTTGCTGGAATTGAATGTGGAATTGGTGGCGTGAGATAGCTTTATGAATTTTACTGAATTAGTTGCCCCGAATGGATTGTTTTGTGATGGCGATTGGATTGAGAAAAAAGACCAAGACATACATGGCAATGTCAGGTTAATACAGCTTGCCGACATAGGCGTTGGCATTTTCAAGGATAAATCGTCAAAATACTTAACTGAGTGTAAGGCACAGGAACTCAACTGCACATACCTTCAAAAAGGTGACATTCTAATTGCCCGCCTGCCAGAACCATTGGGACGAGCTTGTATTTTCCCACTTGATGGAAAATATATCACAGCGGTGGATATTGCAATCGTTAGAATCGACCGACATGATATTAGCCCAAAATATGTGATGTATATGGTAAATTCGCCAGGTTTTCGTTCAGCAATAAAAGAGCACGAAAGCGGAACGACAAGAAAGCGAATCTCCCGAAAGAACCTAGATAAAATTCAATTTGATATTCCGCCCCTCCCAGAACAAGAGCGCATCGTTGCACGTATTGAGGAACTGTTCTCCCAGCTGGATGCTGGTGTGAACGAGCTGAAAACCGCAAAGGAGCGGCTGAAGGTGTACCGACAGGCGGTGCTGAAAGCGGCGTTTGAGGGGAGATATACCCATGAGTGGAGACATACTCATCCCCAGCAATCACCAAAAAGTGATTTTAACAGCATTAAACTGCCTCACCCTGTTTTTAAAGATACTTCTGGTGATGAAAACGAAATTCCTTTATTCAAACCAAAATCGTGGAAAAAAGTAAGATTTGGCGAAATATTTGAAGTAGAAGTAGGAGCTACCCCCAGCAGGCGGGTAGTAGAATATTGGAATGGCGATATTCCTTGGGTAAGTAGTGGTGAAATTCATTTTGATGCCATTTCCAATACAAGAGAATGTATCACGCAAGACGGATTAAATCACGCCTCTACAAATGTCCAGCCCATTGGCACAGTTATGCTTGCTATGATTGGCGAGGGAAAAACGAGAGGGCAGGTTGCCTTACTGAATATTGAGGCTGCACATAACCAAAATACCGCCGCAATTTTAGTTTCAAAAACTCCATGCGTTCCAAAATATATTTATTATTTTTTGGTACTAAATTACGAAAATACGAGATGTGTCGGGTCTGGAAACAATCAGAAAGCGCTTAATAAAGAACGAGTCCGGGCCTTGCGTTTTCCATTTGCCTCGTTTGCAGAGCAAGCCTTAATTGTACAAGAAATTGAATCTCGTTTATCTGTCTGCGACAGTATTGAAAAAACGGTAGGCAGTGCTTTGCAGCAGGCAGAAGCCCTGCGACAGAGTATTTTGAAAAAAGCATTTGAATGGGGATTGATATAGTTGGAAATTTTGATTCAAGTTATAAACTTTCTGGATAAGCATAGTGGCTCATTAACATTTTTGATAACAGCGGTTTACGTAATTGCCACAATCCTAATATGTCGGGCAAATATTAGAGCTGCTAACGCCACCCGAGAACAGGTTGAAGAATCAAAGCGGCAGTTTGAAGAAACTCAGCGGCTACAGATTATGCCTTTTTTACAAATTGAAATTCGAAATACTAGCAGTTTTGATCTAACTTTAGATTTAAATGTGGATAGTTTTGGTAGCGTGGTTGTGTATGACACCTGTACGGTGCTAAAAAATGTTGGCCTTGGGACTGCTACAAACATCATTTATTCATGGGAGATTTGGGAAAACTCGTTTTCTGACTCCGGTGAATTTCCGATAAATGCTGTGCAACAGGGAGATTCCTATTCTTTGCTGATTTTGATGAATGGTGAAGAGAATTGTAATATTCCACGGAACGCAGCCCTTACTTTGGAGTATATGGATATGTTGGGAAAGTCCTATAAACAGAGATTTTTATTTGACTTTGGGGATAGTTGTGAAAGTGGATCGGGCTCAACTTTAACCATTGCGACGGATCCTCCAAACTACGCCGGAGCAGTGACTTATAAATTGAAAGGAAATAGCGACAATGCCTGACCAAACCTCAACCATCATTTCCAAAGTCTGGGGGATGTGCAACCCCTTACGGGACAACGGCGTGTCCTACGGCGACTATCTGGAACAGCTTACATATCTAATTTTTCTGAAAATGTCCGATGAATACTCCAAACCGCCTTACAACCGGGAGACCGGTATTCCCGCCGGGCACACCTGGGCGGACATGAACACGCTCAAAGGCGCTGAACTGGAGGAGCAATACAAAGCCACCCTGGAAGCGCTGGGAGAACAGGGCGGTATCCTGGGAAAGATTTTCAAAGGCGCGGTGAACAAAATCAGCAGCGCCGCCATTTTGTACCGGGTCGTGCAAATGATCGACCAGGAAAAATGGGTATCCATGTCCTCGGATGTCAAGGGCGAAATTTATGAAGGCCTGCTTCAAAAAAACGCGGAGGACGTAAAAAGCGGCGCCGGGCAGTATTTCACGCCCCGTCCTCTGATTCGGGCTATGGTACGCTGTATCCGCCCGGAACCGATGAAAACCATCGCCGACCCCTGCTGCGGCAGCGGCGGCTTTTTCCTCTCAGCACAAGAGTACATTGCCAATCCGGATCATTATACCCTCGACCGTGAGCAGAAGGAGTTTCTCAAGGGCCGGACTTTTTATGGCAATGAGATTGTGCCTGCCACATATAAGACCGCATTGATGAATCTCTATTTACACAACATTGGTGATATCTATGGAGCAGTCCCGGTCACCTTGGGGGACGCCCTGCTCACAGACCCCGGCTACCGGGTAGACTATGTGCTGACCAACCCGCCTTTTGGCAAAAAATCCTCCATCACCTTTACCAATGAGGATGGCGAGCAGGAAGACGAAGATCTGGTCTATAACCGGCAGGACTTCTGGACCACCAGCTCCAACAAGCAGCTAAACTTTGTGCAGCACATCAACACCATCCTGAACGCTAATGGTAAAGCGGCAGTTGTCGTACCGGATAATGTGCTTTTTGAGGGCGGAGCCGGAGAGACTGTGCGTAAAAAACTGTTGGAGACAACCGACCTTCATACCATTCTGCGTTTGCCCACGGGTATCTTTTACAAACCGGGGGTCAAGGCGAATGTCATCTTCTTTGACAAGCGTCCTGCCGGTCCGGAGCAGCAAACTAAGGAAGTGTGGATATACGACTTTCGCACCAATGTCTACTTCACGTTGAAACAGCATCCCTTGACCGACGCAGATTTAGAAGATTTTGTGACCTGCTATCACCCGGAAAACCGGCACCAGCGGACAGAAACATGGTCGGAAGAGAACCCCGACGGCCGTTGGCGCAAGTTTGATATAGACAATATTTTGAACCGGGATAAAATCAGTTTGGATATTTTCTGGATCAAGGACAAGTCTTTAGCTGATTTGGATAACCTGCCTGCTCCAGAAGAATTGGCGGCAGATATCATAGAAAACTTGCAAAGCGCTTTAGAGAGCTTCCGCGAGCTGACGCAACAATTGAATTGATTGATAAACAAGCTCAGACAAATGTCTGAGCTTGTTTTATTTTATGGTCTGTAACACCGGAATCGATAGGAACCTACCCAAATGGGTAGGGCAAGCATAGCGCCCGGCTATACACCGGGCACAATCGCGGGGACAACGCCCCCGCACCCCCAGCCCCTAAAGGGGAGAAATGGCAGAGAAGAAAAAGGTTGGACAATATGTCCAGCCTTTTCCTTTTGATAGGATTCGACACCCGGTAGAAGTTCAGCATTCCAATTCGAGAACAGATATGCTATACTATAATAGGTAAGAGGTGAACATATGATACCGGAAAACAAACTCCTGATTCGCAACAGTACAGTCGATTTTCTTGTCTTCACAAAGGACGCTCATGAAGAGGGGATCGAAGTACGCGTACAGGACAACAATGTCTGGCTGACGCAAAAGGCCATCAGCGAGCTTTTTGATGTGGAGCGCAGTGTTGTCACGAAGCACCTGAAGAAGATATTTGAAAGCGGCGAGTTGGACGAAAATTCAACTTGTGCATTTTTTGCACAAGTTGCGGACAACGGAAAGACCTATCAATATAAGTTTTATGCACTGCCTGCTATCATTGCGGTGGGCTATCGGGTCAATTCTCAGCGGGCCACGCAATTTCGCCAGTGGGCAACGAAGGTGCTGGACACCTTTGCCAAACAGGGTTATGTGCTGGATAAAGACCGCCTTATCAATGGGCAGGCCTTTGGTGAGGATTATTTCGACCACCTGATTTCTGAGATTCAGGAGATTCGCGCCAGCGAGCGCCGGTTTTACCAGAAGATCACGGATATTTACGCCACAGCGGTTGACTACTCCTTGGATAGCCAAATCACGAAGGACTTTTTTGCGACTGTGCAAAACAAGATGCACTACGCCGTTCACGGCAGTACCGCGGCCGAAGTGATCGTGGCACGAGCGGATCATACGAAGGAACATATGGGGCTGACATCATGGCACAACGCCCCGGATGGGAAAATCGTGAAAGCCGATGTCTCCATAGCCAAGAATTATTTGTCCGTGGATGAGATGCAGGAACTGAATGAGATCGTGACGATGTATCTTGACTACGCAACACGGCAGGCACGGCGTCATATCCCAATGACGATGGCGGATTGGGCATCAAAGCTGGATGCTTTCTTACAGTTCAATGACGCTGAGATTTTGCAGGACAAAGGGAAAGTAACTGCAGCCATCGCAAAGGCATTTGCGGAAAGCGAGTTTGAGCAGTACAGGATCATTCAAGATCGCTTATACCAAAGTGATTTTGATAAGCTGATTGCTGCAGCTCAAGAGGATGAAGATATCGTGAATGTATCCAATGAACAGCAGATTGGACCAACAATGTAATACAACGCGAGCAAGAACGCCGGGGGTATGACCTCGGCGCTCTTGCGCTTGAAGTGAAAAAGAAAAGGCTGGACATGTTTGTCCAGCTTTTTCCTTTTGATAGGATTCGACACATCACATCTGTTACACTGAAATCGACAGAAACCAACGAAAAGGGGTACCGAATGTCCACGAACTTTTTCCAAATGAGCAATAGAGCCAAAAGCAACCGTGACCGCCTGAGTGCCGCCGTGTGCGGTTTTTGAAACAAGGGAAACACCGTACACCCATCCGCAACAATTCGGACAAACCCGAGGCAGTTTTACGAGAATAAACGGAGCAGGATAAAAGGCTGACGCTTTTATGCGCCAGCCCGGTCGCTTCTGCCCGCAGTGCGGACAGTTAGTATCTATGGCGGTACTACTCAAAATTTGCGTCGCAATAAACAAAGAATAACTGAACCTACCCCTCTTCACCAAATGCGGAAGAATATATTAACAAGACGAACTGAAAAGATTAAACACCCTTCCAGTCTGGGGAAAACCGAAAACTTTCAGTAGCTATTTCGCCGAGAGTGTGGTATGTGTTGTGGTTACCAAAATCAAAGGAGCTGAACAACACATGAAAAAAGCAATCATACCAACGGCGATCCTCTGCACAGTTGTCTGCCTCGGGCTACATACTCAGTTGGGCAAAATAGGAGAGCCTATGCCGACTCCAGAACCACCGCAGGTGGAAGTAACGGCGACACCTATCCCAACACCGAAAGTGGAAATCGAAGAACCCATCGTTGAAGTCATCATGCCTGAGCCGACACCAGAACCTGCAATTCAGCAGACAGTTACCAACCAAACTGTACAAGCCGGAGATATGGTGTACGTTCCCGGTTTCGGCTGGTTCGAGAGCCAGGGTGAGGGTACGGTGACCTACGACGAAAACATCTACGAGAACGGCAACAAGGTTGGCATCATGGGATAAGGAGGACAAACATGGCAAAAAGACGAGCAAACGGCGAGGGCAGCATCCGCAAAAGGTCTGACGGTCGCTGGGAGGGTCGATACACTGTCGGACATGACCCGAAAACCGGAAAACAGCAGTTCAAAAATGTACTTGGTAAGACCCAGACCGAAGTGAAGGAAAAACTCAAAGCCGCTATTGAGAAAAGTAAAGGTTTAGACATCAGTCGAGCAGACCAGTTCACGCTCTCTGAATGGTTACGATACTGGCTTGATAACTATGGAAGAGTGTATCTCAGGCCTTCATCATTGACGAACTATACCGGATTTCTGGATAACCAAATCTCCAATGATAAAATTAGAGACATCAAGTTGACCAAACTCACCACCAACGACCTGCAGCAGTTCTATAACCGCATGAGTGAGAGCGGCAGAGTACAGAGAAAAGAATCACAGAACAAGCCCAAAGGCTTGTCTGCGAAAACCGTACGCAATATTCAATGCTTCATCTCCCATGCCATGAACCGGGCAGTGGATGAGAAACTCATCTCAGAGAACCCGGCAAGTCGATGTATCCTCCCCAAGAAAGAGCAAAAGGAAATTGAAATCCTACCTCTGACCGATTTGCAGAGGTTCTTTGAAGAAGCCAAAAAATCTGGGGTTTTTGAACTTTACTATACTGAGCTCGCCACAGGTCTACGACGAGGAGAATTACTTGGTCTCAAATGGACAGACATCGACTTCAACGCCAATAGCATCTACATCCAACGCCAAATCACCCGAGCGGACGGCGAAGTAAAGGAATCACCACTTAAAACGAAAAATGCCTATCGGCAAATCATCGTACCACCAGAGGTGACAGAGATACTAAAACAGAAAAAGGAGCGAGAAAACGGCTTCTCCGAATATGTATTCTCCTCACCCACTGGTGGCCCAATCTCACCGGACAGTGTCTTGAAAATGCTCCACCGTGTTCTCAAACGGGCAGGCCTCGAAAAAGTCCGCTTCCATGCCCTGCGGCACACCTTCGCAACCATGGCATTGCAAAACGGCGTGGACGTAAAGACCCTCTCCGGTCTCCTCGGCCACTACTCCGCTGGATTCACCCTCGACACATACGGCCATATCACCCCGGCAATGAAACAGGACGCAGCCGAAAAAGTTGGCACCTTTCTCTCCGCTTCTCTTTAACCCTTTCCCCTCCCAACTCCCGTATGGGTCACGGTATGGGTCAACACAAATCAACACCCCGTGAAAAGTTCCGAAAAACACAAAAACAGCCCCGAAATCCGCAGATTTCGGGGCTGTTTGGCACGCCGTAAGAGATTCGAACTCCTGACCTTCTGGTCCGTAGCTGCGGTCAGAGCATGAATTGGACACTGTTGGGAAATTTATAGGCCTTTTCACTCGGAGAAATTTGCTTTTTGAGTTCCTTTGCTCCGTTGTTTCCGTCCGCTGATTTTCGCTTATGGGTCAAAACATGGGTCAACAAAAAAGTACCGCCCCAAAATTTGCCCCGCAATAAACAAAGAAAAGGCCGTCTGGCAAAGGGCAGATCATTAGCGATGTCCTTTTGTGTTGTTTCGGAAACAAGTCCACCGTAGTGCGCCATAAGGGATTGGCCCATTCAGCCATCTTTACTCCATCATTTCCGCCCGCTGATTTCCTATGATGGGTCAATATTGTCGTCTAATCATGGATTGACAGATTCTTCGGTCTTTCATCATAGCCAAATGCTGAACGTTCGGCCTCTTCATCATAACCATAATTCATTGGCTGAACATCAGTTGCCGCATCAAAAAATGTATCCCATAAATATGAAATCTGAATCCAAACATGTTTCTCTTGATCTCGTCTAAACCAAAATATGCCATCTTCTAACTTCGCGCAAAAGCGATGATCGAACCAATAATACTTTATGGATTTAGGGGGCACATTCCACTTACATCCGCAGCTATTGCAGTAGGTCCACTCCGGCTGTGCTTCTACTCCGCAGTGCTTGTACACGCACAGCGCATCCGGCGAGGCCTTTTCCAAATGTCCCCATATTACTTTCATCGGATACTGAGCAATATACCGCCCGCAAAAGCCGCACCTCTCTGAAAACTCTGGATTGTCCTGTTTGCACCGTTCACATTTCATTGGTAAGTCCCCCCATATCGTTCCTTATTCAAAGACTTGTGCTCTACCTAACCGCATGTCCTATGATTGTCTCGGCAAACCGCCCAAACCCAATCATATTTTTTGATTTCATCATCTGATGTATCGTCTTTTGATTTCCCGCATAAGTCAGCTGTATTTGTTGAACCGCTGACCAACTCAGTTGGAATGAGACAAACCCATTTACAATCAAAGCCGCCAGTATAATAGCCGTATATCCTTTCAAAAATTTCCCTGATTTTTGCACTGGTGCAATCGCGTAAACAGACGCAATACCCCAGATATACCAAACAATGCGGGAAATCAACACAAAAAACAACCCCAAGCGCAAAGAAAGAGGAAACATCACAACAGATAGCAACAAAATTGCTGTTACGGGAACAGTGCCGTTTACGCATATCATTATCACATTAGGAAATCGGCACGGTTTCCCAAGGTATTTTGACAAAAGATAATATGCTGTGGCATAAATCATAACCGATGCGGCAGCGAGTAAGATTCCGACCAGAATGCAAATAAAAACCGGCAAATTCAAAGAAAAAGAATATCCTGAATATCCAAATGCTGTGCGAAGTGCGTCCTTGAAAAAACTGCTTCCGCAAGCTATGGCCACATATAAGGCAAGGGAGGTTGTCATGGCATATATCCCTGCAATTATCAGAACTACCCATTTACTAAACTTCTTTGTTGTAGTCATCATCGCTTCGACAGGATTGGAGAAATATGATTTTACAAATTCAAAAAAATCATGGAGTACCAAAAGCGCACCTGCCTGCTTTCCAGATTTCGATACAAGTTTCGTTCCGCATTTCGGACAATATACTGTACCGCTGGGACAATGGGTTTGATATCTATTACAAATGAACTCTGGCTGATCCTCTTTCCTCTCCGAACCTTCTATAATCGTCTCGTTTTCTTCTGTTACGCTTATCGCCGTTCCGCAGTCTGAGCAAAATAACGACTGTTCCGGAATGCTTGCTCCGCAATGTATGCACCACATACTCTGATGCTCCTTTCTCTGTTTATCTCTTAGCCACAGTAATGCCTTTGTAATTAGCGGTAATCGTACCTATATAAATCCCCAAGAGACCCATTGGATAAATATTCCATCGTGAAAGACAAATGACCTTTGCCTTCAGATACATTATGAGTTGGGTTATAAGTAATCAGGTTATAAACAAATACTTTAACACAGGCCAAATCCCCGGAACTGTCATATTCTTTTTCAAGAATCAAATTTCCATATTTATTGTACATATATGTTTTGCGGCTTGTTAACGATTCACCGGTCGATTTGATGTACTCCGCTTTTTTCTGGCCATAAGAATTGTATTCGTATTCCGCCGAATAGACGCAGCGGTTATCCGCATACATAATATCGCTGGTAAGATTCCCATTCTCATCATATAAGTAAACTCTTTGTGACAATAGTCCGGTCTCATCAAAACGGTTCTCTTCAACGATTTGATTGCGGTCATTGTAGGTATAACTTGTCCAATCGGTCCTGACACGGTCTTCATAGTCATATTGATGCGTATGGGATTCTTTGATTCGATTTCCATTCGTGTCATATTCGTATGTATAATATCCGCCTTCCTGCTCCATGTATCCTAAATAATCCATACGAATACACTGGCCGGCTTCATTGTAGGTATACCGCTCTCCCCCGCCTTCCATGTGATCAGCGAATTCAATTAAGTTCTCATTGTCGTCATAAGTATATGTCTGGTCTCCGACAAAATCCCCGGTGTCATTATCATACGCAATCATCTTCGTCAAATTCCTGTTTTCCGTATCATCATATTCGTAGACATACCGGTACGCCCAATAACAGCAATTCGCAGAGGTTCGTTTGCCTTCCGTATATCCGTCAGAAGTATACCAGTTCCCATTTTTGTAACATTCTATTTCACGAATCGCTTCCATACTGCGGGACACAGTTTCCTCGCTTTTATGCTCATCACCCAGCTGCAAATAAAGCTCAGATAAGCGGTCGTATGCGGTTGCGTTTTGCGGGTCTAATTGAATAACGCTCTCAAAGCCTGCAATTGCCGCGTCAAAATCATGCCGCTTCCAGTTTTCCATCGCAGAGTTAAATTCGTTCAGCCACGTTTCCGAACCAAAATCAGGAACAAGATTGAGCCATTCAAGTTCGGAGAATGTCCATTCCATCCATTCTTCCATAGCGTCTGTATAGTGCTCGTAAGAATAGAGTATCGTTCCAAGTGCGCTTCCGCCAGGGCCGATAATGCCCGCACTCATACGGTTTCCCGATGCGTCATATTCATAGCTTCGCTGTTCCGTAACCATATTGGCCATATCATAATGCGTTTCTGTTTTTAATCGCCCATATTCGTCATACGTATAGCCAATAGACCGATCTACCATATTATCTTCAATATATCGGACTTCCTTTGCCAAATCTTCATATTCGTTGTACTCATATATCTCGCGCATGGAAAGAACTCTTTCCGTTTCATTGTAGTACCCGTAAGTCAATTTTTGCGCCAAAAGGCCGTTATCGCCGTACTGATACTCGGTGATATAGTATTTTGCTGTTTCGTAGCTTCTGCCCTTATCATAGCATGTCTCGCTAACTCTGCGGCCGTCTTCACCAATTTCATAATCATATGCGGCGTAAACACCGTCTTCGTCATACCATATCATACTGACGCAGTTTCCGTTTTCATCGTAATAGTATTCTCTGTCATTGGAATCCGTCTCAATGCTATCCAACTGCCCCCCCAAATTGTACCGATAAGTCACCGCTTGGGAAATAGACTGGTCGTCTACGGTTTTATTCTCCAAATCATTCTGATCCACATCAAACGTTGCAAGCAGATATCCGTTTTTACTATATGCCTCCACAGAGATGTCGTCTTCTCGGCTGTCGCTTTCAAATACCATTCTCAATTGGCTCGCCTCGCGAGATTCGCGCAGAACCTCCGCACTGTCCGACTCTCTGCCAAGGGCTTCATAAACCGTTGACAGCCGTTGATAAGCGGTAACATTCATCGGGTCAAGTTCAATCGCTTTTTGAAAGCACCTGATGGCCTTATCCGTATCGTGTGTTGCCCATGCTTCCATACCCGCTAAAAAGGTTTTCTCCCATGTTGGTCTTGTAATGCTGAAAATACCAACAGCAACACAGATAACAGCTGCCAACACCGCAATCACTAATGGCACTTTTTTCGACCTTTTCTTTTTCTCTGGCTTATAGCTTGACCCCTCCGATGGAATATTACTATTCGGCATCGTCATTTCGGCGCCGCATTGTGCGCAAAAGCGTTGATTTTCTTCCGCTTGCGCTCCACACTTTGGACAAATTTGTGCCAGATCAATCTCCACCTGTTTCCCACAAAAATTGCAGAACTTGGCGCTGTCCGATAATTCCTGCCCACATGATTTACAATTCATCTCTCTGTCCTTTCCCTATCGTCCTTTTGAGACTCTCATATCAACAGCCTCCGAAGGCAAAAATTGCCTTCGGAGGCTCCGTTTTGAACTACGCAGTCTGATTTCTTTTAGTCCTGGCGCACACACGTTCAAGTCCACAAGCCAAAATCGGCAATACCAACTCTCCCGTGTACATCAGATAACTTTACTTCCAAATTGAGTACACCAGTAATATCCACGTTAAAGGAAATTGGTTGTACTCCCGCTGTTAAAGTAGCAATATATAGCAATTCGCCGTCTCCATATAACTCTAATGTCATATCGTAGGATGTATTTTTAGCGTTTTCACGTAAATAGTATGTACCACTGATTTTTGAATACTGTCCGTTGAGTAAATACGTATTTCCGGAAGGATATTTAGGCGTAACAGAGTTGTAGTAAACATTTCCCGCATTATCTTCATCAGAAGTCTTTACATTATATCCATTACCGGTAAGACTCTTCAAGTCCTTCAACAGCACAGCCGGCTTTTCGCCGGTATGCTTGCCCAAGTATACTGTCCCGGTCGCACCGTCCCATTGTACAGTTTTTCCAACCGCCTCACTCACAGCCCGGACAGGCAGATAGGTTGTTCCGTTGTAAATAAACGCTTCCACTGGATTCCCGTTTCCATCCTTAGGATTCAACTTGACATCGTCAATATAAATGTTCACATCGGTATAAACTGTGATATTCTTTCCTGCCGCGGCCATCGCCGGAACGATCAGGGTGCTCAGCATAACAGCCGCTAAAATCCCCGAAATAAAGTAAGTTGCTTTTTGTCTACGATTCATAATGTACATCCTTTCTGTCTGCGTCTTTTTGAAATTTGATTATTTACCGGAGAATGCTTCCCGCATATAGTGGTCATAGTTGCAATAAATCCTTCCTCCTGCCGATACTGGGTCGCCTTGAATTTTGTTGCCGCAGTAATGGCATGTCTTATTCATGCAGGCTGTCAGCGACAGCAAGATACACAACAGCAAAATTCCAATCAGTGTTCGTTTCGCCTGACGCATAAAATTCCTCGCTTTCTTTTTATTTATTGGTTTATTTATTCTGCATTACTTGCCGTGTAGACGCATACTGTATTAATCGCTCTGTCATGTTGTTAAGGGAGAGACCGTCTTTACATACATCCGCCAGTGGCAACCCCATGTACGAACCGCCGGAAAATCTTGCTTGATAGGAATCAAGCCAATTCTCATATTCCTTCCAACTATAATCGTATGTCGTCCCGTTTTCAGTAACAATCATCCGCTGTTCTCCATCCCGGTACTGTCCGTCGTAATCCATCGAATAACCTAATATCTTTGTTCCGTTGGAAAATACATACACACGAGAATCTCCCATCAGCATATGGCTGGACCCGGATTTTTCTATGACCAAGCCCGGAAACTTTGTGTTTTCTATTAGCAAATCGTCAATCATATAACCCACAAGCTCTGTATTTTCTACCTGCTCCACCGCGCCGTCATGCCAGCCATAAATGGTATAGGATCTGTTCTGGTATTCCGGGTTAAACAAAAAGAGATAAGGATTCCCATCATTGGCAAAATCCGCTAAAATCACAGCAGAACGAGAGGTCTCATAGCCATACGGCCCCGGAACAGTAAACGGCTGACCCCAAGGAGCCGTGATGTCACCATCAAATGTTTTCAACGTGATTTTTCCGTCCAATCCGTCTTGCAGCAATCCTGCATACGCAGCCGCCTGCTCCGCCGTCATAATACACCTATCCCGATAACCATAATAAGGGATGCCTGACAGGATTTTCGACAGCTGGATTTTCGCTTCGATCCGCTCCAATGCGTTTTGAACCGCAGGATCGCCGGTAACTTCTGCGCCTTGCCGCAATATAGAATGTGCTTCCTCCAAATCTAAGAAATATTCGCTAATCTCTGCGGCTGACAGATAAACACCCGCGTCACAGTCTCCCATGGACAACACCGTACGATAATCAGTAGCCGCGCTACGATATGACGTATCCTTATCAATTGCATCATCTGTGGTCTTTGCCATTCCCATAGCGGCTGCAGCCCGGCCTCGATAGGCTTCAGGTCGTGTATTATCCAATTCAATCGCCTGAGAATAGGCATTTACAGCATCTTGCCATTCCTGTGCATCCACAGCCGCCGCGCCTATCTCACAGCATTGTTTGTATTTACCGCCGGTACAAGCAGTCAATACCAAAAGAAGACACATAGATATTAAAACCAAAATTCTTTGTTTCATGCTCGCCTTTTTTCCCTCCGGCCTTACTTGTTGTTCTCAAAATAATTCATTAGAATCTGTGCCACTTGTGCGCGGTTCGCCGTGGCTCTGGGCATCAATCTTCCATCACTTCCGCTAATCAAATCTGTCGCAACTGCCCACATCATCGCAGTATCCGCATAGTCGCTGATTTCATTGGTATCAGTATATTTATCTCCGCGCCAATCTCCTCCATAGAGGGGAGAGCCATTGTACCGCCACAGTATAACAACTAATTGCTCCCGTGTAATGCTGTCATTCGGGCCGAATCTTCTATCGCCATAGCCGCTGACAATCCCTTTACCGGCCGCCCAGGATACCGCATTCGCATACCATGCACCGGATCCCACATCGTCAAATTCCGAACTGGATACGTCGGGACACCCTTCCTTGTTATACAGAATTTGCGCCAGCATCGCACGGGTAAGATAACTGCCCGGGTCAAAAATCGTACCGCTCATACCAGCCATCAACCCATGCTCCGTCGCATACTTCACAGCCGGGGTAAACCAGGCATTATCCGGTACATCTAAAAACTTCATCTCCTGCTGAGCGCCTGGCTGTGTCCCCGTCTGGCTGCCTGTGGTCTCTTTATTTGCCTCATCGCCGCTCGGAATAGAGGTACCCTTGGCAATCATTTTACCGCATCCCTTGCAGTAGACGTCTCCCGTATAACCGTCTTCCGTATCCGTCCCCTCTTTTGCGTTCCGCACCTCGGTATCCCCATCGTGATTGTTGGGATTTTTCGGCAAATCGAAAATCTGTGCGGAAGTCTGCTCTATGGTACACGCTTTATCCCGGAAAAATTTCTTGCACCCGGTGCAGTAATAATAAGACGCCGTCCGGCCGAGTTGATGGCAGTTTCCCTCCATGGCTTCATGGAAAACCAGCGTGTGCTTATGGGACGTACCGGAAAGAATCGCCTCGCCTTTCGCAATCAGCTTGCCGCAGCCTTTGCAGTAGGTATCTCCCGTATAGCCGGCTTCCGTGTCCGTCGCCGCTTTTGCATTTCGGATCTCTGTGCCGCTGTCATGATGATTGGGGTCAATCGGAAGATCATAGGCTTGGTCAAATGTAATTTCCCGCGTCCCCGCCTGATCCAAATAAATTTTCTGACAGGACATGCACTGATAGAACACTCTGGTCATGCCGGGCCAGTTGCAGCAAGCAGGATGAGGTAAAAAGGTCTGCATATCATGGACATGTGTTTCAACAGGACTATGAATATATGAAAAGCCGTGCCGTCCGCTGCCACTGCCGTTAATATAATCGGTCATCCATTGATAGCTTTTTTCTTCGACTCTTACCTGGCAATGATAATTGTTGTACCGGTTGCAGTCATAGATTGTCACACTGGAATCCGATGCAGAAAGCAAGATCATGGAATGATTGTAACTTCCCCTGTAAATTCTGAGATGGGAACCTGCGGGAAGATTGATAAGGATATCTTTAATTTCCGCTTCGGAAAAGCTCCGCATATCATCCGTATGTGTTTCCACAATGCCGTCACAAGAAGAAATCTGTTTGTATACCAATTTGTGCTGCTGCTCGGCAGACACACCGGTATACCGATACATGCAGTAATATGCAAATGACAAACACTGTGTCGCGCCGTATAGATCTATGTAGGTTGAACCGCCTGAATAAGTTAGATTCACAGCAGTCGCACATGTAGATTCATTTGAATGTCCGGTACACTTTCCACCTGTGGTTGTAAAATATGTTCCTGCGGGCAGTTCCGGAAGCACGGTTCCCAGTGCAGCTCTTAACTCGCCGGTAGTAGAAAGGCTGCAAGTCCCGGCAGCCTTTGCCGAAGCGGTCAGCAGTGGGAATATACCTATCAACAGAGCCATTACCAACAGCATGGAAACTACTCTCTTTTTCATTCTGTTTCCTCCTAAACATTTTTATTATAAATTGACACATTGGCCCCCGGTAACAGACTGGGGGCCAATGTGTTTGTTTGATTATTTTGCGGTAACCGTGTATGTGCTATCGCCATTGTGAGTGACGGTGTGGGTGGAGGTATTAACGTATTGCGTGGGATCAAATTTGAATGTACCACCGGTAATAGAAACTACCCCTCCACTATAACAACTGGCAATTCCGTGATTCGCCGTATAAGTACCGCTAACTACAAGAATTTTAGTGCCCTCATCGACAGAATGAAACATTGGACGATTTCCTCCACTGCTGGGAATTGTACAATTTTCAAGCTTTACATTCGCTCCGCTATTCGCATGGACTGCGTTGCCTACCGTACTCGAAATGTAACTGTTATGAATAGTGACAGATGCTCCATTGCCCGGGAAAATGGTATTTCCAGTATCACTGCTCGCTGTAATGTTGCTCAAGCTGCACTCACGGCTTTCCCAAAAATGAAATGCACAATAAGAGCCACCATTAATTGTCAGTTTTCCTGCTTTATTCACATAAATAATAGAGCCGTTCCCATAAGGATCAGCACTGCCGGTGACGCGAATGGCACTATTCGCCGTAGTTCCGTCAATTGTCAATTCTTTCCCCTGTCCGACTATAAAAACCGAGATTTCCAATGTGTGCCCATTCAGGTTTAACTGTGCCGGGGGACCGGTAAAAATCTGAATATGAGCGTCACCGGCAATGATATCCTGCCCTAAGGTCACTGAACCGCCACGAAGCAGCGCCGATTTTAATGAAGCAATGTCATTTACTGTGACAGGCTCATAGGATGGCCAAGCGGGGAATGTGCTTATTTCAGCAATTTTCGATTTGGTAATGGACAAAGATTGACGGTCTTCACTCACAGTTCCGTTCATCGTTTGTACCCGGAGCACACAGCCCGCATACGGCGCACCGCTAATTATTTCTCCGCTATCAATACAACCACTGATGATGTCAGTGCCATCCGGCGTATTTAACGTATAAATAATTCCCATTCCGGCATTATCCGCCTGAAGACGATAAACGCTGCCGTCAAGGCTTATCGTTGGGTTTATGACTGTCTCTGTTACAGTTAGGGGAATCTCTACTGTATAAAGTTTCGTTAATCCAAGGTCATCTGATGTAGGTGTACTCTTGTATACAGTCAAATGAAGCACTTCGCTAAGATTTGCCGCCAGCGTATTACGCAAATCATAATATGCCTGCGTGGTAGGAAGATAGCTTTCAGTGCCATAATTAATCATGTAGCGTTCATTTTCTGTAAGCGGAACGGCCTTCCAGTGCATAATTGGAGAACCGTCAACAATTTCGAACCAGATTTCTTTGACAGGTACCTTCGGTATACTTTCCGTCTTCTTCGCATTGCAAACCGTACAAGTGTAAGTCTTCACGCCCTCAGCGGTTTCCGTAGGCTCTTTGGTTACAACGCCTGCGTTCCAGCTATGCCCAGTGGCGGAAATTTCCGTTTGAGCCACCGTGACAGTACCGCATACGGAACATTTCTTGCCGGCAGTAAGACCTGTTTCCGTGCAGGTGGGCGCCTTGGCGGGAATCGTTACTTCTTTATGTCCGGTGGCTGTGATCGGTTCTGTTCGGGTACTCTGGCAGGAAGTGCAAGTGTAAGTTTTCTCCCCCGCTTCAGTGCAAGTCGCAGGTTTCGTCACTGTACCTCTGTTCCAAACATGTGTTCCGGCAGCTTTTTCATATGCACAAACCGTGCAAGTGCCAGCAACAGAACAATCTGCGTTGTTATACGCATGAGGCGCAACCGTATCGGTCCCATCACAGCGGGAGCACTTATGCCAATGCCCGGTCTCGTTTTTCTGATAACTTCCGGAAAAATCATGGCCAAGCGCAGCAATCGTTTCCTGCGCAACGATGACCGCCTCGCATACGGAACATTTTTTGCCAGCGGTAAGACCTGTTTCCGTGCAGGTGGGGTCTACCGCAGCGACATCAACTTCCGTATGACCTGTGGCATCAATGCTTTCGGTTTTCGTGTTGCCGCATACGGAACAAGTATAGGTCCGCACACCTGCTTTGGTGCAGGTAGGCGCAGTAGTCACTTCGCCCTCGTTCCAAGTATGCTCTCCGGTCCCTTTGACCGTTACCTTCTCCAGCGTAGTCTCCGTTTTTCCTCCCGCATCAGCAAAAAGCTTACCGCAAGAACATTTCCAATATTCCGTGTTTCCGTCTCCGCAAGTAGCTTCTTTCGCCTCCACTTTGGTCAAGCTGTGGCTGTGGGATGGGATATAAATTCCGCCACCGCCGCCGGTGACAGGCGTTTTATTTTGCTCTATCGTGCTGTTTTCCCCGGTAAGATCAATATCCGGCAAAGTGGAATTTTGATTTTTTACCTTGGCGCCGTCTGCCTGAACGGTGACAGACCCCGTAACTGTGGCCTTGTCGAAAGTAACACTCTTGCTTTCTGCCGCCGGTGTTACAAGAACGTCCGCAGATGTTTTTCCCGTAAGTGTTACATCGCCGGAAGCAACGAGAACAATTCCCTCCTTGTCTGTGAGTGTATAGGTGCCAGGCTCATTGATATACTGTACAACTGACCGGTCAAGGATCGTCATCAGCGATGCACGGTTGATATGTACATTTGGGGCCAATTGCCCATTTCCAACACCGCCCACAATGCCGGATTCAACCATTGCGGCGACATAAGGCGCCGCCCAGTCAGAGACTTGCCCGCCGTCCGAGAATGTCGCGAAATCGGTATTTTGTGCCGGCGCGATGTTCAACGCACGGCACAGCATTGTCATGGCTTCCTCCCGGGTGATTGGATCGTTGGGTTTCGCATTTTGCCCGTCGCCGGCCAGAATACCCGCCTCATAGCAACGTAATACATAGGGGGCGTACCAAGCATCTGCCGGGACGTCAGAAAAAGGGTTATCCCGCTCTTTTTCCAACCCTAACACTTCTGCCAATACCTTTGCCATTTGCCCGCGCGTTAAAACGCCCTCCGGTTCAAAAACGCCGTCATGGCCCTCCACTACGCCATAGCCACTCCACCGCTCAATGGCAGCTTCGGCCCAATGTCCTTTGGTATCGCTGTACTGTCCGCTTGCGGCAGCAGAAACAGCGAGTGTGCCCATCAGCATCGACACTGCTAAAAGCACAGCAAGTATTCGTTTTTTCATTCTGTTTCCTCCTAAATATTTTTTATCATATCGATCCACACAAGTGGACAGATATTTACGTATGTGAGTTTCTGTGCTGACAGAAAAACAGTCATAGCTCTCTTCCTTTCTTTTCAGCGCCTCTAACACTTTCTTTATAATCTTTTTCCCCCGCCAAAGCAACGCAGATGTAACAAACGATGTGTTTTATGTAAAAAACAATATATCTGTATCTTGCATTGCGGCTGGAAACAGAATAAAATATAAATAAAAAGAGAATTGAGGACGAACGATGCTGAACGCAGTCATATGCGACGATATCCCCGCCCATGCGCTTGAAATACAGTCGCTTTTGTCGCAGCTCGGGACATATGAATGCACGGTATGTGAAAGCCTGCCGCAATTGACCCAAGTGATCGCGGCGCAGGGGGAGCCTGACATTCTGTTTTTGGATATCCGCTTGAAAAACGCGGACGGCGTATCCGAGATTCCGAAGCTGCTGAATGAGCGGACCCGAACGCAGATCATTTTTGTGACGGGGTATCCGTTGGAAAACTGTGAACGGGTCTATGATGTCGCCCATGCCTACTTCCTGACCAAGCCCGTCACTCTGGAGCGATTGGAAAAGGCTGTACGCGCAGCAGAAAAGCATTTGAACGAGCTCAGTCAAACCATCACGATCAAGTGCGGCGCCACGCTCCATTCCTTATTTACCGCCGATATCCTATACATGGAAAGCAACCGGAGAAAGGTTCTGATCCATACCGTTGAGCGGGTTTATGAGGTCTACGAGCAGCTTCAACCCCTCACGCAATTGGCCGGTCCGAAGTTCATTCAATGTCACAAAAGCTACAGCGTAAACCTGCAATACGCCCGGACAATCGACGGGCGGTTCTTTTATCTTTCCACCGGAGAACAAATTCCCATCAGCCAGAGGGCTTATACCAAGGTTAAGCGGGCATTCGTCCAATATCTCGGCGTAGAGCACGCACAGAAATTGAATTGAAGGGAGTACAATATTGTCTTCTTGGATGCAAATTATTGATGTGTTGATCACAGTTCCGCAAATGGTTGTCACCGTCATCTGCTTCAACGTGTGCATGAAGTTTAAAAAACCAGTATTATTTGGTTTTTGCTATTGTGCATATTGTACTCTGCTATATCTGCTCCCCAAATTCATCGCTTTTTCTCTATTACCAAAGATGGTAATATTAGTCGTAGGGAGTGCTCTGGTCGCTTATCCATTTTGCGAAAAACCGTTTACGAATTATTTGATTTTTCATATCTATAATTGCACGGTACAAGTGCTTGTGGATATTATTGTAAGCACACTCATGATCTTTTCCATCGGAATCAATTCCCTGGAAAGCTTTAACAACATGAACACCATGTTGTTCGCAAAAAGTTTCTGTTTTGTTCTTTATACCTTTTTTCTCTGGCTTTTTACCGTTTTCTGGAGAAAGAAAACAAACATTCGCGGTACTGTTCCGGCCACTTTTATTACGCTTTTCGGAAGTCAGATCTTGATTTGTGTGTCCATGTTTGATATGGGGCTCCGGGTGAAAATCACAGCCGCCCTGACTGTGATGGAACTGCTTGCGGTCGTTGCCTGCTTTTTGTGCGACTTCCTTTTGCTGCGGTATATCCGTCAATTGGAAAACCACCATCAAGTCGTAATGGAAAAGCAAATCGCGGAGTTGCAGCTCCGCTCGCAAATTGAGCACTACGACCAGCTGGTCAATACCATTGAGGACGTCGGAAAGCTGCGGCACGACGTGAACAATCAACTGCAAACAATTTACGCGCTCCTGAGCTCCGGCGAAACGCAGATCGCCAGAACGGAAACTGACGCGCTTCAAGAACGATGGAACGCCATCCATATGGAACGGCACTGCGCCAACAAATTGTTGGATGCTTTGATCTCCGAAAAAGAAAAAGCCTGCGCCGCAAAGATGGTCACATTAGAGGCAAAATTGGACGTCCCGGAAGGGATTGCCTTGGAAGGTTTAGATTTATGCAGCCTGTTCAGCAACATTTTGGACAACGCGATCCAAGCAGCTTCCATTGTCAAGGACGGCGACCGAAAAATATCCTTAGAAGCGTATTTAAGCGCCCATCGCCTGTCGATCACCGCTTCGAACACCTATGACCCCAAATCGCCAAAAGAGAATCCCTCGATCGGACATGGTTACGGTTTGCAGATCATCAAATCCATCGCGGAAAAATATAATGGCGGCATAAATGTCACAACACAGGACGAATCCTTTACCATTTCTGTTTGGTTGATTGCTTAATCAGCAGAAAAGGTTGGTTCTTGTCCCCATAATATATGCCTATAAAGTCTATTGCACTTTAAGGGCATTATAGCACAATCAAATTAAACATACAATACAAATATCCGAATACAAGGAGGATATTTGTAAAATGATTGATTATAAAGACATCGGCGCACGGATCAGAGCGGTTCGGTTAGCGCGAAAAATGACACAAGAGCAGCTTGCGGAAGCCGTCGGCGTCGGCACGACCCATATCAGCCATATTGAGACCGGTAACAGCATCCCCAGCTTGCAGGTAATGATCGATATTATCAATACGCTGGGCTGCTCCGCAGACGAATTACTCTGTATTGAGATCAGGGAAGCGCGCCCGGCTTATAACAACTGGATCAGCGAATTAGTTGCAGACTGCAACGGTCAGGAGATCAAGTTGATTACGGACATGGTGGTAGCTTTGAAAGCGTCATTGCGGCGGCTGAAGATATCCGCGAACGAAAGTTGATCATAGTTTCACCTCATGGGTGAGAGCAGAAGAGCCTGGACAAGAAGTCCAGGCTCTTCTGTTTGATCGTGTTTAGGGCTATTAGTCCAAGGGATAGAGCGTATCCTCAAGTAATCACATAATAATCCTACCCGCTCGGGTAGGGCAAGCATAGCGCCCGGCTATACACCGGACGCAATAGCGGGGGCGAAGCCCCCGCACCCCCAGCCCCTAAAGGGGAGAAATCGATAGTAAAAAGGCTGGACAATACGTCCGGTCTTTTCCTTTTGATAGGATTCGACACTTGTCATCTGTTACACTGAAATCGACAGGAACCACCTAAATAATGACAGGGAGCGGAGAAATGGCACAAAAGAAAACCGCGATCATCACCGCACGAATGACGCCAGCGAATAAGCGTGAAATCGAGAAACAGGCGAAAAAGGCAAAAATGACCGTGACGGACTATCTCACCACTTGCGGACTGGGAAAAGAGATTGTCGAGATCACTGGGTTAGAAGAAGTCCTATCAGAACTGAAAGCCCAGGGCAGAAATCTTAACCAACTTACTACTTTGGCGAATATGGGCCGAATCGAAATCATCAACGGCGCTGATATGATAAATGCTTACACCTCATTATGCGAGCAGGTCAAACGCATCACAGAGGAGATGATCTGATGGCGACCTTCACTGCGATACGAAACGCAAAGCAGACCGCCGGAACGCTTGCCGGTGTACTCCGATACATAATGCAAGACGAGAAAACAAGCCTTGACGGTATCTCATTGGTCATGGGCAACAACTGCTTGGCGCAATCCGCCTACACAGAGATGCAGACCACCAAGCAGCGATTTAAGAAAACAGATGGACAGCAATTCTTCCATTTCGTGCAATCGTTTTCCCCAAGTGAAAAGGTGACGCCTCAAGAGGTCAACGCTATTGGTTTAGAATTGGCACAGCGGGAGTTCCCCGGTTATGAAGCGGTCGTGGCAACACACATCGACACCGATCATCTTCACAATCACATCGTGGTGAACAGCGTCAGCTTTGAGACTGGGAAAAAGCTGCACCAAAACACCGCTGATCTCATGAAACACCGGCAGGCAAACGATGAAATCTGTGCCGCACATGGTCTGTCTGTTCTGCCACCACAACAGGAAAAGAAATCTCAAGGAATGAGCAGCAGGGAATACCGCTCGGCAGTGAAAGGCGAAAGCTGGAAACTGCAGCTCATGTCCGTCATCGACGAGTGCATGAGATTTGCCAGAAGCAAAGAAGAGTTCATCTCCTTGATGAAGTCCGAAGGCTATGACGTGAAATGGACAGATACCCGTAAAAGCATCACCTACACCTGCCCAAACGGGATGAAGTGCCGGGACGACCGTTTACATGAATCCAAATACACGAAGGAGAGGATGGAGCATGAGTTCCGTAACCGAGCAGAGATTATCCATGGAGGAATTGAAACAACGGAACCGTCCGGCTACGGTATGGACTCCATCGCAAGAGAACTGGAACGAACTGACAGCCCTTCTGTGGGAGATTTTCAAGAAACCGACGAACTACCCGACCTACGCCCAAATAGAGGAACTGACACGATCTGTGCGGGCGTTGCAGCAGACGGTGGAACTGGCTGGGAAGAAAAAAGAACTTTCATTCTCTCTGCCGAGAATCAGACGACCAGAGTTGCATCTCGACCGGGACAGTCTGATCAAATTCATTGTCGTTCTGGGATGCTTATTGGGGCTATGTGCGGTGTGTTACAGTTTGGCGCAGATCTGGGACGCATTTCTCCCACTGTTCCAGTGAAAGACGCGACTACGATTCCGCACCGCATTGACCGAAAGCGGTGGAAGAAGCTCATGCGAAAGCAACTGGCAATGGGACACAAGATAGGTGATATTACAGCGATGATATGACCCTCAAAATCTGCATCGCAATAAACAAAGAAACGCAAAAATATTTCAGTAGCTATTTCGACCAAGGTGTGGTATGTGTTGTGGTTACCAAAAACAAAGGAGGATAACCACAATGAAAAAAGCGCTTGTACCAACCGCGATTCTTTGCACAGCGGTCTGCATCGGAGTACATACGCAGGCTAACAAAGCAGAAGAACCTGTCCCCACACCAGAACCAATATCCATTGAGACAGCTGCCACACCAACACCTGCACCCACACCCGAAGCGGAAATAGAAGTCGATAAACCTGTCATCGAAGTCATTACAGCAGAGCCGACACCAGAACCAGCAATCCAACAGCCAGTCACAAACCAATCCGTGAAAGCGGGAGATATGGTCTATGTCCCCGGCTTCGGATGGCTGGAAAGCCAAGGCGCAGGTACGGTAATCCACGATGAAATCATGCGCGAGAACGGCAACAAGGTCGGCATCATGGGCTAAGGAGGGGCAAGCATGGCAAAACGCAGAGCGAACGGTGAGGGCAGTATACGCAAACGAGCAGATGGACGCTGGGAAGGCCGTTACACCGTTGGATACGACCCGGAAACCGGAAAGCAGAAATTCAAGAACGTCCTCGGTAAAACACAAACCGAAGTAAAAGAGAAACTGAAAGCAGCTATTGAGGAAAGCAAAGACTTGGACATCAGTCGAGCCGATCAGTTCACCCTCTCGGAGTGGCTGAGATACTGGTTAGACAATTACGGAAAGGTATACCTACGGCCATCTTCTCTCACAAACTACACCGGATTTCTCGATAACCAGATTGCCAGCGACAAAATCGGAAGCATCAAGCTAAACAAGCTAACTACCAACGACCTCCAGCAGTTCTACAACCGCATGAGTGAGTCAGGTAGAGTACAGAGAAAAGAATCGCAGAACAAACCGAAAGGCTTGTCTGCCAAATCTGTACGCAATATTCACTGCTTCATTTCCCACGCCATGAACCGAGCAGTAGATGAAAAACTTATCTCAGAAAACCCTGCCAGCAGATGCATTCTCCCCAAGAAAGAGCAAAAGGAAATCGAGATTCTCCCTTTGACTGATCTACAAAAGTTCTTCGAAGAAGCAAAAAAGTCTGGCGTTTTTGAACTATACTTTACTGAACTCGCCACAGGTCTACGACGAGGAGAACTACTTGGTCTAAAATGGACAGATATCGACTTCAACGCCAACAGCATCTACATTCAACGCCAAATCACCCGAACAGACGGAGAAGTGAAAGAATCCCCACTCAAAACCAAAAATGCTTATCGGCAGATCATTGTGCCACCGGAAGTCACAGAAATTCTAAAGCAAAAGAAAGATCGGGAAAACGGTTTTTCTGAATATGTATTCTCCTCCCCCACTGGCGGCCCAATTTCTCCTGACAGTGTCCTGAAAATGCTACACCGAGTCCTGAAACGAGCAGGACTGGAGAAAGTTCGCTTCCACGCCCTGCGTCACACGTTCGCAACGATGGCACTGCAAAACGGTGTGGACGTGAAAACCCTTTCCGGTCTCCTCGGACATTACTCTGCAGGCTTCACCCTGGACACCTACGGGCATATCACCCCGGCAATGAAGCAGGATGCAGCCGAAAAAGTAGGTTCTTTCCTCTCCGCTACTCTTTGACCCTTTCCCCTCCCCACTCCCGTATGGGTCACGGTATGGGTCAGCCCAATTTCACACCCACCAAAAAGTTCCCAAAAACAGCAAAACAGGCCTGAAACTCACGTTTCAGGCCTGTTTTTGGCACGCCGTAAGAGATTCGAACTCCTGACCTTCTGGTCCGT
>JAAWQX010000008.1 GCA_022800755.1 Oscillospiraceae bacterium
CACCCCGCCAGGGGTGCGAGGATTGAAATTACGTACGCAAGAGCGGCGAGGTATATCGGGGCCGGGTCGCACCCCGCCAGGGGTGCGAGGATTGAAATTGAGGAGTACAAACGGTCGATCGTCGCGGACTATCGGTCGCACCCCGCCAGGGGTGCGAGGATTGAAATGCCGGGGCTTTTGCGGGTACAGCGCTTGCGCCTGCGTCGCACCCCGCCAGGGGTGCGAGGATTGAAATGTGACTACGCAGATCGCGGCGCTGTGCTGGGTGACGTCGCACTCCGCCAGGGGTGCGAGGATTGAAATACGTTTTTATCGTTAGGCTGATAGTCTGCACGGTGTCGCACCCCGCCAGGGGTGCGAGGATTGAAATGGCGCTATTAGTAGACTGGACGGTGCAGACATGAGAGTCGCACCCCGCCAGGGGTGCGAGGATTGAAATGTTTGGCTCAATCCCTTGCAGCCATTTCCCCGCGGTCGCACCCCGCCAGGGGTGCGAGGATTGAAATGGGCGTGTTGTGGGCTGCGCGGACTACAACGAGTGTCGCACCCTTTACGAGACGCGACAAGTAAAATTTATCTCCCAGAACCGGCAACTCAAAGTCGCCCTAAGCATCATCGGCCTAACAGTCACCCAACTATTACCAGCCATCCTCCCCCGGCAGCGGATGGCGGCGGGAATAATTTAATGTATCCCCCTCATATAGTCACATCGGGAGGGATACCATGAAACTCAAACACACATTCCGTACATCCGATGAAGCCAGCCGCGCGGCGGCGGCAGCGGCGGTCTGCCGCCGTTTGATACTGCTGCGGGCCGCGAAATGACGGCGGTGGACGCGATCTATGCCCGGCAGTCTGTGGATAAGAAAGACAGCCTGTCCATCGAGAGTCAGATCGAACTGTGCCGAAGATTCACCGGCCCGGAAGCCGTAGTTTTTCAAGACAAGGGCTTTTCCGGCAAAAACACAAAGCGCCCCGCCTTCACGGAACTCATGCGGGCCGTGGAGGCGGGGGATGTGGGGCGAATCTGCGTTTACCGCTTGGACCGATTCAGCCGCTCCATCGCGGACTTCTCCCGGGTCTGGGAGGTATTAGACCGCCACGGGGTGGCGTTTGTGTCGGTCACGGAAAACTTTGATACCGGGTCGCCCATCGGCCGGGCGATGCTGAACATCGTGTTGGTGTTTGCCCAACTGGAACGGGAGACCATCGCGGAGCGGGTGCGGGACAATTACCGCCACCGGTTTGCCCTTGGAGCGTGGCCCGGTGGTCCCGCGCCTTACGGGTATGACCTGGCGGGACTGGAAACGGATGGCCGCCGGGTATCGAGCCTTGTGCCAAACGAAAACGCGGCGGTGGTGCGGCAGATTTTCCGGGAATATGCCGGCACGGACCTGTCCCTACGTACCCTGGCCCGCACCCTGACCCAGCGGGGCGTCCACGGCCCCCGGCGGGAAGCCTGGGACAACGTTACCCTGTCCCGCATCCTGCACAGCCCCCTATACGTGAAAGCGGACGAGGAAGTCTACTGGCACTATCTCACCCAGGGGATAGAAATAGACCTCCCGCCGGAGGCCTTTGACGGCATACACGCCTGCAACATCATCGGCCGCCGGTCCCGTGAGACCGAAGCCCGCCGCCTGACAGTCGCCAACCACGAGGGCGTCATCGACGCGCCCTTGTGGCTGGCGGCCCAGGAAAAGCTGTCCCGCAACCGGCAATTGCCCCGGGCCAACGCTGGGAAATATTCCTGGCTCACGGGCCTGATGAAATGCGCCAAATGCGGCTACGCGGTCAAGATCGGCCACGCAAAACCGCAGGGTACCTACCAACTGCTGTGCTCAGGCCGCACGAATCTGTCAAACTGCGACAGCGAGATCACCGTAGAACTTCCGGTCCTGGAATCCGCCGTAGCTGCCCCCATCCAGACGTTTTTGTCTGCCTGCCCATCGGATGCCCTGTGTCCCGCTGACCGGGAGACTGCGGCGCAGCTGTTGGACATCGACCGAAAGATCGACCGTCTGGTCAAGGCCCTGTCAGAAAGCAGCGCGGTGTCGGCGGGGTACATATCCCGGCAGATCGACGCGCTCCATGACCGGCGCGCGGCCCTCCAGGCCCGGGCGGAACAGCCCCGGGAACAGCCCCGCCTGGATTTTCACGCCGCGCCCTTTTCGGAAAAAAAGCAGATCGCCGGGGAATTCATCGACCGTATCCTGCTGACCGGGGACGAAGCGGAGATCGTCTGGAAGATATAAAACCGATTGCAATTCCCCGGGAAATGTGGTACATTTTCTCCATACCAGAAACGGAGATGAACAACATGCTCAGCAAAGCGCGGACGATCGTGTTCAAGGTAGGCACGTCCACCTTGACCCATGAAACGGGAAAAACGAACCTGAAAGGCATGGAAGAACTTGTGCTGGTGCTCTCGGAACTGATGAACGAGGGCAGGCAGGTCGTCCTGGTGACTTCCGGCGCCATCGGCGTTGGGGTCGGGAAGCTGGGCCTGCCCGCCCGGCCGAAGGATACCCCCGGCAAGCAGGCCGCTGCCACGGTGGGCCAGTGCGAGCTGATGTTCATTTATGACAAGATGTTCGCCCAGTACGGTCATAAGGTGGGCCAGCTGCTCATCACGAAAGAGGACGTGGACGACCCCAAGCGCAAGCAGAACCTGGTGCAGACTTTTGAACGCCTGTTCACCTACGGGGCGATCCCCATTGTCAACGAAAACGACGCGGTGGCGGTGGACGAGATCGTCTATGGCGACAACGACAGCCTGTCAGCGGTGGTGGCCTCGCTGATCCACGCCGACGCTCTGGTAATCCTGACGGAAACGGACGGCCTGTATACCGCCAACCCCTTGACGGACCCGGCGGCCCGGCGCATCGCCGTCGTCCCGGAGATCACCGACGAGATCCGGGCCTATGCCACCGGCGCGGGCACTGCCCTGGGTACCGGCGGCATGGTCACCAAGCTCCACGCGGCGCAGATCGCCACAGCCGCGGGCGTAGACACTTACATCATCAGTGGAAAAGCCCCCCGGGACATCTACCGTCTCATGGACGGCGCGGACCTGGGGACCCATTTCCCCGCGAAGGAGAGAGCATAATGCTGGAACAGATTGGAAAGCAGGCAAAAGCCGCCGCCCGGATATTAGCCGGGGCGGATACCAAGCAAAAGAACCGCGCGCTTGAAACCATGGCGGCGGCAGTCCTGTCGGACGCGGGAGCGATCTTATCCGCCAACGCCGCGGACATGGCCGCCGCGGAAGCCCGGGGCATGAACGACACCATGCTGGACCGTCTCCGTCTTACCCAGGAGCGCTTAGAGGGCGTGGCCCAGGGTATTCGGGACATCGCGGCCCTGCCGGACCCGGTGGGCCGGATTTTGTCCGATGAGGTGCGTCCCAACGGCCTGCGCCTGGTGAAAACGGCGGTCCCCATCGGCGTGATCGCGGTGATTTATGAGGCCCGCCCCAACGTGACGGCAGATTCCGCGGCATTGTGCCTGAAAAGCGGAAACGCGGTGATCCTCCGGGGCGGCAAAGAAGCGATCCGCTCCAACACGGCCCTGGCCGAAACCATGCGCCGCGCCTTGAACAACGCGGGATTGCCCGCGGACTGCATCCAACTGGTCACGGACACCACCCACGAAAGCGCCAACGAACTCATGCGCATGAACGCCTATGTAGACGTGCTGATCCCCCGGGGAAGCCGCCGCCTGATCCGCGCCACGGTGGAGCAGTCCACTGTCCCGGTGATCGAGACCGGTTCCGGCGTGTGCCACATCTACGTGGACAAGGCGGCGGACCTGGAAATGGCGGCAGATATCATCGAAAACGCCAAGACCTCACGCCCTTCGGTATGCAACGCGGCGGAGTGTATGCTCATCCACCGGGAGGTTGCGGAAAAGCTTCTGCCCATCGTCGCCCGCCGCCTGGAAGCGAAGCATACGGTGATCCGCGGCGACAAAGAAGTCATGGCCATCCTCGGCCCGCGGGCGACCCCGGCGACGGACGAGGACTGGGGCAAAGAGTACCTGGACTACATCATCGCCGCCCACATCGTCGGCAGCATCGACGAAGCCATCGACTATGTGTACCGCTACTCCACGGGCCATTCCGAATGTATCGTCACGGAAGACCCCGCGGCGGCGGAACTGTACCTCACCGCGGTAGACGCGGCGGCGGTGTACCACAACGCGTCCACGCGCTTCACCGACGGCGGTGAATTCGGCCTGGGCGCGGAGATCGGCATCTCTACCCAAAAGCTGCATGCCCGCGGCCCCCTGGGCCTGAATGAGCTGACCAGCATGAAATTCAAGGTATACGGAAAGGGGCAGATACGATGACATACGGATTCATCGGCCTGGGCAACATGGCCGGCGCGATCCTGCGGGGCATGTCCGCCAGCGGGAAATTTGCCGGCGACACGGTTTACGGCTACAACCGCAGCCCGGAAAAGACCCGCCGCTTAGCGGAAGAAACAGGCCTCATCCCCTGTGAAAGCCCCCTGGACACGGCCCAACGCTCTGATGTACTCATCCTTGCGGTCAAGCCCCAGATGATGGCGGACGTTCTCCCGGAGATTGCCCCGGCGGTGACGCAGGACAAGCTGTTGGTATCCATCGCCGCCGGGAAGCCCACGGGCTTTTACGAAAGCGCTTTTCCCGTTCCGGTCCCCGTGGTGCGGGTGATGCCCAACATCAACGCCAAAGTCCGCGCTGCCACCACGGCCATCTGTAAGGGCGCTTACGCCACAGACGCCCACCTGGAAACCGTCCGCGCCCTGTTCGAGACCGTCGGCAGCGTATTCACCTTGCCGGAAGCCCAGTTCCCGGCCTTTTCCGCCATCGGCGGCGCCAGCGGCGCATTTATCCACTTATACATTGACGCGCTCTCCAGCGCCGGCGTGAAAGCGGGCCTGCCCCGGTCCATGGCTCAGGACATCGCCTGCCAGACGGTGCTGGGCAGCGCAAAGTTGACCCAGGAAAGTCCCGAACACCCCATCGAATTGATGGACCAGGTCTGTTCCCCCGGCGGAACGACCATAGAAGGCGTGCACACCCTGAAGCGCCTGGGCTTTGAATCCGCGGTCCACCAGGCCATTGAAGCTATCATCGAAAAAGACCGCAAATTGGCGGAATAAAAACACGCCCGGAATTTTCCGGGCGTGTTTTTTTATCGTAAAATTTGACGCATAATTTGTTAACTTTGTGTAAAAATTTATATAAAATACTTTACAAAAGTTTGCGGGGCTGATAGGATATAGCTATAAGAATCATTTACGCGGCGATAAAAGAAACAGTCCGAAATCGTACTGAAAAACGGAACGTTAGTCCGAAATCAGACCGTAGAATGATTTGCCGGTACGAAATCATACTATCCGCCGTGAAAGGAGCTGACCTTATGAAAAAGACCCTGTACAGCTTGACCCTCAGTGATGAGGTCGTGCGGGAAATTGACCTGCTGGCCCACCGCCGGGGCATGAGCCGTTCTGGGCTCATCAATGAGATTTTGGCGGAGTACGTCCAGGTCATGACCCCCCAGCGATGGGTGAGCGAAGTGTTCCGTTCCGTGGAAGAACTGCTGGCCCCATCCCGGGAACTGGTGCCGTTTTTTGTGCCGAACGCATCCAGCATGTCTATGAAGTCCAGTTTGGCCTACAAATACCGGCCCACAGTGAAATATGAAGTGGAACTGCGGCGCACCGGGAACGGCGGAGACGGGACGCTTTCCGTGATCTTCCGGACCCAATCGGAGGAACTGATCCAGGAAATGACGCAGTTTTTCCGCTTATGGAAGCAGTTTGAGGACCGGCGCTTTGCCCGGTTGGGACTGCCGGGACGGGTGTATGAATTATATCCGGGCCGGTTTGTGCGGTCCATTGTGCTGGATGGGGCGCAGGCGGATACGGCGGAGGGCATCGCCGGGTATGTGCAGTGCTTTGACCGGCTGATGAAGCTGTGGCTGGCGGGGCAGGCGTCCCCGGAGGAATTAGAGCAGGCTTATGAACGGGAAATGACGCAGTTGGGCGTTACCCTTTGACGTTTGGAGGTGTGTTTGATGAATGCGGAGCAATATACAAAAAAGACTGTGGAGGCGTTGAATACCGCCCAGGGGATGGCGGCGGAAAATCAGAACGCCTATGTGACCCCGGAGCATCTGCTGTACGCGCTGGTGGATGACGACGGCGGATTGACCGGTACGCTATTGGGACGTATGGGCGTGGACTGCGACGGGGTGCTGGCGGAACTGGACGGCATCATTGAAAAGATGCCGAAGGTCTCCGGCGGCGGGGATATTTACGCGTCCCGGGAGACCGCGGAAGTGCTGACTTTGGCGGAAAAAACCGCGGCGAACCTGAAAGACAGCTACGTTTCTGTGGAGCATTTGATGCTGGCGCTGCTGGCGAAGCCGACACCGGAACTGCGCAGGCTGTTTCAGGACCACAATATCACAAAAAACGGGTTTACCCAAGAACTGGCCAAGGTCAAGACCCGGCCGGTGACCAACGACGACCCGGAGGATACCTACGACGCGCTGGCGAAATACGGCACCGACCTGGTGCAGCGGGCCAGGGACAACCAGCTTGACCCGGTCATCGGGCGGGATGGGGAAATTCGCAGTGTGATCCGTATTTTGTCCCGGAAGACTAAGAATAACCCCGTGCTCATCGGGGAACCGGGCGTGGGGAAGACCGCTATCGCGGAGGGGCTTGCCCAGCGCATCGTCCGGGGCGACGTGCCGGACGGGTTGAAGGATAAGACCATTTTCTCGCTGGATATGGGCGCGCTCATCGCGGGCGCAAAGTACCGGGGGGAGTTCGAGGAACGACTCAAGGCAGTGCTGGAGGAAATTCGCAAGTCTGAGGGAAGAATTTTGCTGTTCATCGACGAACTGCACACCATCGTGGGCGCGGGGAAGACCGAAGGAAGTATGGACGCGGGGAACCTGCTCAAGCCTATGCTGGCCCGGGGCGAACTGCACTGTATCGGCGCCACGACGCTGGACGAGTACCGCAAGTATATCGAAAAGGACGCGGCGCTGGAACGGCGGTTCCAGCCGGTTTTGGTGGAACAGCCTACGGTGGAGGACACTGTGTCTATCCTGCGGGGGCTGAAAGACCGGTACGAGATTTTCCACGGTGTGCGTATCCATGACAACGCTTTGGTGGCCGCGGCGACGCTGTCGGATCGGTACATTACAGACCGGTTTTTGCCGGATAAGGCCATCGACCTGGTGGACGAGGCCTGCGCGCTCATTCGCACGGAGATCGATTCCATGCCCGCGGAACTGGACGATATGCGCCGGAAACTCACGCAGCTGGAAATCGAGGAAATGGCGCTGAAAAAGGAGGACGACCCGCTGTCAAAAGACCGGCTGCAAAAGCTGTCCGGGGAACTGGCGGACCTGCGGGAATCGTATCAGGCCAGGCAGGCGGCGTGGGAGTCGGAAAAGACCGCCGTGGACGCGGTGAAGCAGGTGAAAGAGGATATCGACCGGGTCCATGGAGAGATCGAGACGGCAAAAATGGAACTGGAATACGAAAAGGCCGCGCGCTTGCAGTATTCCGACCTGCCGGAACTGGAAAAGAAGCTGGCAGAGGCGGAACAGGCCGCGGAAGCCCGGGGGGAGACCTCTTTGGTGCGGGATACCGTGACGGAAGAGGAAATCGCGGGCATAGTGGCACGCTGGACCGGCATCCCCGTGGCGAAGCTCATGGAGGGGGAGCGGGAAAAGCTGCTGCGGCTGGAGGAGATCCTCCATCAGCGGGTCATTGGGCAAAACGAGGCCGTGACGAAAGTCAGCGAGGCGGTTTTGCGCTCCCGGGCGGGTATCGCCGACCCGGAGCGGCCCATTGGGTCATTCTTGTTCCTGGGGCCCACCGGCGTGGGAAAAACTGAGCTGGCAAAGGCCCTGGCGGAGGCGCTGTTCGACGATGAACACAACATGGTGCGCATCGATATGACCGAGTATATGGAGAAATTCTCCGTGTCCCGGCTCATCGGCGCGCCGCCGGGATATGTGGGCTACGACGAGGGCGGGCAGCTGACCGAGGCTGTGCGCCGGCGGCCGTACTCGGTCATTTTGTTCGACGAGGTGGAAAAGGCCCACCCGGATGTGTTCAATATCCTGCTGCAAATCCTGGATGATGGACGCATCACCGACAGCCAGGGGCGGACGGTGGATTTTAAGAACACCGTTATTATCCTCACGTCCAATCTGGGGAGCCAGTATCTGCTGGACGGCATCGATGAGGCCGGGGAGATCTCCGGGGAAGCGAAAGCCGGGGTGCAAAGAGAACTGCGGGCCGCGTTCCGGCCGGAGTTCCTGAACCGGCTGGATGAGACCATCTTCTTTAAGCCGCTGGCAAAAGCGGATCTGGAACAAATCGTCGATTTGATGCTGGGTGGGCTGCGACGGCGGCTGGCGGATCAGATGCTGGCTTTGGAGGTCACGGACGGGGCCAAGCGGCTGCTCATCGACGAGGGCTACGACCCGGTGTTCGGCGCAAGGCCTTTGCGCAGGGTCATTCAGACCCGGGCGGAAACGCTCATCGCACGGAAAATTTTGTCCGGGGCGCTTTCCGGCGGGGATACCATCGTTCTGGACGCGGAAAACGGCGAACTGGCGTGCCGGTAAAATGCAAAAGCTGACGGAATCGCTTCCGTCAGCTTTTTTGTTACATGTTTTTCATGCCGTCGTGGATGTAGTCGATGGCGTCTTTTCCCTCCATGAGATATCCCGGAGGCAGGGCGTGGATGTGGTCCAGCAGGGCGGACAGATGCCTGCGGCTCTCGCTGGACACGAAGTAGCGCACGCCGTCTTTCTTTTTGCGGATGTCCGAGCAGTAGGCGCTGCTGTCGTTCATGAAAAAGGATACGGACAGCTCGTCGTAGTTGATGATGGGGTTTTTGTCGCTGAGGATCTTTAAATCCAGGCGGGTGCCGTTTTCCATCTCGCCTACCAGTTCCTGCAAGTGGCGCTTGCGCTCGCTGACTGTGAGGGTCTCGCCCTCGTAGGCGTCGAAAGCGGAGAGCTTGCCGGTGCTCATGTACCGCAGCAGGGCGGTGTCGTAGATCACGACGGATTTTTTCGTGGTGAATTCCTTTAAATACCGCTTCCGGGCGATGCTGCTGCTTTGGGTCTTGCTGCCGTATTTGTTCAAAATCTCGTCAAACAGTTCCTCGCTCATGTACATGGGGAACATGGATGACAAAAGGTACCGCTTTTGGTCCGTGGAGGCATATTTGTAATAGTACAAGTTCCCATTGACATTGGAGGATTCCAGCATACATTGCTGCTGCTGTAAAAATTTCCGGGCGTCGTCATAGTAGGCTTCTACCACGGCGGGAGCGGTGACCCGCAGGGTCACGGGCTGCCGGGAAAAGGGAAGAGGTACGCTCTGGCGCACAAATGCGTCTTTGGCGATCACGAAGCGGTCGGGCAGTTCCGCGGGGGTGGGGCGGGTCAGTTCCAGCAGCTCTACGTCGCCTTGAGTGCCCAAACGCAGGAGTTGACAGATGTGCTTCCAGTACAGGTCCACGTGGTCGGCGAACCGGGAGGGGTCGATTACCGCCTGAAGACGGAATCGATCGTTTTCCGTGTCCAGCTCCCGCAGGTCGTCCATGACCGGCTGGAACATACCGCTTTGGGTGACGGGCTGGGTGAACAGCACGCACTCTGCCGCTATCGGGACCGGCTGCGCTCTGTCGGCGGGCGGTGGGGTCAGACTGCCGCGCTCGGAGGCGTATTTTGACTGCCAGTAGGCCTCCCGGAGCAGGGAGGACAGTTCCGCGGCGAATACCGCGTCTTCCGGCGCTTCGCCGTTGGGCTTGGAAAAGCCCAACTCCCGGGCGGTCATGCGCTTGCGGTCCGCGCCGCATTCCCGGACCACGAACCAGGCAATACGCTCGGACAGGCTCTCCAGCTCCTTGGCAGGGGGAAGCTTGGTGTGGTTGATCCATTTGCTGACATAGGATTTGTCGTAGCCCAGGGCGTTGGCCAGATTGTACATCTTAATGTCGTTTAGGGACAAGACTGATTTGAGCAAGCTACCAAACTCCATACGCGCACCTCCCATGGGTTGTTTCCTATAGATATCCTATCATGAAGTCAACTTTTTGTCAACTTTGTTTCCTGTGGGAAACTTCGTTCAAGCTTTGTCGATTTACATTCTTCCGAGGGCGGGCTACAATGGGTACAGATAGTCTTGGAGAGGACCTATTACTTTTGGAGAGAGGTATTGTTATGGCGAAATTGTTTGATCCTATCAGCTTCGGCGGCGTGACGTTGAAAAATCGGCTGGCGGTGGCCCCTATGGGTACCATCCATGCGGCGGACGGCGGTGTGTCCGAGGAACAGCGGGCATATCTGGTCGAGCGGGCCAAGGGCGGGTTCGGACTGATTTACCCCTCGGCCCACACCATTACCGATGAATATGAGCATCCCCATTCCTCCGGAAATTTCCTGTGCAATGAGTCCCACGCCCAGCGGCTGAAGCTGCTGGCGGACGAGGTGCACCAGTACGGCGCGAAACTGGCCATCCAGCTGTCGCCGGGTTATGGACGGGTGAATGTGGGAACGCCGGAGACCACTACCCATGTGTCCGCCAGCGAGGTGCCGGCGTTCTGGCATCCCGATCACAAGTGCAAGGCGCTGAGCGTGGAGGAAATCCACACGCTGGTGGAAAAGGCCGGCAAGGCCGCGAAAATGGCCAAGGACGCGGGGGTGGATATCCTCGAGGTTCACGCTTACGGCGGGTATATGCTGGACCAGTTCATTTCCTCGTGCTGGAACCACCGGGAAGATGAATACGGTGGAAGCTTGGAGAATCGACTGCGGTTCATCCGGGAGTTTTATGAGGCCATCCGGGCTGCGGTGGGGCCGGAGTATCCTGTTTCTGTGAAGTTTACGCCTCAACATTCTTTCCATGGCGGACGTACCCTGGACAATGAGGGTGTGGAAATCGTGAAGATCCTGGATACTTGGGGCTTTTCGTTCATCCATTTGGACCATGGGTGCTATGAGGTATGGAACAAGGCCATCCCCAGCGCGTATGACGAACCGGGCAGCCAGCTGTTCATCGCCCGGCGGATGCGGCAGGAGGGGATTACTACCCCGTTCCTGGTCCAGGGGAAACTGAATTATGCACCCCAGGCGGAGGCGGCACTGATGGACGGTACCGCCGATATGATCGCTATGGGCCATCAGTCTTTGGCCGATCCTTACTGGCCCAGCAAGGTGCAGCAGGGACGGCTGGACGACGTTGTGTACTGCACCGCATGCAATGAGTGCCTGAACAGCGCTGTGCGGATTCCTGGGTCCTGCGCGATCAATCCGTTGTCCTGCAAGGAGACCAAGTACCGGCTGGAACCCACCAAAAATCCCCGGCGGCTGCTGGTGGTGGGCGGCGGACCTGGCGGGATGTACACCGCCGCGCTGGCCGCTGAACTGGGCCATGACGTGACCTTATGGGAAAAGGACGGCAAGCTGGGCGGACTTATCAACGCCGCGGGCGCACCGGACTTTAAGGTGGATATGCGGCGGTATAAGGAGCATCTAATCGCGCAGCTTTATAAGCATGGCGTGAAGGTGGAGTTCATGAAGACCGCCGATGAGGCCAGCATTGACGCGTTCAAGCCGGATGCGGTTATTCTGGCGACCGGCGCGGAGAGTGTGCGGCCGCCCATCAACGGCATCGACGGAGAAAATGTGGTCACGGCCTATGACCTGCTGGCCAACGGTGTGCCTGTGGGCGAGCGCGTGGTTGTGCTGGGCGGCGGACACGTGGGCTGCGAGGTGGCCATCGATTTGGAGGAGCGGGGGAAAAAAGTCACCGTGGTGGAAATGGGCGGCCCCTTGGTGGAGGAAGCGGATATGTCCGCCAATATGAAGCTGGGGCTCAAAGAACGGCTTAACCGCGCCCATATCCAGATCCATACTTATGCGAAAATGGTGGATATCGCGCCCAGAGAAGTGGTCGTGGAAACGGAGCGTGGGTTTATTCCGCTCATCTGCGACAATGTGGTGCTGGCCAGCGGCTTCCGGGCCAGCGGCGCGCTGGCGAAGGCGCTGGAAGATAAGCCGTACCCGGTGTTCCCCATCGGGGACTGCGTGAAACCGGGAAAGGTCTATGACGCGGTGCATGGCGGCTTCCACGCCCTGCGGAAATTGGGATAATATGGGAAAACACCCCGTCCGGGCGGACGGGGTGTTTTTTGTCAGGCGTTCTTTTTGCGCAGGAGCAGTACGGCCAGGATGATGACCGCTACGGCGAGTACACCGCAGGCGACGGCCAGGGCGGTGTTTGTGCCGCTGGACGCCGGGGCTTCCGGCGCGGGGGTGGTCTCGGGGGTCGTTTCCGGCTGGGTGGCGGGGGCGTTCACCGACAGGGCGCTGACGGTGCCGCCGGCTTCGCCCCGGAGAATGGGGTAGGTGGCACGGGCGGCGGGGTCGGCGTCCTCTATGGACAGGGTCGTCCACAGCAGGGTGTCATAGGGCCGGATGGCCAGGGTGCGGCGGGCGATATCATAACACACGGTGTACTGGGTGTAGCAGGGGGCCGCGCCTTCGACTTCGCCGGTCTCGGTGAGCGCGTCGTAGTAGTAGGTGCCCTTGCCGTTGTCGTTGGGGACGTTGATGCCGGCAAAAATGCCGCTGCCTTTGGACAGCATCTCCGCGTTGGGAATGGCGCTGCCTTCGTCGCACAGGGCGCGGGTCACGGCTAAGCGGGTGAAGCGGTCATAGGCCGCGTTAGATGCGGGGAAAGTGCGGTCCGTGCCAGTGGGCGTGCCTTCGATGGTCTGGCCTTTCAGGGTCAGGGACGTGATGTCCTGGCTGCGCAGCTCCGGGGCGGAGCCGATGTAGTTTTTCAGGTTTTCCAGCTGGACATCATAGGTGGGGGAGTTGGTCATGACGCCGATGGATTCGGTGATCACGAAACGGCCGGGCTGGGTGGGGTCGCCGGTCTCCAGGATCACGCTTTTGCCGTTGGAGTCCACGAAGGTGAAGTGCAGCGTGGCGGACAGGTCGGAGCCGGGGATGCCGTCTACGTACAGCGCCTGCATACAGGTGCGGTTGGCTAAGGCCACGACTTCGTCCACGTCCTTGCACTGGGCCAAAAACCAGGTGATGCCTTCCATGGCCGCCAGGGTCTCAAAATCCTCGGGGATGTCCTCGGTGGCGGTCTGGGTGCCCTCGTTCAAAAACAGCAGGCCGCCCACCAGCCCAGTGTCGTTGATGCCGTCCAGCATGGCCAGGGAGTCGGAAAAGGACATGCCGATGATGGTGTGCGCCGGGGTGACGGCGCCGGTGGTGAATTCGATGGGCTGGCCCGCCGGGTAGGACACCAGGTAGGACGGCTGGATGTAGGAACCGTTTTCACCGAAGACGTTGTAGGTGTCGTCCATGTCGCAGGTACGGAACCAGTAGGGGTCGCCTTCCGCGCTGGTCAGTTCCAGGCCGGAGCACGCCAGGGCGGGCAGCTGCATCGCGAAAGCCAGGGATAGTGCCATTATGGCCGCCGCGGCGCGCTGTAATTTCTGTTTGAACATAAAAATCGCTCTCCTCTCGGGCCGGTGGCCCTGTTGTTGGAGCCATCATAAGCCGTACAGTTACTGTACAGTCAAGAGGAAAGCGAAAAATTTTTTTCAGGGCTTGGGTTTGACCTGAATGTCGATTTGGGTGATGTAGTCGTCGATGTTGTCGATGACCCGCTCGTTGATACCACGTTCGTAGGAATGACCGGACAGTTCCAGCCCGTGGGCGTCGGCATAGGCCAGCATCCGGCGGTACTGGTCCGGGATCAGGTCCCAAGAACCTTTGCACCAGCCCCGCAGATATGCTCCCGCCGGGCAGATATGGACGTTGGGACCGTCGGCGTCCGGTGCTTCCATGAAAATGGCGGTGTAATCGTAAAACCGGCCCTGGCGCAGGTGGGGCACGGGGATCATGGAGCCGTATACGCCGCTGTACAGCCGGGGCAGGCGCTGGCGGCTGGCTTGCTTCAGCATCAGCTCAATGGCGGTCTCCGGCGGGGTGTGCTTATTCACCGGGATGGCGATGAGACGGGCTTCCGGGAGCTGGGTCAGTTCGATCTTGTCCAGGTCCAGGTGCTGCAAGCGGTGCAGGGCCGCGCGCTTGGCCAGCAGATCGGCGCGGGTGCGCTCTAATTGCCGGATCTGTTCGTCTAAGTCGGTGAGCTTTTCTTCGATCAGGCCGCCCAGCATGGCCGGGGAGCGGCTGCGGAGAAACGCCTGGACGTCCGGGATGGATACGCCCAGGTCCCGCAGCTGTAAAATCGTCTCCAGGGTGGAACTTTGATAGTAATTGTAGTACCGGTAGCCGTTTTCACCGACCTCTACCGGGTGCAAAAGGCCCACTTCGTCGTACCACATCAGCGTTTTCTTGTTGATGCCGTGCAGGGCGGCGAATTGGCCGATGGTGAAGCGGGTAAACATTCCGCCGGGCATTTTTCTCACCCCATTTTTCCCATTTGAGTTTATGATACTGTGCGGGACGGGGGTTGTCAAGGAAAGTTTCCCGGCGGGGCTTGTCAAGGGATGGGAAACTTGGTATGATAAGATGGATATAGAACAGATCATGATGTGTGATGGAGGAATGTACATGAAAACATTGAAGATACGCGGTTTGTGCCTGCTGTTGGCGGTGGCGCTGCTGCTGCCGTCCGGGGCAATGGCGCTGGAGCTGGAGGGCGTGAGCGAGGATGCCGCGTCGTTTTTATATGCGGCGGCCTCGAACGGACAGGTGGGGTCTATCGGCGGGGATTGGACCGTGCTGGCTTTGGCCCGGAGCGGGTATCCCGTGGGGGAGCGGTATTTTCAGGATTATTATGCCGCGGCCGCGTCGGCGGCGCGGGCGCGGGAAGGTGTGCTGGACGCTAAAAAGTATACAGAGCACAGCCGGCTGGTTTTGGCGGTGTCCGCTGTCGGCGGGGACGCGCGGAATGTGGGCGGTTATGACTTGACCTTGCCTTTGGGGGACTTTGACGGGACCGTCCGGCAGGGCATCAACGGCGCGATCTGGGCGCTTTTGGCGCTGGATTGCCGGGATTATCCTGTGCCGGTGTGCGCGGAGGGTAAGGTTCAGGCGTCCCGGCAGATGTATGTGGACTATATTCTGGAAAATGCGCTGCCGGACGGCGGATGGAATTTTATGTGCGACGCTGCAAGCGACGCGGAGCCGGATATGACCGGGATGGCGCTGCAGGCGCTGGCGGGATACCGGGATCAGAATGGCGTGCAAACGGCCATCGACCGGGCGATTACCCGCATGAGCGGGATGCAAAACGGCGACGGCGGGTTTACAAGCTGGGGCGCGCCCAATCTGGAGGGCTGCGCGCAGATGCTCGCGGCGCTTTGTGCGCTGGGGATTTCCGTGGATGACGCGCGGTTTGTGAAAAATGGGAAGACCTTGGAGGATAACCTGCTGACGTTTTATACGCCCGGGAAAGGCTTCGCCCACAGCGCGGAGAGTACGGGCAGCGATCTGATGGCGACGGAGCAGGCTTTGCAGGGGTTGATCGCGCTGGAACGAGCCGGGGCCGGGCAGGCGGGGCTGTATGAGATGTCCGATGCGGCGGCACTTGCGCGGAAAACGCACCCGGATGTGCGGGTGCCGGCGGTTCAGGATGCGAACGCCGGGTTTTCCGATGTTTCCGGCGGGGAACAGGACGCGGTGCTGGCCCTGGCGGCCCGGGGCATCGTGGGCGGTATGGGCGACGGGACGTTTTGCCCGGAGCGGACCATGACTCGGGCGCAGTTCGCCACCATCGTGGTGCGGGCGCTGGGGCTGGAACCGAAAGACGGGGACGGGTTCTCCGATGTGCCGGATGGGCAGTGGTACGCGGCTTATGTAGGTACGGCCGCGGCCTATGGCATTATCCATGGCCGGGGCGACGGGCTTTTTGACCCGGAGGGTACCATCACCCGGCAGGAAGCGGGGATCATGCTGGAACAGGCCGCGGCCTTGTGCGGCGCGGCGGAGATCGGGTCTGACCTGCGGGGCGGGGGACGGATCACCCGGGGAGAAATGGCCCGGGCGGTGTTCGCGCTGCTGGAGCAGGCGGGCTTGATTTGAGGGCGGCGGAATGCGGACGCGTTATCAGCTGACCGCGCTTTTGCTGGCGGCGCTGCTGTTGCTGGGTGGATGTCGTGGGGGAGAGACTGTGCCGGAGGTCGTGATGACGCCGGAGAGCAGTCCCACCCCGCCGGTGCAGACTGCGGAAGTGATGCCGGAGGTGTCTCCCGAACCGTCGCAGGAAGCGGCGCCCGGCGTGTCATCGGAACCGGAGGCGGAGAGGGTCTGCACGCTGTCTATCGTGTGCGGGGAGCTTTTGGACCGGCTGGAGGACTTGCCGGAGCAGACCCGGGCGCTGGTGCCGGAAAATGGCGTGGTGCTGGCGGATACCCAGGTGGATTTTGAGGACGGGGAGAGCGTGTTTGATGTGCTGCAGCGGGTGTGCCGGGATACGGGCATCCATTTGGAGTTCAGCGTGACCCCGGCGTATGATTCGGCGTATATCGAAGGCATCGCCAACCTTTATGAAATGGATTGCGGCCCGCTGTCGGGCTGGTCTTATACGGTCAACGGCCTGTCGCCCAGTTACGGGTGCGGGCAATATACGGTGGCGGCGGGGGATGTGATCTGCTGGGCATATCACTGCGACCTGGCCGCGCCGGGGAATGAATGAGGAAGTATGGAACGTCGTGACGCTTTTTCCGGCTGCCACCCGCTGGTGCAGCTTGTTTATTTCGCGCTGGTGCTGGTGCTGGGGATGTTTGTGATGCATCCGGCATGCTTGCTGGCGTCTTTGGCGTGCGCGGCGGGGTATTTGACGGTGCTCCGGGGCGGAAAGGCGCTGGGACGGCTGGCGCGGGTGCTGGCGCCTATGGCGCTGATGGCGGCGGTGGTGAATCCGGCGTTCAATCACCGGGGCGTTACGGTTTTGGGGCATTTTCCGTCGGGGAATCCGCTGACGCTGGAGAGTATCCTTTATGGGCTGGCGGCGGCGGTGATGCTGGCGGCGGTGGTCTTGTGGTGCACGTGCTGCTCCGCGGTGATGACCTCGGACCGGGTGCTGTATCTGGTGGGACGGGGCGCGCCGTCCCTGGCGCTGCTGCTGTCGATGGTGCTGCGGTTTCTGCCCCGGTGCAGGGCGCAGTATCAGGCGGTTCGGGAAGCGCAGATGGGATTGTCGGGGCCGCCCCGGGGCGGCTTGGAGCGGGCGCGGATGACCGGGAAGCTGGCGTCTGTTACGGTCACCTGGGCGCTGGAAAACGCTGTGGCGGCGGCGGAGAGTATGAAAAGCCGGGGATATGGGTTGCCGGGGCGTACGGCTTATTCCCGGTACCGCTTTGATTCCAGGGACCGCCGGGTGCTGGGCTGGGTCTTGCTTTGGGGCGGCGTGTGCCTTTGGGGCTGGGCTGCCGGGGCGCTGGGCTGGCACTGGTTTCCCATGGTGGGCGGCGCGGTCTCGCCGGCGGCGGGAGCGTGTCTGGTGGCGCAGCTTGCCCTTGGTTTGACCCCGGTGATCCTACACGCGAAGGAGGCGAGGACATGGAAACGCTTGCACTCTGCCATTTGAGTTTTTCCTATCCAAACGCCCGGGAAAAGGCGCTGGAAGATGTGTGCCTGTCCTTGGAGAACGGGGAATTTTGCGTGCTGTGCGGGCCGTCGGGCAGCGGGAAAAGTACATTATTGCGGCAGTTGAAGACGGACCTGACGCCCCGGGGGACCCGGACGGGGGAGGTCTTGTTTTACGGCGCAGAGCTGTCGGAGATTGACCGCCGGACCCAGTGTGGGCGCATTGGGTTCGTGGGGCAGTCGCCGGAGGATCAGATCGTGACGGATAAGGTGTGGCATGAACTGGCCTTTGGGCTGGAGAGCCTTGGGGAAGATACGCTGGCGATCCGCCGGAGGGTGTCGGAAATGGCCAGCTTTTTCGGGATGCAGACCTGGTTCGACCGGGATACGGCGTCCCTGTCCGGCGGGCAGAAGCAATTGCTGAATCTGGCGTCGGTGATGGTGACACAGCCGTCTTTGCTGGTGCTGGACGAGCCTACCAGCCAGTTGGACCCCATCGCGGCGGCGGAGTTTCTTTCCATGCTGGGGCGGCTGAACCGGGAATTCGGCACGACGATCTTGCTCAGTGAGCATCGGCTGGAAGAGGCGTTTCCTCTGGCGGGGAGCGTGGCGGTGCTGGACGCGGGGCGTTTGGTGTTCCGGGGAACGCCCCGGGAAGTGGGGCGCGCGCTGAAACGGCTGGGGCACCCCATGTTTTTGGCGATGCCTACGGCGATGCGGGTCTGGGCTGCGGTTTCCGGCGGAGAGGACGTGCCGGTGACGGTGGGCGAGGGCCGGGCGTGGCTGGAGAAGTACGGGGCGGAGCACTCCTTATTGCCTGTACCCGCGGCGGCGGAGCATCCTTGCGGGGATGTGGCCTTGCGGGCGGAGGAACTGTGGTTCCGGTATGAGAAAAACGCGCCGGATGTGGTGCAAAATCTGTCCGTTACGGTGCGAAAAGGTGAATTTTTGGCCCTGTTGGGCGGGAATGGTACCGGGAAAACCACCGCTTTGCGGCTGATGGCGGGGCTGCTGCGGCCGTACCGGGGACGGGTGAAGTCCGCGGGACGGGTGGCGCTGCTGCCCCAGTCGACTCAGGCGCTATTTGTGAAAAAAACCGTGGAAGAGGACCTGAAGGATGTGCGGGGCGGCGGGGCGGATTTCCGGCGCGTGGTTGAGTTGTGCGGGCTGGGACATCTGCTGGAGTGTCATCCCTACGATTTGTCCGGGGGCGAGCAGCAGCGGGCGGCGCTGGCGAAAGTGCTGCTGACGAAGCCGGATATTTTGCTGCTGGATGAGCCGACCAAGGGGCTTGACCTGGAATTTAAGCGGATGCTGGGGGAGACTTTGGAGACGCTGTGCCGGCAGGGGAAAACGGTGGTCGTGGTGAGCCATGACATTGAGTTTTGCGCCGGGTATGCCCACCGCTGCGGCTTGTTTTTTGCCGGGGATATCGTCGCGGCGGACGCGCCCCGGGCCTTTTTCCGGGGAAACAGCTTTTATACTACCGCCGCCAACCGGATGGGGCGGACGCTGGCGCCGGAGGCGGTCACGGCGAAGGACCTCATTGCCGTGTGCGGCGGGGCGCCGGAGGCGTATGTGTCCGGGCCGGGGGAGGGGAAAGCGCCCGCGGAGACGGGGGACATGCCGGAGCAAACTCGGGCGAAGCCCGGGTGGCGGGCGGTGCTGGCGTCGGCTTTGTTGCTGCTGCTGATCCCGGCGACGGTCTGGTGCGGCGCACGCTGGAGCGGCGGGCGGTATACGGCGGTGTCTTTGCTGGTGCTGCTGGAGGCGATGCTGCCGTTTTTCCTGTGCTTTGAAAGCCGCAGGCCCCAGGCACGGGAACTGGCGGTCATCGCGGGGCTTTGCGCTGTGGCGGTGGCCGGGCGGGCGGCGCTGTTCATGCTGCCCCAATGCAAGCCGGTGCTGGCCGTGGCGATCATCGCCGGGGCCGCGCTGGGGGGCGAGACAGGCTTTTTGGTGGGCGCGGTGTCGATGCTGGCGTCCAATATGCTGTTTGCCCAGGGACCCTGGACCCCGTGGCAGATGTTCGCGGCGGGGATCATCGGATTCTTGGGCGGAAAGCTGTTTTCCGTCAGGCGGGGCCGGGGGGCGATGGCGCTGTTCGGCGCGGCGGCTTCCGTTGTGATCTACGGCGGGCTGCTGAACACCGCGTCTGCGCTGCTTTGGGCGGATACGCCGACTTGGCCGCTGCTGTTGAGTTATTACGTGGCGGGGCTGCCGATGGACTGCGTGCAGGGGGTGGCGACGGCGCTGTTTTTGTGGTTTGCGGCGGGACCGATGCTGGAAAAGCTCGATCGGCTCAAGGTGAAATACCGACTAATGGAATAAATAGCAAACGCCCCGGAAGATTTTACCTTCCGGGGCGCTTTTTTATTTCGTTATTCTGCCGCCTGGGTGCAGAAACGGGCCAGGACACAGGCGACCTGGGCGCGGGTAGCGGGGAGACTGCCGCCCAGGGTGGCGTCTGTCATGCCGGCGATGAGATGGGCGGCGACGGCCCATTTCATGTTTTCCGCGGCGTAGGCGCTGAGGGCACCGGCGTCGGTATAGGCGCTGAGGTCGGCCCGGGCGGATACGTCATGGCCTTTGTACGCGGCGTAGCGGTAGAGCATGGCAATGAACTGCTCCCGGGTGATGGGGTCGTCAGGGCCGAAAATATCCGCGCTGTAACCGCTGATGATCCCGTTGGAAGCGCCCCAGGCGACGGCATTGGCGTAGTACGCGTCCGGCTTTACGTCTTGGAAATCGGAGAGATTCGGCGTGTCCGCGCCGTCGAGACGGTACAGGACGGCGGCAATCATGCCCCGGGTCGTGTGAGCTTCGGGGCGGAAGCTGCCGTCGTCGAAGCCGGACATCAGGGACTTGCTGTGTACGAAAGATACCGCGTCGTGGTACCAGGCGCCGGTTTGAATGTCAGGATAGGACATGGGAACGGGCGGGGTGGTTTCGGGGCGCTCGGGCTTGGGGTCCGGCTTGCTGCTGTCGATGCCCGCGATGGGGATGTACACCGGCGGGCGCGGGCGGCTCGTGATTTATTTGTAATGTATCATGTCTCCAACTGCTGCCAGTGGGTCCACATCCCACTGGATCACTTGAATGCCCATTTCGTTAATCGTGGACACGACATGGTCGTCGTATTCGCCGTAGGGACAGCGGAACAGCGTCGGGCGCTGGCCGGTGATCGTCTCGATCTTGTCACAGCAGGCGTTTACATTGTCCCGAATCTCCTGGGCAGACAGCTTGGAAAAATGGGCGTGGTCGTTGGAATGGTTCATGACCTCCATGCCCGCGTCGTGGAGCGCCTTGACCGATTCCGGGTACCGATCTACCCAGTCGCCTACCAGAAAGAACGTGGCTTTGACGTTGTACTGGCCCAAAATGTCGATCAGCATTTGCGTATCCTCGTTGCCCCAGGCCGCGTCGAAGGTCAGGGACACCGCCTTGTTGTCCCGCTCTACGCAGTAGATGGGCAGTACCCGTTCCGTGGCCGCCGCGCCTACGATCTGGGGCGCGTTCACTGCGTAGAACATCAGGCAGATCACCAGGACCAGCGCCAGGGCTGACAGTAGTTTTTTGCGCTTTGCCAGCGCGTTTGTAAGTTGTTTCATGAACATCCCTCCTGACAGTTTTGGTACATCATATCGCCTCGTCCGGCAAATTATGCCCGTCCCGCCGGGAAACCGTCAATAAAATGTTTCTGTTTCTTAATCAAGGCTTAAGCTTTTCGGGGATTGTTTCTTAAACGTGATTTTTCTATACTTTTTTACAGAGAATAGTTGACAAGGAGATTTGCTTGTGCTATTTTACTATTGTATTAAGTTGATAATGCAATACGAGATGTTTTGAGGTGAAGCAATATGAAAGTCTTGCTGACATCTGATTGGAATATGGATGCGGTCAACGGAGTGGTGACATCTGTGATAAACCTGCGACGGGGGCTGGAGGAACGGGGGCATGAGGTCCGGATCCTGACCTTGTCACCTACCGCGCATTCCTGGGAACGGGACGGCGTGACTTATATTGGGTCGGTGAATGTGGAGCGGATCTATCCCGGCGCGCGGCTGCGGACCGCCGGGGGGCGCTCGCTGATCCGCGAACTGATCCGGTGGCATCCCGATGTGGTCCATTCCAACTGTGAGTTCAGTACCTTTTTTATGGCCCGGCATATTTCCGAGCGGCTGCGGGTGCCGTTGGTGCATACCTATCATACGGTGTATGAGGATTATACCCATTACTTCTGCCGCAATGAGGAATTAGGGCAATATCTGGTGGAAAAATTCTCCCGGTGGATTGCCGGACGCACTGACTGCGTGGTCGTGCCGTCTGAGAAAGTGGCGAGGCTGCTGACGGGGTATAACGTGACGGCACCGATCTATGTGGTGCCGACGGGGATCGAGCAGGGACGCTTTGCCGCTTCCAACGAGGAAGGGGCCGCCGTGCGGCGGGCACTGGGATTGCCGGAAGATTGCATGGTGCTGGTATCCGTGGGGCGGCTGGCCAGAGAGAAAAATTACGGGGAATTGCTGCGACTGATGGCCGGGATGCGGACGCTTCCTGTGCGGCTGCTTTTGGTGGGCGACGGTCCGGCCCGGGAAGAACTGGAGCGGCAAGCCCGGGAACTGGGCGTGGCTGACCGGGTGGTGTTTACTGGGATGGTCCCGCCGGAAGAAGTCGGGCGGTATTACAAGGCCGGAGACCTGTTCGTCAGCGCGTCCACCAGTGAGACCCAGGGCTTGACCTATTTTGAGGCGTTGTCCGCGGGACTGCCTATGCTGTGCCGGGCGGATGCGTGTCTGGACGGCATTGTGATCGACGGGGAAAATGGCTGGCAGTATCAGACAGAGGCGGAAGCCATTGCCCGGGTGCGGCAGCTGATCGACCATCCGGAACTGCGGGGGCCAATGAGCGCGGCTGCGCTGCGGACGGGGCGGCAGTATTCCGTTCCCGCCTTTGCTGAGAGCATTGAACAGGTATATCGAGAACAAATGGCCTGGCGGCGCTCGCCGCTGCGGGAGGTCTCCGCATGAGCCGGGCAGGGGTACAGATCAGCCGGTATCTGCCGATGCTGGGGCTGGCCGCCTGCGCGGCGCTGGCGGTCTGGGGCTGGCAGAGCGGGGTGCTTACCTCCCAAGAGGCCATGGAGGCGCTTGTGGCCCGGGTGGGCTTCTGGGGGCCGGTAATCTTTACCGTCATTCAGGCGGTGCAGGTGGTCATCCCCATTTTGCCCGGCGCCATCGGCTGTGTGGTGGGGGTCATCATGTTCGGGCCGCTGTGGGGGTTTGTGTACAGTTATGTGGGCATCTGCGTGGGGTCTATGCTGGCGTTCGCCGTGGCGAAGACCTACGGACGGCCCCTGCTGCCCCGGCTGTTTCAGCAAAAGACCATTGATAAATACGATACTTGGACGAAAAAGGGAAAGTTTGACCTGTGGTTCGCCATCGCTATTTTTCTGCCGGTGGCGCCGGATGACTTCCTGTGCTATCTGGCAGGGACGACGACTATGAGCTGGCGGCGGTTCACCGCGATCATCTGGGCGGGCAAGCCCTTTGCCATCGCGGCGTACAGCCTGATTTTGAACACGGCTTGGACGCAGGTTTTGAATTGGTTAGGATAAGGGTGATCGAAATGTCAGTTTATCTGTATACCGGAGGGGAACGCATCGTAGGGAAAAGCGGCGTGGGACAGGCTATCGCCCACCAGCGGGGCGCGCTGCGGGCTGTGGGACTGCCGCCGGACGCGCGTATGGACCGGGGCACCCAGGTGGTGCATATCAATACGGTGCTGCCGGATTCGCCTGTGATGGCGATGCTGGCCCGGATGCGGCGGAAAAAGGTGGTCTATTACGCCCATTCCACCATGGAGGATTTTCGCTGCTCCTTCCGGGGCTCCAATCTGCTTGCGCCGCTGTTTAAGCAGTGGATCCGCTTTTGCTACCGCAGGGGCGATGTGATCTTGACCCCTACGGCGTATTCCCAGGAAATTTTGCAGGGGTATGGGCTGAAAAAGCCGATCTACCATATCTCCAACGGTATCGATACGGAATTTTTCCGTCCCAGCCGGGAACGGCGTGCGGCGTTTCGGGAGGCTTATGGACTGTCGGACGGGGAACGCGTTGTGATTTCCGTGGGGCATCTGATGGAGCGCAAGGGAATCTTGGATTACATCGAACTGGCCCGGCAGATGCCGGAGACACGGTTTTTCTGGTTCGGCTATACCGACCCGAAGCTCATTCCCACCCCGGTGCAGCAGGCCATCGACGGCGCGCCGGAGAATCTGACCTTTGCCGGGTTCGTGGACCAGGCGGCGCTGCGGGACGCTTACTGCGGCGCGGACGCTTTTGCGTTTTTGAGCCATGAGGAGACGGAGGGCATCGTGGTGCTGGAAGCGCTGGCCTGCGGGACCCCGACGCTGCTGCGGGATATCCCGGTGTATGACGGCTGGCTGGGGGCCGGGCGGGATGTGTATATGTCCGACGGTGTGGAGGGCTTTGAACAGACCCTCGCCGGGATGCTGGACGGTACACTGCCGGACCTGACCGAACAGGGGCGGGCTGTAGCCCGTTCCCGGAGCCTTGCCGCTGTGGGGGAGCGGCTGCGGGAAATTTATCAGAGCGAAGGGCTGATGGATACCCGTAAATCGAAATTGGCCTGGGCGCGGAAAATCTATTCCCGGACGTAACAGAAAAGACGCTCCAACGGAGCGTCTTTTCTTGCATCTTGGGTGCGGTTCTGCTACAATGGCTCAAGGAAAGGGGGAAACAGGTTATGAAGCGGATCGTGACAATGCAGGATATTTCCTGCGTGGGGAAGTGCTCGCTGACGGTGGCGCTGCCGGTGCTGTCGGCCATGGGCGTGGAAACGGCGGTGATCCCGACGGCGGTGCTGTCCGCCCATTCCGTGTTTCCCGACTTCACGTTCCGGGACTTGACGGAAGAGCTGCTGCCCATTGCCCGGCACTGGAACAGCCAGGGGCTGCGCTTTGACGCCGCGTATACCGGCTATCTGGGGTCCCGGGAACAAATCGACGTGGTTTGCGCCGTTTTGGATACGGTCGCGACCCCGGAGACGCTGATTTTTGTTGACCCCGCCATGGCAGACCAGGGGCGGCTGTACGCAGGGTTTGACCTGGCGTTTGCACGGAAAATGGCGGAGCTTTGCCGCCGGGCGGATTATATCGACCCCAATGTGACGGAGGCCTGTTTCCTGACGGATACGCCTTACCGGACGGAGTACGATGAAGCGTATCTTGACCTGCTGCTGGACAGGCTCCGGGATATTTGCCCGGGGACTGTGGTTCTGACCGGGGTGCGTCTGCGGGAGGGAAAAACCGGCGTGGTGAGCGTTATGCCGTCGGGGGAGCGGTCGGCGTATTTTCACGATACCGTACCCGGGCAGTTCCACGGAACGGGGGATGTGTTCTCCAGCGCGGTGGTGGGGGCGCTTATGCGGGGACTGGGCCTGGACGCGGCCCTGCGGCTGGCGGCGGATTTCACTTACGCGTGCATTCAGGCTACGGTGAATGACCCCGATGCCCGCTGGTACGGGGTCTCTTTTGAGGCGGCTTTGCCCGATTTGATCCGAAATCTGTCGAGTTTCACATAATCTTCATATTGTTTTCTTGCAATGTTCACAAAAGTGGTGTATGATAGTCCCACAGGAAAGGAGGAATGTCATGCTCACTTTTAAAGACATTCAAGAAAACAAAGCCATTCATACTTACATCAAAAAAGCGGACGCGTCCCTGGTCGCCCTGGGTTATACGGAACACAGCTTTGCCCATGTGACGATGGTGGCGGAGAACGCCGGATATATTTTGGAGACGCTTGGGTATCCCGCTCGGGAGATCGAACTGGTCAAAATCGCGGCGTATCTCCATGATATCGGGAATCTGGTCAACCGGGTGGACCACTCCCAATCTGGGGCGGTCATGGCCTTTCATATTCTGAACGACCTGCACATGGACCCCGCGGAAATCGCGGAAGTGGTCACCGCCATCGGTAACCACGATGAGGGCACCGGAAAGTCCGTCAGCCCCATGTCCGCGGCGCTGATTTTGGCGGATAAGTCAGATGTGCGCCGCAGCCGGGTGCGCAATGAGGATATCACGACCTTTGATATTCACGACCGGGTGAATTATTCGGTGAAAAAGTCGGAACTGAAGATCAATGAGACCCACACCATTATTAAGCTGAAGCTGTCAGTAGACACGCGGTATGGCTCGGTGATGGATTATTTTGAGATTTTCCTAAACCGTATGGTCATGTGCCGCAAGGCCGCGGAAAGTCTCGGACTGCAATTCAAGCTGATCATCAATGAGCAGCAGCTTATTTAAAAAGACCACAGGATAAAATCCTGTGGTCTTTTTCGTTTTACAGCAGCCCGGACAGGTCTTCCCAGTCCGCGTAGAGTTGTTCCAACTGGGCGGTGATGGTTTCCTTTTCCTCGGCGATGTCCAGCAGTTTTTGATAGTCCGAGGCGAATTCCTCTGACTGCGCGTCCAATTGGGCGCTTTGGGCTTCCAGTTTTTCGATCTCTTTTTCCAGCTTCGCGATCTGCTTTTCGATGTTGGGCGGACGCTTGCGCTGCTCTTTTTTCGGCTTCGGCGCGTCCTGCTTTTCCGCATTTTTTGCCGCCTGTACGAATTGAGCTTGGCGGGCTTTGTATTCCCGGTACTGGGAAAAAGTCCCCTTGTAGTCAGTGATGTGCCCGTCCCGGAGTTCCCAGACCCGGGTGGCGAATTTTTCGATGAAATAGCGGTCATGGGACACGAACAGCAGCGCTTCCGTGTAGTCGGATAAGGCATCCTCCATCCATTCACGGCTGGCGATGTCCAGATGGTTCGTCGGCTCGTCGAGAATGAGCAGATTGACTTGCTCGCCCATGAGCATACACAGCTTCAAGCGGCTGCGCTCGCCGCCGGACAGGGCGCCTACGGGCTTGAACACGTCCTCGCCCATGAAGCCGAAAGCGGCCAGACGGTCCCGGGCGCCTTGGGGGGTGCATTTCGTCTCGTAGAGCATGGTGTCGTAAATGGAGCGCTCTGCGACCGGGAAGGTCACGATCTGCGGCAGGTACGCCGTGCGCACCGCCGGGCCTTTGCGGATAAAGCCGGTGTCCGGCGTTTCCTCGTTCATGATGAGCTTCAGGAACGTGGATTTTCCGGTGCCGTTGTCGCCGATGAGGGCGATGCGCTCGCCGCCGCGGATGTCCAAGGTCAAGTCGGAAAACAGCGTGCGGTCTCCGAACGCTTTGGAGACGTTGTCTACGACCATGACTTCGTCGGCGAGAAACTCGCTCTCCTGAAACTTGACGGTGAGCTTGCGGTCTGTTTTGGGCCGCTCGGTCTGCTGGAGCTTTTCCATGCGCTTTTCCATGGAAAATGCCCGCTTGTGCAGCTTGTCGTTGCCCATAAAGGCCCATAGGTGAAGCTGTGCCGCGGCTTTTTGCAGCTGCTCCAGCTTGGCTTGGTCTTTCTCGTATTTTTTCAGCTGCTCGTCGAAACGCCGCTGGCGCTCGACCACGTAAAAACTGTAATTGCCGTTGTAAAACTCCGCCTTGCCGTCGTGGATCTCGATGGAGCGCTGGGTCACCTGGTCCAGAAAATAGCGGTCATGGCTGATGGCCAGCACGGTACCGTGGAATTTCCGCAGGTAGTCTTCCAGCCACTCTGTGGCGTTCAGGTCCAGATGGTTGGTCGGCTCATCCAGCAGGAGGATGTCCGTGTCCTCCAAAATCAGACGGGCCAGATTCACCCGGGTCTTTTCGCCGCCGGACAGGGAATCGAAAGGCTGGGCGCGCATGGCCGGGGGAATGTCCAGGCCGTTGGCGACCCGGTTGCGCTCCCGCTCCATGTCATACCCGCCGCAGCGTTGGAATTCCGCGCTCAGGCGGTCGTATTCCTCCAAAACCTGCGGGGAGTGGTCGCTGGCCATCTCTGCAGTCAGGGCGTTGATACGCTCCTGCATGGCATACAGCCGGCGGTGGGCATCCTGAAGGACCATGTCTGTGGTATAGCCCTCGGGGTAAACGGGGATTTGAGAAATCAGGCCCAGGCGCTTGCCCTTATAAATCGATACGGTGCCTTCATCCGAACGCAGTTCACCGGTGAGGATCCGGAACAGTGTGGTTTTGCCGCAGCCGTTCCGGCCCAGGATGCCCACCCGCTCACCGGTGTTTACCTCAAAGGATAAGCCGTCTAATATGTTTTTGTCCTGCTCAAAGGACTTTACCAGCCCTTTGACTGAAATGTCGATCATGGGTAACTCCTAAATCAATTTGCGACTGCCTTTTGCAGTACCCGGTTGGCAATGGCTCCGGCGACGGACAGCCCGCCGCCGCCCCGCTCCACCTGCACAACGAAGGCGTAGGGGTGTGCCTCGTCGTCCAGGAAGCCCACGAACCAGGCATGGTCTGTGCCGTCGCCCACCTCGGCGGTGCCGGTTTTGGCACAGACGTTCAAGCCCGGGAATGACCCGGCACCGTATGCGTACTGTACGTTATAGTTCATCATGGACGCCATTTTCTCCGCGGTATCCGCGTCCAGCAGCTTTGTGGTTTTCTGGCTCCGGCCGTGGCCTACCATGGTAGGTTCCACCAGGGTGCCGCCGTTGCCGATGGCGGATACCAGGCGCAGCATGGTGTTGGGACAGACCAGGTCTGTGGATTGCCCGATGGCGGACCAGGACAGGTTGATGTTGCCTTTTTCGTAGGGGTCGATGCTGCCCGCCGTGGTGTAGATGCCGTCGATGGCGTGGCTTTCCGTGATGCCCAGTTTCTTCGCGTAAGCCAGCAGCACGTCGGAGCCGAGGGTCTGGGCCAGCTCGGAAAAGGCGCAGTTGCAGGAATTCGCCAGCGCCTGCTCGATGGTCTGGTTCCCGTGTACACCGGTGCAGTTGAGCTGGTCGGCGCCTACCATGACGCTTCCGCCGCAGTAGAAAGTGCGGTCGTAAATATCGTCGATGGTTTCCAGCGCCGCGGCAAGCGTTACCAGCTTGAAGACCGAGCCGGGGACGTATGCGGCGCTGATGGCCCGGTTGAGGTAAGCGCCGTCGGGGATGTTGTCCGGGGTATTCGGGTCCATGGACGGGGAGGAGACCATGCACAGCAGTTCCCCGGTCTTGTAATTGACAATTTGCACCGAGCCTTTTCGCCCGGCCAAGGCGGCGTAGGCTTCATTATTGAGATTCGCGTCCACGGTGAGGTGGGCTTTGTGAACTTGGGGGTGATAGGTGCCGTTGATGAGATCAAAGCCCGCCAGTTCTCCGGTGAGCCGGGTCAGCGCGCCGGTGCCTACGTTGCCGATGTAATCGCCGGTGACATGGAAATTTGCCACGCGGGTGGTGTAGTCGTCAGAATATGTTTTTGCTCCGGCATCAGCCAGAAGTATGTCATTTCGGTCATAGAGCAGTCCCATGGTGGTGCCGCCGCCGGAAAAGGACGCCCATTCCCGCCCATGGAGTACGTACCGGGCGCAGTATAGGGCCAGGCCCAGGGCGCAAAACAGCGCGATCAGCAGTACAAAAGCGCCTCTGTTTTTTACTTTTTTCATGCTTTTGCACCCCGTTTCCGCTGCTTGATCTCCGCACGCTTGACCACGAAGCTGGCGTCTTTCCGGGTGTCCGCCGCTTTGATGAAGGCAAGGAGCATCCAGCAGGACAGCAGGCTGGTCCCGCCTTTGGAGACAAAGGGGAAGGTCACACCGGTGAAAGGCAGGATGTCCAGAGAACCGAAGATATTCAGCGCCATCTGGATCATCAGCAGGGCGACAGACGCGCCCGCCGCGATGACGTAGTAGGTGGAACGCCCGTGGGACGCGGAACGGAACACGAACAGCGCCAGGGCGATAATGGACAAAGCGGCGATGATCGCCACGATCAGGCCCAGTTCCTCGCAGATGACAGCGAAGACCATGTCCGTGTTGGCGGCTACGATATTTTTCAGCCAGCCCTCACCGGCGCCGTGTCCGAACAATCCGCCGGAAGCGGCCGCGGACAGCGCGCGGGTCTGCTGGAAGCCCGCCCCGTATGGGTCAGCCCAGACATGGCCCCAGGTGGCGAAGCGCTGGGCGATATACGGCTTCATGGTGAACACCAGAAAGCCCGCCATGGCCGCGCCGGAGATTGCCAGAAAGACCGTGGCGATGGAGCCGGAGCGCATGAAAGAGATGATCAGGAAGGTCACAAAGAAAATGACTGCTGTGCCGTAGTCGCCCATTAAGGCCAGGGCCATGACGCAAATGGCGGAAAAAGCGATGAAAAACAGCAGGTTCCGCCGGGCGAACAGACGCTCCAGAGAGGCCGCGCCTGCATAGATATACAGTACCTTTACCAGTTCTGAGGGCTGGAGGGAGAAGCCACCGATGTACAGCCAGTTTTTCGCGCCGAATACGTATTCGCTCAAGATAAGGTTGACGAAGAGAAAGCCCATGGCGGCGATGACCGCCGGCCAGCGAAGGGCCTTGGCACGCCGCAGGTCCCGCAGCCACCAGCCCATGGCGAAAAACAAAGCCACGCCCATGATGAGCAGCAGCAGCGTTTTCACCAGCGCTTCGGGCGTAGACGACGCGACGATGGACAGGCCCAGGGTGGTCAGGAAAAACGCGATGGTCTCTACCTCAAAGCCATTGCGCCGGATGGAGCGGATCAGCAGGTAGCACAGCCATTCAATGGCCAGCAGCGCGAAAAAGGAAAGGCAGGTGACAATCAGGTATTCATCCTTGGCGGTAAAGCAGTATTGCAGCATGATGAGCGCCTGGAACAATGACAAAACCAGCAGCGTCGCTCCGGGGTTGATGCTCGTTCCGGCGGCGGTGCGGGACTTGTCCACGCTGCGCAGTTCGCCGGCGGTCACGTCTGCGAAGCCCAGGGTGGTGGAAGCCAAACGTATTTTATCTCCGTTTTTTACTTCCAGGCCCCTTCTGGGGACCTTTTCTTTGCCCACATACACCCCACCACGGGAATTTATATCGAAAATGCGCCAGATGCCCTTGTCGTTGCGGATCAGTACCGCGTGGATGCGGGATACGTCCGGCGCGTTCACCACGATGTCTGAAGTTTTCGCCCGGCCGATCACGCACTCCCAATGGGGCAGCGGCGCGGCGCTGGCGTCCGGGAAAATGAGGTGTCCCCAGACTTCCGGCTCGTATTTTTCACTGAGCATGGAACGCAGGCAGCGCGCCACCACCCAGGCCGCCAGGATCGGCAGGAGATACCGGGTCAGCGTAATGACCGCAGTTCCCGTCATAGGCAAGGCCTCCTCTCGGAAAAAGAACAATGATTCTCATAAGTATAACATTGTTCGGCGGATTTTACAATATAAAATGGACGGGGCCGAAAAGATACGCAAAAAACCATTGACAACGCCGAAAAACCTTGCTAAAATGAATCCAGCGATTTTATATCGGGTCATAAACGCGATGAAGGGAACAGGTTTCGCGCTGTTGCTTGCACAGAGAACCGGCCGGGTGGTGTAAGGCCGGAGAAGCGGTCCGCGGGGCGTCCTCCCGGAGCGGCATTGCCCAAGGGTGTTTTGCCTTGTAAGCAATGACGGGAACTGCCGTTAAAACAGTGGGATTTCCTCGGGAATCCATAAGGTGCGCCCAATTTGGGCGAAGAAGAGTGGTACCGCGAAAAGTTTCGGCTTTCCGTCTCTTTGCAGTCAGCAGGGAGCGGAGGGCTTTTTTGTTTGTCCGTTTCCCAGTTCTACGAAACGTCGAAAAGGAGAGAAACAGCATGGAAATCAAAATCAACAAAACCACTGCACCGAAAACCAAGCCCCCGGTGGTTGGCCTGCCCTTCGGCAAGGAATTTACCGACCATATGTTCCTGATGGATTATGACGCGGCTACCGGCTGGCATGATCCCCGGATCGTTCCCTACGCGCCCATCCAGCTGGAGCTTGGCGCGGTGGTGTTCCATTACGGGCAGGAAATTTTCGAGGGCATGAAAGCGTACCGCACCAAGGAAGGGAACATTCAGATGTTCCGGCCTATCGAGAATATCCGGCGTATGAATAATACCGCGGAGCGTTTGTGCGTACCGCCTATTGACGAACAGGACTTCATGCAGGCTCTTAAAACGCTGCTGGAAGTCGAAAAAGACTGGGTGCCCAGCGAAGAGGGGACCAGCCTGTATATTCGTCCGCTGACCATCGCGACGGAATCCCAGCTGGGGGTTCACGCGTCCCAGAAATACCTGTTTGCCATTATCTGCTGCGTGGTGGATAAGTATTACAAAGAAGGTCTGAACCCCGTCAAGATTATGGTGGAAGACCACGACGTGCGTGCGGTGCGGGGCGGCACGGGCTATACCAAGTGCGGCGCGAACTACGCCATTTCCCTGCGGGCCGGCGAAGTCGCCGCGAAAAAGGGCTTTTCCCAGGTGCTTTGGCTGGACGGTGTGCATCAGAAGTACGTGGAAGAGGTCGGGTCCATGAACGTTATGTTCAAGATCGCGGGGAAGATCGTGACCCCGTCTCTGGATGGCAGCATTTTGCCCGGCGTCACGAGAAAGTCCTGCCTGGAGCTGCTACGCAGTTGGGGCATGGAAGTGGAGGAACGGCTGCTGAGCATCGACGAACTGATTGAGGCGGCCCAGAGCGGCGCGTTGGAGGAAGCCTGGGGCACCGGCACCGCCGCGGTCATCTCGCCCATCGGGGAACTGTATTTCCACGACAAGGGCTACACCATCGCGGGCAACAAGATCGGCCCTGTGTCCCAGAAACTGTACGATACCCTGACGGGCATCCAGTGGGGGACCGCGCCGGATACCTTCGGCTGGGTCGAGCCGGTGTGCTGAAAAATAGAATTGCACCTTTGCGTTTTCGTCGAGTCTGTGGTAAACTATATTCTGCATTTTTTGAGATCAATAAAAAGGAGTTTGAATCATGCATCGGAAACGTTTGATCGCCGGGAGCTTGGCGGCTTTGATGGTTGCTTTGCTGGTCATCCCGGTATCCGCCCACTGCGGCCGCCGGCGCGCGGCGGCACCCGCGAATACGGCTTGCTATGTATGCGAGGTGGAAGGCTGCACGAAGTTGGGGCGGCACAGCCATGACGGGACCGTTTACTGCGGCTATGACCACGAAAACGGGATCTGCGACGGCAAATGCTTGGCCATCTGCGCCGACGAGGACTGCACGATTGCCGGATGCCATACGCATAACGGAACGACTTACTGCGGCACCCACCACGAGGCGGGCTTTTGCGACGGGAACTGCCAGACCTATGTGGCCCCAAACGGACACCATCGCGGTCACGGCGGGCATCACTGCTGAATCAAAAAGACGTCTGAACCTCTGGTTCAGACGTCTTTTTCAAATATCAGGTCGATTCGGAGATATCTTCCATAAGAGGTGGCTTCTGTGGGAATAAAGCCAATATAGCGGTACCCCTTTTGGCATATGTGGTGATGATTTCCCGGTGCTTAATGGTTTTGCCGACAACCCAGCCGCTCACGCTTTACAGCAATAAAATTTTCCTCTTGACATTTTTCGCCGCCGTGCTATAATAGATCCAATTTCAAACGCGTTGACGAGAAGTAGTACCCCTGCAAAACTGCGCAGAGAGCCGGCCGGGCGGTGGAAGGCCGGAGAGGGATGCGGGGCGAACTGGTCTTACCAGCGGCTCTGCTGAACCACAGTAGGCAGGGACGGGAGCCTCCGTTAGATGGGCAGGACGTAGCAGCGCCCGTGAGTGCGTCCGTAAGGGCGAAAAAGAGTGGTACCGCGAAAAGCTTCAGCTTTCCGTCTCTTTGCAAACAAGCAAGGGGGATGGAAGGCTTTTTTGTTTCCCTTTGCAAACCTGAAAGAAAGAGGAGAACACCATGGAAATCAAAATCACCAAGACCACTGCCCCCAAGCAGAAGCCCGACGAGCACAATCTGCCCTTTGGCACCTATATGACCGACCACATGTTCGTGATGCACTACGATACCGACCAGGGCGGCTGGCACGACCCGGAGATCAAGCCCTATGGCCCCATTGAGCTGCTGCCGGCCTGCTCCGTGTTCCATTATGCCCAGGAGTGCTTCGAGGGCATGAAGGCGTACCGCACCGACGAGGGCAAGGTGCAGTTGTTCCGGCCTATGGAAAATGTCCGCCGGATGAATACCTCCTGCGAGCGTCTTTGCATCCCCGAGCTGCCGGAGGATGTGATGTACAACGCCATCAAGACACTGGTGACGGTGGACGAGGAATGGGTGCCTCATCTGCCGGGGACGAGTCTGTATATCCGGCCATTCGTGTTCGGGACGGAAAATTACGTGGGTCTGCGCATCCCCGACCATTACCTGTGCATGATCATCTGCTGCCCAGTGGGTAACTACTATAAAGAGGGCATCAACCCGGTGAAGATCATCATTGAGGAACGGGACGTGCGCGCGGTGCGGGGCGGCACGGGCTATACCAAGGCCGGCGCGAACTACGCCATTTCCATGCGTGCGGAGAATGTTGCTGAGCGGAGCGGCTATACCCAGGTGCTTTGGCTGGACGGTGTGCACCGCAAGTATATCGAGGAAGTTGGGTCTATGAACGTGATGTTTAAAATTGCCGGCAAGGTGGTCACACCGGCGCTGGAGGGCAGCGTTTTGCCCGGCATCACCCGGAAGTCCTGCATTGAGGTCATGAAAAGCTGGGGGCTGGCGGTGGAGGAACGGCATATCTCCATTGACGAACTGATGGAGTGCATCAAGAACGGCACCCTGGAGGAAGCCTGGGGCACTGGTACCGCTGCGGTGGTGTCGCCCATCGGCGTGCTGAACTACGAGGGGAAGGAATATACCGTGGGCAGCGGCGGCATTGGGGAAGTGACCCAGCGGCTGTACGACGAACTGACCGGCATCCAGTGGGGCAAGCGCCCTGACCCGTTTGGGTGGACTGATCCGGTGTGCTGAACTTGTTTTATTATGTATCTGGACCGTCCCTGTGTGCTGGGAGCACACAGGGACGGTTTTTGCCGCCGAAAAATTTATTGAAGATATTCAAACTTTTTATCCACACGAATTGTCTAATAACCAGAATACCAAAAGGAGAGAGAAACATGAAAAAGGGAATCATCTGGTTGCTGCTGGTCGCCATACTGCTGGCAGTCATGACCGGCTGCGGTGGGCAAAGGCAGACAGAAGAAACGGGAGCGGACGCTCCGCCGGAGGAATCCATTCAGCCCGAGGAGCCGGCCGTGGAGACGGAATCTCCTGCCCAGATTGAAACGCCGGAACCGCCGGCCGAGTCACCGGAAGTGACTGTTGAACCGAAGCCCGAACCGGAGCCGCCTGCAGGAGTGACCTATGCAGACAACTTTTCCGTCAGCAGCGAGGCTGCTTCCTCTTACGCCCAGCAGATACAGCAGGTGGTGAAGGATAAAGACTTGGAGACTTTTACAGAAATGATCGCGTTTCCAATTTATGTAATGGGTGCGGATAACGGACAATCCATTTCTTCCGCTTCTGACTTCAAGGCGCTGGGGGAGGAGAATATCTTCACTGATGCCTTTGTTACAGAAATCGTCAGTGCTAATACGGATGGGCTGAATCCCAGCCAGGCTGGTTTTGTTCTTTCCGCTACTGGACGGCCGAACCTGGTGTTCGGTGTTGCGAACGGAGAACTGCACATTGTCAGCCTTAACTATTAAATTTCTTTGTGATAAGAATGACAGACGAAATTGTTGACTTCATTGGTTTTCCGGGTATAATAGACATATACCGAAAACCCCGTATCCGGGAAATGAAACTATGATTGCGAGGTCAACCTATGAGCGACTGCACACATGATTGCTCCAACTGCGGTGAAAGCTGCGCCGAGCGGGAGGAACAGGGAATCCAGAAAGAAAAGCTCCACGAGGGCGCGAAGGTAAAAAAAGTCATTGCCGTTATGAGCGGCAAGGGCGGCGTAGGCAAGTCCTTGGTGACCAGCCTGCTGGCCTGCGAGATGCAGCGCAGGGGCTTCAATACCGCCATTCTGGATGCCGATATGACCGGCCCGTCCATTCCCCAGGCCTTTGGCATCCATGAAAACGCCATCGGCACGGAGGATTTCATCCTGCCCAGCCGAGCGAAAAACGGCACCCAGGTCATGTCCATGAATATTCTGCTGCCGGACGAGACGGAACCCGTCGTCTGGCGCGGTCCGGTAATCGCCGGGATGGTCACGCAGTTTTGGACGGAGGTCATGTGGGAAGACGTGGACTATATGTTCGTTGACATGCCTCCCGGCACCGGCGATGTGCCGCTGACGGTGTTCCAGTCTTTGCCTGTGGATGCAGTGGTCATCGTGACGTCGCCTCAGGAACTGGTTTCCATGATTGTGGAAAAGTCCGTAAAGATGACTGCGATGCTCAATCTGCCGGTGATCGGCGTGGTGGAGAATATGTCCTACTTCAAGTGTCCCGACTGTGGTAAGGAGCACAACATCTACGGCCGAAGTGTCATCAATCAGGTGGCGGCGAAATACGGCATCGAGATTGTGGAACGGCTGCCTATCGACCCTGCCATCGCCAACGCGGTGGATGACGGAAAGGTGGACACGCTGCCTGGCGGCTATGTGTCGGAGATTTGCGATTTTATCAAATTGGCACTGTAACAGAAAACAGGTATCCCAAATTGGGATACCTGTTTTTCGTGTAGAGGGGGCAAATTGTCTTTCTATATAGTTTTTAAAACGAATTTATAGCGTTATCAAAAAAAGATTTGCAATTATTTGAAAAAGGCGTTATAATAAGCGGCAACATATAAACGGGAGTTGAGCTGCTTGACTGAAGATTTAGATGCCTTGAATGAATACTTGCAGTCCCAAGCTGAAAAAATGCTGCCGCCATGGAATGAACTGCCGGATATTGAATTGTATATGGATCAGCTCACAGGGCTGGTGAACCGCTACCTTGGGAATAACACGAAGGACCGGATGCTCACACCTGCCATGGTGAACAATTATGTCAAAATGAAGGTCATGCCCGCTCCGGTGAAAAAGAAATACGGCCGGGTGCATCTGGTGTATTTGCTGCTGATTTGCATTTTGAAGCAGATAATGCCGCTTTCGTCGGTGGAGGCGGTGCTTCGTTCGGGGTTGGAGCAGGCCGAACCGGAGAGGTTTTATGAAAATGTGCGGCGGCTGTACGCAGCGTCGTTCCAAGAAGCTGCGGGCATCGCGGAAACGATGATCGGCCAGGGGGAGATGCTCCACAAGATGACCCTCGCCCTGGCGCTCAAGGCCCACGCGGAACAGGCGCTGGCCCAGGGCCTGCTGGAACTGTGAGATTGGAAAAACGGGAATATCCATCGGATGTTCCCGTTTTTTGTTATGCGTTCGCCGCGATCTCGCGCTCAATGGCCAGGACGATCTCGCTCATGGGAACGTCCAGGGCATTGCTGATGCGATACAAAGTTTCAAGCGTTGGCTTGCGTTCTCCCCGCTCGATGGCGCTCAGGTGGGTGCGGCCGATATCAGACAGGCCGCTGAGCACCTCTTGGGTGATCCCCCGCTGCAAACGATAGCGCGCGATCACTGTGCCCACCAGGACAGGGTCAAGTTGCTGCACTCCCATAGATAACACCTCTGTTGTAGTGTATGCGATAGGAGTGCGGACTATGAATACAAATGTTGACATTTGAACACTTATGTATTATAGTAGCTAAGGGTGCGAGATTAACATAATTCGACAGGAATTTCCTTATCTGCGATGAGACTGTCCGGCGTGACGATGCAGTCCACGGCGCGGAGATCCACTCCGGCTCTGGCAGCATAACGCAGGGCGGCGCCGAATTCCGGGTGCGTGGCGTTGTTGGGACGGAAGACGGTAACGCCTTTCATTTGGATGATGAACAGCACCATGGCACGGTATCCGTCCTCCCGGCAGCGGGCCAGTTCCTGAACATGCTTCAGGCCCCGGAGGGTGGGCGCGTCGGGAAACAGGGCGACGCCGTCTTTCTCCAAGGTCACGCCTTTGACCTCAATAAAGCGGCGCTCCCGGGGCGTTTCCAGGTAGAAGTCGAAGCGGGAATCGCCGTACTTTACCTCCGGGCGCAGCTGCGTCAAGTCCGGAAACAGGCGGGTGAGATACTCCGCGGCGGCCTTGTTGGGGGCCTGGGCGTCCATGTTGATGAGCAGGCTGCCCTTTTCCACGGCAATCAGGTCGTATTGGGTCTTTCGCGTGGGCGTGGGACAGTGCTGGACGTAAACCCGGACACCGGGGCGTAGTAACTCTTTGCACCGTCCGGTGTTCTTCACGTGGACGGTTTCTATTTTCCCGTTGATTTCAATGTGGGCGATGAAGCGATTGGGACGGTCCAGAAAAGTGCCGGGGAGGATTCGGTCGTAGGTCATCCGTTCAGCGCTTCCAGCCATTCGACTTCCTTGAAGCCGGGCAGCACCTTGTCCCCGCACAGCAGGATGGGGCGCTTGACCAGCATACCGTCTGTGGCTAAAAGGGCGTATTGTTCATCTTCGGTCATGGCAGGGAGCTTGTCTTTCAACTCCAGGGCTTTGTATTGCAGGCCGCTGGTATTGAAAAACCGCTTGAGGGGCAGGCCGCTTTGCTTGTGCCATTGGCGCAATTCCGCTTCGGTGGGATTTTCCGTTTTGATGTCCCGGATGTCAAACGCCGCGCCTTGGGATTCCAGAAAGGCCTGGGCTTTTTTGCAGGTGGTGCATTTGGGGTGGCAGAGGAATGTCATATTGGAGTCTCCTTTGTCTGATAGAATGGAATCAGCATAGCACGGCGGCTCGAATGCGTCAAGACATGGCAAAACGCACAAGGATAAATGCTTGCTGTTGTGCAGTCCTACAAAAGCAAAATTTTTCCCCGAAATCCCGTGACTTTTTGCCGTGAAAAGGTGTCTAATATACGAATCTTGCAAAAGCATACAGGTTGACATAATTTGTTACCGAATTTTATGAAAATCTTAAGTTTCCCTATATTGACAAAGGGATGGGGCAGGGGGTATACTTTTAATACTACAACTGTATTAACAGAAACAACACAATTTTTTTGAAGAATCCGGGCATTCGGATGCAAGTTTGATGCAAACAGGCTATATGATGCCTTGGAACCTGGAAGTTACTTTCACATCATATAAACAGGAGGAATGAAAATGAAACAGTTCAAGCGTGTTGTCTGCCTGCTGCTGTGCCTGGCCATGGTGTTGGCGCTGGCGGCGTGCGGCAAGGACGAGAACAAGGGAAACAATACCGCTGAAGGCTATGTCTATGTGCCGACGTATACCAAGGTACAGGGCGATTTCCCCAATGGCGTGGGACGGTCTATCTACGCTGACGGCAAGTTCTACACGATGGTGTATGAATACGACAATTACGAGACCTACGAGGGCGGTCGGCAGGTGCTGTACACCATCGACCTGGAGGGCAAGGCCACAAAGCTGTCCGGTTTTGTTCCGACGGTGTCTGAAGACGAGGACAGCTATAACAATATCAACGGCATGTGCGTAGATAAGGACGGCAAGCTGTGCTTCCTGGAGACGAAGACGAAGCAGTTTTTCAACGCGCCGGAGGGGACAGCTAAGGAGGACCGCTGGGATTACTACGACCACTCCGAGAGCACCTATACCCTCAAGTGGCTGAAAGAGGACGGCAGCGTGGAGCGCGAGACGGAACTGGGCGACATGATCCCAGAGGAGACTTACATCGGTAACTTCCAGATGGACAATGACGGAAATGTGTACGTTCAGGCGGATACCAAGGTCATCGTGATCGGTGCCGACGGCGAGAAGCTGTTTGAGTATGAAGATGAGGACGGCAACTGGATCGACAGCATGATGAAGTTGGGTGACGGCTCTGTTGTGTTCTCGGTGTACAGCGGCGAACGCGGCTACAATATCATGAAGCTGAACCTGGAATCCAAACAGGCGGAACTGTACGCCACCACGGACAGCTATTTCTATAATACCTGCCCCGGCGATGACGATTACGCGTTCTATTATAGCAACGGCTCTTACCTCAACGGCCTGAAAGTAGCGGACGGCGTAGGCACCGAAGAGCGTATCCTCACCTGGATCAACAGCGACGTGGACGGCGACGAGATGCAGAACTTCTTCATCAATCCCGAAGGGCAAATCATCGCACTGACCGAGGAGTACATCGAAAATCCCGCTAAGAAAGACAGCGAGAGCGATAAGAAAATGGAAGTGAGCGCGGATGGAAGCATCACGGTGAGTTCCTATGCGGACCGCAACGGCACTTATGACGTGAAGATCCTCACCTTGGTCAAGACTCCCGCCAAGGACGTGGCGCAGAAAACCACCCTGACCCTGGCGACCCAGTACATGGGCTGGGATACCCGCAAGGCGGTCTTGAAATTTAACCGCGCAAATTCCGAATATAGGATTGAAATTAAGGACTATTCCGAGTACAATGATTACGAAAGCGAAGACGGCTACGACGCGGGCGTGAAAAAGCTGACCACGGAGATCATGTCCGGCGATGTGCCAGATATCATCTATACCGAGGGACTGCCCGTGGCGAAAATGGCCGCCAAGGGTCTGCTGGTGGACCTGTACACCTTTATGGACGGGGACAAGGAACTGAGCAAAGATAAGTTCATTCCCAGCGTGCTGAACCTCATGGAAACCGACGGGCACCTGTACCAAACACCCACCAGATTTTCAATCATGACCGTCATCGGCAACAAAAATGTTGTGGGTGACACCCCGGGCTGGACGGTAGATGACTTGAAAGCCGCGCTGGCCGCTATGCCCGCCGGCTGCACGGTGTTCAGCCAGTCCACCACCCAAAGTGATATCCTGCAATATATGCTGTATATGGATATGAACGATTATGTGGACTGGGCCGCGGGTTCCTGCAATTTCGACAGCCAGCAGTTTATTGACCTGCTGGAGTTCGTGAAGCTGTTCCCCTCCGAGTTCGACTGGGAGAACTTTGACTGGTCCACCGAGGAGAGCGAACAGGCCCGCATCGCCAGCGGCAAGCAGCTTTTGCAGGCGACCGGGTTCAGCGATTTCTGGGATTTCCAGTACAATATGGTAGCCTTTGGGGATGACGGTGTGATGATCGGATTCCCGACCACAGAGGGCGTGGGCAACGCTATGATGTTCAACAGCAGCTACGCCATTTCTGAAAAGTGCGCCAACAAAGATGTGGCCTGGCAGTTCGTGCGGGGCTTCATCACCGGCGAGTACGGCGATAGCTGGGGCTTCTCTCCTGTGCAGGAGACTTTCGACGCGGCGCTGAAAGACGCCATGACGCCCCAGTACGAGAAGAACGAGGACGGCAGCTTCAAGCTGGACGAGAACGGCAACAAGATCGAAATTTCCACCGGCAGCTGGAGCGACGGTATCAATAACTATGATATGTATGCCATGACCCAGAAGCAGGCGGACCAGCTCCAGGAGCTGATCGACAACTGCACCAAGACCATCAATACCGATGACAGTCTGATGGATATCATCAAGGAAGAGGGCGCGGCCTTCTTCAACGGACAAAAGAGCGCGGAAGAGACCGCGAAAATGGTCCAGAGCCGCGCCAGCGTCTATGTGAAAGAGCAGGCGTGATTTAGAGAGAAACAGGCAGGGGAGGGCGACCTCCCCTGCGCGGGAACCGGATTGCCATGAAAAAACCGAATTTCAAATTACATAAACAAAACGACGCGCAGGAGAAACCGCCGAAAAATCCGCTCACTGCCGCGCAGAGAACGGATTTCCTGCGCAGCATGTGCTTTTTGGGGCCGAGCCTTCTGGGCGTGATCGTCTTTTTCGTGGTACCGTTTATTGTGGTGATTTACTACGCGTTCGTCACCGGCGGTTCCAATTCTACCTTTGCGGGGCTGGATAACTTCAAGGCATTGCTGGGCAACGGCGCGTTCCGGCTGGCCGCGGGCAATACGCTGAAGTTCTCCGCCGCGGCAGTGCCCTTGGCGGTGATTTTGCCCATCGTGCTGGCGCTGATGCTGGAAGCACGTATCCCCTTGAAAAGCCAATTCCGCACGTTTTTCCTCAGCCCCATTATGGTGCCGGTAGCTTCGGTGGTGCTGATTTGGCAGGTGCTGTTCAATTATAATGGTACCTTTAACGCGTTTCTGGCCAATTTCGGCGTGGATAAGATTGACTGGCTGAAATCCGATTTCAGTTTAATGGTAGTGACGATTTTGTACCTGTGGAAAAACCTGGGGTACAATATGATTCTGTTCATGTCAGGTCTGGCGAATATCCCCCGAGAACTTCTGGAAGTGGCGGATGTAGAGGGCGCGAGCCCGGTGTACAGCTTTTTCGCCATTAAGATGCGGTACCTCTCGCCGACGATTTTGTTTGTGGCGATTTTGTCCATGATCAATTCCTTTAAGGTCTTCCGTGAAGTCTATCTGCTGACCGGCAGTTACCCGGTGGACGCGCTGTATATGCTGCAGCATTTCATGAACAACATGTTCAGCGGCATGGATTACCAGAAGCTGTCGGCGGCGGCCATTGTCATCGCCTTGTTTATGATCCTTCTCATCGCTGTTTTGTTCAAGGTGGAAGACCTGTTCGGAAAGGATGTGGAAGGATGAGAAAAAAACGCTATTTTTCCCGCACCGTGGTGTTTTTGCTGTGTCTGGTGTTTGCCGTGGCGTTTTTGCTGCCCACGGTACTCACCATTACCAACTCCTTTATGACGGAGGCGGAGATCACCTCCAATTATGGTACGGTGTTCAATACATCTAAAAGCAACAGCTATCAATCAGAGACCGTGAACCTGAAATTCATTCCGGACAAGGTCACCATGTCCCAGTATGTCAACGGCTTGGTGCGTTCGCCGGAGTATCTCATTAAGTTTTGGAACAGCGTGTTTTTGACGCTGCCCATCGTACTGTTTCAGGTGGCCATTGCGTCTTTGGCGGCCTATGGCTTCACCCGCTGGCGGGGGAAGGTCCGGGCGCTCATCTTCTTTTTCTATGTCATTTTGATGCTCATGCCCTATCAGGTGACTTTGGTGCCAAACTACTTGGTCAGCAAGTGGATGCACATCTTTGACACGCGGTGGGCAATTATCCTACCGGGCACATTTGCACCGTTTTCGGTGTTTTTGCTGACAAAATTCATGCGCCGGATCCCATATTCGCTCATCGAAGCGGCGAAGATCGAAGGCGCCGGAGAATGGTATATCTTTACCAGAATCTGCCTGCCTCAGTGCCGGGCGGCACTGTATTCTATCGTGATTTTAGTCTTTATCGACTACTGGAACATGGTTGAGCAGCCCCTTATTTTGCTCAATGACCCGGAAAAACAGCCCTTGTCCGTGTTCCTGTCCACGATCAACCAAGGAGAAATCGGCCTGGCGTTTGCCATGGCTACGATATATATGATCCCCTCACTGCTGCTGTTCCTCCATGGCGAAGAATACTTGGTGGAAGGCATCGCCCATCAGGGCAGTGTGAAGGGATAATGATGATTTTATGAGCCGAATTTTGATATGCGAGGTCGAAACCTATGGATGAAATGAAGGTAAAAAAGCGCGGATGGATCAAGAACGCGGTGATCGTGTTTTTGTCGATCATGCTGATTTTGACGTTCTTTTCCAATACGTTTATGAACCGCTCTTTATCGGAGGTCTCTACCAAGCTGGTAATCAGCGGTGAGATCACCGCTCAGGTGCGGGGCGGCGGTGTTGTCACGGCAAACGAGACTTACAATGTGACGCTGCCACAGACCCGGGAAGTGGAGTCAGTCAAGGTCAAGGCCGGGGACGAGGTGAACGAGGGCGACGTCCTGTTTACCCTGTCCGGCAATGTCAGCGATGAGCTGCGGGCCGCGGAAAAGGCCGTGCATTCGGCCAATGTGGCGTATCAGAAAGCGCTGATCGAGGCCTCGGAGACGGACTATGCCCGGGACAACCGGGATATCCAGGACGCCCGGGAGGATCTGAGTGCGGCGCAGAATCTGCTGAATTATTACGGTGCCGGCGGCATTTCCGTGATCGACGCCAAGGCCGCGGTGGACAAGGCCAAGGTGGCGGAGACCGATGCGAAAAAGCTGGTGGACCAGTACACCAAGGAACTTGCCGACCTGAAAGAGGAAGACGTTGATAATGACAAATACTGGGATGCCTATAACGCGCTGAGCGATGCACAGAGTGTTTTTAGTGGAAGTGTGAAGTCTTATAAGGGCGCGTGGACGAAAATTGCAGAAGATATAATCAAGTATCAGTTGGAAGAAGCAAAGCATACTGGCGTTGATAAATTGGCAGAAGCGTGCGCGGAGTTGGCATTTGCGGAGTTCGCGGGGACGAGTACCTCTACCGCACAGGATACCATTGCAAGTATTACCAAGGACAATACGGCGATGACTGCGGCGTACAATACGTATAATCAGAGCATAAAGTCGAGTTTGAGCACATATATGACCCAGGCTGCGAATAACGCATATAGCGGAGTAACCGTGTCGCCGGAAGATGCGCTGGGTTATACAAATCTTGTGTCGGCGAAGCGCGAAGTGGAGCGCGCGCAGGAGAAACTTGATGCTACGGAAATGACCGTGGGCGGCAGCAATTCTACTGCCCGCAAAAATTTGCAGGATAAGCTGAAAAAAGCCCAGGAAGACTATGACAAGGCCGTGACTGCCCGGGAAAAGGCGGAAACGGTCCAGACCGCTGCAGAAGAGGCGCGTACGAAAGAGCGCGCTTTGGAAGATAAGATCTTTGAACTGGAGCAAAAGCAAAAAGAGGACAACAAAAACGCGCAGTTGGCGCAACTGAACCTGGAAGAGCTGCGTTACGCCATCTCTGAGGCCCAGCAGAATCTGGCCGAACTGCAAAAAGATGCCACCGAACCGGAGGTCAAGGCTAAGGTAAGCGGCATCATCGGCGAGATCAATGTCACCGCCGGCAAGCAGGCTGAGGCAGGACAGACCCTATGCACCATTACGGTTCCGGATATGGGCTACAATGTCAGCTTTTCCGCATCCAGCGAGCAGGCCCGCCGGGTGCGGGTAGGGGATACGGCGACCATCGCCAACAACTGGCGGGGCGGTATCTCCGCGACGGTGTCTAATATCAAGACCGACCCCAAAAATCCCCAGACCAGCAAGATCATCACCTTTGATATTACCGGCGATGTGGAGCCGGGGACCAGCTTGAACCTGACGGTAGGTTCTCGTGGCGAGCAGTATGAGACCATCGTACCCAACAGTGCGCTGCGCAGTGATTCCAACGGCGATTTTGTGTTGGTGGTCACATCCCGCTCCAGCCCGCTGGGCAACCGTTATATTGCTACCCGGGTAAATGTGGAGAAAAAAGCCAGCGATGATACCAATACCGCTGTGACCGGCGAACTCAGCGCCAATGATTACGTCATTACCACCAGCAGCAAGCCCATCAAGGACAAGGACATGGTCCGCCTTGCGGGAGAGTGATGTGCCATGAAAAAGCTGAAACGGCTGGATCTGCGGCAACTGCGGCAGATCGATTGGCGTGGGGTACTGCGAAAAAAATGGGTTTGGTTCACCGCGGTGAGCGTGCTGACCTTTCTGATTGGCCTGTGCTTTTTCACGGCGTTCCGCCACGCGGGCAATACCCTGCGCAGCCAGCACATGGCGGAAGAGTTCACCGGAGACGGGGAACTGGAATTTGCCCAGGTATCCGTATTTTTGCCGGAGGGGAATTCCATCGGGGATGACGATATCTGGAAATTCCGGGAGACGACCCGGGTCAATACCCAGGATTTAGTGCCGGAAACAGTGAAGAACCTCTACCTGGACGCATGGAGCACCAAGGGTAGTGTGAACGTGAAAGGGGAGCATGGCAGTTCGGACGCGACGGCTACTGCCGTGGGTGGGGACTTTTTCCTGCTCCATCCGCAAAATCTCCTGAGCGGAGGCTATATCTCCAGCGACGATTTGATGCATGACCGGGTCATTTTGGACGAGGAATTGGCGTGGAAGCTGTTCGGCGGCTATGATCTGACCGGGCTGCCGGTGGAGATCGGCGGCAGTACGTTCTATGTGGCCGGCGTCATCGCGCGGGAGACAGACTGGGCGACGGAAAAGGCTTATACGGACGGCGCGGGACTGTATATGTCCTACGAGGCGTACAAAGCCATGAACGAGGGCGCGTATATCAGCTGCTATGAAGCGATCATCCCGGAGCCTGTGGAGAACTTCGCGAAAATGCATGTGGCAGATAATTTCGCGCCAAAGGACGCCGTTGTTATGGTGAACAGCGGGCGGTATTCCGTGGGGAATGTGTTTTCTTTGCTGAAAAATATGGGCCAGCGGACGATGCGCACGGATACGGTGTACTATCCGTATTGGGAGAACGCCGCGCGGCTGGTGGAGAACCGGTGCATGGTGCTGCTGGTGCTTGCCGTGCTGTTTTGGGTCTGTCCGGCGGTGTTTGCCGTCACCATAGCAGTGAAGACCTACCGAAAGAGCAAGCGGAAACTGCATGAGACTTATTTGGATCTGAAAGACCAGTACGAAAACCGGGTGCTGTTCCAAAATCTCAAAGAGAAATTGAAAGGAAAGAAGCATGGCGGGACTGACTCTTAAAAATGTCAAAAAGATATACGACAACCAGGTGCTCGCTGTGGCCGATTTCAGCATCGACATCGCGGACAAGGAATTCATCGTCTTGGTCGGGCCTTCCGGCTGCGGAAAATCCACCGCGCTGCGGATGATTGCAGGGCTGGAGGAGATTACTGACGGCGAGCTTTATATCGACGGGGAACTGATGAACAATGTGGAACCCAAGGACCGGGATATTTCCATGGTGTTTCAGAACTATGCCCTGTTCCCCCATATGACGGTGTATGACAATATTGCCTTTGGACTCAAGCGCCGGAAAGTGCCGAAAAACGAGATCGACCAAAAAGTGCAGGAAGTCGCGGAGATTTTGCAGATCTCCGAACTGCTCCAGCGCAAACCCAAGGCATTGTCCGGCGGCCAGCGCCAGCGCGTAGCCATTGGCCGGGCCATCGTGAGAAATCCCAAGGTGTACCTGATGGATGAACCTTTGTCCAATCTGGACGCGAAGCTGAGAAACCAGATGCGCGCGGAACTGAAAAAACTCCATAAGCGCATGAATACGACCTTTATCTATGTCACCCATGACCAGACCGAGGCAATGACCCTGGGTGACCGGATCGTGGTCATGAAAAGGGGCTATATCCAGCAGATCGGAACGCCCCATGAGGTGTTCGACCATCCCCGGAACCTCTTTGTCGCGGGCTTTATCGGCACGCCGCAGATGAATTTTATCGATGTGGAACTGGTGCTGGAAAACGGCAAGCCTTGGGCGAAAGTGATGGGCGCGGAGATCCCGCTGGAACTGCCCATGGATATTGCCTTGGCGCCGGGAGAGCGGCGCAAGGCGGTGCTGGGCATCCGGCCGGAATATGTAGAGACCGGCGTCAGCGGCGGCATTGCTGCGAGGATTGCTATGCAGGAACTTTTGGGCAGTACGGTGCAGGTCCACCTGGAACTGGGGGACACCGAACTGATCGCCGTGGTCCCCGTGGCCGATGCGGAAAAGCTGCCTGCGGTGGGAATGCTGAATGTTTCCCTGCCGCCGGATAAAATTCAGCTGTTCGACCCGGAATCCAAATTGAATTATGAGATCATCTACGGCAGCGGGGAAGACCCTTTGGCACACCTCCGGGAGCCGGTTGATCCGGACGAACTCTGACAAAAAAAGCAACGGCGGCCCCGTTGCTTTTTTATTTGACACATGGCGGGCATTGGCATATAATCTACTCTGTAAGATTATGTAAAGGAGTGCAATTCATGGAACAGGCCATCGAAACGCTGCGGCAATGGGTCGCGGAAAGTGACAATATCGTATTTTTCGGCGGGGCGGGCGTGTCTACGGAAAGCGGCATCCCGGATTTCCGCAGTGTGGACGGGCTGTATCATCAAACATATAAATTCCCGCCGGAGACCATTCTTTCGTACTCCTTTTTCCGGCGCGACCCGGAAGAGTTTTTCATATTCTACCGGGACAAGCTGATCGTAAAGGACGCAAAGCCCAACGCGGCACATTTGAAGCTGGCGGAGTGGGAACAGGCAGGGAAACTCAAGGCGGTCGTGACCCAGAATATTGACGGGCTGCACCAACAGGCAGGAAGCAATAGCGTGCTGGAACTGCACGGAAGCGTTCACCGCTGTTACTGCGAGAAATGCCGCAAGCCCTACCCTGAGGCGTTTATCAATGACGGTACCGGCGTTCCCCGGTGTGTCTGCGGCGGCATCGTGCGGCCGGATGTGGTGCTGTACGAAGAGGGTCTGGACGATCGGATCATGTCCGAATCCATTCACCACATTAGAAACGCGGATATCCTCATCATCGGCGGCACGTCTTTAAATGTATATCCCGCGGCGGGGCTGATCAATTACTACCGGGGACACAAACTGGTGCTCATCAATTTGTCAGAGACCCCGGCAGATTCCATGGCGGACTTAGTCATTCATGGGAAAATCGGTGAGGTGCTGGGACAGTTATGAGCAGAATCGAGATATTAGGTGTACCCTTTGACAATGTGACGATGGAGGAAGCCATAGACCGGGCTATGGCGCTGATCGAGGCCCGGCGCGGCGCTTATGTGGTTACGCCGAACCCGGAGATTGTTATGGCAGCCCGGGAGGACGCGGAGCTGATGGGCGCGGTGAGGGATGCCGCGCTGGTGCTGCCGGATGGTATCGGCGTGATCTATGGCGGGAAAATTTTAGGTACGCCGCTGAAAGAAAAGACCCCCGGCATCGACTTTGCCGCGGGTGTGATAGAGCGCTTGTCCCACAAGGGCGGGAGCGTGTTTTTGTTTGGCGCCAAGCCCGGCGTGGCGGAACTGGCGGCGCAAAATCTCTCGAGGAGGTTCCCAGGGCTGGTCATTGCCGGGACCAGTGACGGATATTTTTCCGATGACGCGCCCATCGTGGAGCGCATCGCCGCGGCGAAGCCTGATTTGCTGCTAGTATGCCTGGGCATGCCTAAGCAGGAGTTTTGGATGCAGGCTCACGCCGGGCAATTGGATGTGGGCTTGATGGCCGGTCTGGGGGGAAGTTTGGATGTGTTCGCCGGCGTGGTGGAACGCGCGCCGGAGCGTTGGCAAAAATTGGGTCTGGAGTGGCTCTACCGGCTTTTGAAGCAGCCCAGCCGGGCCGGGAGAATGATGAAACTGCCCAAATTCGTGCTGTGCGCCGTGAAAGAGAGAGTGACAAGATGAGCGGAAAACTGATCGTGTTTGAGGGAATCGACGGCAGCGGGAAATCGACCCAGTTCCGCTTGCTGTGCGAGCGCTGCCGCAGCGAGGGACTGGAATTCCGAAATATTGTGTTTCCCCGGTACGACAAGCCCTCTTCAGCCTTGATCCGTATGTATCTCGGCGGTGAGTTCGGAAAGAACCCATCGGATGTGAACGCTTACGCGGCGTCAACATTCTATGCGGTGGACCGTTACGCGTCTTTCGTTACTGACTGGGGCGGGTATTATCGTGACGGCGGATTAATCTTGTCCGACCGGTATACGACCTCCAATGCGGTGCATCAGGGAAGTAAACTGCCGGAACCGCAGCTTTCTTCTTTTTTCGACTGGCTGTATGATTTAGAATATACCCGTATGGAGTTGCCAAAGCCTGATTTAGTCATCTATTTAGATGTGGATGTGGAGACTTCCTTATCCCGCATGGCTCAGCGCCGGGCGGAAGACGGCAGCGCCGCGGATATCCATGAAAAGGATGCCGAATATCTGGCGCGGTGTTTAGACCTGGGGCATAAGGCCGCCGCCCACTATGGATGGACACTGGTTGACTTTCAAAAAAACGGCAAAATGAGATCTGTTGAGGACAAGCACGAGGAGATTTATGAGATCGTAAAAGGGGTACTCACCTGTGGCTGAATGCAAGCAGGCGCTGCGGAATAGCGTGCGGGCTGCGATTTCACGCATGTCCGACGCGGAGGTGCGGCGCTCTGACAAGGCCATCCGGCTGCATGTACTAGACAGTGCGGTCTACCGGGACGCACGGCGTGTTTTTTGCTATTACAGCATGGATAGGGAGGTTTCCACCCGGGAACTGATCGCGGATGCGGTCAGCCGGGGCAAAGCAGTCGCGCTGCCGGTGTGCGCGGCGAATGGAGAGATGTCTTTTTACCGCTATTCGGGCGGCTTGCGGCCGGGGCGGTATGGAATCATGGAGCCTGAACCGTTGGAACCCCTGATTCCCGGGAAAGATGATTTAATCGTTGTTCCGGGCCTGTGCTATGATCGGACAGGCTACCGTCTGGGACAGGGCGGCGGATACTATGACCGATATTTGGCACGGCATAGGGGCGTTACGCTGGGGCTTTGCAGGGAAACGCTGCTATACGGCGAACTGCCCAGAGAATGGAATGATTTTCCGATGGAATACGTCTTTACAGAAGCCGGGGTGCTGGAATAAAAAAGCGGGACTTCCGAAGAAGTCCCGCACAGGGATGGTGCTTAGCAGCAGCAGTTATTGTTGCAGCAGTCGTTGCAGCAGCAATTGTTGTTGCAGCCGCCGCCGAAGCCGCAGCCACCGCAGCAGAACAGAAGAATGAGGATGATGATGATCCAGAGGCAGTTACCACCGTTTCCGCAGAACATAAAAATAACCCTTTCTCCGCACCAATGTAGGTTGCGCGGTCAGTCTCCCCGTGCGGTCAGGGAATTCGACGCGTGAGCTTCTTCGGTTCGGGAGGGAGGGATTTCCTCCACCCGCAACATACTATGCCCGGTCCCGGGATCGGGTTACAATTTGGCAGCATGTCAAGGAGAAACACTATGGCTGATAACGAGAAAAAATTTGAAGAGATGTTTGGCACTAACGCCCAGCAGCCTGTGCCGCCGGACCGTACAGGACACGATCGGCCGGAAAAGTATCCGAAAAAAGACCACAAGGACAAAAAGCGTCAGGCATCCCGGCCTGTGGCAGACGATTTGGACTACCTGCCCATCCGTAAGAGTCGGGAAATGAAGGTAGGATGTCTGGGCGGCATGATGTATTTTGTGTTCGTGGTGAGCGTGAGCGTTATTTTTGCTTGCTTGGCCTGGATGGCGGCATCCGATGTACTGGCACTAAATAAGCCGCACATCACCGCGGTCATCGACCTGGACGAGAGTGTATTCACCCAGCGCGAGGTAGAGACCACTGACGGCAACGGGAATCCGACGACGAAAACCGTCAATATTGCGGACATCGATTACGTGGCGGACCGCCTGAAAGCGGAGGGGTTGATCTCCTATAAATCCCTGTTCAAATTTTTCTGTAAGATCTCTGACGCGGAAGAGAAACTGGACCCCGGCTCCTATGAACTGTCTACGGATTTTGACTACCGGGCGCTGGTAAAGAAAATGAATCAGGGTTCCGGCGCGGCGGTAACGGTGGAGATCACTTTCCCTGAGGGCTTTACGATGGATCAGATCTTCCGGCGGCTGGAAGAGAATAATGTCAGCACCTATGAAAACCTCATGAAAGCCGCGGCGAACTTCTCTTATAATTATACGTTCCTGGAGGGTGCGGAGTCCGGTGCGGCTGAACGTTTGGAGGGATATCTGTTCCCGGACACCTACCAGTTTTTCGCGTTTATGGAGCCGTCTTCTGCCATTGGAAAGCTGCTGGATAATTACAGTACCCGGGTGACAGAGGAAATGGAACAGCAGGCCGCGGACCGGGGCATGTCCATGCGGGAAGTGCTGATTGTGGCGTCAATGATCGAGAAAGAGGCGGCCAATGCCGAGGAAGCGCCCACGGTCGCGTCTGTCATCTATAATCGGCTGGCTGGCAATATGCCGCTGCAAATCGATGCGACGACGGATTACGCCATGCAGCTCGCGGGCCGTGGTAATGAGAAGACAGATTACAACATTGACAGCCCTTACAACACGTATGTAGTCACAGGCCTGCCTGCCGGGCCAATCTGTAATCCGGGCCTGTCGTCCATCAAAGCGGCGCTGGCGCCGGCGGATACGCAGTATTATTACTACGCGCTGGATGTGGAAGCGGGAACCCACCGGTTCTTCAATGACTATAATTCCCATCAGGCGTTCGTGGCCACGCAGAATTACGGTTGAGCCTATGGAACAGAACAAACAGATCAGGCCGGAGCTTCTTGCTCCGGCCGGTGACTTTGAAAAGCTGGCGATGTGCGTCCACTATGGCGCGGACGCAGTCTATCTGGCGGGGAAAGAGTTCGGGATGCGGGCCGCTTCCGGCAATTTTGATCCGGAGGAATTGCTGCAGGCCATTCAATACTGCCATGAGCGGGGTGTGAAGGTCTATGTCACCTGCAATACCCTGCCCAGAGAGGATGAACTCAAGCGGCTGCCGGCGCACTTGGAACAGGTGCAGTCCGCGGGGGCCGACGGCCTTATTATTGCTGACTTGGGGGTATTCGCGCTGGCGCGGCAATATGCGCCGAAGGTGCCGGTCCATGTCAGTACCCAGCTGGGCGTGGTGAACAGCGCTACAGTGAATGCGCTTTATGATATGGGGGCGACCCGTGTGGTGTTGGCCCGGGAACTGTCCATGACGGAAATTCGGGAATTGAGAGGGAATATCCCGGCGGATATGGAGATCGAGGCGTTTGTCCACGGCGCCATGTGCGTGTCTTTTTCCGGACGGTGTTTGCTGTCCAATTATTTTACGGGCCGACGGGATGCCAACCGTGGGGAGTGCGCCCAGCCCTGCCGCTGGAAATACGCGCTTATGGAAGAAAAGCGGCCGGGGGAATATTTTCCCATCGGCGAGGATGGCGGAACATACATACTGAATTCCCGGGACATGTGTATGATCGAACATATTCCGGAGCTGCGTGAAGCAGGTGTGACCAGTTTCAAAATCGAGGGACGAATGAAATCCGCTTATTACGCTGCCGCGGTGACAAATGCGTACCGCCATGCCATTGACGATGTGCTGGAAGGCAGGGAGGTATCCGAACTATGGATAGAGGAGACGGAAAAACTCAGTCATCGACCGTACAGTACGGGATTTTACTACGGACAACCCGGTCAATATACACAGGACAGCGCCTATTTTTCCGGCGCGGAGATCTGCGCCGTGGTGGAAGCTTGCGGCCCGGACGGGATCGCCCGGCTGACCCAGCGCAACAAATTTTGCCGGGGAGACCGGTTGGAATTGCTGACCAGCGACGGACCACCCCTGTCGTTTATCGCGGATGGGATGCGGGAAATGGACGGCACTGCCATTGATGCTACGCCCCGGGCCATGATGGAATTCACCATGCCGCTCCCAAAGATTTGCGGGCCGTTATCCATCTTGCGCAGGGTAAAGGGGGAGACGGAACGTGTCAGAAAATGAGTCCATGAAGGGGCAGGACCAGACAAAATATGTTGCCGCTGTGGTGATTGCCGGAACTTTATGGGGCTTTATGGGCCTGTTTCGCCGGAATCTGGCGGATTTGGGCATTTCAGCCGGCGGGATCGTATTCATCCGGTGCGGTCTGGCGGCGGTACTGCTGCTGGCAACGCTTCTGGTACGGGACCGGGCGGCGCTGAAGATCAAACTGCGGGACTTGTGGTGCTTTTTGGGGTCAGGGCTTTGCAGTATGCTGTTTTTTACGTATTGCTATTATCAAGCCATGAACTACATGTCATTGTCCGTAGCGGCGATTCTGTTGTATACGGCGCCGATCATCGTAGTGGTGTTATCGGCGGCGCTGTTTCGCGAGAAATTCACTGGAAGAAAGCGCACGGCGTTGCTTCTGGCCTTTTTGGGCTGCTGTCTGGTGTCCGGACTTGGCAGTGACACGCGGCTGTCCTGGATCGGAATTTTTTATGGTTTAGGGTCCGGGTTTGGCTACGCGTTGTACAGCATTTTTGCCCGGCTTGCCCTGGAACGGGGATATTCCAGCCTGACTGTGACCTTTTATACCTGCCTGTTTGCCGCGATTGGCGCCGGGGTGATTTGGGGAGTTTATGAGCCTGTGACGTTGATGTTTGTGTCAAAGCAGGGAATTTTCTGGAGCTTGGGCATCGCGTTTTTTACCTGTTACCTGGCTTACTTGCTGTATACATACAGCTTGACGGGCTTGGAGACCGGGAAAGCGTCTATTTTTGCCAATATTGAGCCGGTAGTCGCGACAGTGGTGGGGATGGCAGTATTTCATGAACCTATGACACTGCTGAATCTTTTGGGCATCTTAAGTGTACTGGCGGCCGTTGTTTTGTTGAGTGTGAAAGACAGGAAAGAAGAAAACCAAGCATAAAATACCGCGCCGGGTGCGCAAAACAGTGCGCCCGGCGCGGTAAATTTGATTTTAATCGGCGGAATCCCGCGAATAGTCTTTCCAGGTCAGCCAGGTGGAAAGCTCGGTCATGACGCTGTCGGTCAAGGTAGTTCCATATCCGGACCAGGGGACCATAAGCGTGGTATCCGATTTTCGGGTGAAGCGGGCGGCGATGGTAGAACCTTTTCCCGGAGCGCTTTGGATGATGATGGTTCCATTGTGCAGCCGGGCGATTTGTTCCGCTACGGCTAGGCCCAAACCGGCGGAGATTTGTCCGCTGTCCAGCACCACAGGCTTGTTATACCGGGAGAAAATGCCGGACAACTCCTCCGGCGGAATGCCGTTGCCGTTGTCAGCCACGGTAATGGAAAATTGGGTCGTGTTAGCCCGCAGAATCAGCTGAATTTTACCGCCGGAGGGCGTGTTGATGAGGCTGTTGGACAGAAGATTCAGCAGCATTACCCGGCATAACTCCGGGTCCACGCTGGCCAGCACTTCAGTCTCCGGGACGAACTCCAGCTTGATACCATGGGCTTGCGCCAGGTCAAATACAGCTTCTACCACAGCGGCGCATATCTGGTTAACGGATACCGTGATCGGCTGAAATGGCTGCGTGTTGCTCATGCAGGCGGTAAGCAGGGAATAATTGCTTACCAGGCGCTTGAGTTTGCTGGAATTATGGAGCATAATGGCTGCGTAACGGTCCATTTTTTCGTCGTGGTAGCGTTCAGACTGATGCATGATCTGTCCCGAGGTGACCTTGATCGTGTTGGCGAGTTCCCGGATATAGACGGAAAAAGGAAGCTGCACAGGTTTTTCTTCCCCAAGATCGGGAATGATAAAGCTGAACAAACGGAGATCCGCAAAGCTGGTGCAGGAGATCGTAGCAGTTTTCCCCTCAATGACCGCCGACGCGATGAACGGATACTCCCGCACAGACAGTACGGTTTCCGGGACGATCTCGGAGATCAGATGTCTGGTCAGATCGGAGCCAAACAGCGTTACGGCAGAGGGATTCATGCTGACGATCAGTCCGTTGCGCTCGCAGACGACAGGGTCACGGGACAGGGAAAACAATTGGCCAATGCTGGGTGTATCGATTTTCATGGAAAACCTCCGGCAATGAAAAATCATATTCTGGGCAGTTTTTGTTAAAAAAACTACTTGAAGAAATTTACAATTCGTATTATTATAATACACGACATGGTCTCAAAACTCAATGAATTTGTTGAGATTTGTCGAATCATGTCGTATTTGCCGAATCGGATGAGGAAATTGAAGGCCAAAAACCAGTAAAAGGAACGAAGTTTATTTTTAACCAGGAGGGAATTATTATGAGTATCAAAGCAGGAATCAATGGATTTGGCCGGATCGGCCGTCTGGCCTTTCGGGCCGCTATGCTCCACGATGACGTGGAGATCGTCGGCATCAACGCGCCGGATAAATCCCCGGAGTTGATCGCCTACACCCTTAAGTATGACACAGTGCATGGCCGATATGCCGGAGAAGTTTCCTACACTGACGGCGCTATCATTGTGGACGGTAAAAAAATCCCGCTGCTGGACAAACGTAATCCCGCTGAACTGCCTTGGGGCGAGTTAGGCGCAGAGTACGTGCTGGAGTGCACCGGCAAGTTCTTGACTGCCGAGAGCGTACAGCCCCATATGGATGCCGGCGCGAAGGTCGTTATCCTGTCCGGACCGTCTAAGGATTCCACGCCTATGTTCGTTATGGGTGTGAACAACGACAAGTACACCCCCGATATCAAGGTGCTGTCTAACGCGTCCTGCACAACCAACTGCCTGGCACCCATTGCTAAGGTCCTGAACGACAAATGGGGCATCGTGGAAGGCCTGATGACCACCATCCATGCCTGCACAGCTACCCAGGTCACGGTGGACGGCTTCGGCAAGAAGGATTGGCGCAACGGCCGCGCGTCCTTTGACAACATCATCCCCGCGTCTACCGGCGCGGCTAAGGCTGTGGGTAAAGTCATTCCCGAACTCAACGGCAAACTGACTGGTACGTCCATGCGTATCCCCACGGCAGATGTGTCCCTGGTGGACCTGACCTGCCGCTTGGAGAAGGCCGCTACCTACGACGAGATCTGCAAGGCCATGAAAGAGGCCGCGGATGGCCCCATGAAGGGGATTTTGGGATACACTGAGGATATGGTCGTGTCTTCTGACTTCCGCACCGATCCCCACACCAGCACGTTCGACGCGAAAGCCGGCATGGCTTTGAATGACCATTTCATCAAGGTCATTTCCTGGTATGACAACGAATGGGGTTACAGCAACAAGCTGGTGGACCTCATGTGCTATGTGGACAGTGTGAGAAAGGCCTGAGCCACGGAATTTACAAAAAGTTCAAAGCGGAGACCGCCGATGTGACGGTCTCCGCTTGATTTTTCCTGCGGGATAGTGTATCATTGCCAAGTATTTGAAGAACGAAAAGCATTTTGCAGGATTCGGAGGCGATGATTTGGCTGGCGCGAAGAAGCAGAACTTTCTCCACGGCGCGGTGATCTTAACGGTGGCATTGATTGTTGTAAAGATACTGGGCGCTGTTTATAAAATCCCTCTGGGGAACATCCTGGGGGATGACGGTTATGGTTATTTTCTGGCGGCCTATACGGTGTATAACGTGTTTTACACGGTGTCCACGGCCGGTGTGCCGGTGGCATTGTCCCGATTGATCGCGGCATCTGAGGCCAATGAGCGGACCATGCAGATCCGGCGGTATTTCCGGGTGGCGCTGATCACTTTTTTTGTGGTAGGCGTGATTTGCTCGCTGGTGATGTTCGTATTCCCCAATGAACTGGCGACGATGATCCATCATCCCCGGTCTGCCCAGAGCATTTGGGCGCTGGCGCCCAGCGTGCTGCTGTGCTGTATGCTGGCAGTGTACCGCGGATATTTCCAGGGACGCTCCAATATGTTTCCCACGGCGGTATCTCAGGTGCTGGAGGTACTATTTAAGGTCATATTCGGACTGGCGCTGGTAGTGGTGTTCCGAAACATGGGGCGCAGTCTTCCGCTGCAAAGCGCTGCGGCGATCTCCGGGGTGACAGTGGGTTCACTGGCGGCGCTGTTGTATCTCATTGTCCATAAGCGCAGGAACTATGGGGATACGCCGCTGCCGGCGCAGCAGGCGGATGTCCCCGACAGCTACATCAATACGCTCAAGGCACTGCTCATTGTAGCCATCCCAATTTCTATCGGCGCATCGGTGCAGAGCGTGATTAACCTCATCGATACTTGGCAGATGGGCCTGCTGCAAAGCGGCGCGGGCTTATCCCAGCCGGTGGCTGACGTGTTGTACGGTGTGTATGGTAAGGCTCAAACCCTGTACAATCTGCCGGCGACCATTATCTCTTCTTTGTCTGTGAGTGTGGTGCCGGCGGTGGCGGCGCAGTTGGCACTGAAAAATTTCCGAAGCGCGAAAAAAACATCGGAGACTGCGCTGCGCATTACGGCAGTTTTGGCTTTGCCTATGGCGGTTGGGCTTTGCGTGTTGAGTACGCCCATTATGAAAGTCATCTACTGGAGTGCCGCGGAGCAGGGCGGACAATTGCTGATGATTTTGGGCGCGGCATCGTTCTTCCTTTGTATGGTGACGGTGATGACCGGAATTTTACAGGCGGCAGGGAAGGAGCGGCTGCCCGTAATCGCGGCGGTGATTGGCGGCATCGTGAAGATCGGTGTGAACTGGATGCTCATTTCCCGGCCGGAAGTGAATATTTTCGGCGCTGCCATCGGGACTGTGTGCTGTTTCTTTGTGATTTGCCTGTTGGATTTCCTGTTTATGAAGCAGTGCTTCGGGGAATATCCTCATTTGGGGAAGATCCTGATTCGGCCGCTCGTCAGTACGGCGGTGATGGGGCTTTCAGCCTTTGGTGTATACCAACTTTGTCGCTTGATCGTTGGCGATGATCCTGGACGAATGCTCATGATGGTCTACCTGGCGGCATCCATCGGTGCGGCGGTGATCGTGTATTTGGTGATGATCATTGTGACCCGGTCTGTCACGGAGGAGGATATGAAGCTGGTACCTGGGGGCGAGAAAATCGCCAAAATCTTGAAAATGTCTTGATTTTTAAGGATTTTTATTGACTTTTCTGGTACAAAATGATATAACCATATCTGTTGTTATTTTCCGTGAGGGTTTGCTATGAAAGGGTTTACGCCAAAACAGCAGTATGATTTCAGTGACTTTGTGTCTCTGATTGCATTTCTTCGTTCGAAGGACGGCTGCCCTTGGGACCAGGTGCAGACTCACCAGAGTATTCGGCGCAACCTTTTGGAAGAGGCCTATGAGTTGTGTGAGACTATCGATGACGAAGATACCGCGCATATGCAGGAAGAATTAGGCGATGTGCTCATGCAGGTACTGTTCCATACGGATATGGAAGCCAGCGCCGGACATTTTACACTGGATGATGTGGCGGATATGGCCTGTAAGAAGCTGGTTTACCGGCACCCAAACCTGTTCGGAGAGAAAACGGACCTGGATTGGGAAGCACTGAAGCGCAGTGAGCGTGGTCAGGAGACGATTGCTTCCACCATGGCGTCAGTGGCAAAGTCGCTGCCAGCCTTGTGGCGGGCGGAGAAGATTCAGAAAAAAGCCGCGAAGGTAGGCTTTGACTGGCCGGATGTCCACGATGCACTGGAGAAGGTAGCGGAAGAGGCACAGGAACTGCGCCAGGGAATCGACCGAAATGACCGGGAGAATATGATGGAAGAAGTTGGCGACCTTATATTTGCCGCCGTGGATGTGGCCCGTATGTGCGGGATCGATCCAGAACAAGCTGTCCATCAAGCCTGTGAAAAATCTATGCGCCGCTTCGCGTTTATTGAATCCGAAGCCGCAAAATCAGGGCGGCACCTGGAAGATATGACCCTAGGCGAGTTGGAGGAACTGCACCAGAAAGCCCGGCAGACGCTGGAGGGGAAAACTCCGGTGTATGACAAGCTGGAGTATTTTAACTCCCTGAAATCGCAATAAATCGCTATGGGGCGGTTTATGATAGAAAGAATTTGAACTTTAGGAGGAAATTAGGCATGAACAAGACCGAACTCGTCGCTTCCGTAGCGGAGAAGGCAGAACTGTCTAAGAAAGATGCGGAGAAAGCCGTCGCCGCGATGCTGGAGAGCGTTGAAGAAGCGCTGAAGGCTGGCGATAAGGTTGCACTGGTCGGCTTTGGCACTTTTGAAGTCAAAGAGCGTGCCGCTCGCACCGGCAAGAATCCCCGTACTGGCGAGGCTGTCAAAATCCCCGCTGCCCGCGTTCCCGTATTCAAGGCCGGCAAGGGCTTGAAGGACGTTGTGGCGAAGTAATCCAAAACAGAGAAAAAGACGTCTTTAGAAACAGGGTCTGCTCCGTGGGAGTGGGCCTTGTTTCGCTTTTTTCGGATTCGTCATTTCCGGGCTTGAAATTCTATGATCCGCCCGCAGGTTCCGACGGACTTTTTTGATTAACATAATTATAATTATGTTAACGAGTTAGACCATCGGAGGACAAAACAATGGCAGATAGGATCAAACAGGCGATCATGACCCGGCGGGGCGGCGCGGATGAGGAAACACAGAAAAAGGCCATGGGTGCGGCATTGTATTTTGCCTTGGGCTTTGCGATGTCCGGGGCGAAAATGATCGGGGAAGTATCTCCCTTCGGCGCGGCGCTGGTGGCGGCTGCGGGACCGGGCTTAGGCGGCGTGGCGGCGCTGCTGGGCGCGTGCCTGGGTTATGTGCTGCTGGGTGGTTTGGACTGGGGGATCAAATATGTTGCTTGCTGCGTTTTGATCTATACTGCGTCATTTGCCTTTCAAGACTTGACTTTGAGCAGGAAGCCGGCGTTCATGCCCTGCATTACAGCTGCTATTGCATTGATGACTGCCATGCTGGGGAGCATTTCCATCACCCGGCAGACCCTTCCCACGGCCGCGCGGCTGTTTTTGGAGGTCGTTTTAGCAGGCGGGTGCGCGTATTTCTTTGCGGATGCCTTGTCCGGGACGGAACGGGTCACGGAACGCGGCGAAACACGCCGGAGTATTGCCTGGGTGATTCTGTTGGCCTGCTTGATGATGTCGGTGTCCCGGCTGACGATATTTGGCTTTATTTCTATCGGGCGCATCGGGTGTAACCTGATCGTTATGCTCTCAGCTTTGACGGCGGGCATGTTCACCGGCTGCACGGTGGGGACCGCTATGGGCATCGCGATGGACGCGGCAATTTCCATGGCACCGTTTTTCACGATGGCTTACGCACTGTGCGGCGTGCTCTCTGGGGTGTTTTCCAAGCATGGAAAGCTGGTGTTCCTGCTGTCCTATATCGCGGCTAATACGCTGGCTGTGATCTGCGCGTGGACCACAGGCAGCCGGATCGAATCGATGTATGAAGTGTTCATAGCGTCTGTGATTTTTTTGCTTGTCCCCAAAAGCACGTTGGGAAAATTGGGCATTTTGTTTAAAAGTACGTCCATGGGCTGTGGGGATGTGGGTCTGCGCCGGTATACGGCGGGACGCATTTACGGCATGGGGACTGCTTTTTCCTCCTTATGCGACGCAGTCAAAAACGCAGCGGAGGCGGAGAGCAATGATAATGACATTTCCACTGTGTTCGATCGGGCGGCAGACCAGGTGTGCGTCAAATGCAAACGGAAAAGTGAGTGCTGGACGAAGCATTACATAGATACGCTGAACGTTTTGAACGATGCCACGGCAAATATGCGGACCCGGGGGAAATTGGAAGAGGACGATCTGCCGGACTATTTCCGGGAACAGTGCAGCCATCTTGCCGCGTTTGTGTCTGCGGTGAACGAGGAATTGCGGCGCAGTGCCTATCGGAATATGATGAAGATGCGGCTGGACGAAAATACCCGGGCGGTTTTGGGGCAGTACGCGGATTTTTCTGACATTTTGTGCGAGGTATCTCAAGAAATGGGCGGGCCTTACGGCGCTGATCCGTTGGCGGAACGGCGGTTGATCCGATATCTGAATTCCTTGGACATTCCGGCAGATACGGCGGTGTTCCGGGACGGAACAGGCCGGCTGCGCATTACCATTGAAAGCGGACGGCTGGCGGCGCTGACCGGGATACCGGGGTACCTGGACAAGCTGTCCGAAGTTCTGGGGGTGCGGTTGTGCCGCCCAGAAGAAACCCAAAGCGCCCAAGGACGGCTGCTGTTGTTGGAGGCTGAACCCTTGGCGGTCACAGTTGGGATCGCGGCTATGAAAAAGAAAGGGGAGAAGGTCAACGGAGATAAGGGGCGGTATTTCAAGACCGACAGCGGGGAATTGTGCGTGATTTTGTCCGACGGGCTGGGGACCGGTCCGGACGCTGCCAAGGAAAGCACCGTGGTGGTCGATCTGCTGGAAAAATTTCTCCGCAGCGGCGTGTCTCCGTCGGCGGCCATGAAAATCCTAAATTCCGTGATGCTGTTGAAAAACCGGGACGAGTGGGGCTACGCTACCATTGACTTAATGTGTGTGGACCTGTTTTCCGGGGAAGCCTGTTTTTATAAATACGGCGCCGCGCCGTCTTATATTAAGACAGCCAAGGGGATTCGCAAGATCAAATGTGATACGCTGTGTGCCGGAATGGGAACCGGAGGACAAAGTTCACCGGATATAGTACGGATGATGCTTCGGCCTGGGAATATCGCTGTAATCGCCAGCGATGGCGTTACCGCCGGAAAAACAGATGAGGAAATGAAAGAATTGATCGAAGCCAACGCAGATGCGGAAATGAAGGATCTGGCCCGTCAGGTGCTTCTGGCGGCGCAGCAGGAAGATGGGCAAAGCGACGATATGACGGTATTGGCCGTCCGTTTGGAGGCGCGCAAATGATGGGGATGCCGGAAAAAACCCGAAAACAGCGCTTGTATAACTCCGCCAGATTTCGGTTAAACTGGAATCATCGACCCAAAAGACAGGAGGCAGGCAGTGTGTTAAAGGGCCTTTCACGAAAAGTGATTATCGTCAAATCGCCGGACCCAGAAATTTTTGAGCAGGCGATCTTCATTGTGCGGGATGATTTTTTGTCCAGCCAGGGCATCGGGGAAAAGGAATTACTCCGGCAAGCCCAGGCGGCGGCGAACGGTTATGTGGAAAATACCCACGGTTGGCATCGGTTTCACCGGCTGCCCGCTTGGGGCTGGGCCGGAATCGGCGCGGGACTTCTGAGCTGCGGCTGGGTCCTGCTGCGGGTGTTCGGTGTGGCGTAAAAGATCTGAAACGCTCTTCGCTTACTGCGAAGGGCGTTTTTTCTGGCCGAGATGGCCTATTTTTGTGTTGTACATTTCAAAAGAAAGTGGTAAAATACATTGTTATGAGAATCGCGCCGGAAGGGAGGGCTTGTGATGACCAATCAGAATTACGATTACGACGCATTACGCGCGCAGATGCAGGCCCTGCTGGCAGAAAAACGCACGACCGGGCTTCGATCGCTGCTGACTGAAATGAACAGCTTTGACGTCGCGGAGTTCCTTACGGAACTGCGGGAGGACAGCGAGCAGCTGATGGTACTGGTCTATCTGCTGCTGTCCAAGGAGCAGGGGGCGGAAGTGTTCGCGGAACTGGATACTCCGGAACAGGAGCTTATCATCAATTCTATTTCCGATTCCCAATTGGGCGCGATTATCGAGGAAATGTATGTGGACGATGCGGTAGACTTGATGGAGGAACTGCCGGCGAATGTGGTCAAACGCGTGATGCGCGCGGCTACGCCGGAGACGCGGACGCTCATCAATCAATATCTGAAATACCCGGAAAATTCCGCCGGCAGCATCATGACCGCGGAATTCATCGACTTGAAAAAATACATGAATGTCCGGGAATCCATTGCCCGTATCCGCCGGATCGGCGAGGATAAGGAGACCATTTACGTCTGTTATGTGACCAGCGCCGACCGCAAGCTGGAAGGGGTCGTCACGGTAAAGGACCTGCTTTTGCACGACGATGACGATGTGATCTCCGACATCATGGATACAAATGTGATCTATACCCATACCACCGTGGACCAGGAGGACGTGGCGGACCTGATCTCTGACTACGACTTATTGGCGGTTCCTGTGGTGGATAAGGAAAACCGTCTGGTGGGCATCATCACCGTTGACGACATCATTGACGTTATCGAAGCGGAAAATACCGAGGATATCGAAAAAATGGCCGGTATTGTCCCTACGGATACGCCTTACGCCCGGTCCAGGGTGCTTGAGATTTGGAAAAGCCGCATTCCGTGGCTGTTGTTTTTGATGCTGTCGGCCACTTTGACACAAATGGTGCTGACGCATTATGAAGACGCGCTGGCGGTTCAGGCGGTGTTGACGGCGTATATTCCCATGCTGATGGGAACCGGAGGCAATTCCGGCAGCCAGGCGTCCACGGCGGTTATCCGCAGTTTGTCTTTGGGCGAGACGGAACCGTCTGACGTGATAAAAGTTATTTGGAGAGAGATTCGCGTAGCCGCCCTGTGCGGTGTGACATTGGCGACGGTGAATTTTATCAAGCTGCTGGCGGTGGACCGGTTGCTGCTGCAAAATCCGGCGGTGACGGTACCCGTGGCACTGACAATTTGTTTGACGCTGGTGCTGGTGGTAGTGTTCGCCAAAATGGTGGGCAGTACACTGCCTCTGCTGGCGGAAAAAATCGGAGTAGACCCGGCCGTGATGGCGGCGCCATTGATTTCCACGCTGACGGATACGGTCTCACTGTTGATTTATTTCCAATTTGCGCGTTTGGTGCTGCGCATATAAAGAGAAAGGGAATCTTACATATATGTCCGAAGTGATAAGCAAAATGATTATGCTGGTGGCGCTGATGTTTATCGGCTATTTTTGCGCCAAGCTGAAGATCACGGGGCCGGAATTCAACAAGAATATCAGTGCCGTAATGATGGATGTGTTCCTGTCGGCTACAATTTTGAACTCAGTAATCAATGTGGAACCGACCATGAGCAATGGAGAAATTTTTTACATTGTCCTGCTGTTTGGCTTGATGATGGCAATTGCCATCGCCTTGAGTTGGCTGACTGTGAAGTTGCTGCGGGTGCCAAAAAGTGAGTCCGGCATCATCATGTGTTTGGTGACTTATATGAACACTGCGTTTGTGGGCTTTCCCATTGTGGAAACCGTCTATGGACCGGAAGCGGTGTTTTACGCGTCGCTGTCCGGCATTCCGTTTAACCTCATTATCTATTCTGTCGGAACCATCACCCTTTGCGGCGGCGCGACGGGGGAGAAGATCCCGCTGAAAAAAATATTCACCCCGCCGCTGGTGGTGACATTGATCGGCGCGGTGATTTTCGCGTTCCGTATCCCGTTTCCTAAGGTCGTGGAAGATACCGTTTCGACTCTGGCTGGTGCGACCATCCCCATTTCCATGCTGATCATCGGTACGAGTCTGGGCGCGATCCCCATCAAGGCGGCGGTGACGAACTGGCGAATTTATCTGGTGAGCCTGATTCGACTACTGGTATGTCCCATCGTGACGTATTTCCTATTGTCCTTGTTTGTATCCAATGAGGTGATCGTGGGCATCATCACCATTGAGGCGGCGACCCCCGCGGCCATGGTGCTGGCGGTACTGTGCATCCAGTATGACTTGGACGACAGCATTGCCTCGGAGGGAATTTTTATCAGTACGGTGATGTCCATGGTGACGATTCCGTTTGTGATCTGGCTGTTGTTGTAAGGAGAGCGAAATGAATGTAGTCATCGTAGGCGCGGGCAAGGTAGGCTATTCCCTGGCGCGGCAGTTGTCCATGGAAAACCATGACGTGACGGTCATTGACGCGAAAGCGGAGCGGATCGAGTTTGTCAGCTCCAATTTGGACGTATTTGCCCTCATGGGCAACGGCGCCAGCTTTGAGATCCAGAAATCCGCCGGCGTGGAGAACGCAAACCTGCTCATTGCCGCGACCAATATGGACGAGGTAAACATCCTGTGCTGCATCGTGGCGAAAAAATTGGGGGTGCCCCACACCATTGCCCGGGTGCGCAATCCTGAGTACACCAAGCAGGTGGTATTCCTCCGGGACGAATTGGGTCTTTCCATGTCCATCAATCCCGAACAGGCCACGGCGGAGGAAATCTCCCGGGTGCTGCGGTTCCCGTCGGCGTCGAAAATGGAGCCTTTTGCCAAGGGCAGGGCAGAATTGGTGGAACTGCGCATCCCGGAATCAAGCCCGCTGTGCGGCATGACGGTGAGCGATATCCACCCAAAATATAAGGTAAAAATTCTGGTCAGCGTGGTAGAACGCGCCGGCCGGGCTGTGATTCCCAGCGGCGATTTTGCGCTCCGTCCCGGGGATAAAATCAGTATTGTGGGCAGCCCTGTGGAGCAAAGCCGCTTTTTCCAGGTCATCGGCATGAAAAAGGACCGAGTGCGCAATGTTATGGTTATCGGCGCGGGCAAGATCACGGTCTATCTGACCCAGCAGCTGCTGGATATGGGGATGCATGTAAAAATCATTGAGAAAGACCGGGAAAAGTGCCTGGCGCTGAAAAACAAACTGGAAAGGGCGACAGTCGTTTGCGGAGACGGTACCAAGCCGGAGCTGCTGATGGAAGAGGGGCTTGCGGAGGCGGATGCCGTTATTGCTTTGACGGGAATGGATGAAAGCAATATCATTACCGCGGTCTATGCCAAAACGGCCTGCCGGGGTGTGGTTATTGCCAAGGTGAACGAGACCCATTTCAGCACGGTTCTGGAACGGACAGGCATTGACGTGACCGTACAGCCCTCCAGCGTTACGGTGCAGCGCATTGTCCACTATGTTCGGGCAATGGAAAATACCAAAAGCAGCACCATGGAAACGCTTTACCTGCTCAATGACGGCAAAGTGGAAGCGATCCAATTCAAAGTCGGCGGCGCGGTTGAACAGGCGGGTACGGCGATCAAAGACATGCGGATCCGCAAGGACGTGCAGATCTCCGCCATCCTTCGGGACGGAAAGTGCCTAATCCCTGGCGGCAACGACACCATCCGCACCGGAGATGACGTGATCGTCACCACGACCAGCCACGATATCGGCCAGATCGGCGATATATTTGAGGGGTAAACGATATGAATTATCGCTTGATCTCGCAGATTTTAGGCCGGGTTGTCGCGCTGGAGGCGGCTTTGATGCTGATTCCGGTGCTGGTATCACTGTATCACGGAGAGTCCATAGGTCATTTTGTCGTGACAATCCTGCTGGCGGCGGTGCTGGCGCTCCTGTTGATGCGCCCCAAGGTTCGGACGCGGAATTTTTACGCCAAAGAGGGCTTCGTCACGGTCGCGTTTTCCTGGATTTCCATGGCGCTGATCGGTGCGCTGCCGTTTGTGTTCAGCGGACAGATCCCCAGCTTTGTGGATGCCCTGTTTGAAACAGTTTCCGGCTTCACCACCACAGGAGCGAGTATTGTGCCTAAGGTGGAGGACCTGAGTTACGGCATTTTACTGTGGCGCTGTCTGACCATTTGGCTGGGCGGCATGGGCGTTTTGGTATTCGTAATGTTTGTGGTGCCCTTGAGCGAGGAACATTCCATGCACATCATGCGGGCAGAGATGCCCGGCCCGACTGTGGGCAAACTGGTGCCGCGTATCCGCAAAACGGCCATGATTTTGTACATTATCTACACGGCCATGACCATTGTGATGGCTATTCTCCTGCGGCTGGGCGGCATGAGTTGGTTTGACGCGGTCACGCACGCCATGAGCACTGCCGGCACTGGTGGTTTCTCCAATCACGGTACCAGTGTGGCCTTTTTCGGCAGCGCTTATATTGAGGGCGTTATCGGTGTGTTTGCATTACTGTTCGGCATCAATTTTAACCTGTATTACTTCCTGCTGATCCGGCACTTTCGGGATGCGTTCTGCAATGAGGAACTGCGCTGGTATCTGGGCATTTCCGCCTTTGCCATCGTGAGCATTATGGTGAGCCTGCTGGTGAACGGTGTGTATGACAATATCCTCACTGCGTTCCGGTATTCGGGCTTCCAGGTAGCGTCTATCATCACGACGACGGGGCATGTAACGGCGGATTTTGACCTGTGGCCCATGTACGCGAAGTGTATGCTGCTGGTGCTTATGGTCATCGGCGGCTGCGCCGGGAGTACCAGCGGCGGCATCAAGGTATCCCGGTTGATGATCATGCTCAAAACCGTCCGAAACGACGTAAACCATCAAATACAGCCACGGGCGGTGCATACAGTGAAAGTCAACGGCGCGGTGATTTCCAGGGCGACCCAGCACACAACGCTGATCTTTTTGTCTTTGTACGTAATCATTGTGTTTATCAGCACATTGCTGGTATCTTTGGACCACATGGACTTCACCAGTACGTTTACCAGCGTGATTGCCTGTGTGGGCAATGTCGGTCCCGCCCTGGGCATAGCCGGACCTACGGGAAGTTATGCAGGTTTCTCCGTTTTGTCAAAGCTGGTATTGACAGCGGACATGCTGCTGGGACGGCTGGAGATTTTGCCCATTGTGATGCTTTTCTGCCCGTCGTTGTGGAAGCGGAGTTTTTGAGGGAGAAACGATATGAAAAAATGGTACGATGAAGAATATGAATTTGAGGTAGAAGTGATTGGCTTTCTCCGGGGTGAGCATACAGAGCACTATTGTCGGAATGGGGAAGAGGTTGGCGATAAGTACACGTGTACCTATGGCTGTCCCGTAAATGCGGAGGGCTATGGAATCTGCTCCAAAACGATGTTGCTGTTGTACCCAATCATGGAATCGGTGAGAAGCGGCGGCGATTTGGAAAATATCGGGGGAGACGGGAAATACAGTAAGGTAGTCGTTTGCCCCGACGGTTGTGTGATGTTTCGTCTGACGGCGAAACCGCTGGGAAATGAGAACTTTTTTAAAGGTAAGTTTTTTGCGTAGAGATGAAAGAGAAGTGTGAGATGATCTGCCCGTTTTGCGGCGAAGAAATGACGGCGGGGTATTTAAAAAGCAAGAGAAAGGTGGCTTTTTTACCGGGAGATTCCGGCTGCCCAAAGGCGCGGTCGTGCTGACAAAGGATAACTGGGTCGACCCGTCCTGTGCGGCACATTACTGCGACGGCTGCAAAATCGCCATTGCTGCGTATTCCGAGGGATAAAAACGCCCCCACTCCAATGAGTAGGGGCGTTTTTATCAGCAAAAAATATCCGGGACTTCTTAAAGCCCCGGATATAATCGTTTTTACAGACCCTTTGCCAGTCTCTCGACTTCGGCGGCGTAGTCCTCTTCCTTTTTCTCAATGCCCTCGCCGGTGGCGAAACGGACATAGCCCTTTACGGTGATGCTGCCGCCGCAAGCCTTGGCGACTTCGGCAACGTGCTTCTCCACGGAGACCTTGTTCTCCTTGACGAAAGCCTGCTGCAGCAGGCAGTTTTCTTCGTAGTACTTACCCACGCGGCCCATGACCATCTTCTCAATGATCTCCTGGGGCTTGGGCTTCGCAGCGATCTTGTTCTCCTCGATGGCCTGAGCCAGCAGGATCTCGCGCTCCTTATCCAACACGGAAGCGTCCACATCGGACTTATCCAAATACGTGGGGTTCATAGCCGCGATCTGCATGGCGATGTCCTTGCCCAGCTCCATGACTTCAGCCTTGGACTCCAAGCCCGCGGACACGTCCATGTTCACCAGAACACCGATCTTGCCGCCGGCGTGGATATAGGGAACAGTCATGCCGGAATCATACCGGGCAAAGCGGCGGACATTGATATTCTCACCGATGACCAGAACCTTTTCGTTCTGCTCTTCCTTCACGGTGTGGCCGGTGCCGGGGAACTGGCAGGCCATCAAAGCGTCCAGATCAGCGGGATTCTCCTTGGCGACGACCTCGGCCACGCCCTGCACGTAAGCGACAAACAGTTCGTTTTTCGCCACGAAGTCAGACTCCGCGTTTACTTCCACAACAACGCCGATGCCGTCAATCACAGCGGCGTGGCTCATGCCCTCCGCGGCGATGCGGTTGGCTTTCTTCTGCGCGGCGGCCAAGCCCTTTTCACGCAGCCAGGCAACCGCCTTGTCCATATCACCGTCGCACTCAGTCAAGGCCTTTTTGCAGTCCATCATGCCAACGCCGGTCATTTCACGCAGATTCTTGACATCTGCGGCACTAAAATTTGCCATTTTGGTTTCCTCCTAACGTAGATTCAGCAGGGATCATTCCGCGGCGGGCGCTTCCGCTGCCACAGAGGCTTCCGCCTCAGCCATGGCGTCCACACCCTGACGGCCCTCGATCACGGCGTTGGCCATGGTGGAGGCAATCAGGCGGATGGCGCGGATGGCGTCATCATTGGCGGGAATGACGTAATCGACTTCGTCGGGATCACAGTTGGTATCCACGATGGCGACGATGGGAATTCCCAGCTTACGGGCCTCGGCGATGGCATTGTGCTCCTTGCGGGGGTCAACAATGAACATAGCGCCGGGGAGCTTGTTCATTTTCTTTACGCCGCCCAGGTACTTCTCCAGCTTTTCCATCTCACCCATGAGCTTGATGACTTCCTTTTTGGGGAGCATGTCAAAAGTGCCGTCTTCCTGCATCTTCTTCAGCTGCGCCAGACGGTCGATACGGGTGCGCATGGTCTTGAAGTTGGTGAGCATACCGCCCAGCCAGCGGGCGTTCACATAGTACATGCCGCAGCGCTCGGATTCCTCACGGATCGCCTCAGCGGCCTGCTTTTTTGTGCCGACAAACAGAAGGGAATCGCCCTTTTGGGCCAAATCGCGCACGAAGTTGTACGCCTCTTCCAGTTTGCCGACGGTTTTCTGCAGATCGATGATATAGATGCCGTTACGCTCACAATAAATGTACTCGGCCATCTTGGGGTTCCATCTGCGGGTCTGGTGGCCGAAGTGTACGCCGGCCTCCAGCAGCTGTTTCATTGATACGACTGCCATTACGTTTTTCCTCCTTATTTGTTGAACCTCCGGAGCCTTCAAATCCCGTACCCGGCCCGGTGGGCCACACGGCGTGAGATCAGGTCTCCGTGCGTAATGCTGAAATATATTACCAGAAATCCCGGATAATTGCAAGTCTTTTTTACATCTAATATAGACAATTTTGAAAATTTTTCCCGGAATGATGCTTTTGTCGGGGATCATAGCCCTCAAGACTGATCAAGATGGTGTCATCGCCCATGCGAACGATGCTTTCCCACGGGAAAATATAGTCCACATCCCCCGGCAAAAGTCCGAAGAATCGCCGGGGGCCGGGAACAATAAAGGATAGGATGCGGCCGTTCTGAATATCGAACTCCGCGTCGGAGATATACCCCATCCGCTGCCCGGTGGAGACATTGATGACCTCTTTATAATGCAAATCGCCGATGCGCATAAAAATTCCCCCTCATGCTGGATTATATCCGAAAAAGGGGGAATTTATGTCAGGTTTCGATGCTTTTAAGATAGCTTTGCCGTGCGGTCTCGTAATAATCGCCGCCGTGGGCGTCCAGAATCACCACGGCAGGGAAGTTTTCAATGGTGAGCTTCCGCACAGCTTCTGTGCCCAGTTCGGGAAAGGCGACCATCTCCGCCGTCTTGACGCACCGGGCCAGCATGGCCCCAGCGCCGCCGGTGGCGGCCAAGTAGACCGCGCCGTTGCGGACGACTGCATCCTTCACTGTCTGGGAACGCTTTCCTTTGCCCAGCATTACCCGTAGGCCGGCATCCAGCATGTCGGGGGTGTATTTGTCACACCGGGAACTGGTCGTGGGACCGGCGGAGCCCACCGCCATACCAGGCTGGGCAGGGGAGGGGCCTACATAATAAATGCTTGCACCGTTTAAATCGAAAGGAAGCGATCCACCTGCCTGCATCATTTCATAAAGCCGCTTATGGGCCGCATCCCGGGCGGTATAGATCGTGCCGGACAGCAGAACACTGTCTCCAGCACGCAGAGACGTAGCGGCTTCTTTTGTCATAGGGAGCGAAATTTGAATGGCCATCAGAGCACCTCCGTTGCGTGTCTGCTGCTATGGCAGTTGATATTCACCGCGCAGGGCAGACCCGCGATGTGGGTCGCCATGGTCTCTATGGACAGCCATAGTGCCGTGGTTTTGCCGCCAAGCCCTTGGGGGCCGATGCCCAGGCAGTTGATCGTATCCAACAGCTCGGTTTCCAGCTTTGCGTAAAGCAGATTAGAATGATGCACGCCCATTTCCCGCAGAAGGGCTTTTTTTGCCAGCAGCGCCGCTTTGTCAAAGGTGCCGCCGATACCCACGCCCACGGTCAACGGGGGACAGGCGTTCGGCCCGGCGTTCTCTACGGTCTCGATGACGAACTGCTTCACGCCCTCAACGCCGTCGGCGGGCTTGAGCATGGTGACACGGCTCATGTTCTCACTGCCGAAGCCCTTGGGCGCTACGGTGATGGTGAGACGGTCGCCGGGTACGATATCCGTGTAAATCATGGCCGGGGTATTGTCGCCGGTGTTAACACGTTCCAACGGGTCGCCCACCACGGATTTGCGCAGTAAGCCCTCTGTGTAGCCTTGAGCAACACCTTGATGCACAGCCTCATACAAATTTCCGCCGGTGATATGGACCTCCTGTCCCAATTCCAGAAACACGCATGCCATGCCGGTATCTTGACATAAGGGAATCGGGCCGTTGGTCTCAAAATTTTCGATGATAACATCTAAGATATCCTGTGCTGTGGGCCATGGTTCTGCTTGCCGGGCGCTTTTAATGCGTCCTTTCACATCTTCCGTCAGCACCGTACAGGCCCGGGTACACAGCCGTGCTACCGCTTTTGCTATATCGTTTGCTTGAATTTCCCGCATAAAATTTTCCTCTCTGTCTTTACAGGCTCGTCTCTGACACGTATAATACTCTATATCGACACAAAAATCAAACTTGAGGTGAAAAAATATGACCATCGCGGAAGAAAGCCTGGCATTACATTATGAAAAGAAAGGGAAAATTGAGGTTGTATCCACGGTTCCCGTGGCTACAGCCCACGACCTGTCCTTAGCATATACCCCCGGCGTGGCGGCACCCTGTTTGGAAATCCAAGCGGATGTGAGCAAGTCTTACGAGCTGACCCGGCGGGGGAATCTCTGCCTGGTCGTCACGGACGGCAGCGCCGTGCTGGGGCTGGGAGATATCGGCCCGGAGGCGGGGATGCCGGTCATGGAGGGCAAGTGCGTGCTGTTCAAGGCCTTGGGCGGGGTGGACGCGTTTCCCTTGTGCGTCAAGACACAGGATGTGGACGAGTTCGTGAACACCGTGTATCTGATTTCCGGCAGCTTCGGCGGCGTGAATTTGGAAGACATTGCCGCGCCCCGGTGTTTTGAGATTGAGGAGAAGCTGAAAGCCAAGTGTGACATTCCCATTTTCCACGATGACCAGCACGGCACCGCCATCACGATTCTGGCGGGCATCACAAACGCCATGCGGGTGGTAGGGAAGAAGCTGGATGAAATCAAGGTCATCATCAATGGAGCGGGCGCGGCGGCGACCGCCATCGCTTATCTGCTCCACGACGCAGGGATCCCAGATATTACCGTCTGTGACCGCACGGGGCTGATCTATGCGGGGCGTCCGGAGCATATGAATCCCGCCAAAGAGAAGCTGGCGGCGTTTACCAACCCCCGGATGGTCAAGGGAAGCTTGGCTGACGGCGTGAAAGGGGCCGATGTGTTCATCGGCGTTTCGGCCCCCGGTGTGCTCACGCAAGACATGGTGCGTACTATGGCGGACAAAGCGGCGATTTTTGCCTGCGCTAACCCCACGCCGGAGATTTTCCCCGATGAAGCCAAAGCCGCTGGCGCTGCGGTGGTTGGCACGGGACGCAGTGATTTCCCCAACCAGTTGAATAACGCGTTGGTATTCCCGGGCTTGTTCCGTGGTACGTTCGACGTGCGGGCAAGTGAGATCAATCAGGAAATGAAGCTGGCGGCCGCCTACGCATTGGCCGGAATGGTCACAGAAGAGATGCTCTCCGCCGATTACATCCTGCCTCCGGTATTTGACCAGGATGTACCAAAGGTCATCGCCGCCGCCGTGGCAGAAGCGGCGCGGAAGACAGGTGCGGCGCGGATTTGAGGGACCGTCATGCTGATATACAACGGTACTGACTATACCATCCCTGTATTTGTGATGGTTTCCGCCATCATTCTGTTTGCACTGCAATCCACATTGTGCAAGCGGTGCAGACGACTGTGGGTGAAGCTGCTGCCGCTGTTGTATGTCTTACTGTGGCTGGTCCTGGCGGTACATGCCTTATTGAGTGAACCCGGCGGATTCATTGATTTACGAGGCTTAGTGGCAATGATGTTTGCCATCTATGCACTGATTTGCGCAGTGTCCATTGGCTTGGCCTGGCTGATTGGTTGGTTGAAAAGCAGAAAATAATAGAAGCCCGGTCGTATGACCGGGCTTTCTTATACATAAATTTCCTTTTTGATCTGCGAAATGGCGTTTTTCTCCAATCGCGACACCTGCGCCTGGGAAATGCCGATCTCCGACGCCACTTCCATCTGCGTTTTGCCGTCCATATACCGCAGCGCCAGAATTTGCCGTTCCCGGTTGCACAGGTGCTCTACCGCGTCATTCAGCGCGATTTTTTCCAGCCAGTGCTCGTCGGTATCCTTGGTGTCCCGGACCTGGTCCATGATACACACGCTGTCTCCGCTGTCGGAATACACTGGCTCATTGAGGGATATGGTGTCGGAAATGGCCTCCATGGCGAATACCACATCTTCACGGCGTATTTCAAGCATTTCCGCGATTTCCGTTTCGTTTGGCTCTCGGCCGTTTTCCGCAATGAATTTTTCCTTGGCCTGCAAGACCCGGTACGCCGTATCCCGCAGGCTGCGGCTGATGCGCACGCTGCTGTTGTCCCGCAGATACCGCCGTACCTCGCCGGCGATCATGGGGACGCCGTAAGTGGAAAAGCGCACATCATGTGCCTCACTGTCAAAATTGTCGATGGCCTTAATGAGTCCGATACAGCCCACTTGGAACAGATCGTCCATATTCTCGCCCCGGCCGGTGAATTTTTGGATGACGCTCAGCACCAGCCGCAGATTGCCGGAAATGAGGGTTTCCCTGGCAGAGGTATCTCCGGCACGGCTCCTTTTCAAGAGTTCCCGGGTCTCCTCATTTTTCAGTACGGGCAGTTTTGCCGTATTCACACCGCAGATCTCAACTTTGCATTGCATGGACATTACCTCCCGTTTGTGATGGTAGTTTTTCCATGGAAACAAAGTTTGATACAACCATTTTTTTCTTGTGAAAAAGGCTTGACAAGCTTTACAATTACTGGTAGAATACACGAGCGCTCCGGAGACAGCAGGTGGCAGTTTTTGTCGTAAGTCCTGCCGAGGAAGCAAACGAAAGTTGCTGACCGTCTCCGTACGCTTATGCGTATGGGGATTTTTCTTTATGGGCGCGATAAAATTCACGGAGGTGAAAACATCTATGCCTAACGCAAAAGTTCTCAGCGAGAAGCAGGCCATCGTGGAAGCACTGACCAGCCGTTTGAAGGAAGCGAGCGCCGGTATCGTCATCGATTACCGCGGCATCACAGTTCTGGAAGACACCGAGCTGCGTTCTGAGATGCGTAAGAACGAAGTGGAGTATTCCGTTGTGAAAAATACGCTGCTTCGCTTTGCCGCTAACAACGCGGGCCTGTCCGATCTGGACACCGTTTTGAACGGCACCACATCTCTGGCGACTACCACGGCCGACCCCATTGCACCGTTCCGCATCGTCAAGGAGTATTCTTCCAAGATGACTACGGCGGAGAGCGGCCCCCGTTTCGTGATCAAGGCTGCGTTTATGGACGGTAAGATGCTGTCCGAGAGTGAGTGCAGCGAGATTGCTGCACTGCCCTCTAAGGACGCACTGTACGCCAAGGTGCTGGGCACCATGCTGGCGCCTATCACGAGCCTGGCTGTCGTGCTGAACCAGATCGCCGAAAAGGGCGGCGCGTCCGCTGCAGCACCTGCCGCCGAGGAACCCGCTGCCGAAGCGCCTACCGCTGAAGCCGCACCCGAGGCCCCCGCAGAAGCAGCTGCTGAGGCTGCACCCGAAGCCGCGCCCGAGGCGCCGGCTGAGCCCGCTGCTGAATAAGCAGACAATTCATTACATTGGAGGAAATTGAAAATGGCAAGCGAAAAAGTAACTGCTGTTATTGAAGAGATCAAAGTTCTGTCCGTTCTGGAGCTGTCCGAACTGGTACACGCTCTGGAAGAGGAGTTCGGCGTTTCCGCCGCCGCTGCTGTTGCCGCGCCCGCCGCTGGCGGTGCCGCCGGTGGCGCTGCCGCCGCGGAAGAGAAGACCGAGTTCGACGTTGTTCTGGCTGAGGTCGGCGCTGAGAAGATCAAGGTCATCAAGGAAGTTCGCGGCATCACCAACCTGGGTCTGGCGGAAGCCAAGGCTCTGGTCGAGGCTGCCCCCAAGGCCATCAAGGAAGGCGTGAGCAAGGACGAGGCCGAGGCCATGAAGGCTCAGCTGGAAGCTGTCGGCGCCAAGGTCGAACTGAAGTAATTTCGCTCAAATCGAAGTTCAAGCACCCGGTTATCAATAACCGGGTGTTTTTTATTTCCATTTCCCGGGAAATGTGATAGAATATGAAAGAATCACAAAGAGGATGGTGCAGCATGAACATCAGCGAAGCGAAACAGCAGATCAAAAACGCCGTACGTGCTTATTTGACCCGGGACGAATTCGGCGGCTACCGCATCCCCCTGGAAAAACAGCGCCCAATTTTCCTGATGGGTCCTCCGGGCATCGGCAAAACCGCGATCATGGAGCAAATCGCCGGAGAATTGGGTGTCGGCCTGGTATCCTATTCCATGGCGCACCACACAAGGCAAAGCGCCCTGGGCCTGCCATTCATTGTAACGAAAACCTATGGCGGCGCGGAGTATCAGGTGTCTGAATACACCATGAGCGAGATCATCGCGTCGGTATACGATATGATGGAGGAAACAGGGGTTACCGAGGGCATTTTGTTCTTGGACGAGATCAACTGTGTATCCGAAACGCTCGCACCTACTATGCTGCAATTTCTGCAATATAAAATTTTTGGCCGCCACCGGGTACCCGAGGGTTGGATCGTCGTGACCGCCGGAAACCCACCGGCTTACAACAAATCCGTGCGGGAATTTGACATTGTGACCTGGGACCGGCTGAAGCGGATCGACGTGGAACCGGACCTGGAAGCATGGAAAGCCTATGCCTATTCTGCCGGCGTCCATGGTGCGGTGATGACCTATCTGTCCATCAAGCAGGACGATTTTTATAAGGTGGAAACCACCATAGAGGGCAAGTGTTTTGTGACGGCCCGGGGTTGGGAGGACCTGTCCCGGATGATGCAGGTCTGCGAGGAGCAGGGTATTGGGATCGATGAAAAACTCATTGCCCAGTACATTCAAGACCCGTCCATTTCCAAGGATTTTGCGGTGTATTACGATTTATATAATAAATACCGGGGCAGCTATCAGGTAGAAGAGATCCTTGCCGGTCGGGCGTCAGAAGCCATCCGCCAGCGGGCCAGGGACGCGAGGTTCGATGAACGGCTGTCCCTGATCGGCCTGCTGTTAGACGCTGTCAACAACGAGACCCGGGCGTGTGTCCGCAGAGAAGCGGTCATGACCCGTCTGCTTGCAGTGCTGAAAGAAGTCAAAGAAGGCACAGCGCCTGTGGTTACGCGGCTGGCCGGAAAATTGGAAGAGGAAAAGGCGAGGCTTGCCGCTGGAAAGCAAGCCGCGTCTCTGACAGCGGAGGAATTGTATCTGACCCGCAGCTTACTGCGGATTTTGGAAGAGGATATGCTGTTGCTGTCTGGGGCGAAAAAACCGGATTTTTCTGTGCTGAAAGCGGATTTTGACCGCCGTGTCGCGGAAATGAAATCTGCCGCACAGGAGACCGGTTCCCATCTGGACAACCTCTTTTCTTTTTGTGACGATGTATTTCCCAACGGGCAGGAACTTCTCATTCTGGTCACGGAATTGACCCTAAGCGACCATAGCGCCCGGTTTATTGCCCGGTACGGATGCAAGGCGTATTTTGCGCACAACAAGGAAATGCTGTTTTACGAACGCCAGCAGGAGCTGCTGGACAAACTGGACGAGCTGGAGGATACCCTGTGAGCAGCCTGTGGTTGGACGGCGGCGTCCTCCGGGGCTATTACGGCGAGGGCGGAGACGTGGTTCTGCCGGATTTCATCTACGATGTGGGCGGATATGTGTTCCGCAATCATACCGGGGTGCGGAGCGTTACCGTCCCGGACGGGGCGCTGGACATTGGCTACGGCACATTTTCCGGCTGTACGGGTCTGGTGAAGGTCACTTTGCCGGACAGCATCCAGCGCATCGATATGTACGCGTTTTCCGGCTGCGAGCGTCTGCCGGAGGTGCGGCTGCCCGCCAGACTGAAAATACTGCGGGACAGCACGTTTATCAACTGCGTATCCCTACGCCGGGTACACATCCCAGAGGGCGTGGAGACCATAGAATTCCACGCCTTTTACGGCTGTGACAGCCTTACGGAACTATTAGCCGCCGGCGTAACCATGGTGGAAGACCCCATTATCGATCGCACGGCAAAGTGCGTTTTGCCGAAACTGCCTATTGATGCGTTGGAATCCCAGGCCATGAAAGACAATGGGACCCTCGGCTATTGCACACGGCCGGAATTGTATTCCGATACCGCGGCAGGTTATGCTACCTATGCCGAAAAACATAGCGAAGCGTTAATTGAGGCTTCCATCCGCTGCGACTTTCCGGAGCCTTTGCGGTATTTCAAAAGCGCGGGACTTTTGTCCGCGGAGCGTCTGCCGAGGTATCTGGAGCTATCCCAACAGTGTAAAAACGCGGAGATCACAGCGTTTTTACTGGAATGTGGTGCCGGAAATGAGGTCGGTCAGTTTTGGGTGGAATTTGAGAAGGAATTTGAACTATAATGGATGAAAAAGTGATCCAAAAACAACAGGCAGAACACCTGGCGAAAGAGATTTTGACCTTTTCCAGAAATACCCTGCTGGTGCATCTGCGCTTTCTGGATGCGGCGCTGTGCAAATTTGTGCAGACCCCGGTGCAGATTACGGACACCATCGCCACCGACGGGGAGCACCTGTATTACAATACCCGCTGTGTTCTGGAGCGGTACCGACAGGGCAGAGAAATACTGGCGCGGGATTACCTCCATGCGACCCTGCACTGCATTTTCCACCATCCCTTTGTCCATACCTTAGTAGATATGGAATTGTGGGATTTATGCTGTGATATAGCAGTGGAGAGTATGATTGATGAACTGGGTCTCCCTTGCGTCAACGCACCCCGAGCGGCGGCGCAGATGGAGATTTTGTCGGATTTGAAGTCAGAATTAAAACTGCTCAACGCTGAACGCATTTACCGCTATTATTTGGACAGCGGTATCACGCCCGAGCGGATAAAGGATCTGCGGGAAGCATTTGAAGCGGACGATCACGACATCTGGTATATTCGGGGAAAAAGCGCGCCCGAGGGCGACGGAGAGGCCACCGGGAGCAAGGAAAAACGCGCACCGGACCAGCCGGGAACGGGGAGCGCCCGTTCCAATGACGACAGCCGGCTGGCAGGTCATATGGATGACCGGGAGCGTACGGAGCGGGAATGGGAAGAGCTCAGCCGCAGGGCAAAGGTCGATTTGGAAACCGCCAGCCGGGATTGGGGAGACCGCGCCGGGAACCTGACCCAGGCTCTGCGGGCCATGCACCGCCAACGCTATGATTACAGCGACTTTTTGCGGAAATTTGCCGTTGCCACGGAGACTATGAAAGTCAGCGACGAGGAATTTGACTATATTTATTACCATTACGGCATGGAATTGTATGAAAATCTGCCATTGATCGAACCGCTGGAGTATCAGGACGTACCGAAAATCCGGGAATTTGTCATTGCTATTGATACATCAGGCTCGGTTTCCGGGGAGTTGGTGCAGCGGTTTGTGGAAAAGACGTACAATATCCTGAAATCCACGGAAAATTTTGCGGGTGAAATGAACCTGCATATCATCCAGTGCGACGCGGAGATACAATCGGACAAAAAAATCACAAAACAAGAGGAATTTGATGCGTATCTGCGTACTATGACGCTCAGCGGCTTCGGCGGCACGGATTTTCACCCGGTATTCCGCTATGTAGATGAGTTGATCCGGGAAAAGGAATTTACCGACCTGCGTGGGCTGATTTATTTCACCGACGGAAAAGGCGCGTTTCCGACGTCGCCTCCCGGTTATCAGACCGCGTTCATTTTTCTGGACGATGGCTTTAACGACCCGCAAGTCCCGGTGTGGGCGATGAAGCTGATCTTGCGGGAAGAGGAATTATAAAAAATAGGGGTAAGACATTTGTCTTACCCCTATTTCTATGGGAAGATTTACTTCATGCCGTTTTCGTAGGCCTGAATCATCTTTTTGACCATCTGACCACCAACGGAGCCGGCCTGGCGGCTGGTGAGATCGCCGTTGTAACCCTGCTTCAGGTTCACGCCGACCTCAGCAGCGGCCTCCATCTTGAACTTGTCCATAGCGTCACGGGCGTTGGGGTTCATGATGTTGTTAGAAGAGCTCGTCATAATTCGTTTCACTCCTTATCGTGATGTTAATCATCTGCTCGATGATTTCGCTATTATCTTTACCCAAGAGAAAAAGCTTATTCAATTTTTTAGTGGCAATATCTGTCAGGACTGATACGTTGGAAACGAAAAGTGAATGTGGCATAAAACCGGAGCGGCAGGCCAGCATTTTTTGTAAGAAATGACGTTGCGCACGGCATTGCAAAGAAAATGATAAAGGAGTATACTTTAAAGTGTTAAATCAAACCGATTTGACTGGGAATTGATATGAAAGAAGGAATGAAACGTGAGAAAAAGAATCGTGACATTGCTGATAACTGTGGTTATGCTTTTTAGTATCGCTGTTCCGGCCTATGCTATACCGGAAGGTTATGTACAGGACGCGGATGTGATCAAAGTGATTGCCAGTTATCATCCGTACGATATGGTTTCAGTAAAAATGTTGAATGAACTGTATGGAGCAATTGACAGCAATGTGATAGTTACATCTGCTACGCAGCAGGATGCAGTGATATTTGCCTTACGATATGCGGGCATGACGGACAATCAATTATCAACTGCGGCTCCTGATACGGAGCAATTTGCCTATGACTGCACAGAACTTGCAAAAAGCATGGGGATTTTGTCCTGGTTTTATTCCGCAAATGACACACTTTCCGTAGCGGAACTGGGCACGATTCTTCAGCGAGTAGCGTTTTTGTATAATGCATTACATGCGGACAAGCTGCAACCGCTGTTTATGAACGGCATGGCACAGCCCATTTTTCCGTATACCAGCGGTATCCCTGCTGACGGCAGCGTATACAGCAACGCTGACAGTGATATCATCCGCTTTTGCGTATACGTGGAGACCAACTATGATACCGACGGCGACGGCAAGCTGGACCTCGTAAAAGCACTGGTGCAGCTTCCCCGGGCCGCGATGGAGGGGGACTACAAGGCCGCGACGATTTATGAAGCCCGTCCCTATATTACCGGCTGCACCGATGGAGAAACACCCAGCGTGGAAGGCGGAACCTACGATTTGAATGCCATGTATAGTAGGCCTGTGGCCCGGGTCCCTGCGGGGACTGCCACCACAGCGGAGGCCGCGGCACAGGCGAAGTCTGAGGAATGGTATTACTGGAACCCCTATGAGGAGATGTACGACTACGAAGACCTCACCTGGTACGACTATTATCTCGTCCGCGGCTATGCGGTGGTAGAGTGCGGCGGACTTGGCACCAAAGACTCTGACGGCTTCGAGACCTGCGGCACCGATTTGGAGATCGATGCGTTCAAATGCGTTATCGAATGGCTCCATGGTGACCGGACAGCCTATACCGATAAGAACAGTAACATTGCCATTGCAGCAGATTGGTCCAACGGCAAGGTGGGCATGACAGGCCGTTCCTACGCCGGCACCACACAGTTCGGCCTGGCGACCACAGGAGTAAAAGGCCTGGAGACCATTGTCCCTGTGGCGGGCATTGCAAGCTGGTATGAGTATACCAACGCCCAGGGCGTGTCTTTTGACCAGATTGACTATTCCGGCTGGCTGGGCTTCTACTGCGCCGGACGATATCTGGATGAAGCAGATTACGCCACCATCAAGGATGCGTACGAAAACTATCTGACCCAGATCAGCAACGACCAGTTTGCTCTGAACGGGGACTACGGCAAACATTGGGCCACTCGCGACTATACGGAACAACCCCTGCTGGACTGGACTGGTATCCAAATTCCGGCACTCATCGTCCACGGGTTGAATGACACCAACGTCAAGACCAAGCAATTTGACCTGATGTACAAAAAATTTGTGGAAGCGGACCAACCGGTAAAACTCCTGCTGCATCAAGGCACCCATCTGACACCCACATATCCGTCTCAAGAATATGAGCTGAAGATCAATGGAGAATATTATGACAGCATTTTGAATAAATGGTTCAGCCATTACTTATATAATGTATCCAACGACATTGAGGATATGCCCAACGTGACCGTGCAAAACAATTTGGATGGCAGTTGGGATACTTATAATGATTGGAGAACCACTGAAAATCAAGTATTCAAAGTATCGTCTGCCACAACAGCTGCAACGTCTTCCATAAAAGCGGCCGAAGGATATTATGAATCCGGCTGGAATGAGACCAAAGCCGGCGAAACGGCCAAATATACATTCTCCGTTCCCAGCAGTATGACGATCCAGGGGCCTGTGGCAGTCCATTTGCGCCTGTCCGCTGCGGCGGAAAACTTTGCCGATTTGGACGGCGTTCAAATTACGGTAGGCTTGAATGACACCAGCGGCGATGCATTCAATGCATTTATTCCTGAACGGGGTTACCTGCCGCTGGATACGTTGCAGGAAGACGGCGCCTGGATGGGCGGCGGCGTGTCCAACTTCCGGCTTGTGCAGTTCCGTCAAACAGAAGTCAACAGCAAACCCATCGGCGAAGGATACATTGATGTTTTCAATCCTGAGGCTGGCTATGCGTCCAGCACGGCGGTCAAGCGCGCTGAGCGGGTGCAGGAAGGGCAGTTTTATGATTATGTAGTCTATCTCCAGCCGACCGTCTACACCGTGAAAGCCGGGCATACGCTGGAATTGACCGTAGACGTGGCTGCCAATAGCGGCGTATCCCTGACGGTGGATAATTCTGCCAGCTTTGTCGACATTCCTCTGCGGAAGTTTGCGGATGTGGCTGATAATGACTGGTATGCCGATGCCGTGGACTACGTCACAACGAAACGGCTTATGGCGGGGGAAAGTGCTACCAATTTCGGAGCCAACGATCAAACGACCCGCGGGATGCTGGTGACGATCCTGTACCGCTTGGAAAACCAGCCGGAGGCAGGTGCGTGTGATTTCAGAGACGTTTCCGAAGACCAGTATTACGCCAATGCTGTGGCGTGGGCATCGGAAAACGGCATCGTCAGCGGCTATGGAAACGGCATATTCGGCCCGAATGAGCCGATCAACCGGGAACAGCTTGCGGCGATTTTGTATCGCTACGCCCAGTATAAAAATTATGATGTCTCCACCAAAGCGAACCTGTCGGTCTATACTGACGCAGGAGAAATCAGCGGTTTTGCGGCTGATGCCATGGCCTGGGCCAACGGAAATGCTTTGATTGCCGGGGCATCTGAAACAACACTGGCTCCCATGGGAAGCGCCCTGCGTGCCCAAGTTGCCGCGATCCTTATGCGTTTTTGCGAGAACATGAAATAAACCAAAAACACCCGGCTTCTGCCGGGTGTTTCCTTTTTATCGAAGCCAGAAAGAATTGGTATCCGTCAAAAGCGTATCCACGCCATAGAAATACAGCAGGGAATCTACGCCATGAGCCGAAATGAATTCGCTGACGGAGTCCCGGTAATACCGCAGGTCGATCATATAGATTGTGCGGAACTGTTCCGCCAGAAAGGCTGTAAAGCAGTGGGCGTAGGAATCCTTCAAAATGAGCAGCGTACCCTCCGGCGCGTCGGGATTTTCGATTTGCACCAAGGAATGGTTGCCGTCCAGATATACAGGGTATTTGTCCATTTCCTCCAGATGTTCCGGGAAAAATACGCTGTCATGTACCACAGGTGGTTCACCGCTGTCCGTAATGGTCACGGTCACATTTTCCGGCCCATGCCAGGTAAGGATTTTATCTGGTTTCACACCCCAGTAGCCGCTGCCTGACCAGGTGGTTCCGTAAAAACCGTGATGGACGGTGAACATGTTATGCTCCTGGGCGTCTATTCCCCGGGCACTGCAGTACGCGTTATACAGCGCTCGATTTCCTCGGGCTGTCAAATGATGGTCCGTGCGGTAACAGGCTTCAGGCTCCTGCTTTAATTCGTCCCGAAAATCATAAAATGTCACGTGTGTGAGCGTGTCTTTTGCTCCGGCAAACAGCGCGTCGTCCCGATACGGCAAATGCCCGGCCGGGAGACGGGATTCATTTAAATACCCCGTGGACGGCACCAGAATCATTTCCGCCGGGATGCCGCAATCCGCGGCAAAGTCGTTGAATCTTGCAAGATTGGTCTCAAAATTCCCATTTTCGTCTGTTTTTGGCGCGTTGATCAGGTACCCATCCTTACAATAATAGATATCCTGCGCCGCATTCCGCCCGGAAGTCAGCGTCCAATAGGCGTTCATCCCCACGAACTCATCCCGCAGGGGGAATTGGTCGGCGGTCCAGGTTTCCAGACTTTTTTGCAGGTCACCGTGCAAAAAAGCGGCCAGACTAAATTCCGGGTGTTGGGCCAGATAGCGCTTTTCATTTTCCGAGTATTCCCGGTTGGGCCAGAACAGCAACAGCGCCGTCATGGTCAGGCAAAACACGACAAACACCGCTGTACACAGCCAATTTTGCAGTTTTTTCATCGTGAGCCTCCTTAAAACCGAAAATACAGGAATGGATTGTAGCTGCCGCTGACCAGCCCCGCTGTGCAGAGGACCAGCGCCGACAGACACAGCGCCGCTTCCAAAACCGCCCGCAGGTTGCTGTTCGGCCGCTTGTTCCAAAGCTTTGCGGCCAAAGGCGTACTGGCAACGGCCCCCACCAGCCCGATGGGCAGCCATCCAAGCAGCCGGAGGGGAGACATGCCTCCGGTCCCGCTGACCAGCACTTGCAGATACCTGCCTGCCGCGGCGAAGTCAGGGGATGCAAAGAACACCCAGCCCACAGCCACCAACACCAGCGTATACAACTGCCGGATCGTTTGGGGGAGTTTCGCGATAAAATCCTTTAGGACAAATTTTTCCAACAGCAGCAGCACTCCATAGTAAAAGCCCCAGAATACGAAGTTCCATCCGGCACCGTGCCACAGCCCGGTGAGCATCCACACGACCATGAGATTCCGCGCGGTCTTGCCCTTTCCACCCCGGCTTCCGCCCAGCGGGATATACACATAATCCCGGAACCAACTGCTCAGGGAGATATGCCAGCGCCGCCAAAAATCGGTAATGCTGTCGGCGCAGTAGGGATAGTCGAAATTGATGCAGAAGTCGAACCCCAGCATAGCCCCAAGCCCCCGGGCCATATCGGAGTACCCGCCGAAGTCGAAATAGATGTGCAGCGTATACGCTGCCATGCCGCACCATGCCGCAAGCGTGCCTGCGGCATGAGGGTCCGCTGCGACGGTCTCCCAAAGTAATACCAGTTGGTTGGCCAGCAATACCTTTTTTGCCAGACCGATCACGAACATGCGCACGCCCCAGGAAAATCGGGGCAGGGAAGTGCTGCGCTGGGTCAGCTGGTCCGCTACGTCCCGGTACCGCACGATCGGCCCGGCGATCAATTGCGGGAACAGGGAGATATACGCCGCGAAATCCACGAAATTTTTTGTTGCACGGCACTGGCCCCAATAGACGTCGATGACATAGGACATTGCCTGAAATGTATAAAAAGAGATACCGATGGGAAGTGCCACGCTGACGCTGGGCACAAAGGTCAGCCCCGCGCTTCGCAGGGTGTCGGTCACCAGACCAGTATATTTGAACCAGCCCAGTGCCGCCAGATTGAGCGCGACCGCGGCGATCAGTATGATACGCTTTCGCCTTTGCGTCCGTTGCCGCTCAATGAGTACCGCCGCGCCGTAATTCACCAGGATGGACGCCAGCATCAGCAGCAGGTAGACCGGCTCCCCATAGGCGTAAAAAATCAGATTTGCCAGCAAAAGAAAATAGTTTCTGGCCCGGCCCCGCAGCAGATAGTATCCCAACAGTACTGCGGGGAGGAACAGAAACAAAAATGGCAGGCTTGAAAAAACCATGCAGGACCTCCAAAACATCGATAGAAAAAGAGGCGCGCCGTAACGCGCCTCTCATGAGTTCATCATGCGCTCAGTTGGGAGCGTGGGCAAAAAATCCGCCGTATACAGACTGAAGACTTTCCTGCTGCGGAGACAGGATCAGCGCCACATAGGTGCCGTCCACCGTCACGCTGCAAGCCTGCGCCGCCTCATAGTTTTCCGGATCATAGGTCTGCGACTGGACTTTTACTTCCTCAAGCCGGGTCTCCAGACAGGTCTTAACGCGCTCCGCGGCCTTTTCATCCACGGCCTGCACCAGAACGATTTCGTCCGGGAACGTGCCGGCCATCGTCGCGTAGCTTGCGGACTGCTGTACATCCTCCGCGTCGATGCCGTAAAGGTCTTTCAGCGCGTCGGTCTCCAGCAAATAAGCCTCGTTCGTCCCCTGTGCGGAGATCATAGCGGAACGCACCTCGGTCAAATCTACGGAAACGGTCTCTTCCTTGCCGCTGCACCCGGACAGTCCGAACAGCAGCAAAGCCAATGTAAAAGCGATGATCTGTTTTTTCATGGAAAGCTCCTTGTCATTTGAATTATGCGTCCAGCAGTTCTGCCGGAACATGGGTCTTCAGATAATTCACCCAAATTTCCGCCGCCGCCGTGCTGAAATGGATGCCCATTTCGTCGGCGTCGCTGCAATAACTGCGTACTAAGTCGTTATTTTCATCCTTGAACTGGGTGTTCACGTCCAGGAAATACCAGCCCCGCTCCTGGCAGATCTGCCGCATGGCCTCGTTATATTCGTCAATCTTCTCATTATTCAGTGCGTTGGAACGGATGCGGCTGGCGGCGGTCATAGGCGTTACAGCCTGAATGATGAGCGTGACGTCCGGGGCTTTTTCCAGGATGCGGTCCATGAGCGTGACCATATCCGCCGTGGCGTTGTCAACGCCAAAGGAGATGTTGTTCATCCCCAGCATAATGTACGCCTTTTTCGCTCCGCAGGCGGCGATCCCGTCCTCAATGAGCATCTTTTTCCCTTGATAAGAGGGATGTACCGATTCACTGCCCACCGCCCAAAGGGCATTGGTGGCGCTGAGGCTGCCGGAGCACAGGAATGTCGTGTCGCCCAGCGCGCCGTTGGAGGTGCAGTAGTATTGCAGCCGCAGGGAAACGGAATCGCCCACGAATACCGCGTCGTCAAAATAGGAAGCGTCCACCGGGTCACACTCCGGCACATGGGTGAGGTCCTGGGAGAGGGCGGCGTACAGGTCGTTATATGCGTTTAATGAGAAATCCACCGGCGTTTCGCCCCGGCTTTTATCAACGTCCAGCAGCTTGCACAGCATCACTGCACATTGGGCACGGGTGACGGTCTGATCCAATTGCAGGCTGTGGCCGCCGCTGCCGTCGTCATCTGTGATGATTCCCGCCGCCGCGCAGGCTGTGACTGCATTTTGCGTTCCCGAAGAGAGGTCTAAGGCTTCCCGGTGCGCGCGGGGCAGATGCCACGCGTGAAGACTTAGTTCGCATCCTCTGGCAAAGTTTGCCAAGATCACGCAGATATCCGCCCGGGTCAGGGACTCGGCGGAAGGCTCTCCCATGTCAGGCACCGTGACATTTAATGCCCCGGCAAGCGTTTGCAGATAACCGTACAACTCCGTGCCGGTGACAAGTGCGTCCGGTTCAAAAGTTCCATCGCCGCTGAATACGCCCGCATCACCCAGCCGGGCCACATAAGGGTAGACCCACATATCTTCCGTCAGGTCCGTATACGGGTTTTCCCAGTCCGGCACTTCCGGCGTGGGCGTTGGCCCAGCGGTTTCCTCTTTTTTGCACGAGGCAAGGCAAAACAGCGCGCAAATACAAAGCAGCAGCGCGATTGGCCGCCTGAAACGTAGCATCATAGTGTCCCCTAACTTTCTCATCTATGGTCAAAACGGAGCGCCGCTCCGTGGTCGGTGTCGAATCTACACTATTATAATTCCATATCTTGGTGCTTGTCAATGCAAGATTGCCCCATCCCGGTACAAATTTCGGATTTTTTCCGGGGATTTGACACAGCGCCGGATTCGTGCTATATTAACTCTATATTCCAACATTTAGGAGGATCACTATGAGCCTGGAACAATATATGGATGTAAACCCTGAAGTGGCGAAGGCGATAGCTGAAGGAAAGCCTGTGGTGGCGCTGGAATCTACCATCATTTCTCACGGTATGCCTTATCCTCAGAATAAAGAGACCGCCTTGAAGGTGGAGGAGATTATTCGCGCGGAAGGTGCGGTCCCCGCCACAATGGCGATCATCGGCGGCCGGCTGAAGATCGGCTGCACGCCGGAGGATATTGAGTATTTGGGCAAAGAAGGCCTGGCGATGAATAAGACTTCCCGGCGCGACCTGCCCATTCTTGTGGCGAAAAAGGAAGACGGCGCGACGACGGTCGCCACCACGATGATCCTGGCCGCTATGGCGGGGATCAAGGTGTTCGCCACCGGCGGCGTCGGCGGCGTTCATCGGGGCGCGGAGACCACGATGGATATTTCCGCCGACCTGGAGGAACTTGCCATGACCCCGGTGATGGTGGTCTGCGCCGGAGCCAAGTCGATTTTGGACCTGGGGCTGACCTTGGAATATCTGGAGACCAAGGGCGTACCCGTGATCGGTTACGGTACCAAGGAACTGCCCGCGTTCTATACCAGTAAGAGCAGCTTTGGCGTGGATTACCAGCTGGATACCCCCGAGGAGATCGCGGAGGCGTTCTATGTTAAGCAGCAGCTTGGTATGAAGGGCGGTATGCTGGTGACCAACCCCATCCCCACGGAGTTCGAGATGCCCCCGGAAGTCATCAATAAGGCCATTGACCAGGCCGTGAAGGAAGCCAACGAACAGGGGGTCAAGGGCAAAAAGATCACGCCGTTCCTGCTGGACCGTATCCAGCAAATCACCGGCGGCGACAGCCTGAATTCCAATATCCAGCTGGTGTTCAATAACGCCCGCTTGGCGGCCAAAACCGCCGTAGCGCTGGCAAAGCTGGAAAAGTAATCCTATTGTAAGCAAAAACCTGCGTCTGTAATCATGCAGACGCAGGTTTTTTGTTTTGCTTCTATCCCCCGGACAGGCCGCATAGGATGTACCAGTCAAGAAAGGCGGGGGAACAAAAGATGGAAGTGGATCTGATCTTCAAGATAGCTGCGGTGGGTATCTTAGTGGCGGTGCTGAATATCCTGCTGTCCCGCTCCGGCCGGGAGGAACAGGGCTTGATGGTGACACTGGCGGGACTGCTTATTGTGCTGGGCATCATCATCCAAAAGGTCAGCGACCTGTTCCACCTCATTCAGACCTTGTTCCAGTTTTGATATGGAATACGTCATCAAAGCGTCGGCGGCGGCCGTGGTGGCGGCGGTGCTCAGTTTGGTCATCAAGAAGAGTAACCCGGAATTGTCGCTGCTGCTGGGAATCTTAGCCGCGATCATGGCGGTGTATTACGGCTACCGGGCCATAGGGCCGGTAGTGGACATGGTAGGGGAACTTTCCCACCATGCGGCCTTGTCCGCGTCGTTTTATACGCCGGTATTAAAATGCCTGGGCATCGGCATCGTCACGCAGATCGGGGCCGGCGTGTGCAAGGACGCGGGACAGGCCGCCGCAGCCACAGGTGTGGAACTATGCGGGACAGCCGCGGCGGTATTGTGTACGCTGCCGCTGATCCGCAGTGTGCTGACCATGATTGGAGAACTGGCATGAGACGACTGTTTTTTACGCTTTTGATGGTCATACTGCTTTCCGGAACGGCATATGGCGCCCAACTGCCGGAGGAATATTGGCAGGCCGCGGGACTTCAGGACTTACAGGGCGCTGTCCCGCCGGAGGCGGAGGGCGTGCTGTCTGACTACGATTTTTCCAGTGGCGGAGATGCTGATACGATTTTTTCCCGCCTGGGCGATCAGCTTGGCAGGGCGGTGCGTGACCATTTTTCCGGCGCGGCCAGATCCAGCGGGACGGTATTGACGGTGGCGGTCCTGTGCGGCCTGGCCTCGGCGTTTTTCCCGGATGGAAAGGCACCCGGTTATGTGACGGTCGCCGGAGTACTTGCCATCGCGTCGGCGGTGCTTACGGATTCCGGGTCTTTTTTGCGTACCGGGGTAGAAACACTGGAACGTTTACAGGATTTTTCCACCGTTTTGCTGCCATGCCTGGCGGCGGCGTCAGCGGCGGGCGGCGCAGCGGTTTCGGCCAGCGCGAAGTATGCGGCCACGATGCTGTTTATGAATTTGCTTTTGCGGCTTTGCACCCATGTGTTTGTCCCGCTCATTTCCATGTATCTGGCCTGCGTCGTGGCCCACAGCGCGTTCCAAAGCAGCGCGTTTTCTGCCATGGCGGGACTGCTGAAATGGATGTGCGTTACGGGCCTGACCTTGCTGGTGGTAGTATTCACGGCGTATCTCAGCATTTCCGGTGTGATCGCGTCTTCGGGAGATATGGTGACTACCCGCTTCGCCAAGGCGGCGATCTCCACAGCCCTGCCGGTGGTGGGGCGGCTGATCTCGGATGCCGCTTCCACCGTGATGGCGGGGATGTCCCTTGTGAAAAACGCGGTGGGCGTATTTGGTGTGATCGTGGTGATCTGCGTGACGCTCACGCCCTTTGTCTCTATGGGGCTGCGGTATCTGATGTTCAAGGCTGCAGCCGCGGCTGCGGCGATTTTCCCGGACAACCGCTTTTCGTCCCTCATTGACGGTATCAGCACGGGCTTCGGTCTCATGATCGCCATGACCGGCACCGGAGCGTTGATTTTGTTCATTTCTCTGATCTCATTCATTAAGGCGGTGACAGGCTGATGGAAACGATCTTACATAACTGGGTATGCGCTGTGGCGGCCGCCGGAGGCTTGTGCGCGGTGTGTATGTACCTGTGTCCGGCGGGGCGGGTGAAATATGTGCTGCAAATGGCCAGCGCCTGTGTGATGGTCCTGGCGCTGTTTTCCCCATTCATCAAATTGCGTGCGGATGATTACGCGTCCGTTTTGGCGGCTTTCCGGGAGCAAAGCACGGCTGTGATGTCCGCATCCGACGATTCCGCGGAAAGATTGAACCGAATGGTCATAGAGCGGGAGTATGCTGAATATATATGGGACAAAGCACAAACCTACGGGCTGACCTTGACGGATGTCGCAGTGCGCGCGGTATGGGATAACGGCGGCTACTGGGTGCCCCACGAGGCGGAATATACCACGGCCGACATACTCCCGGAAGCATTTTTGCAGGAAGTCACCAAAGAACTGGGGATCCCGGAAGAAAGGCAGAAAGTACGTGAAACAAATGAATGAATCGCTGAGCAAGCTCACAGCCGGTCTGGTGAAATACAAATATGCGCTGCTGGTACTGGTGTTTGGTCTGGGTCTGATGCTGCTGCCGACGGGAAGCAAGGCGGAAGCGGAACAACCGCAAACGCCGGCGGTACAGACTCCGCCCCCGGTTGTGCAGGGCTTCGACCTGTCCAACGAGGAACGCCGCTTGTCCGAGACCCTCTCCGCTATTAAGGGGGCGGGGACGTGCCGGGTGCTGTTGTCCGTGGGGGCCACGGAGGAGACAGAACTCGCGGAAGCGGGGGAGGCGCCCCTGGTATTGTCCGGCGGCAGCGGCGGGGAACGGACTGTGACCGTGCGGAGCGTGTATCCGGTTTATCAGGGCGCTGTAATCGTCAGCACCGGGGCGTCAGACCCCGTGGTGAAATATGAGCTTTTGAACGCGGTCATGACCTACACAGGGCTGCGTTCCGATCAAATCACAATTTGTGCGTAAAAATGGGAGGCAGAAAAATGAACAAAGTCAAGAGAAATGTGGTCACGGTCACAGTGCTGCTGTTTGTATGCGCGGCGGTGTATCTGAACTGGTCGTACAACAACCGCTGGGGTACCGCGGATTCGGCTATGGTGGAAGCGGAAGACGATGCCATGACCCAGGCCAAGCAGGACTATGAGGACGCCATGAAAGACGAAGGCGTGACCGTACCGTCTTACTTCGCCACCGCCCGGCTGACCCGTCAGGAAGCCCGGGATGAGGCGCTGAACCTGCTGGAAATGACGGCGACATCTGAAAACGCCTCCCAGGAGACCATTGATTCCGCCATGAACGCGATCTCCGCTATGGCGACCTACTCCCTCCAGGAGACCCAAATTGAAAATATGCTCATCGCCAAGGACTACGCCGACTGCGTGGTGTTCGTATCCGAGGACGGCGTGACTGTCACAGTCCCGGCCCCCACAGAGGGGCTGTCCCCGGACGCTGTAGCCCGCATTACCGACGCGATCCTGTCCGAAACAGATTTTGCCATGTCTCAGATCAGTGTGATTGAGATCAAGGAATAATGCAAACCGGAAAGCCCCTCCGAAACGGAGGGGCTTTTAATGCTCTGTCTATTTTGACTGTACCATTTTCAAAAACTTTATCCCTTTTACCTTTCGTGTTGATAAACGCCTACCCGGAAAAATTTTCGTCAGAATGCTGAAATGGGCAGTTATCTTCTATGGATAACTGCCTATAAATCCCACTTCATAAATATCTACTCACATCATTTTGTTCAATGACCTTTTTCCCTAGCAG
>JAAWQX010000023.1 GCA_022800755.1 Oscillospiraceae bacterium
ACTGCACCTATGCCTATCAAAAGCCGAAAGGCGGTTTTCTTCTCTTTTCGTATCATATTTACCCTACTCCAAAATTTAATTTTTTCGTTATCATTATAATAGCAAAAGCACCCCCTTGCAAGTATAAATCAGGCGGGCGCTCCCTGGAGCGCCCGCCTTCCGCTGGACAGTGAAAACTGCGAGAAAAGGTGAATTATTCCCACTCGATCGTCGCCGGGGGCTTCGACGTCACATCGTACACGATCCGGTTGATCCCCGGCACCTCGTTCACGATGCGCACGCTCACCCGGTCCAGCACTTCGTACGGAATGCGCGCCCAATCCGCCGTCATAAAGTCGCTGGTGGTCACGGCGCGCAGAGCCAGGGTGTAGTCATACGTCCGCCCGTCGCCCATCACGCCCACGCTGCGGGTATTGGTCAGCACAGCAAAATACTGGTTGATCCCGCCGTCCAGCCCAGCGTTTGCGATCTCCTCCCGGAAAATCGCGTCCGCGTCCCGGAGGGTATCCAATTTCTCTTTCGTCAGATCCCCGATCACCCGAATGGCCAGGCCCGGCCCCGGGAATGGCTGACGCATGACCAGATATTCCGGCAGTCCCAGCTCCCGTCCAAGCTGCCGCACCTCGTCCTTAAACAGCAGACGCAGCGGCTCGATAATTTCCTTAAAATCCACATAATCCGGCAGTCCGCCCACATTGTGGTGGCTCTTAATCACCGCCGCATCGCCGGTGCCAGACTCGATCACATCGGGATAGATGGTACCCTGGGCTAAAAAGTCCACAGCGCCGACTTTTTTCGCCTCCTCTTCAAACACCCGGATAAACTCCTCGCCGATGATCTTCCGCTTCCGCTCCGGGTCATCGACGCCGGACAGCTTCTCCAAAAACCGCTCTTCCGCGTCCACCCGGACAAAATTCATCGCCCACTTGGAGAACGCCTGCTCCACCTCGTCGCCCTCATTCTTCCGCATCAGCCCGTGGTCCACGAACACGCAGGTCAGTTGCCCGCCCACAGCCTCGGCCAAAAGCGCGGCACACACACTGCTGTCCACACCGCCGGACAGCGCCAGCAGCACCTTACCGTCCCCGACCTTTTCCCGCACCGCGGCGATGGCGGTGCGCTTGTAATCCTCCATAGACCAGTCGCCCCGGGCGCCGCAGACCTCATACAGAAAATTCCGAATCATGGCGATACCATTTTCCGTATGGTTGACCTCCGGGTGATACTGCACGCCGTAAAAGCCCCGCTTTTCGTCCGCGATGGCCACATTGGGGCAGTTCGCGGAGTGCGCCACCAGCGCGAACCCCTCCGGCACCCGGGCCATGTAGTCGCCGTGGCTCATCCAGCTCACGCCCTCCGCCGGCAGGCCCTTAAACAGCCTGCACGCCGTATCGTAATAAGTCGCCGTCTTGCCATACTCCCGGGCGGAATCGTCCTGGGCCGCCGTGACCTCGCCGCCCAGCGTATGCGCCATAAGCTGGCAGCCGTAGCAAATGCCGAGGATGGGCACGCCCCAGGAAAAAATCTCCGGGTCCACATGGGGGGAGGTCTCCAAATAGACGGAATTCGGCCCGCCGGTAAAGATAATACCGATGGGCTCCATCGCCTTCAATTCCGCCAGGGGCGTGGTATACGGCTTGACCTCGCAGTACACGCCGCACTCCCGCACCCGGCGGGCGATGAGCTGGTTATACTGTCCGCCGAAATCGAGAACTAATACAAACTGGTGGTCGTTCATAGTGGATAACCTCCCATAGTTTCACAGAATTTGCGTCCCCCGACGCAAACAAATCAAATCTATTTCTGCCGGTCAAAACATTTTAATGTAGCTGTCCCGGTCCGCCCCGGTAGACACATACTGGATTGGGCAGCCCACCGCCTTTTCAATATACCGTACATAGTCCTGGGCGGCTTTCGGCAGCTTGTCAAACTCGGTAATACCCGCCACATCGCCGAAGCCCGGCACATACTCATAAACGGGCTTGGCATTGGCCAGCGCGTCGCCGGAGGGGAACACCTCCGTGCGCTTGCCGTCCACCTCGTAAGCCACACACACCGGAATCTTATCATAGCACGACAGCACATCCAGCTTGGTCAGCGCGATAGAATCGGCGCCCTGGACCTGCACGCCGTACCGGGAAGCGACCACGTCAAAGCCGCCCACCCGCCGGGGCCGACCGGTGGCCGCGCCGTACTCACCGCCGGCGGCGCGGAGGGTTTCCGCCTCGTCGCCGAACAGCTCGCAGGTAAAGGGCCCCTCGCCCACGCAGCTGGAATACGCCTTCATAATGCCCAGCACATTGTCCAGCCGCTTGGCCGGGATGCCCGCGCCGATGGGCGCGTACGCCGCGATGGTGCTGGACGCGGAAGTATAGGGGTAGATGCCGAAATCGATATCCCGCAGCGCCCCGAGCTGAGCCTCAAACATGACGCTCTTCCCGCCGTCGATGGCGTTCGTCAGATATTCCGTCGTATTTACGATATAGTCCTTCCAGGGGCTTCCGAACTTGTCCAGCCAGGAAAGCATTTCCTGTTCGGTGATCGCCTCGTGCCCGTACCCGCCCTGAACGGTGAGATTTTTCCACTCCACCAGCCCGCCGATGCGGTGCTTGATGGTCTCAGGATGGAGCAGATCGCCCATACGCAGGGTCTTTTTCATATACTTATCCGCATACACGGGAGAAATTCCCCGCCGGGTAGAGCCGAACTTCTGGTCCGCCAGCCGGTCTTCCTCAAGGCAGTCCAGCAGCTTATGGTAAGGCATACAAATGGTCGCCCGGTCGCTGATTTTCAGGTTCTCCGGCGTAATGGAAATGCCCTGGCTGCGCAGCTTTTCCACCTCGCCGCACAGATGCTCCAGGTCAATGACCATCCCCGGCCCCATGACATTCACGGCGCCCCGGCGCAAAATGCCCGAGGGCATCAGGTTCAAAATGAACTTGCCCCGGTCATTGATGACGGTATGCCCGGCGTTGTTTCCGCCCTGATACCGCGCGATGATGTCATATTGCTCGCTCAACAGGTCGACCATCCGGCCCTTGCCCTCGTCTCCCCAGTTGATACCTACTACTGCTGTCAGCATAACTGCTTCCTCCTTACCGCACCCTGCCGGGATGCGCGTTCCATATCAAATTTCATGTTTTTTAAAATGCACAAAAGCCAACACGGCGATGGGCAGGAAATAAACACACCAAAACTCCAACAGCACGATCCCTACCCAGTCCGGCCCGTCCGTCGAAAATACGCCCAGCATAGGCACGAAAAAGCACGACAGGAAAAATACACCGTGGACCAGCAGCAGCCGTTTCAGCGCCTTTCCGCCCTTCGTTTCCGCGCCCACCGTCAGCCCGGTGAACACCGTGGACAAGGCCATCATTCCATACCCCAGCAGGTCATAATCAAAAAACAGCCCAAACCGCCGGTAATCCAGAATCCCCATCGCCGTACCGCCCAAAGCGTCCAGCCGCACCGCCGTGACCTGGGCAAAGTACACCAGCAAAACCAGCACCGCGTAAACACAGGCAAAGGCCATTCCCAGATCTCCCGCCGCCCGGCGTTCCTCCGGGCATTCCGCGCGAAATCCGGCAGTCATCATCAAAAAGCCAAAGGCCAGAAACATACAGGCCACATAGCTGCCGAAGTCAAACCGTGCCGGCATACAGGCCGCGAAGCACAGCACCGCCAGCCCCGTAATCCCCGCACCGGCACGGCCTATGGCCCGGTTCATACATTCACCGTCGCGTCCCCGCCGAGCAGCTCTTTATTCGCGTCCAGCACGGGCTTCACATACTCCCGCAGGAAATCCGCAGTCTGCTTTTCCGCCAGCCCGGTGATACGGCCCTCAGCGATAATCTTGTCCAGCTCCGCCCGATCCAGGCCAAACACCGGATCGCCCAAAATCCGATCAAACAGATCATTGTCCGCGCCGTTTTGCTTGATATTCAGCCCCGCGGCCACGGAATGCTGCCGCACATGCTCATGGAGCACCTGCCGGTCGCCGCCCTTGTGGGTCACGCAGTACATCATGATATTCTCCGTGACCATAAACGGCATTTCCGCGTCCAAATGCTTCTGAATGACCGCCGGATACACCCGCATCCCCCGGAGAATATTGGTATACAGCGTCAGCACCCCATCGGTAGCCAAAAACGCCTCGGACACGCTGATGCGCCGGTTGGCGGAATCGTCCAGGGTCCGCTCGAACCACTGCCCCGCGGCGGTAAACGCCGGGTTCATGGCGTCGCAGATGACATACCGGGCCAGAGACGCGATACGCTCCGAGCGCATGGGATTGCGCTTGTACGCCATGGCCGACGACCCGATCTGATCCTCGGTAAACGGCTCGTCCACCTCTTTGAGATGGCTCATCAGCCGGATATCATTGGAAAACTTCGTCGCCGACTGGCAAATCCCCGACAGCACCGACACAGTGTCGTAATCCACCTTCCGGGAATTGGTCTGCCCGGACACGGGATAGGCTCCGTCAAAGCCCATTTTCCGGCAGATGATATCCTCCACCGCCTGAGCCTTGTTCCCGTCGCCCTCGAACAGCTCCAAAAAGCTGGCGCAGGTCCCGGTAGCGCCCCGGCAGCCCAGCAACTTGAGCTTTTTCATCTGGAACTCCAGATTCTCAAGGTCACTGAGCAGATCCTGCAGCCACAAGCACGCCCGCTTGCCCAAAGTAGTCGGCTGCGCCGCCTGAAAATGCGTATACGCCAAGGTGGGCAGAGACTTATACTCCGCCGCAAACTCCGCCAGCGCCTGAATGGTGTTGATAAGCTCCCTTTTAATGAGCGCCATAGCGTCGCGCATCCGAATGAGTTCGGCATTGTCCCCCACATAGCAGCTTGTCGCCCCCAGATGGATAATGCCTTTCGCGCTGGGGCAGCAGTCGCCGTAGGTGTGGACATGGGCCATCACGTCATGGCGCAGCCGGGATTCATACTCCGCGGCTTTTTCGTAGTCGATATCGTAGATATGGGCCTGCATCTCATCGATCTGCTCCTGCTTGATATCGATGCCTAGGTCCCGCTCCGCCTCCGCCAAAGCGATCCACAGCTTACGCCAGGTGGAAAACTTCACGTCATCGGAAAAAATATGCTTCATTTCCCGGCTGGCATAGCGCTGTCCCAGCGGGCTTTCGTACTGATCCTTGCTCATTTGCACACGCTCCTTTTCACAGCCGCGGCGATAAACTCGCGGAACAGGGGATGGGCCTTATTGGGCCGGCTTTTAAACTCAGGATGGAACTGCACGCCCACGAACCAAGGATGCTCCGGGATCTCTACGATCTCCACCAGCCGCCCGTCGGGGGACAGCCCCGCCAGCCGCAGGCCCTTTTCGGTCAGCACCTCCCGGTAGGCATTGGAGAATTCATACCGGTGCCGGTGCCGCTCGGAAATTTCGGTTTTCCCGTAAGCCCCGGCGGAAAAGCTGCCGGCTTCCAGCACGCAGGGATATTTCCCCAGCCGCATAGTGCCGCCCATTTCGGTGATGCCCACCTGATCGGCCATGAGGTCAATGACCTTATGCTCGCCGTTGATGACAAACTCCGCAGAGTGGGCGTCGGCCAGCCCCGCCACATGCCGGGCATATTCCACCACCGCCATCTGCATTCCCAGGCAAATGCCGAAGAACGGGATCTTATTTTCCCGTGCATATTGAATGGCGGAGATCATCCCCTCAATCCCCCGGTCGCCGAAGCCGCCGGGTACGATGACCCCATCGATCCCCCGCAGGGCCTCGTCCACATTCTTATCGGAGAGCTTCTCAGAATCCACCCACTCAATCTCCACCACAGCGTCATTTTCCGTCCCGCCGTGGTTCAGTGCCTCCACCACAGACAAATAAGCATCATGAAGCTGGGTATATTTCCCCACCAACGCGATTTTCACGGTCTTGTCCGCGTTCAAGGTGCGGTCCACCATAGCTTCCCAGGCAGACAGGTCCGGCGCCTGCGTCTCAAAGCCCAGCCGCCGGCACACGACGGTGTCCAGCCCCTCCCGGGCCATGAGCAGCGGCACTTCATAAAGCGTGCGCGCCGTGCTGTTTTCAATCACGCACTCCGGCGCCATATTGCAAAACAGGGCGATTTTCCGCCGAATCTCCTGGGTCATGGGCACATCAGTGCGGCAAACCAGCACATCAGGCTGGATGCCAAAGCCCTGCAATTCCTTCACAGAATGCTGTACCGGCTTACTTTTCAGTTCCCCGGACCCGGGAATGGTGACCAGCAGCGGCACATGGATAAACATAACGTTCTCTTTCCCCTGCTCCTGGGCCACCTGCCGGATGGCCTCCAAAAAAGGCTGAGACTCGATATCGCCCACGGTCCCGCCGATCTCGCAGATGACCACATCGGTGTCCGCCTCCGGCACGGCATAGATCCGCCGCTTGATCTCGTCGGTAACATGGGGAATGATCTGAATGGTGGTGCCGAGATAATCCCCCCGGCGCTCCCGGTTGAGCACCTCCCAAATGACCTTGCCGGAGCTGACGCTGGACTTCCCCGTCAAGCTGACATTGGTAAACCGCTCATAATGTCCCAGATCGAGGTCCGTCTCCGCGCCGTCGTCGGTGACAAACACCTCGCCGTGCTGATACGGGCTCATGGTCCCGGGATCGACATTGTAGTACGGGTCGAACTTCTGATTGACCACATTCAGCCCTCGCTGCTTCAAAAGCCGCCCCAACGACGCCGCGCAGATGCCTTTCCCCAGCCCGGAGACCACGCCTCCGGTGACAAACACAAATTTCGCCATATCTCTATCTCCCTTTTTCCTGATGTCCTCTTAGCTTCGCAGAATTCGCCATCGCAATGGCGAACAAAATCAAATCCATTTTTTGTTCGGCTCCGCCGGGAAAAAAATACTTCTCTCGGAGAGAGTGTGTCCGCAGGACGCGCGAACGCAGCGCATCCCTTGACAAAGAAAGGCCACAGGCCTTTCTGCCAGCTTATTCCACGGTCACACTCTTCGCCAAATTCTTCGGCTTATCAATATCGCACCCATTGGCCTTCGCCACATAGTACGCGAACAACTGCATCGGCACAATGGCCGGCACCGCGGTAAACAGCGGCTCGCACCGAGGCACATAAATGGCCTTATCCGCCTCCACCAAGATCCGGCTGTTCCCCTCCATGGCCACGCCCAGCACCTCAGCGCCCCGGGCCTTGACTTCCTTGATATTGCTCATAGTCTTATCAAACAGCCGCTCATGGCAAGCCACCGCCACCACCAGCCGCCCCGGCTCAATGAGCGCGATAGGCCCATGCTTCAACTCCCCCGCCGCGAACGCGTCCGAGTGAATATAGGAAATCTCCTTCAGCTTCAAAGAACTCTCCAAACACACCGCGTAATCCAGATTCCGCCCGATAAAGAACATCTCCCGGTTCTGAAAATAGCTGTTGGCAATGTCCTCCAGCCCCGGATTCAGGTCAATGGCTCTTTGCATCTGCTGGGGCAGCTTATTCAGTTCCCCCACCAGCCGGCGTTCCTCATCATCGTCGATACGCCCCAGCCGCCGGGCCAAATACACCGCCAGCAGGTTCAGCACCGCCACCTGGGTGGTGTACCCCTTGGTGGTCGCCACCGCGATCTCCGGCCCGGCCCAGGTATAAATCACCGTATCCGCCAGCCGCGCGATGGTGGACCCCACCACATTGCAGATCGCCAGCGTCTTCGCCCCCCGCGCCTTCGCCTCCCGCAAAGCGGCGATGGTGTCCGCGGTCTCCCCGGACTGGGAAATGACGATCATCAGCGTATGCTCGTCAATGATCGGGTCCCGGTACCGCAGCTCGCTTGCGATATCCGTCTCCACCGGCACCCGGGCCAGCGCCTCGATGACATACTTCCCCGCCTGCCCGGCATAGTACGCCGACCCGCAGGCGGTAATATAAATTTTATGTAAGTTTTTCAGTTCCTCGTCCGACAGCCGGAAATCATCCAGCACCACCCGGCCGTCCTTAATGCGCGGGTCGATGGTAGCTTTCAGCGCCCGGGGCTGTTCGATAATTTCCTTGAGCATAAAATGCTCAAATCCGCCCTTTGCGGCGGCCTCCACGTCCCAGGTCACCCGGGACACAGGCTTGTCGATGGGCCGCCCGGTGCAGTCATACACCGTCACCCCCGCTGGAGACAGCTCCGCCAGCTCCCCGTCATCCAGATAGATGACATTTTTCGTATACGCCACCAACGCGGTGACGTCAGACGCCAGGAAATTTTCCCCCACGCCCAGCCCCAAGATCAGCGGCGAGAACTGCCGGGCGGCAAAGACCTCTCCCGGCCGGTCAGCGCACACCGCGCCGATGGCGTAAGAGCCCTCCAGCCTTGCGATGGTCTTGAGCATGGCCTGCTTAAAATCGCCCTCGTAGTAAAGCTCCAGGAGATTGACGATGACCTCCGTATCGGTCTCGCTTTTAAACGTAAAGCCTTTCCCGGACAATTCCTCCCGCAAGGCCAGATAATTTTCAATAATGCCGTTGTGGATCACGGCGAAGCGCCCGTCATTGGACACATGTGGATGGGCGTTTTCATCGGTAGGCGCGCCGTGGGTGGCCCACCGGGTATGCCCGATGCCGGAGGTGCCGGAAAACACGCTGCCGTCATGGGTTTTTTCGCACAGGTTCCGGATCATGCCGGCGGACTTGACCATATGGATGCCGCCGCGTTCATTCACGGCGACGCCCGCCGAATCATAGCCTCTGTATTCCAGTTTTTTCAGGCCCTCCAGCAAAACAGGCGCCGCCTGCTGAGGGCCGGTATAACCAACGATACCGCACATGGAATGGCTCCTCCTTGTAGCTGTAAAAAAAGAAAAAGCGCCGGGCCTGATCCTCTTCCGGGATGAGCCCGCCGCTTTGCGTAGTGCCTATATTAGTATACCCCACCCCCGCGGGGGATGTCAACAGCAATTTCCCCGGGAGCCGCAGGATTTTTGGATAAATTTAACCCAGCATGACGTCCAGCAGCATCATCACGGCGAAGCCGGACACGATGCCCATGGTCGCGAAGTAGGGCTGGTCGGACTGGTTGCGCTGGCATTCCGGGATAAGCTCATGGACGGCGACCAAGATCATAGCCCCCGCAGCGAAAGACAGCGCGAAGGGCAAGATTGCCTCCACATACACCACCAGCACTGCGCCGATGACCCCCGCGATAGGCTCCACCATGCCGGAAGCCTGCCCCAGCAAGAAACTCTTCCGCCGTGAGCACCCCTCCCGGCGCAAAGGCAGGGACACCGCCGCGCCCTCGGGGAAATTCTGCAATCCGATGCCCAGGGCGATGGTAGCCGCGCCCATCATACTCTCCGGCGCCGCCCCGGGCTGCAAAGCGCCGAAGGCCACGCCCACGGCCAACCCTTCTGGGATATTGTGCAATGTAATGGACAGCACCAGCATAATGATGCGTCCCAGCCGCTGATCCGGCGCGCCCTGGGCGCTGTTGGCCCTGCGCTGTGCAAACGACACGACCTTATCCGACGCCCACATAAACACCGCCCCGGCCAAAAAGCCCAGCGTGGCCACCAGATACGCCGGCATACTGGAGATTTCCTCGGCCCGTTCGATCGCGGGCTGAAGCAATGACCAGAAGCTGGCAGCGATCATCACGCCGGAAGCGAAGCCCAGCATAAGATTGAGCGCCTTAGGGTCCGGAGATTTAAAAAACACGACCGTCGCCGCACCCAGCGCGGTGACGAACCAAGTCCCCAGCGTCGCGGCCAGCGCCAGGAAAACAAGATGATTCATTTCGCACCTCCCGATACAGTATAGCGGGGAGCGCCTGTCCCTGTGCGGGTCATCCCCCAATGCAACCGCAAGTTTACATCCGAAAACGCAAACGCAACACAAAATCGGTGGAGTTGCGTCCCCTGCCGAAGTATGCTAAACTCACAAAACACAAGGAGGCATCGGAAATGTCATTTTCAGAAAACCTGCAATTCTTCCGGGCGCGCCATACCCTGACCCAAGAGCAGCTGGCGGAGCGCCTGGGCGTATCCCGCCAATCGGTCTCCAAATGGGAATCGGGCCAAAGCTACCCGGAAATGGACACATTATTGACCCTCTGCGACCTGTTCGGCACCGACCTGGACACCCTCCTGCGGGGCAGCGCGGAGCAAAGCTGCGCGGAAGACAGCGCCGGCTATGACCGCTTCATGACCGCCCACGCCCGGAAGATCGCCGGGAGCGCAGCGGGTCTGATTCTCAGCTTCGCCCTGTGCTCCGGGCTGTACGCCCTGAACCTGCCCATGGCCCTGTACACCACCCTGTTCTGGCTGACCGCCGGCGTGTGTATCGTGGTGCTGGTCGCCAGCGGCATTCAATACAGCATATTCTGCAAGCGCAACCCGGTCATCACGGATTTTTACACCCAAAAGCAGCGCGACGCCTTCACCCAGCGGTATATCTGGCACATCTCCGGCGGGGTCGGCGGCATCATCTTCTCTCTGGCGGCGGCCTGCCTGGGCAACTACCTGCTGCCCGCGTCCTCACCAAACCAACCTCATCTGGAAGCCCTGATCGGCACGGCGTTTCTGGTACTGCTGTCCGGCGCGGTGTTTTCCCTGATCTACGGCGGTATGCTGCAGGACAAATATGACATTGAGAAATACAACCGGGAGCGCGCCCCGGAGTACCAGGCCCGGCAGCGCAAGATCGCCCCTTTCTGCGGCGGCGTGATGCTCATTGCCACGGCGCTGTTTCTGTTTCTTGGCATCGCCCGGGGGCAATGGAACTGGTGCTGGCTGGTCTATCTCCCCGCCTCTGCCATCTGTGCGGCGATCAAGGTATTTTCCCAAAAACAGCCATAAGAAAGGCCCCGAACGGGATCTTTTTTATATCAGACAGCTTCGCAGAATTCGCGCCCGCAGGCGCGAAAGAATTCGAATCATTTTTTGCCCAGCTTCGCCGGGGAAAAAATACTTCTCACGGAGCGAGCGTCGGGGTAACACCCCGGCGCAGAGCGCAGTGCAAACCTAAAATAAAGGCTGCCCTTTGGGCAGCCTTTATTTTAAGACAGTAATAATTTATCATCCGCCTCGTCCGACCCGCTGGCCTGACTGAACAGCGCGAGCAGCTGTTCCACGGTAAGTTTTTTCTTTTCCTCGCCGGACACATCCACCACGATATGCCCGTTGTACATCATAATGAGCCGGTCTCCATGGGCGATGGCGTCCCGCATATTGTGCGTAATCATCAGCGTGGTCAACTGATCCTGCGCCACGATGCGGTCCGTAGCGTCCAGCACCTTCGCCGCGGTCTTGGGGTCCAGCGCGGCGGTGTGCTCATCCAGCAAAAGCAATTTCGGCTTTTTCAGGGTCGCCATAAGCAGCGTCAGCGCCTGCCGCTGACCGCCGGACAGCAGCCCGACCTTACTCGTCAGCCGGTCCTCCAGCCCCAGATCGAGGATTTTCAGCCGCTCGGCGTACTCCTCCCGCTCGGCCTTGGTAATGCTGATGCGCAGGGTCCGGGCCTTCCCCCGCCGTGCCGCCAGCGCGAGATTTTCCTCGATCTGCATGGTGGGCGCGGTACCCATCATGGGGTCCTGGAACACCCGCCCCAGATAGGCCGCGCGCTTATACTCCGGCAGTTTGGTCACGTCCTCGCCGCCGATGAGGATCTGCCCCTCGTCCACGGGCCACACGCCCGCGACCGCGTTGAGCATGGTGGATTTCCCCGCGCCGTTGCCGCCGATGACGGTGCAGAACTCGCCGGGCTTGAGATGCAGACACAGGTTCCGCAGGGCCACTTTTTCATTGACGGTCCCGGCGTTAAAGGTCTTGTAAACATTCTTGATTTCAAGCATTGCCGTCACCTCCCCGCTTCACGGGCTTGGCAAAATATTTGTCCTTCCAGTAAGGGATGGTGAGGAACACCGCCACCACCAGAGCGGACAGGAGTTTCAGGTAATTGGGGTTCAGTCCCAGGGCCAGCACGGCCTGAAGCACGATATAATAGATAATCGCGCCGATGGACACCGTCAGCAGCTTCAGCGCGAAGTTGCGGAACACCTTCCCCAGCAGCACTTCCCCAATGATGACCGCCGCCAGCCCGATGACGATAGCGCCCCGGCCCACGTTAATTTCATTGGCCCCGTTATACTGGCACAGCAGTGCGCCGGAGAGCGCCACCAGCCCATTGGAAATGACCAGCCCCAGCACCTTGGTGCGGTCGGTATTGATGCCCTGGGCCCGGGCCATATTCTGGTTGGACCCGGTAGCCCGCAGAGCCGCGCCCAGTTCGGTACCGAAAAACCAGTACAGCACCCCGATGAGCGCGGCGGTAAACAGCCCCACCACGATAATGGGATGCCGGTAAAACGGAAAACTCCCGTCCAGCGCCCCCTTGACGAAGCGCAAAGACACCAGCAGCTTATTCAGCGTCTCGCCGTTGGTGATCGACAGGGCCACCGAGGCTTTAAAATCCATAACGGCCATATTCACGGAATACAGCCCCAATTGCGTTAAGATGCCCGCCAGAATCGCCGGGATGCCGCACACGGTATGCAGCAGCCCTGTGACCAGGCCGGCAAGCATTCCCGCCAGCAAAGCGACCAGCAACGCCAGCCACAAATTGACCCCGCTGCTGAACAGCATCACGAACACCGCGCCCCCGGTGCAGAACGACCCATCCACCGTCAGGTCCGCGATGTCCAGAATTTTATACGTAATGTACACGCCGATGGCCATAATGCCCCAGATCAGTCCCTGGGACACGGCCCCCGGCAGTGCGCTGAGAAAACCGCTCATGGTCTTTCCTCCCTATTGTGCATGCTCAGTCGTCGGGCAGAGCTTTCGCCGCCCCACGTGAAAGCGGCGGGAAAGGAAAACCCTTTCCCGCCGTATCTCATCTGATCGATCACTCGACGGTAATGGCCTCGTAGCCCTCCGGCGCGGTCAGCCCCAGCGCCTCGCAGGTAACGGGGTTGTATTTTTTCACGAACTGGGGCGCGTACTCAATGGCCATGGTGGAGATATCCCCGCCGTTGTCCAGAATTTCAGCCGCCATTTCGCCGGTCTTGTAACCGATATCGTAGTAGCTGATGGACAGCGTAGCAATCCCGCAGCCGCCGCAGATGCCCTCTTCCCCGGCGAATACGGGGATCACGCCCTGGCAGATATTATTGATGATGCCGGTATTGTTGGCGGCGGTGTTATCCGTGGGGACATACAGCACGTCGCTGTTGTCCACGGCGGACTGCACCACGGACGCCATATCATTGGTATCCGAGAACGGATACTGGGTGCAGGCGTAGCCCATACCCTCCAGATAGGTCTGGACGTTATCCACCTGGTACTGGCTGTTAGGCTCCGCGGAGCAGTAGACCAGACCGACGGTTTCCGCGTCGGGGTACCACTCCTGGATCATAGCCGCCTGCTGATCCAGCGGGGCCAGGTCGGAGGTGCCGGACACGTTGCTGCCCACGGTGCCGGAGAAATTCTCAATACCCAGGGCCACGCCGTATTCCGTGATGGAAGTACCCAGCACGGGGATGCTGTCCGTGGCGGAAGCCGCCGCCTGCAAAGGCGCGGTGGCGTTGGCCATGATCAGGTCCACATCAGAAGACACAAAGCCGTTGATAATGGTCGCGCAGGTAGGTGTATCGCCGGCGGCGTTCTGATTATCGATGTCCACCTGACCGGGCAGCAGCGCGTTCAGCGCGTCGATAAAGCCCTCGGTAGCCGCGTCCAGCGCCGGGTGGGGCGCCAGCTGGCAGATGCCGATTTTGTACACCGTTCCCTCCATCTGTTCAGGCGTGGGGGTGGGGTCCGGGGTGTTCGCTTCTTTGGGACCGCAGGCGGTCAGAGCCAGCAGCATCAGCGCCGCCAGAGCCAAAGCAAGGATTCTCTTTTTCATTTCTTCATTCTCCTGTTTTGATACATTTTTATCCCCTTGGAACCATCGGTTATTTCGATGTAGGGTATTTACACTTTGGGAGTATATCACTTTAAATCCATAAAGTCAATGGTCAAAACGCAAAATTTTTCCCGCGCCCGTACTCAGTCCGAAATCGTACCGGATTTTCAAGCTTCAGTCCGAAATCGTACCATACCAGCGAATCGATAGTCCGAAATCATACTTACAAATAAAATAACAGCCGCAGGCGGAAAACCGCGGCTGTTATTTTCGGCTCAGTGGGCCTTTTGCTCGTTGTATAAAATGATGGCGATGAACTCGCAGGGCGTGTCCTTGCGGTTCACAATGCCGTGGCTTTCGCCGGACCCGGTGTAGGTGATATCCCCCGGGTGGAGGGTCACGGTCTTGCCGTTGTCCGTGTACTCCGCTTCGCCGCTCAGGATGTAGTACAGCTCATAGTCCCCGTCATGGGTGTGCTCGCCCACGCCGCAGTCCTTTTCCAGCAGCATGTGGGCAAACAGGCGGCCGCTGCCGTGGAGGTCCTCCGGCCCGCGGATGATGGAACGCTTGTACACCTTGCCCGGGCCGCCTGCCATGGCCTCTACGTACTCCGGTTCTACTTTACGAATGTAACTCATTGGTCTCCTCCTCCGGCATTTCAAAATTGATCTCCGCCACCGCGCCGTCGTCCTCCTCCGGCTCTGTGGGGGCGGGGTCCGGCTGGGGCGCGGGGGCTTCTTTTTTGCTGAACAAACTGAATTTTTTCTTCGGCTCCGCCAGGGTCTCCGGGGTTTTTTCTACCGGCTCCGGGATCACGGAGATGGGCTCCGGCTCGGGCAGAGACTCCGCGGGTTCGGTAATCTCGCCGCCCTCCGCTTCTGTTTTCCGCACCGTCGCCGCCATGTAAATCACCGCCAGCAGGTTCTGCACGCCGTCCGCAATCAGGCCGCCGGCGATAAGGGTCATCAGGTGTTTTTCCAGGCCGAAGGGCTGCCACACCAGCATCAGGCCCCATATGATGCACACCAGCGTGACCAGCAGACTCAGCCACCAGCCGCCGCTGCCCAGACGCTTCGCGTCCAGGGCGATTTGGAGCTTGAATACGCAGTCGATGAGCATGTACACGCCCAAAACCTGGGGGATCATGGACAAAATCGCCGCCGGGTGGATCAGCAATATCGCTCCCGCGATCACACACATCGCGCCGATGGCAAAGTCGTTTTGCTCTCCTACCGCCTGGATGTCACGGAGAAAGTACAGAACGATCTTGAAGATCCCCAGCACCACGGCGCCGCCGCCAATGGCGCAGCAGATCGTCACCGACGGGATGTTCGGCCACACAAACAGGCTCGCGCCCAGGGCCATCAGGAAGACCGACAGCAGGACGTATACCCACTTTACCCGCTTGAGAAGCTGCATTTTGACAACCTCCTTTGTGTTTCTGGGTACATTATAAGTCCTCATAAAGAAAAATGCAACAGCGTTGACAAGTTCTGCCTCTCACATTATAATAAAGTGTTCATTTGATTTTAGGAGGGATTCCTTTGGAAATACAGCGGATCACCAGCTTTTCTGTGGACCATGACGTGCTGACACCGGGGTTTTACATCTCCCGGGCGGATGGGGACGTGACGACCTATGACCTGCGGACGCGGAAGCCCAACGCGGGGGATTATATGTCCAACGCCGCCATGCATTCTGTGGAGCATATGATGGCGACCTTCCTGCGCAATGGGCCGATGGCCGGGGATATTATTTATTTCGGGCCGATGGGGTGCCAGACCGGGTTTTACCTGCTGGTGCGTTCCCGGGCGCCCGGGGATGTGTTTGACGAGGTGAAGCGGGTGCTGGCGGCGGTGCTGGACTATGACGGGCCGGTGTTCGGGGCCAGCGCGAAGGAGTGCGGGAATTACCGGAATCTCAGTCTGGACGCGGCGAAAGTCGAGTGCCGGGGCTATCTGGCGGTGCTGGAGAAGCGCTCCGGGGTGGATTTTTCCTATCCGAAAGGAGATGCGTGATGACCATTGGTATCATCGCCGCCATGCAGATGGAACTGGACGGACTGAAAACCGTCATGGCTGACGCTGTGACCGAAACCGTTTCCGGGATGGAGTTCGTCCGGGGGCGCATCGCCGGGAAAAACGTGGTGGCTGTGGTGTGCGGCATCGGAAAGGTGTTCGCCGCCATGTGCGCACAGACTTTGATTTTGAAATACGCGCCGGACGCGGTGCTCAATATCGGCGTGGCCGGGGCCGTGGGGCCGGGGCTGCGGGTGCTGGACCTGGTCGTGGCGGACCGGGTGTGCCAGCATGATCTGGATACTTCCCCGCTGGGTGACCCGGTGGGGATGGTGTCGGGGGTGAATCTGGTGTATTTCCCGGCGGATCCGGGGCTGTCCGGGGCGCTTTTGCGGGCCGCGGCGGGCTGCGGGTATTCCGCTGTGGCCGGGACGGTGGCGTCCGGGGACCAGTTCGTGGCGGACCCGGCGCGGAAAGAACAGATTCACACGCTGTTCGGCGCTGCCGCGGTGGAGATGGAGGGCGGCAGCGTGGCGCAGGTGTGCGCTGTAAATGCTGTGCCTTTCGCCGTGCTGCGGTGTGTCTCCGACGGGGACGGCGGCGGGATGGATTACGAAACGTTCGCGCCCAGGGCCGCGCGGCAATCTATCGATGTGGTGCTGCGGTTTTTGGAATATGAGGTGACGGTATGAATGATATGATTTTATTGAAGCAGGGCGAAATCGTCCTGAAAGGGCTGAATAAGCGCAGTTTTGAGCAGAAATTGCTGAGTAATATCCGCAAACGGCTGAATGGGCTGGGGAATTTTGACGTGTACAGCGTGCAGTCGACGGTGTATGTGGAGCCGCAGGACGACGGGGCGGATGTGGACGAGGCGTTCGAGCGGCTGCGGAAGGTGTTCGGCGTGGTGGCGCTGTCCCGGGCGGCGGCCTGTGAGAAGGACAAGGACGCCATCGTCGCGTGCGCGAAGGGGTATTTGGCGGAGCAGATGCGGGGGGCGCGGAGCTTTAAGGTCGAGACCAAGCGGTCGGACAAGGCGTTTCCCATGACCAGCATCCAGGTGTCCCAATATGTGGGCGGGGAACTGAGCGAGGCGTTCCCGGACGTGGAAGTCGATGTGCATGAACCGGAATTGACCGTGCATGTGGAGATCCGGGACTACGCCGCCTATGTCCACGCCCAGCCGACCCCCGGCGCGGGCGGGATGCCCGTGGGGTCTAACGGGCGGGCCGTCACGCTGCTGTCCGGGGGCATCGACAGCCCGGTATCTACGTATATGATCGCTAAGCGGGGCGTGAAGCTCATTCCGGTGCATTTCTTCTCGTTTCCGTATACGTCGGAATTGGCGAAGCAGAAGGTGCTGGACCTGGCGACTTTGCTCACGGCGTACTGCGGGGATATGAAGGTGGAAATCGTGCCGTTTACGCATATTCAGGAGGAAATCCGGGCAAAGTGCCCGGAGGAATATTTTACCCTGGTCATGCGGCGGTTCATGATGCGCATTGCCGCGCGGATCGCGTACCGCAACGGGTGCAAGGCCATCGTCACCGGCGAGAATCTTGGGCAGGTGGCCAGCCAGACCATGGAGGCCATGGCCTGTACCCAGGCGGTGACGGATCTGCCGGTTTTGCAGCCGCTCATCGGGATGGATAAGGAGGAAATCGTCACCGTGGCCCGGAGGATCGGGACATTTGATACCTCGATCTTGCCTTATGAGGACTGCTGCACGGTGTTTACGCCCCGGCATCCCAAGACGAAGCCCAGTGTGGCAGAGTTGGTGGAGATCGAAAAGGCTCTGGATGTGGAGGGGCTTGTGAATGAGGCCGTCGCAGGGACGGAGAGAGTGCGGGTGAGCTGCTTTGAATAAGGGGCATGCGGTGGAAATTTTGTCCGTGGGGACCGAACTGCTGCTGGGCGGCACCACCAATACCGACGCACGGGATATTTCCGAGATGCTCACCACCATCGGGCTGAATGTGTTTCACCACACCGTGGTGGGGGATAATCCCGCGCGGCTGCGGCAGGCGATGGAAATCGCCATGGGCCGGGCCGATATTATCATTACTACCGGCGGGCTGGGGCCTACCTGCGACGACTTGACGAAAAATGTCATCGCTGAGGCGCTGGGGCTGGAGCTGGTGTTCGTGCCGGAGGAAGAGGCACGGCTCCGGGGGTACTTTGAGCAGCGGCGGCGGGAAATGACGCCCAATAATTTGCAGCAGTGTTATCTGCCCGCCGGGTGCGTCCGGCTGGTGAACGACTGGGGCACCGCGCCGGGGTGCGTGGTAGAGCGGGACGGGCTGACGGTCATTATGCTGCCTGGGCCGCCGAAGGAATGTGTGAATATGATGCGGCATAGGGTGCTGCCTTATCTGCAGAGTAAGGGCGATGGGGTCATTGTGTCCCATAACTATAAAATTTTCGGCATGGGCGAGAGCGAGATGGAATTTGTCTTGCGGGATATGATGAATGAATCCGTCAATCCTACCATCGCGCCTTATGCCAAGGCCTGCGAGTGTTTGGTGCGGATCACGGCGAAGGCGGATTCTGCGGAAGAGGCTGAGGCGCTCATCGCGCCGGCAGCGGAGATCGTGCGGGAGAAGCTCGGGGATGTGGTTTACGGTGTGGACCTGGAGGGGCTGGACGAGTGCGTTTTGCGGCTGCTGGAACAGCGGGGCATGACCCTGTCCGCCGCGGAAAGCTGCACCGGGGGACTTATCGCTAAGCGGATCACCGATCATCCCGGGGCGTCGGCGGTGTTTCTCGGCGGGGTGGTGAGTTACACCAATCCCGTGAAAGAGAAGATTTTGGGCGTGAGCGCTGAGACCATCGCTCGGTGCACCGTTGTGAGCGAGCCGGTGGCCAAGGAGATGTGCGAGCATGTGCGGGAACTGACCGGGAGCGATCTTGCCGTGTCTGTCACCGGGCTGGCGGGGCCTGACGGGGATGGGGTGCATCCTGTGGGGACGGTTTGCCTGGGGCTTGCCACGCCGGAGGGGACCGTTACCGATACGCTGAATATCCCCGGGAGGGACCGGGAGAATGTGCGGCAGTATGCCTCGCAGCACGCGTTTGATTTGGTGCGGCGGTATCTGACGGGGCTGCCGGTGAAGACCAGGACGATTATTTGATAAAAGGAAGTACACTATGCCAGATTTGAAACAGGAGATCCAGCGGAGACGGACGTTCGCTATCATTTCCCACCCGGACGCGGGGAAAACTACGCTTACCGAAAAATTGCTGCTTTACGGCGGGGCGATTCAGCAGGCCGGGTCCGTGAAAGGTAAGGCTACGGCGCGGCACGCCGTGTCCGACTGGATGGAATTGGAAAAGCAGAGGGGCATCTCTATTACCTCTTCTGTCATGCAGTTTGAGTATGAGGGGTACTGCATCAATATCCTCGATACCCCCGGGCATCAGGACTTTTCGGAGGATACTTACCGCACCCTGATGGCCGCGGATTCCGCCGTGATGGTCATTGACGCCGCCAAGGGTATCGAGCCGCAGACGCGGAAGCTGTTTAAAATCTGCGCCATGCGGAATATCCCTATCTTTACCTTTATCAATAAGCTGGACCGGGAGGCCCGGAGCCCTTATGACCTGATGGAGGAACTCGAGACCGAGTTCGGCATCGGGACTTATCCTATGAACTGGCCCATCGGCTGCGGGTCGGATTTCAAGGGCGTGTATGACCGGGAGCAGGGGCGGATTCTGGCCTTTAATGAATTCCACCGGGGGCAGAGTAAAATTCAGGCCATTCAGTGCTCCCTGGACGATACCGGGACGCTGGATGAACTCATCGGTGAAAAGCTCCGGGGGGTGCTGACCGACGATATCGAACTGTTGGACGGCGCGGGGTATGAATTCGATATTGAGCAGGTGCGGCAGGGGAAGCTGTCGCCGGTGTTCTTTGGGTCGGCGCTCAATAACTTCGGCGTGGAGCCGTTTTTGGAGCATTTCCTCAAAATGACCATGCCGCCGCTGCCGCGGGCGTCCGGGGAGGACATCGTTGACCCCTTTGACCCGCATTTCTCCGCGTTCGTGTTTAAGATCCAGGCTAATATGAACAAAGCCCACCGGGACCGTATCGCGTTTATGCGCATTTGCTCCGGGAAGTTCGAGCGGGACAAGGAGTATTTTCACGTGCAGGGCGGCAAGGCGCTGCGGCTGGCCCAGCCACAGCAGCTCATGGCCGATGACCGGGCGATCATTGACGAGGCTTTCGCCGGGGATATTATCGGCGTGTTTGACCCGGGTATCTTTTCCATCGGCGACACCATCTGCGATAAGGCGCAAAAGGTGGTGTTTGAGGGCATCCCCACCTTCGCGCCGGAGCATTTTTCCGCTATCGAGCGTACCGATACCATGAAGCGCAAGCAGTTTGAAAAGGGTATCGAGCAGATCGCCCAGGAGGGCGCTATTCAGATCTTCCATGAGCCGTTTACCGGCGTGGAGGAAGTCATCGTCGGCGTGGTGGGCGTGCTGCAATTAGAAGTATTGGAGTACCGGCTGAAAAATGAGTACGGCGTGGATATCCGGCGGCGGGATCTGAGCTATGAGCATGTGCGGTGGATCGTCGGGGACGACGTGAAGCCGTCGGACTTGAATTTGACTTCCGACACCAAGTGGGTGCAGGATTTTAAGGGGCGCAATTTGCTGCTGTTTACGAATCCGTGGAACATTACCTGGGCGCTGGAGAAAAATCCGGGGCTGGAACTGATGGAGTTCAGCCGGAATTGAAAAAACCGGGCGGGGAAATTTCCCGTCCGGTTTTTTATTTATGGTCTACCGTTCCTCGAACTGCATGACTTCCATCATGACGCGGGAACCCATGCAAAAGCCGGTGTAGAACATGTCCTTATTTTTGTTTCCCCAGAGGTCGGAAAACTTTTCCATGATGGCTTCAAATTCTTCCTGCTGCTTTTGACTGAGGGTTTGTGTGAAATTTTCGGACATTGCGTCAAATTCCTGCACGCTTTTTTTGTACTTGCCCGGCGGGGGCATGAGTTCCCAGGGGGCTAATTCGCCGGAATATAGGGTATCGATGATGCTGTAATACATTGTTTTTTCACCTCCGAAATTTATTTTATGCGAAAACTGCATAAATGTCAATATGCAATTTTCGTATATGTTAAACTGACTGAGGGGTGAAATTATGTATCAACGAATACGAGACTTAAGAGATGATGCTGACTTGACGCAAACACAGATGGCAGAAATTTTGAAAATCTCTCAAGCTACTTATTCTCGATATGAAAATGGCACATTGGATTTGCCAACTGCAACATTGATTGCATTAGCAGATTTTCACAATGTCAGTGTGGATTATTTGCTGGGCAGAACAGACGAGCCTTAAAGGAAATCTTAGTCTGGCAATGCAACCCTTTTTCTTTTGGCACCAAAAGAAAAAGCCTTGCGGGGAAAAAGAAAAGTGCCGGGGGGATTTCGTTTTCCCCCCGGACCCCCTTGAAAC
>JAAWQX010000002.1 GCA_022800755.1 Oscillospiraceae bacterium
CACACTGTGAAAAATCCTTTGTTTTCAAGGCTTTTGGAGGATTTTATTGAAAACCCACGGTGAGCAATAGACGCTCATAAAATCGTGGTATTCAAATACGGATTTGTCATTTCGTATTGAAAGGAAGACAAAATTGGTGTATAATATCACGGAAATTTTAGGAGGCCGACCCAAATGGCAGAGCAAAAAACCAACGTAATGCGTGTATTGGAACAAAGGAAAATCCCATACACTGCCCATATGTATCCCCATGGAGACAGCCCTGTGGATGGTGCCACAGTAGCCCAATTGATTGGCAAAGCGCCGGAACAGGTGTTCAAGACGCTGGTCACAATGAGTGCCGGAAAAACGCCGTATGTATTTGTGATCCCTGCACTGGAAGAATTAGATTTGAAAAAAGCGGCGAAAGCGGTGGGGGAAAAATCCATTGCGATGCTGCATTTGAATGAATTGCTTCCATTGACCGGCTATGTACGCGGCGGATGTTCTCCCATCGGTATGAAAAAACAGTTCAGAACGACGATAGATGATTCCTGCCTAAGGCATCAGACCATTGTCGTCAGTGCGGGAAAAATCGGGTATCAAGTAGAACTTGCCCCGGCGGATTTGCTCGCTCTGGTTCGCGGACAGACCACAGATATCACAGTTGAGGTGTAATATGCGAGATACGATTTACATCAAAGGCGCAAAAACCAATAATCTGAAAAATATCGATATTGAGATTCCCAGAGACAAACTGGTGGTTATGACGGGCCTGTCCGGTTCCGGAAAGTCCAGCCTTGCGTTCGACACCATCTATGCGGAGGGTCAGCGCCGCTACGTGGAGAGCCTGTCCTCTTACGCCCGGATGTTTTTGGGCCAGATGGACAAGCCTGACGTGGAATCTATAGAGGGCCTGTCTCCGGCGATCTCCATCGATCAGAAAACGACGTCTAACAACCCCCGGTCCACCGTGGGCACCGCAACGGAGATTTATGACTACCTCCGTTTGCTGTGGGCAAATGTCGGCACGCCTCATTGCCCGAAATGCGGAAAGGAGATCAAACAGCAAACGATCGACCAGATCGTAGACCAGATACAAACGCTGCCCAACGGAACAAAAATCCAGATATTAGCGCCCATCATTCGCGGACGCAAGGGCGAACACGCCAAAGTATTTGAAGACGCCAGAAAATCCGGGTATGTCCGCTGCCGGGCGGATGGAAACCTTTACGATTTGTCCGAAGAGATCAAGCTGGAAAAGAACAAAAAACACAATATTGAGATCATGATCGACCGTCTGGTCATCAAAGACGATATGACCAGGCGTTTGACGGATTCTATTGAGACCGTATCGAATCTTTCCGGCGGCATTATAATTGTCAATCTTGTGGAAGAAGACCGTGACCTGACTTTTTCTCAAAACTATGCCTGCGAAACTTGTGGAATATCTATTGAAGAACTGATCCCCCGTATGTTTTCTTTTAACAATCCGTATGGCGCGTGCCCGACCTGTACGGGTCTGGGCGTCCAAATGCGGGTCGACCCGGATACCATCATGCCGGATAAGAATTTATCCATCATGGAAGGCGGCATCATAGCCTCCGGCTGGGGCACCATCAAAGATGACACCGTGGCGAAGATGTACTTTGACGCGCTGGCGAAGCGCTATCATTTTAAACTCACCACGCCCCTCAAAGACCTGCCGGATGAGATCATCGATATCATTCTCTACGGCACAAAGGGCGAAAAGCTGGAACTGAAATATAACCGCGGCAGCGGCTACGGGGTTTTGAAACAGCCGTTTGAAGGGATTGTCAACAACCTGGAACGCCGTTACCGGGAGACCCAAAGCCCCGCCATGAAGCAGACCATCGAGGAATACATGTCCGAATATCCCTGCCCGGACTGCAAAGGCCGCCGCTTGCGGCCTGAAGCGCTGGCTGTGACGGTGGGCGATAAAAGCATTTCCGAGTTTTGCGACCTGCCTATCGGGAAAGCTGTGGGCTTTGTCAATGACCTGGTCCTCACCGGACAGGACGCGATCATCGCGGAACGCATCCTGAAAGAGATTCGGGAACGGCTTGGATTTTTAGACAATGTGGGCTTAAATTACCTCACATTGTCCCGTAGTGCGGCAAGCCTGTCCGGCGGCGAGAGCCAGCGGATTCGTTTGGCAACCCAGATCGGTTCATCCCTGACGGGGGTTTTGTATATCCTGGACGAGCCCAGCATTGGGCTGCACCAGCGGGACAATGAAAAACTACTGGCGGCTATGAAAGACCTGCGGGACCTGGGAAACACGCTCATTGTAGTAGAGCATGATGAAGATACCATGCGGGCGGCGGACTATATCATCGACATCGGTCCGGGTGCCGGTGCCCACGGTGGGGAAGTGGTCGCCTGCGGCAGCGTGGAGGACCTTTGCGCGTGCGAACGGTCTGTTACCGGGCAGTATTTGTCCGGAAAACGCACCATTCCGGTCCCGAAAGAGCGCCGCCCCGGGAATGGATACGCTATTCGCGTGGAACATGCCACGGAAAACAATTTGAAAGATGTAACAGTCGAGTTTCCCATGGGCAAGCTGATTTGCGTTACTGGCGTGTCCGGCAGCGGAAAATCCAGCCTTGTGGAAGAGGTGCTGTACAAAACGCTGGCCGCAAAGCTGAACCGGGCCAAAACGCGTCCGGGAAAATGCGAGGGGATTACTGGCCTGGAACACGCGGACAAGGTCATTGCCATTGACCAAAGCCCCATCGGGCGTTCCCCCCGCTCCAATCCGGCGACTTATACAGGATTGTTCACCAACATTCGCGACCTGTTCGCCCAGACCCAGGACGCAAAACTCCGGGGCTACGGACAGGGGCGGTTCAGTTTTAACGTCCGCGGCGGACGCTGTGAAGCCTGCGCCGGTGACGGTTTGCTGAAAATTGAAATGCACTTTCTGCCGGACGTCTACGTCCCCTGCGAGGTTTGCAAGGGCAAACGGTATAACCGTGAGACGCTGGAAGTGAAATATAAGGGAAAGAACATTTCCGATGTACTGGATATGACCGTAGAAGAAGCGCTGGAATTTTTTGAAAATCTGCCGAAGATCAAAGAAAAATTGCAGACGTTGAACGAAGTGGGTCTAAGCTATATCAAGCTGGGGCAGCCGTCCACGACCCTGTCCGGCGGCGAGGCGCAGCGGGTGAAGCTGGCCACGGAACTGTCGAAACGCTCCACCGGGAAGACCATTTACGTTTTGGACGAACCGACTACCGGTCTGCATGTGGCGGACGTCCATAAGCTGGTGCAAGTCCTGAACGCCTTGACCGACGCCGGCAATACAGTCATCGTCATTGAACACAATCTGGACGTTATCAAGGTTGCGGACTGGATCATCGATTTGGGGCCCGAAGGCGGGGACGGCGGCGGTGAGATCGTATTTGAAGGCACGCCGGAAGACTGCGTAAAATGCGCCCGCAGCTTTACTGGGCAGTTTTTAGCGCCGGTTTTGAACAGAGGCTGAGCACCAAAGCGCGAAAAACGGCATAGGATACCTCGAGGAGGGATCGCTATGTTATTCGATATCGTCTGCGCATTTGTGATCGCTGGGACGCTGGTGTTGTTCGTGTGGCTGCTGCGGGGAATGCTGCTGATGCCCCTGGTCAGGGGCAAGCATACAAAAATCACCGTAGTGGTAAAGGTACAGGGGTTTGAACCCTGTTTAGAACAGACCATTTCGGGGCTTAACTGGCTGAGCTCCAACGGAACGCTGCCCGGAAACGTGGTGATCGTGGATGACGGCATGGATACGGAAACGCGTACGGTGGCCGAACACTTAGCCCGGCAGAAAAGCGGCGTCTGCTTTCAGAGAAAGGATGTGCCCTTGTGGGAGAAGAACGAGGAACAGCAGAATTACAGGGAACCATAGAGTCTGTCATCTACCGCAGTGATGACAGCGGTTATGCTGTTCTCCGCGTGGATACCGGGGAAGAGGAACTGGCCACTGTGGTGGGCTGCATCCCCTGTGCGTCCCCGGGCGAGAGCCTGTACGCGGTCGGAAACTGGGTCGTCCACGCCGCCCACGGCCGGCAGTTCAAAGCGGAGAGCTGTTCCCGTCGCCTGCCGGACACGGCAGAGAGCATTTACGATTATCTCTGCTCCGGCTGTATCAAGGGCATCGGCCCGGCGACCGCGGCGCTGATTGTAAACAAATTCAGCGCCAACAGCCTGAACATTATTGAAAACTACCCGGAACGCATCGCGGAAATCAAAGGTATCAGCCTGCAAAAGGCCAATGAAATGTCCGCGGCGTTTCGCCGGGATCATACTGTCCGCAGGCTTTCGGAGCTCATGTGCAGGTTCGGCATTTCGCCGATCTATGCCCTGCGGATATACAAATACCACGGTGCCGACGCTTATGAGGCGCTGTGTGAGGACCCCTACATATTGGCGAGCGAAGCCATCGGCGGCAATTTTTTTGACGCGGATAAACTCGCGGTAGAACTGGGCTTTGATGGGGACGGATTTTCCCGTATTTCTGCTGCGATCACATTTGAACTGCAGCATAATACCACAAACGGGCATTGCTTTATTCCCCGTGGAAAGCTGATTGCGGCGACCGCGCAGTTGATCTCTCTGGCGGAAGAAGAGGTCGCGTCTGCGCTGGATACGATGCTGGATGACGGCATCATCGTCAGCGAGGCCATCGGCGGGGTAGACGCGTGCTATCTGCGAAGCCTCTATGAAGCGGAGACTTTTACGGCCCAGACTTTGTTCAACATGGTAGGCACCAGCTTTTCGGACGCGCAGAATGTTGCGCTTGTCATCAAATCTATCGAAACGCAAACCGGCCTGACCTACGCGCCGCTGCAGCGTCAGGCCATTGCCTTAGCTGCGGAACACCGAGTCCTTGCCATTACCGGCGGCCCCGGCACCGGGAAGACCACCTGCGTCAAGGCGATCATCGCGCTGTTTGAAAACATGGGGTTGGATGTAACGCTTACAGCGCCCACCGGGCGTGCAGCAAAGCGCCTGACTGAGATTTCCGGGCAGGATGCCCAGACCATTCACCGTATGCTGGGGGCTACGATTTCCGAGGACGGGGAACGGGTTATTTTTAAAAAGAATATGGTCCATCCCCTGGAATGTGATGCGGTCATTGTTGACGAATGTTCCATGGTGGATATCACCCTCATGAAAGCCCTGTTGGATGCCCTGCGCCCAAGCTGCCGGCTCATCATGGTAGGGGATGCCGACCAGCTGCCCTCTGTTGGCCCGGGGAAAGTCTTCGAAGATGTGATCGCCAGCGATGTGATCCCGGCGGTGCGTTTGACGGATATCTTTCGGCAGGATGAAGACAGCAAGATCGTCCGTTTTGCCCACATGATTAATCAAGGACAACACCCGGACCTGCGGGAAAACGCCGGAGACTTTTTCCTCATGCGCCGCAAGGATGCTCTATCTTCCGCGGACACCATCGTGGATGTTTTTTCCCGCCGGCTACCGGAAAAAATGGGATATCCCATGCAGGACATCCAGGTCCTGTCCGCCACCAGAAACGGCGAAATGGGCACGTACGCGCTGAACCGGCGCTTGCAGCAGGCGGCCAATCCGCCCCAGGAGGACAAGCGGGAAAAGCGCTTTGGCGACTTGGTCTTCCGGGAGGGAGACAAAGTCATGCAGATCCGCAACAACTATGATCTGCTCTGGCATAAAGCGGGCAGCGCGGACGTGAGCGCCGGTATATACAACGGCGATATTGGATATATTAGGCAGATAGATGAGCAGGCGGGCCTGATGGAAGTGGACTTTGACGGACGTATCGCGATGTATACCTTTGACCTTCTCAACGAATTGGAGCACGCCTGGGCCATCACTGTGCATAAATCCCAGGGCAGCGAATACCCGGCCGTCATTTTGGCCCTTGGAGGCTGTTCTCCCAAACTGCTGACCCGCGGCGTGCTGTACACGGCAGTCTCCCGGGCGAAAAAGCTGCTGGTATGCGTGGGCAATGAGGAAGCCGCTTACCGCATGATCGACAATTATGTCCGTTCCAGAAGATACAGCGGATTGCGGCTGCGGCTGGTGGAACTGTCAGGCGGTGGTCCCGAATGAAGCTGATTTCCAAGCTTTTAGACCTGCTTTATCCTGCAAAATGCGCCTTTTGCGGGGCATTGATCGAGAAAGAAACGGGCGGAATCTGTGAAAAATGCGGAAAAAATTTGCCTTTTACAAAAAATGGGGGCAAACAGCGCGGAAATTTCTTTACAGCGTGCCTGTCTCCGTTGTATTATGAAAGGGAAGTCCGGGATGCGCTGCTGCGATATAAGTTTCAGCAAAGGTCTGCTTACTGCGAAGCCTTCGGTGTTTTACTAGCGGACTGCGTTGCGGAATTTCTAGATGCGGAGGTAGATCTGGTCTCCTGGGTCCCCTTGAGCCGGAAGCGGCTGAAAAAACGGGGCTATGACCAAGCACAGCTTCTATCGCAGGCGGTTGCCTGGGAATTGGACTTGCCTTGTGTTCCAGTCTTGGAGAAGACTGTCCATACACAGCAGCAGTCCAAAACGGGTTCAGCTGAGAAGCGGCGGGCGAATATTTCCGGCGCTTACCGGGTGTTGCCTGGTGCGGAGGTGTCCGGTAAAACGGTGCTGCTGATTGATGACATCGTGACCACAGGTGCTACCTTTTCCGAATGCGCCAGAATGCTTTGTATGGCTGGCGCCAACCGGGTCTTCTGCGCGGCACTGGCAAGAAAACGTGATGATTAAATTTTGAGGTGAAAGTAATGCTCATATTTGAAAGAGATATCGCCATCGATGTGGGGACCTCCACAACGCTGATCTATGCCCAGGGCAAAGGCATCGTACTGCGGGAACCGACAGTTGTGGCGGTGGACAAGCACACCGGGCAGCTATTGAAAGTCGGTCAGGAAGCGCAGAAAATGCTGGGCAGGACGCCCGCGAATATCGTGGCGATTCATCCCATCCGCAATGGCGTCATTTCTGACTATGATATGACAGTGGCTATGCTCACGGAATTTGTGAAGAAAGTCACGTCTTTCAGCCTGTTCAAGCCCAGAATGCTCGTTGCGGTTCCGGGCAGCATTACCGGCGTAGAAGAACGGGCCATGATTGACGCCATCGTGGAAGCGGGCGCCAGAAAGGCCTATCTGTCAGAATCCAGCTTGGCTACGGTCGTGGGCACCGGCGTGGATATCTCCAAACCCGATGGCCGCTTGGTCATTGACATCGGCAGTGGGAAAACGGATGTGGCAGTCATTTCCCTGAACGGGGTGGTGGAAAGCCGTTCCGTCAAGACGGCCGGCTATGCCTTTGATGAGGCCATTGTGCGCTACATAAGAAGCAAGCACAATGTGGTCATCGGTATGCGCACGGCGGAAGAGGTCAAGCGCAGCATCGGCGGCATCGTCCCCAGGGAGGACGACCCCATTGAGGAACTCAAGGGCCGCTGTCTGGCTACCGGTATGCCCAAGACTGTGACCATCACGTCAAAGGAACTGGCCGAAGTGCTGGTAGAACCGACCAAAAAGGTCCTGGAAGCCGTACACGCGGTCTTGGAACGCACCCCCCCGGAACTTGTAGGGGATATCGGCCGCAACGGCATCATCATGTCCGGCGGCGGTAGCCTGCTGTATGGTCTGGACCGCATCGTGTCACGGGATACGGGGATTCCGGCGATCGTAGTGGATGATGCCCTGTCCTGCACGGCCTATGGTGCGGGCAAGATGCTGTCCAATCTGGACAACATGGAAGATGGAATGATTAACATTGCCCGCAAGCGGCAATTGAAAGGATAAGCCATGCAGAGAAAAAAACTTTTCCGCCCGGCAGAGATTCTCCTGCCCAGAAACTGCGATATGAGCCTGTGGAGCACTGTGGCCTGCGACCAGTTTTCTTCTGACCGGGGATATTGGGATGCAGTCGCGGCGAAAACAGCGAATGTACCGTCTACTATGCACCTAATGCTCCCGGAAGCCTATTTGCAGAGTGTTGACCAGCAGGCGCAGGGAGAAAAAATCAACAGTACCATGGCGGAATATCTATCCACGGGTGTGTTTGCACTGTTGGAAAGCAGCTATGTATTTGTGAAACGCACCCTGCCGGACGGAACCGTTCGCCGGGGGCTTGTTGGCGTGCTGGATCTGGAAGGCTATGATTATTCCGAAGGCTCACAAACGCCGATCCGCGCCACAGAACATACGGTAGAAAGCCGGCTGCCGCCCCGGGTCGCCATTCGCAAGCAGGCGCTACTGGAAATGCCGCATATCATGGTGTTTATAGACGACCCGTCCGATTCCGTGATGACCTGTGCGGAACAGTCCGCAGGAGCGGAATTGTATGATTTTGAACTGATGTGCGGCGGCGGACATATCCGCGGCGCTCAAATATCCGGCGGAAATGCCGGAACTGTCACGCAATTGCTGGATCATTTGGCGGATGACGCCGTTTTACAGGAAAAATACGGCCGTTGCGAAGGCGCGATCGTGTATGCCATGGGGGATGGGAACCATAGCTTGGCCGCGGCCAAAAAATGCTGGGAGGAGATTCGGGAAACCCTGTCTCCGGCAGACCGGGAAAACCATCCCGCGCGGTTCGCGTTGGTAGAACTGGTAAATATCCACGACCCAGGTGTTACGTTCCACCCGATTCACCGCACAGTTTTCCATATCGACCCGGAAGCCTTCGCGGCGCATGCACGCACGGAATTGTTCAGTCCGGATGGGACTGCTGTTAAGATCGTGTTTGGCGGAAAAGAAGAGACTGCCTTTGTCCAGGCGGCAAGCATCGGTCAGGTGATTGAGCGTGTGGACCGCTTCTGCCAGGAATATGCAAAAGCCCACGATGGGGAAGTGGACTATATCCACGGCGACGCGGAAGCAGTTTCATACGGAACCCAGCCGGATGCTGCCAGCATCCTTCTGCCGGGCATGGAAAAAGGCGAGTTGTTCACATCTGTGATGAATACTGGTGTATTCTGCAAAAAAAGCTTTTCCATTGGGGAAGCGGCGGAGAAACGCTACTATCTGGAATGCAGAAAGATTAAATAAGCAAAAGCCAAAACGGCGCACTGTTCCGGTGCGCCGTTTTTTCATATCTGTTATCCTATGGACATACACTCCACCATGGGGGTGCGCTATGGACAGCCTATATCATGCGGCGGCATTGTTCCCGCCGGACATATTTCAAACGCTCAAAACGCTTCCCGTCGGATTTCAAGAGAAGATAGAGGAACTTCGGGTGACACGAGACAAGCCCCTGTCCGTCAAAACGAATGAGGGCGAACGCCTACTGTGCCAGAACCGGCCAATCACAGCCCGGGATATCGACCACATCGTACTCAGTGCCACCGGCGGATCGTATCACTCCGCCGCCGAGACCATAAAGCAGGGTTATATCACAGTCAAAGGCGGCAGCCGCATCGGGTTGTGCGGCGAGGGCGCGATGCGCGGCGGACAAAATGAGACCCTACGCTATATTTCCTCACTGTGCATTCGTATCCCGAGACCCGCTTTGGGCTGTGCGGATACAATTTTCCCGACGCTTTGCGCCGATCAATTTCTAAATACGCTTATCATCTCGCCGCCGGGGATGGGAAAAACCACGCTCCTGCGGGAATTGGTCCGAAAATTGTCCGCATCGGGATATCGTGTTTCCCTTGCTGATGAGCGGGGGGAACTGGCATCCATGTATCAGGGAGTTCCCCAATTTGACTTGGGCCCCCGTACTGACGTTATTTCCAATGTCACCAAATGCCAGGCGGCGATCATGATGATCCGTTCCATGGCACCCGACATCCTTGCGATGGACGAGATTACAGCCACAGCGGACCTACCGGCGATTTTGGAAGCCGCCGGCTGCGGTGTGAGCCTTCTGGCTACGGTCCATGGAAGCGGCGCGAGTGATTTAAAACAAAAGAAAATGTTTCGGGAATTGTTCTCATACGATATTTTTCAAAAGGCTGTGTGCATTGAACTCCAACGGGGAAGGAGAGTTTATACAGTGATGGACCTGTGACCATACATGTGATTGGTGCCGGACTTCTGATATTGGCCGGAGGACTGTTCGCAAAAAACAAAACTGCCGCCCTGAAATCGAACCTAACGATGCTTGCGTCTTTGGCATCCTCGTTGCAGGTCATGCTCAGCGAGATTCAGGTAAATCTAACGCCCATCGGCGAGATATTGGAAATGCTTTCCGCGTTCGGTGCTCCGTGCAGCCGTCGCTTTTTCCAGGAAGTCTCCGATCAATTCACGGCGCAGGGCGCACCGTATCTGGAGCAGTGCTGGAATACCGCCGTTGACCGCTGCTGTGCCGGTTTGAGCGACGAGGAACAGCGGGCCATGCGCACCTTGGGTGAAGTTCTGGGGCGATACGGCGTGGATGAAGAATGCGCCGCGATTTCCCGGTGCGTTTCGGAATTGAATACCGGACATACGCAGCTGCGCCGGCGTTATTCCGCCGATGTGAGACTTTATACCGGGTTGGGTCTGACAGCGGGGTGTATTCTGGCGATTGTTTTGTTGTAAGGTATTGACAGCACATAAAAAATGGGATATTCTAATTCTGTTTTAAACTTGGCAGATAAAGAAAAAAGGGGATAATATTACTATGCAGAAGCTTTCCAGCCGCACCGACACATTTACCGACTCTCTGATCCGTCGGATGACCCGTGTGTCTTTGGAATATAACGCCATCAACCTCTCTCAGGGTTTCCCGGATTTTGACCCGCCCAAGGCCATCACAGACCGCTTGGCGGAGATTTCCGACGCCGGCCCTCACCAGTACGCTGTCACCTGGGGCGCGCAGAATTTCAGAGAGGCACTGGCAAAAAAGCAGTCCCGATATATGGGCCTTCCCATTAATCCCAACACACAGGTTTTAGTCACCTGCGGCAGCACGGAAGCGATGATGTGCGCAATGATGACTGTGTGTAACCCCGGCGATAAAGTCATCATTTTCTCCCCGTTCTATGAAAATTATGGTGCGGACACCATTCTTACCGGTGCCGTGCCGATTTATGTGCAGTTGGAAGGCCCGGAGTTTCGGTTCGATCCGGAAAAGCTGGAGGATGCATTCCGACAGCATCCCAAAGCCATCGTGGTATGCAATCCGTCCAACCCTACCGGGCGTGTATTCACAAAAGAGGAACTGACCGTCATTGCGGACCTGGCCAAGAAGTACGATACCTACGTCATCACCGATGAGGTGTACGAGCATATCGTCTACGAGCCGTACCGGCATACTTATATTGCGTCTTTGCCCGGCATGTTTGAGCGCACGATCTCCTGCAGTTCTTTGTCCAAGACTTATTCCATCACCGGCTGGCGCTTGGGCTATATCATCGCGCCGGAAGAGATCATTGACACCGCGAAGAAAGTTCACGATTTTCTCACGGTTGGCGCCGCCGCCCCCCTGATGGAAGCGGCAGTCGTTGGCCTTGAGATGGGCGATGATTATTATAAAGAGCTGCTGGGCGTTTATGACAGCAAGCGCACGCTGTTTTTGAACGGTCTTGACCGTTTGGGCATCCGGCACAATGTACCGCAGGGCGCTTACTATATGATGCTGGATATTTCCGACTATAAAGGCTATGATACAGACGTGGATTTCTGCGTAAAGCTCGCGGAAAAAGTCGGCGTAGGGGCCGTACCCGGCTCCGCATTCTATGATATTCCGGAGCACCGTTATATTCGGATGCACTTTGCAAAAAGTTCTGACACGTTAAATGAGGCGCTCAACCGTCTGGAGCAGATGAAAACACGCATGTAAAGCGGTTCAGACATAGAGTGGGGGATGCCTGATGCCGGAAAAGGACAGACGAAGAAATATCATAGTCCTGCTTACCGCGGTGGTCGCTGTAAGCGCGGTCGCGCTGCTGTGCGTGGGAAAGCCGCTGATTCGCTTTGTTTCCGACGCGGATGTGTTCCGCGGCTTTGTGGAGGCGCATACTTGGTGGAGCCGCGTGGCCTACCTGGGGATGTTGATTTTTCAGGTAGTGTTTGCGGTGATCCCCGGCGGTGCGTTTGAAGTCGCCGGCGGCTACGCATTCGGTGCGCTGGAGGGTACCATTCTCAGTGTCATCGGCACGACTATGGGCAGCGCCCTGGTATTTTTGATGGTGCGGCGCTGGGGCTTGAAATATGTATTGTTGTTTTTCACGCAAGAGCAATTGGACTCCGCCAAGTTCATGCACGATGAAAAACGTCTGTACTTGGTGGCGTTCATTGCGTTCATCATTCCCGGCACCCCAAAAGACCTGCTGTGCTATGTAGCGGGCCTGACCGATATCCGCCTGAGCCGTTGGATTATCATCACGTCGATTGCCCGCATCCCGGCAATCACGATTTCGACCATCGGAGGAAATGCCATCGGTACGAAAAGTTACCTGTTTGCCGCGGTTGTATTTGCAGTTACGGTTATCATCAGCGCGGTGGGAGTTTTGATTTACCGCCGTATCACAAAGGTATCGGAACCAGAAACCTCAGATGAATCATAAAACGGCAGACAGGTATGTGTCTGCCGTTTCTGTTTATCGGTTTTTCCCTGAGATTTTCTTGACATTGGAAGAAAAATGGGGTATATTAGTTTTAATTACTAAATGTCATAGTAAATAGATTTAAGACATCCTGTGACTAATATTTGGAGGTTGTTATGAGTACCAAAAAAATTGCTGTAGTCACGGACTCCTGCACTGATGTTCCCAAAGATTTCATCGAAAAATACGGGATATACGTGTTGCCAGTGATCGTACAATACAGTGACCGGGCCTATCTGGACCGGGTAGAGATTACAGAAGCAGATGTATATCAGCGCTTGGCGCAGGAGGTCCCCACGACCTCACTTCCGACACCGGAACAGATTGTGCGCCTGTTCGATCAAATCGTCGCCGACGGATATGACACCGCTGTGGTAGTGACTATGTCAAGCGGATTGAGCGGCACCCATAACGCCATCCGGCTGATGGCGGAGGAATACACGGGGCTGGATGTCCATATGATGGATACAAAAAATATCGGTATTGGCGCTGGCTTTGGCGTTATGGCCGCCGCGGAACTGGTAACGGGCGGAGCGCCTCTGGAAGAGGTGTTGGCAGGAACACAGGATTCCATTAACCATACAAAGATTTTCTTTTCCCTGAAAACCTTGGAGTACCTGCGTAAAGGCGGACGGATCGGCCTTGTGACGGGTATCATCGGCAATGTATTGAACCTAAAGCCTATTATTTCATGTAATGAAGACGGCATTTATTACAATGTAAAAGTTGCAAGAGGGGAGAAGCAGTCTTTAAAAGAACTGCTCCGTCTGGCCAAAGAATACGCGGCGCAATACGATGCTTATAACGTGGCCGTTTGCGACGGAGACGCGCCGGAAGAAGCGGAAGCCCTCTTAAAAACGATTCGTGAGCATTTCCCGAACGCAAAAAATGTTTATCATACCCATGTAAGTCCCGCTTTGGTGGTGCATACGGGCCCCGGTTTAATTGGAATTGGGATACAAAAAATATAATTTATGAAAAAACAGCCGCTATCCGGCTGTTTTTTCTTTCTGTCGTACTTGCTTGTGCTATAATAAGAAAAATCCCTGTTATTTCAATAAAAAATAAAGAGATAAAACGATTATGAAATCAACAAAATTCTGGATCATAATTATTAGTATTGTACTGATTGTCAGCATGATCGCCGCGTTGGCGGTTTATTTCCTGCATGGGACCGGAAACATTGCCTGCATATATCAAGACGGAGCCTTGATTCGCAGAATACCGTTAGATACGGTAACTGCGCCCTATTCTTTTGATGTTACCTGGGAAAATGGTGAAAAAAATACGATTACGGTTGAAAAAGGGCGTATCTGCGTCTCGTCAGCGGAGTGTCCCGATCAGATATGCGTCCATACCGGCTGGATCAGCGATGGGATCACGCCGATTGTGTGCCTGCCCAATCATCTAAGTATCCGCATTGAGTCAGACGCGCACCAGCCAGACGGTCTTGTGCAGTAGGAGGGGTCGCGCAATGGAATTAAAAAAATTGACAAGAAATGCTTTGCTCACAGCTATTGCGCTTACTATTTTTATGATAGAAGCGCAGATTCCGCCGCTTGTGCCGATTGCCGGCGTGAAGTTGGGGCTGGCAAATATTGTGACAGTATTCGCGCTGTTTGCGTACGGCTGGCGGGACGCGTTGATGATCCTTCTGGTCCGCGTCTTTCTGGGAAGCATATTTTCCGGGCAGGTTATGACCTTGTTATACAGTTTGTCCGGCGGTTTGCTGTGCTTTGCAGTTACACTTCTGCTTCGGCGGGTGCTGACGGAAAATCAAATCTGGGTCGCAAGCGTCATCGGCGCGGTCTTCCATAATATCGGCCAAATCATGGCCGCTGTTCTGGTGACTGCCACCCCCGGTATTATCGCATACTTGCCGGTCCTTTTGGTCTCGGGTATCATCACGGGATTATTTACAGGATTTTGCACGCAGTTTCTGTACGGAAAACTAAAGCACTTGGGGCAATTCAAATAAAAAACACCGTGAGAACCAACTCACGGTGTTTTCCTTTACCGTCCCAGCACTTCTGCCAAAACATGTTTCATTGTATATAGCCCGGGCGCTTTGATGTTGCTCATAAATACCGCAGCTTTTACGGCCCCTTCGGCAAACACATCCCGGGACAACGCGGAGTGCTTCAACTCCAGTACCTCCTGGCTGCCCGCGAAAATGATTTCGTGCTCTCCCACGATATTCCCACCCCGGACGGCGGAAATCCCGATCTCGTTCTTTTCCCGGCGCTTACGGACGCTTTGCCGGTCATACACATATGCGGCATCGTAGTCAACAGCTTCCGCCGCGGCGTCCGCCAGCATCAAAGCCGTACCGCTGGGCGCGTCTACTTTGCGGTTATGGTGGCGTTCCACGATCTCAATATCGTAATCGCCGCCCAATACAGCCGCCGCTTTTTTCACCAGCTCAACCAGCAGATTGATCCCTAAAGACATGTTTCCAGAACGGAATACGGGGATTTTTTTCGCGGCAGTATCGATCTCGATCAATTGCTCCGGGGTATACCCCGTGGTGCACAGCACGATCGGCACCTGTTTTTCCGTACACCAGCGCAGCAGGGAACGGAGGTTCGCGGGATTGGAAAAGTCAATCACCACATCTGCCGTCCCGGTAAATTCCATGGGGTCGGCATATACGGGAAAATCGTTTTTTTGCAATGGGGTACGGTTGAATCCGGCCACCGTCTCAACTTGCGCGTCGTTCTGGCAGATCTGCGCCACCACTTGGCCCATATGTCCGTTGCAGCCGGAAATGATAACTCGAATCATCTTTTGTACAACTCCCGTTTAGATCAAGCCCACATTGCGTAGAGATGCCTTGAGGGTCTCCAGATTTTTCTCGCTCATATCCACCAGCGGCAGCCGCAGATGTCCCACATTCATTCCCATCAGATTCAGCGCGGTTTTCACGGGAATGGGATTGGTCTCAATAAATAAGGTGGAGAACAGGTCCGCGTATTTCATGTGGATGGCCTGCGCCGCCTGGAAATCGCCTTTTAACGCCGCGGCACACAAATCGGCCATCGCCCGGGGGATCACATTCGCGGCCACGGAGATAATACCCTTGGCGCCCAGCGCGATCATAGGAACTGTCTGGTCATCGTTGCCGCTCCAGACGTTCAGCGCGTCACCGCAGAGATAACGGGTTTTGGAGAACAGTGAAAAATCGCCGGAAGCTTCCTTTGTTCCGTTGATGTTGGGATGCTCAGACAAAATTTTATAAGTATCCGCTGTAATGCCGATGCTGGTCCGGCTGGGAACATTATAAAGTACCATGGGAACATTCACCCGGTCAGCTACATAAGTAAAATGCTGCACCAGACCTGCCTGGGTAGTTTTGTTGTAATAAGGCGTGACCATCAGCACGCCGTCATAACCGACTGCCTCAGCCTCCTTGCCCAAGTGCAAAGCAGTGTTGGTATTATTGGATCCGATACCGGCGATCAATTTCATCCGGCCTTTGTTGTGGGCATGAGCAAACCGCAGCAGTTCTGCGTGCTCATCCACATCCTGGGTCGCGTTTTCGCCGGTAGTGCCGCACACGACCAGTGCGCTGGTCCCGTTTTCCGCTTGGAAATCGATCAACTGCCCCATCTTCTCGTAATCAATACCACCTTCCTGATAAGGCGTTACGATCGCGGTGCAGGAGCCTTCAAAAATTGGTGTCTTTTTCATAATGGTTACCTCCTTATTTTTGATCCATCCAACCCTCAGCGCACAAAAGTTCGGCAAGCTCTACGGCGCCGCCGGCGGCGCCGCGCAGCGTATTGTGGGCCAGGGAAACGAATTTATAGTCATACTGGGTATCCTCCCGCAGCCGGCCGATGGAAACGGTCATGCCCTTGCCGAGCATACGGTCCATACCGGTCTGGGGGCGGTTTTCCTCTTCAAAATATTGCAGGAATTGCTCCGGGGCAGAGGGGAGTTTCAGTTCTTGGGGACGGCCTTTGTAGCTGGCCCAGGTCTGGAGCATTTCCGCCTTGGTGGGCTTTTGGTCCTTGAATTTCACGAACACTGCACCCATATGGCCGTTGGAGACCGGCACGCGGATGCATTGCGCTGTGATATTCGGCTCCACGGCGCTGACGATCACGCCGTTTTCCACCTTGCCCCAAACTTTGAGGGGCTCCCGCTCGCTTTTTTCCTCTTCGCCGCCGATGAAGGGAATGACGTTATCCAGCATTTCCGGCCAGCTGTCAAAGGTTTTACCCGCGCCGGAAATCGCCTGATAGGTGCACACCAGGATTTTCTCAATGGGATACTTTTTCATCAGGGGAGACAGGGCCGGCACATAGGTCTGAATGGAGCAATTAGACTTCACCGCAATGAAGCCCCGCTTTGTGCCAAGCCGTTTTTTCTGATCGTGGATGACTTCCAGATGCTCGGGATTCACTTCCGGGATAATCATGGGGACATCCGGCGTCCAGCGGTGGGCGGAGTTATTAGACACCACCGGGCACTCATGTTTGGCGTAAGCCTCTTCAAGAGCCTGGATCTCTTCTTTTTTCATATCCACCGCGGAAAACACGAAATCCACCTGGGAAACGATTTTTTCGATATCGCCCGTGGCATCCATGACCACCAGCTTTTTCGCCGTTTCCGGCATGGGCGTATCGATTTTCCACCGGGTACCGATAGCTTCATCGTAAGTCTTTCCGGCGCTTCTGGCACTGGCCGCGACGACTTTCAGGTCAAACCAGGGATGCTGGTGGATCAGCGTCACAAACCGCTGTCCCACCATGCCGGTGCAGCCGATGACACCAACGCGATATTGTTTCATGGAGTCCATCCTTTCCGCGGGACAAAGCCGCATACCAAGTCATCACCAATATCTGCTATTGATAAAAAACTTGAAATCATGTATCATATTCTATATAATGACAAAAGCTGACAGATAATGCGGCTTTTTTATAGAGATATGATTAAAGACAATTATAACATAACGCTTTTTTCGGGTCAATAAACCCAGTGGAGTACATAATTTATGAAAAAAAATCAATTTCGTGGGATAATCTGTGGAATATTTCTAATTAGCCTTTTGATTTGCATATTTCCTACCGCCGCGGACGGCGCGGGTTATACGCTGTACATCAATTCCGCGTCGGATCCGGTCTCTGCCGCGCTGTCATCATTGTATGCCACCGGCGGCAAAAATGATACCGGTACCATCGGCAGCGGGAGCGTATACGCGATGACGTCCTCCGGTGTGGTACAGATCGGGACAGGCACAAGTTCCGGCCCGGCGGGCAGCGGCGTGGATGACGACGGTTCCGCGTACAGAGACGACCCCATCAAGTACACAACGGTCAAAGTCGGCCTCAATTACGGCTCTAAAGCCCTGACAGAAGCTCGGCTGGAAAATCAGGTGGGCAGCGGCTACCGCTTCGGTTATTTTGATGAAGCGCGGAATTTCATAGATCTTGGCTATACCGCTGTTACAAAGCTCACCATGGTCGCGGACCGCACCATGACGCTTTCTTCCGGCCACACCATCGGCTGCTACCACATCATGCTGCCCGGTTCCTATGGCAACTTTGACCAGGCCAAACAGGCCGCCGACGCTGTGGGTGGGTTCCCCGCGTACTATAACGGGACGTATTATGCTCTTTACGGCAATTATCATAGCGAAAATGATGCTTATGCGGCAATGTCTTCCAGCGGCGTTAATGGGTCCGTACATTCCGGCAGCAGCCGCTGCATGGTGGTCACACAGACGGGCACGGGCAATATCCTGTTTGAATTTGATTACGGTTCTACGTATTCATTAGCGGTCATGCCGGTTTCCACTTCCGGCGACGCGGTGACCTGGTTTGCCAAGTATAAATATAACGGTGCGTTCCAGTATACGCGCCTGAGCGACGATGAAAAGATCACGGTGGTCAATTTCGTGGATATCGATGACTACGTCAAAGGCGTGGTGCCGTACGAGATGAACGGAAAATGGCCTTTGGAAGCGCTGAAAGCCCAGGCCCTCACGGCGCGCACCTATGCCGCCAGCCATTTTAACGGCTACCGTTCTTACGGCTTTGACGTCACCAACGATACGTACAGCCAAGTCTATCAAGGGCTGAATTCCGCCAACAGCACCACAAACGCCGCCTGCGACGCCACGGCGGGGCAGTATATCTGGTACCATGGGCACCTGTGCGAAACGTTCTTCTTCTCTTCGGACGGCGGCGCAACGGAATCCAGCAAGAATGTATGGGGTACAGAATTGCCTTATCTCCAAGGCGTATTTGACCCTTATGAGGACGAAGTGGATACCGGCCATAATAATTGGACCTACACGCTCACGCCAACGCAGGTGCAAAATAAGATTAATTCCAAATTCAAAAAGAATTTCGGCCCGATTACCAGTATCACGCCGGAATATACGGATATGGGCAACGTTCTGAGCTTGACCTTCCAGGATAGCTATGGCAATTCCCATACGGTCAGCCGCACCAATTGCTACTACGCTTTGGATGTGGACAGCCTGCGTTTTACCGTTACGCAGGATGTCTCCGGCAACTTTGTGATCCAGGGAAGCGGATGGGGGCATAATTGCGGTATGAGCCAATGGGGCGCTTATGTCATGGCGAAAAATCATGGCATGGACGCATCGCAAATCATCAAATTCTATTACACCGGAGCATATGTACGATGAAAAAGTCCGATTTTTGGTTCGACCTTCCGGAAGAACTGATTGCACAGACCCCACTTGAGCACCGGGACAGTTCCCGGCTGCTGCATCTGGATAAAACGACCGGGGAAGTGGAACACCTTCATTTTTCTGATCTGCCCAAGTTTCTGAACCCCGGCGATTGCTTGGTGCTCAATGATTCCCGTGTCCTGCCTGCCCGTTTGATCGGGCACAGGCCCAGCGGAGGGCAGATCGAGGTTCTGCTTTTGCGGGATCTGGGGAGCGATATCTGGGAGTGCCTCACAAAACCCGGTAAAAAAACGCGTCCCGGCGCGGAGATCACGTTCGGCAACGGTGAATTGTGCGCTGTTGTTCTGGATACCGGCGAGGGGGGAACCCGACGGATCAAGTTTCAGTATGATGGAATTTTTCTGGAGGTATTAGAACAGCTTGGTCGTATGCCGCTGCCACCATATATTCACGAAGAACTTCAAGATCAGGAGCGGTACCAGACCGTCTACTCCAAAGAAGTCGGCAGCGCTGCGGCACCGACAGCGGGTTTGCACTTTACCCCTGAGTTACTGGAAGAAATCAAGCAAATGGGCGTGGAGATTCACTTTGTTACGCTGCACGTTGGCTTGGGAACCTTCCGTCCCGTAAAAGAGGACGAGATTGAAGCCCATGAAATGCATTCGGAATTTTGCATCATGCCCAATGAGACTGCAAACGCCATCAATGCGGCCAAAGCAAGAGGGAACCGCGTGGTTGCCGTAGGCACTACATCCTGCCGGACGATTGAATCGTTTGCTAATGAAGACGGTACGATGTTGCCGGCCTCTGGCTGGACGGATATTTTCATTTATCCAGGTTACAGCTTCAAATGTGTGGACGCGCTTGTCACAAATTTCCATTTGCCGGAAAGTACGCTCATTATGCTGGTCTCCGCGCTGGCCGGCAGGGAAAATGTCTTGAACGCCTATCGCACCGCCGTGGAGGAACATTACCGGTTCTTTTCTTTCGGGGACGCGATGTATATCAGTTAAAGGAACGAAAAAATGTTTGAACTGATCAAAATTAAAACGCAGGGAAATGCCCGGCGGGGTGAGTTCACCTGTCCCCACGGCACGGTGCAGACCCCAGTTTTCATGAATGTGGGTACCCAGGCTGCCATCAAGGGCGCATTGAGTGCGGAAGATCTGGAGACGATCCATTGTCAGGTGGAGTTGTCCAACACATACCATCTTCATGTCCGCCCAGGTGATGTCCTCATCAGGGAACAGGGCGGACTGCACAAGTTCATGACCTGGAACGGCCCGATCCTCACAGACAGCGGTGGCTTTCAGATTTTTTCCCTGGCCCAGCTGCGTAAGATCAAAGAAGAGGGTGTCAGCTTCAATTCCCATGTGGATGGCCGCCATATCTTTATGGGGCCGGAAGAGAGTATGCGCATCCAGTCCAATCTGGGGTCAGATATTGCCATGGCCTTTGACGAGTGCATACAAATCCCGTCGCCCCGCCCGTATGTAGAGCAGTCTATTGACCGGACGTATCGCTGGCTGGTGCGCTGCAAAAACGCGCTGGAGCAATACAACGCCGAACCCGGAGCGGTCAATCCCGGGCAAGTGCTGTTCGGGATCAATCAGGGTGCGGTGTACCACGATTTGAGGATCGAGCACATGAAGCGCATCGCGGAACTGGAGCTTGCCGGTTATGCCATCGGCGGGCTGGCGGTAGGGGAAAGCACACAGGAGATGTACGAGACGATTGAAGCGGTAGAAGCGCACATGCCGAAAAACAAGCCCCGTTACCTCATGGGTGTAGGCACGCCCGGCAATATCATTGAAGCGGTCTATCGTGGAATTGATTTCTTTGACTGCGTCATGCCCGCGCGGAATGGCCGCCACGGTCATCTGTTTACCTGGAGCGGGATCATCAACATCAAAAACGCAAAATATGAGCACGATGACGGCCCCATCGATCCATTTTGTGATTGTCCGGTCTGCCGCCGGTACTCTAAGGCATACCTTCGGCACTTATTCAAGGCAGAAGAAATGCTGGCCATGCGCTTTGCGGTAATGCACAATCTGCACTTTTATAATACACTTTTACAGCGTATTCGCGACGTTTTGGAGGCGGGAAACTTTGAAGACTTCCGCAGGCAATATGCCGCAGTTTTGGACACAAGGATATAATTTTCCTTGCATTTCCAGAAAATAGGAAGTATAATGCATATCAACACTACATCGGAGGAAATGAAATGCCTAACGAATCTATGTATTCTATTATCATGTTAGTCGCCGTGTTCGCGATCATGTACTTTATCATGATCCGGCCGGAGAATAAGCGAAAGAAAGCCGCGGAGGAAATGCGCAGCAACGTCGCTTTGGGTGATGAGATCGTCACCATCGGGGGTATGACCGGTAAGATCGTGCAAGTTACGGAAGAGACTGTTACGTTTGAGACCGGTGAGGATCGTGTCCGTATTCAAATCAAGAAATGGGCGATCCAGACCAACGAACGCGCTGAGGCTAAGGCCAGAGAACAGGCGGAAGAACGCAAAAAATCCAAACAGAAAAAGTAAAGAACAAAACGGCGTGAGGTTCACGCCGTTTTTCTGTTGTTTCGTCGAATTGGAATTTATCCCCCCTTGCGTCAATAGGATGTACCATCCAAATGATGTAAGGGGGGATTGTTATGGAACAGCAAAAGGCCATGCGGTATCTGAAGTCAGCCACGAAGGGGGCGGCAGTTTCCGTGATTGCGGGAACTGTAATCTTATTCTTCCTTTCCTGGCTGATCGGAAAAGGACGGATCCCGTCAGAACTGATGGAAGAATACGTCATTGTGACAGTCATCGTTGCCACCTTTCTGGGCGGAACTGTATCTGTACGCCTGCAAGGGCGGACAGCCGCAGTGACAGCACTGCTCAGCGGAGTACTGATTCTACTGGGGATCTCGGTGGCGTCCATGTTTGCGAATGGGATATTGTTTGTGAATGGCAGCTATGTAAAGATGATGGTATCCATTTTCGCGGGAAGCATGACCGGCGGAATGCTCGGAACCCGCCGCAAATCCTCTAAAAAACGGAAAAAAACAATGGTTTGACGGGTGCATTATCATTTTCAACAAACTACATCTTGTAGCAGTTTTTTGATGGAAATGACAAATCTTGAGAAGAAATCGTAAAAATCCGGTTCTAAGAAGTTTACATAATCATGTTAACATAAAATAATTGACATTTTTAACAAAAATAAACGAAAAGTGACAAAATGCTTGAATGTTGCCCGGGCATATATTATAGTCATAATTACAAATATTATGTAAATTGAAATATTATGTAACTTTTGTGGGGCCGCAATCGGGTGGTTCTGTGAAGAAATTTGGTGTAGCGTTTCGACGATGGAACGGATTCCGCTTAGATAGGGACGCGTCGGATTTTCCAGTTCTTGTTCTGCTGTTCCTAAGCTTTTTATTAGGATCGTTACTGGGCTGCTTTGTCGGCGGAGGTATCGACCCGAATACAGGTAATGTGGATCAGCTGATCTCCGGGGGAAATACTTCCGGGATTTGGGGCTTTCTGAGCAGTCTCTGCACAGTCAGCCAGTATCACATCATTGTGCTTCTGGCGGCGACTTCTGTGCTGGGCGTGTTTGTGATCCCGGCCACTTCTTTTTTCCGGGGTTACTTTTTATCCTGCACAGCCGCGGCGGCCATTGCAGCCCTGCCAGAGCATGGAATCGCGGCGGCGTGGATATCCTGCGGTATCAGCGCTGTGATTACCGTTCCCAGCCTGTTTTTATTGGAATTGGATGGTTTTGGCCTGTCCAAACGCTTGCGGGCGTTGTCCGCAGGAAAAAGCGGCCATTTTAGCAAAGGAAATGTTTCTTACCATTTGGGAATCGCAGTTGTTTGTCTGTTAACAGCTGCGGCGGTAGATTGCATACTCGTTCCCAAATTGCTTGCTTATATATTATAGAGAAGAGAAGGGGTCCGGTTATGCAGGATACTGCCTGCCTGAAGCAATTTGAAGAATATCTGACGGATGTAAAGAAGGCTTCCGCGAACACGATGAGTTCGTACCTTCGGGATATCCGGCAGCTATCCGCATACTTGTCCGCACATGAGCTGGGCGGACTGTTGAACGCGTCAGAGGACGTGCTCAGTCAGTATGCCACATACTTGAGGTCCTCTGGGAAGTCAGCCGCGACAGTGGCCCGGAGCATCGCTTCCATGAAAAGCTTCTATGCTTATATGGTGTCCCAAGGAATAATCGAGAAAAATCCCGCGACCAATTTGATGGCAGAGAAAGCGGAACACAAGCTCCCGCAGATTTTGACCGGAAAAGAAGTGGAGCTCTTGCTGGAGCAGCCCCAGTGTGTGGATATGAAGGGCTACCGGGACAAGGCCATGTTGGAGGTGCTTTACGCGACCGGGATCCGCGTCAGTGAACTGATCGCGTTGAATGTGGACGATGTGAATCTGTCTGCCGGCATTCTGCGGTGTAAAAGCAAGGGAAAGGAGCGGTATATCCCGATTTATCCCGCCGCGGTACGGGCTTTGACCGAATACATCGATTTTATCAGAGACCAAATGATCGCGTCCCCGCAGGAACAGGCTTTGTTTGTCAACGTCAATGGCGAGCGCATGAGCCGTCAGGGCTTTTGGAAACTCATCAAGACTTATCAACAGCGGGCCGGGATCGAAAAGGACATCACACCCCATACATTGCGCCACAGCTTCGCCGCGCATCTGCTGGAAAACGGCGCGGACCTGCGGTCTATCCAGGAAATGCTCGGACATTCGGATATTTCTACCACGCAGGTCTATTCTCAGGTAGTCAAGCGGCAGCTGAAGGATGTTTATAACAAAGCGCACCCAAGGGCGTAACAACAATGCATAAGAGGGTAATGCGGTGAACAATCTGATTAAAATTTATATGATGCTTTATATTATCCCATTTCTGATTGGGTTTGCTGTTCGTTTTTTGGTCGCCGCATAAAAAGAGGATATTTCATCACGATAGGGATTATCGTCTTGGCTGTTATAGCATGGGCGATTTTATATGCAGTTCCATCTCATGGCGACCAACTGCATGGTTTCATTGCGCACATGGCAACCAGCGCAGCCGTTGGAGCTGTCTTGTCCGGCTTGATAGCGAGACCGAAACGAATCAAATAAGCTTCAATGATCGGGCAGTTATCCGAAACGGATGACCGCCCGATTCAATATTTTAGGGGATCAGACCCAGGACGTACAAAAGTTAACAGGGCCGATACGTTTCTTATATTGCGATTTTTTCAGAATTATGGTATGCTGTCAAAATAGGATGTGATAGTTTTGAGAATCCTTGGGATCGACCCGGGTGTGGCCATCGTAGGTTTCGGCATCGTGGATACAGACCGCGCGGGGCCGCGTCTTGTCAAATGCGGCGTGGTCACAACGCCCGCACATACACCGCTGTCAGCCCGGCTGAACAGTATCTATCTGGACCTTATGGAGTTGCTCGATACATTCAAGCCCGATGCAGTCGCCATCGAGGAATTGTTCTTCAATACGAACATCACCACCGGTATCGCGGTTGCCCACGCCAGGGGGATTATCCTGCTGGCGTGCTATCAATCGGCAGTCCCGGTATTTGAATATACGCCGTCTCAAGTCAAACAGGCTGTGGTGGGCTACGGCAAGGCAAAAAAGACGCAGGTCATGGATATGGTCAAGCGCATTCTCCGGCTTCAGGACGTGCCAAAGCCTGACGACGCGGCAGACGCTGTGGCGATCGCCCTGTGTCACGCCCGCAGCCGCACATCTCTATTGTCACAGAAAGGCGAAAACGATATATGTTCAACTATATAAACGGTACGGTAAGCGAGGTAGAACCCAATTTTGCGGTCATTGAGTGCGCCGGCGTGGGATTCGGTGTAAATGTATCGCTGTACACATTGGGCGATTTGAAACTGGGTGAACGAGCGAAGCTGTATGTGTACGAATCCATCCGGGAAGACGCGTTTGAACTGTTTGGCTTTGTGACGAAAGCGGAAAAACGCTGCTTTGAACTGCTGGTTGGTGTCTCGGGCGTAGGCCCGAAAGCGGCGTTGGCGATTTTGTCCACGACCACGCCGGATGGCTTAGTCGCCGCGATTCTCAACGGGAACGAAAAAGCGGTCACCGCCGCGCCGGGCGTTGGTAAAAAGCTGGCCCAGCGGGTACTGCTGGAATTAAAAGACAAAATTGGAAACATAGACGGAGTGGACGTGACTGCCACTGCTGGAATTCCTGCTTCCATGCTGTCAGGCGCGGATAAAAACCTGGCAGACGCCAGCGCAGGCTTGATTGTCCTGGGCTATTCCCAGGCGGAGATTAATGCCGCCCTACGCGGTGTCGATACCAGCGAAATGACATCAGAAGAAATTATCAAAGTTGTGCTGCGCAATATGTTGAAGTAAGGGAGGGGAGCATATGAGCATTTCCTTTTCAGAGGATGCCAACGATCAGTTGATCACGACCTCCAGGGTTCTGGAAGAGGATGCAAACGAGGGGTCTTTGCGGCCTCATACCCTGCGGGAATATATTGGGCAGGAAAAGGCAAAGGGGAACCTGGAAGTCTTTATAAAGGCAGCGCAAATGCGTCATGAATCCTTGGACCATGTACTGCTCCATGGGCCTCCGGGCTTGGGAAAAACGACGCTGGCGGCCATTATCGCCAATGAGATGGGCGTCAATATGCGCATCACCTCCGGGCCGGCCATCGAAAAAGCCGGTGATCTGGTAGCCATGCTCACCAATCTGAACGAAGGGGACATCCTGTTTGTGGACGAGATCCACCGGCTGAACCGGGCTTACGAGGAGATCCTCTATCCGGCCATGGAAGATTATGCCATTGACATCATCCTGGGCAAAGGCCCATCGGCGAACTCGTTGCACTTGGAACTGCCGCATTTCACCCTGATCGGTGCGACAACGCGGTCTGGTCAATTGACCGCGCCCTTGCGGGACCGTTTCGGCGTTACGCTGCGGCTGGAACTGTATACAGCCGAAGAATTGCAAAGGATCGTTACCCGCAGTGCGGGGATCCTCGGCGTAAACATCACCCCGGAAGGGGCTTGTGAGATTGCCTCCCGTTCCCGCGGCACGCCCCGGGTTGCAAACCGTATGCTCCGCCGCGTCAGAGATTTTGCCCAGGTACGGGCGGGCGGAAATATTACCAAAGATGTGGCCAATGAAGCGCTTTTGAGCCTGGAGGTCGACCATTTGGGCTTTGACGCGCTGGACCGGAGAATGCTCCGTGCCATTATTGAGTTTTACGGCGGCGGCCCGGTCGGGCTGGATACGCTTGCAGCGACGATCAATGAAGAGGCAGTCACGCTGGAAGATGTGTATGAACCATACCTGCTGCAGCAGGGCTTTTTAACCCGTACCCCCAGAGGACGCTGTGTTACCGCAAAGGCTTACGAGCATTTGGGAATCCCGTTCCATGGGGTGGAGCAGCTCCATTTTTGAGCTAAACTCCGGTGATATAGGAAAAATTTATTTAAAATATTGGTTAATTCCCTGTTGTCTATTGACTTTTTGGTGAAATGCTATATAATTACAGCATTGGAGACGTTTCCGCATGACACAAGGCCGCATGATTTCTGATAATGAATTGATCGTTCGTTCCCGCGCAGGCGATCCCGATGCTGAAGAGGAACTTGCGGTGCGATACAGCCCGCTGGTCCGCTTTTATTCCAGAACATATTTTCTGGCGGGCGGCGACAGTGAGGATTTGATTCAGGAAGGCATGATCGGGCTGCTGTCTGCGATTCGCCGGTTTGACCCGGCGATGTCCGTTTCCTTTAGAACTTACGCAGACCAATGTGTTCGCAACAGGATCATATCCGCGATTCAATCTGCCTCTCGGCTAAAGCATACACCACTGAATTATGGTGTTTCGTTTGAGGATCTTCTCAACAAAGAGCCCAATACCATCCAAGCCGCCTATTACGACTCGTTCAGCAGACGGACGGAAGAACAGGTACTCGCGCGTGAGCGTGAGGAGGAAATTTTGATCGATAATACCAAGCAGTTGTCCCGATTTGAACGAAGCGTACTTGCGTTGTACCTGCAAGGCTTGTCCAGCAAGGAAATTGCTGAGCGGATGGACCGAAATGAAAAATCTATTGATAATGCGGTACAGCGTATTCGGAAGAAGATCATGCGAAACGAATAAGGCGTTAATCAGAGAAACTCTGACGCAAATATAACCGAGAGGTAATTTTTTAAAAGAGAGGATTTATCATGTTCGAAGACAAAACCTTAGTTTGCAAAGAATGTGGAGAGGAATTCGTATTTACTGCCGGTGAGCAGGAATTCTATGCGGAAAAGGGCTTCCAGAATGAGCCCCAGCGCTGCAAGAACTGCCGTGACGCCCGCAAGAACGCCGCCCGCGGCAACCGCGAATACTTCACCGCAGTTTGCGCTGCCTGCGGCAAGGAAGCAAAAGTTCCTTTCGAGCCCAAGGCTGACCGTCCTGTATATTGCAGCGAGTGCTTCGCCAAAATGAGAGAAGAAGAAGCTTAATCATATAGGAAATCAAGCGATTGGGTGGATTTAACGCTCAATCGCTTTTTTATATGACATATACTAATTCCCGGAGGGATGACCGATGAACATTACAAAAGATACTAAAATTTCTACCATTGTAGAAAACATGCCTGAGGCAATGCCAATGTTTCAGCAGATCGGTATGCACTGCATGGGGTGTGCCATGGCCAGCGGTGAAACGTTGGAGCAAGCATGTTACGCGCATGGCGTAGACCCCGAGTGGTTCGTAACGGAGCTGAAGGCATTTTTACTGATGGAGTAAACAGAATTAGGCCCGCCCTAAATGCTGCATTTGGGGCGGGTTCCTTTTGAGGTGGGTATGAAACGGATTAAATTATCTCCCCGGTTAAAAATGATCGCATCTTTGGTTCCGCTCGGCTGCAGTGTGGCGGATGTTGGGACAGATCATGGCTATATTCCCGTATATCTGGCACAAACGGGACTGTACGGAGAAATCACCGCAAGCGACATTAACATAGGACCTTTGGAACACGCGCAGCGGTCTGCAGCGGCCTATGGCGTAGCGGACCAAATCCGTTTTGTGCAGGCTCCGGGGCTGTCTTTCCCAGAAAGTCACTGCTCACAGGTTGTTATCATTGCCGGCATGGGTGGGGAACTGATTGCGTCCATTTTGCAGGACGCGCCATGGACAAAAACAAATCACACCTTAATTTTACAGCCCAACAGCAAAATCGACATTTTGAATGCGTGGCTCATGGACAACGGGTATCAAATCACACAAGCGCACATGGTAAAGGACGGCGGTAAGCTGTATCAAATACTATCTGTAATTGGCGGAAATGACACCATCCCATTAATGCCGGCACAGCTTTTGGCACACCCGCAGTTTTTTCGTCAGAGGGACCCGCTGTTGCCGGAATATCTGGAACAGCTCATAGGGAAATACAGCCATGCACTAAAAGGGATACAAAAAAGCGAACATTTATCAGACGCAGCGGCGTTGGAATCTTTAATTTTGGAACTGCAAAATATGAGGAGGGAAACGGAAACATGGCAACAGTAAACAATATTTTCTCATACTTTGAAGAAAATGTACCTACATATATGAAAATGGAATTTGATAATCCGGGTTTTTTGGCCGGTAACGGGGACCGGGAGGTAAAAAAGGTTCTGCTGGCACTGGATATTACGGATGAAGTGATCGATGAGGCAAAGCGGGTCAATGCGCAGTTGATCGTATCACACCACCCTATGTTTTTTGAACTCCATAATGTTTCTACCAATGATTTTGTCGGTCGAAAGCTGGTCGCACTGTTGGAAGCCCATATTTCCGCAATTTGTCTGCACACGAATTTAGATGCTGTTGCCGGTGGCGTAAATGACGCGCTGATGTCCGCATTGGGTGCGGAGACTGCCGGGATTCTTGATATTATGGGGGAAGCGCCGGACGGAACACCGTATGGCGGGGGGCGTTTCGGCACAGTTCCAAGTATGCCAATGGAGGCTTTTCTTGCCCGCTGCAAAGAAAATCTCCACGCCAACGGTCTGCGGTATGTTGATGTGGGCCGCCATGTCCACCGCATAGCTGTGTGCGGTGGGGCCGGAGGGTCTTTGCTTATGAATGCCGTAGAAATGGGATGTGATACATTTATCACCGGCGATGTAAAGCACAATGTATTCATCGACGCACGGGAATTAGGTATCAATATCGTCGATGCGGGACATTTCCCTACAGAAAATGTGGTGCTTCCGTACCTTGCGGACGCGCTTTCAAGCGCATTTCCGGAATTGGATCTGCAAATCTCCTGTGTCCACGCACAGCCAGAACAGTTTTATTAAAACAAGAGAAAGCCCAATGCCGTGGGACGGTATTGGGCTTTTTATTTCCGTAATGCGCAACGATATTATTCTTGACAACGGTCCATACGATTGCTATAATATAGTCAAATATTAGACTAATTAAAGCAAATAGCAAGGAGGCATTCTATGGACCGGGAGGAAGTACGGGCGTTTTCTAATCAATACTGTCTGCTGCGGGACGTGCAGTTTGCCGCTTATGAGTTGTATGCGCGGCGCTTTAATCTGACGGCCAAGGAATTATTTGTGCTGGATATTATCTGGTTTGCGGAAGACGGCTGCCTACAGTCAGAAATTTGTAATCGCCTGTCGGCGACCAAGCAGACGGTCAGCGCCATTATCAAGAAATTTTGGAAATTGGGGTATCTTTCTCTAACTGGGTCGGAAACGGACCGACGCAACAAGGTTATTCGATTCACTGATGCAGGTTTGGAGTATGCCGGGAAAATCATTCCTCCTGCCGCTAATGCGGAAATTGACGCTATGGCAGAATTGAATTGTGAGGATATCAGGGAATTGGTGCGGATCACTACACAATTTTCTGAATATATGAAACAAAAATTTATTGCGATTGGAGGGGAGACACCATGATTATAAATACCGGTGGTCGGACGGATACCGTTCAATACTACACCGAATGGTTACTCAACCGTTTTGCGGAGGGTTATGTTCTATCCAGAAACCCACTATTCCCCAATAAAATCAACCGTTACGAGTTGACCCCGGACACGGTGGACTGCGTGGTATTCTGCTCCAAGAACTACAAGCCTATCCTGCCGCGGCTCCATGAAATCACTGACTGTTTCAATACCTATTTTCACTATACGATCACCGCCTATAGCAAGGACCTTGAACCGGGTGTTCCATCCATTGACGAGAGTATGGATACACTGATTGCGTTGTCCAAGCTGGTCGGCCCGCAGCGTGTCGCATGGCGGTATGACCCGGTGCTGCTGACGAAGGAAACGCCACCAGGAAACCTTCGAACGTATGGCAAAAGTGCTGGCACCCCATATTGACCGCTGTATTTTCAGCTTTGTGGAGATGTACAAAAAACTGGAGGTCAATATGCCCGAATTGGTCCCTCTATCAATGGAGGACATGAATGAACTTGCAAAGCGATTGGGTGCTATCGCAGCGAAGTACGGCATCCGCATCCAAACCTGCGGGACAAATGGTGATTTCACACACTATGGCATCCATTCTTCCGGCTGTATGACACTAGATATTCTCGGCGAAGCCAACGGCATCGTGTTCAAAGACAGAAAGCACAAAGGGACGCGTCAAGGCTGCCACTGTATCGAAAGCCGGGATATTGGGGCATATGATACTTGTCTGAATGGATGCAAATACTGCTATGCCAACAAAACACCCCGGAAAGCCTTTGAAAATTTCAAACTGCATGACCCTGCATCCCCATTACTGTTAGGACAGGTAAGGCCGGACGATACCGTCATTCAAGGCGTGCAAAAGCCATTTAAACGGATAAAAAATAGCGGCATTTTGGCCGGAAACCTCCTGTCTATATATTCTATCGGTTCTCTGATTGGTATCCTTGTAGCAGGTGTGCTTATGGATAAAATCGGCATCAAAAAAACTGTAATACTCTCTCTCATTTTACAAGCGATTGGCTTGGGATGCTTGGTTGCTTTCGGTATGACCGGCAACAAACTTTTGAGTTACGGATATCTTTTCTTTGCTTTGGCTATGTTCCTGCCGAAACTGCTGCCGGCAATTCTGCTGTCTACAGTGTTTGGTGTAAAAGATTATGGTAATATCTATGCAACCGCGAACCTGTTCTTCCTCGTCGGAGCCGCACTTGGCTCCGTGCTTACCTCCATTCTTCAGGGAATTGTCGGTTATGCAATGTCTTGGCTCATCTATATTGTCATTGCGGTGTTAATGTTCCTGTGTGTTGCAGCTGCACTCAAAGGCGGTAAAAAGTTACAGGAACAGTACCCTGATGGTGATCCTGAAGATGCGGTTGCCTGAACCGTTGGACGGTCAAACATAATCCCTTGCATTTTTGGGACGCTTCTTTTAGAAGCGTCCCAAAAACTATTTATCATAATGAACAGACACTTTTATAGTGCGATTCAGACTACGGGAATAGACCCCGATAAAATCATGCTGCTCTCCCGTTTCGGCGGAGGCGGGCAGAGAAGAAAGATGTGATCGTAAGCAAATTGATAGGATTTTTCGAACGGTATTACGGTCTGATATAAACTGAAAATATGAGTAAAAAGACTGTGTGCATCTGAACACAGTCTTTTATTTTTCATTCTTGACAGGAAAGGTTCGTTTTCGGGTATCAAACATAAGAGAATAAATTTGGAAAATCTTATGACAGAAACAAACCATCAACCCTACCCAATTGGGTAATAAAAATCCTCCCGGCGGAGAGCATAGGCACATACCTGAAAGCAGCAGAGGAAAGGGGAGTGTTGCCAATGTTCTATCTGGAACTGACGACAGGGCTTAGAAAGGGAGAATTGGTTGCGCTCCTGTGGGATGACTTAGATACTGAGCAAAGAATAATCTCAGTCAGCAAACAAGCAGCGGTAAGAGATGGCAAAATCACCATCACTCGTCCAAAGACAGAAACGTCTATCCGCAAGATATCCGTTCCCCAAGAAGCGGTAGACCTCCTCGTCCAAGAACACGAGAAGCACCCGGACAATCCATACATGTTCCCATCTCCAAAAACAGGGGAGATGTACCATCCTGATTCCGTAGTGAATATCCATAAGAAAATTCTAAAAGACGCAGGACTGGAGCATATCCGCTTCCACGACCTGCGGCACACCTTCGCAACGACAGCTCTGCAAAACGGCGTGGATGTGAAAACAGTCTCTTCAATGCTCGGCCACTACGATGCCGGATTCACTCTCCGCACATATACCCACGCCACACGGCAGGCCCAGGACGAAGCGGCGGAGAAAATGGGGGAGTTCATGGCGCAGGTCATGTAAAATCCAGTTTGGTGCTCTCCAGACCTTTCCAGCCATTTCCCCGTGTGGGTCACGATGTGGGTCAGCGAAAACAGCCCACCCCCGCAAAGTTCCCAAAACACGCAAAAATGCCCTGAAATCCGCAGATTTCAGGGCATTTTTGGAGCTGGTAATGTGACTCGAACACACGACCTGCTGATTACGAATCAGCTGCTCTACCGACTGAGCTATACCAGCATTTAGCGTTGATACTATACCACAAAATGTTGGCAAAGTCAACTATAATATGATGAAAAATCAATTTTCTATGCGCTTATCGGGTAGCTGCGCCAAAATGATTGCAGCAAACATAAGAATGCATCCGACAGTTTCCTGAGATGTGGGAATTTCATGCAAAATCACAATACCGGCAAGTACAGCAAATACGGATTCCAAACTCATAAGTAAGGATGCCACTGCGGGCCGGGTGTATTTTTGCCCGATGATTTGCAACGTATAGGCGATGCCGCAGGACATGATGCCGGAATAACAAAGGGGCATTGCAGCGTTCAAAATACTTTGAAGATTCGGAGATTCCCGCAGGAACATTAGTACACCGGATATCACGCCGCAAATCAAAAACTGGATGCAGGATAGCCGCACGCCATCGACTAAAGGTGCATAGTGGTCCACGGCCATAATATGAAATGAAAACGCAACGGCGCATAAAAGCACATAAATATCGCCTTTCCCAATGGAGGAAAAACCGTCTGTTACAGAAAGCAGATACAATCCTACAACGGATATCAAAACACAAATCCACACCCGTGGCGCTACTTTTTTATGGAGGAACAGGCCAAAAACAGGGACCAGCAGGATATACATTGCTGTAATAAATCCCGCTTTTCCCGCAGTGGTATATTGAATCCCAATCTGCTGCAAATTAGCGGCAATTGTCATGATGCACCCGCATACAAGTCCGGCGGACCATAATGTTTTACGGTCATTTTTAGTAGGCAGCGTATAAGAACCGCTCCGTTTTTTATGATGGTCCAGCAATAAAAACACCGGCACCAGTACCGCTGACCCCATTAGAGAGCGAATACACTGAAAAGTAAACGGACCGATGTAATCCATGCTCACACTTTGCGCTACAAAGGCACAGCCCCAAATAAGAGCTGTGAGCATCAGCATGAGATTTCCTTTGATTTCTTGAAGTTTCATTGTACTGTTTCCTTCTCGGGTGTCCAGACACTTGGATCGAATTGTTCCCGCTCTCGATATTCCTTACGGTGGAGGAGCCAAATCCCACAATAGCAAAGCACATGGATAGTAAAGGTAATGATCCAGGTTACGGGCCAGCTTAAATACAGAATCGTGAGGTTCCGGTGGGCCTGGAAAATCGTGTATACCCACACAACGCGCAGGGCGCAGGAACCAAAAATCGATACGATCATCGGCATGATGCCGTAGCCCATGCCCCGCATGACGCCGACGATGACATCCATCCAGCCGCACAGGAAATATAGTTGGCTGACGATCCTTAACCGCCCCAGTCCATATTCTACGACCATAGGATTATCTGTGTAGATATATAGTAGGAAGTTGCCGAACTGGTATGCAGCGACGCCGAGGAGCAGCCCAATAACAGTGACAAGCGCCAAACTTTCAAACAGGACCTTATGCAGCCGACGATAGCGGCCGGCACCGTAGTTCTGTCCGGAAAAATTCATAGCGGCTTGATGTACGGCATTCATGGAGATATACACAAAACCCTCAATATTAGCGGCGGCGGCATTCGCTGCCATAATGGTATCGCCAAAGGAATTTACTGCGGACTGAATGATAACATTTGACAGTGCGAACAGGGAACTTTGGATTCCCGCGGGAATTCCGACCCGGAGAATACGGATCAATTTGGATTTGGTGATCTTCAGCTTGCTTAGTTGGAGTTTGATTGCGCTGTCTGACTTTATCATTTGCCTCAGGATCAAAAATGTAGAGATATGCTGGGACAAAATCGTGGCTAAGGCTACACCGGCAACGGACATGTGCAGCACAATGACAAAAAACAGGTTCATGACCACATTCAAAACGCCTGCCAGTGCAAGATAATACAAAGGATGCTTAGAATCGCCGCAGGCGCGAAGAATGGAAGCGCAGAAATTGAACAGCAGCATCGCGGGCATTCCCAGGAAAAAGATACGCAGATACAAAGCAGACAAGGGAAGAACGGTTTCCGGCGAATCCATCAGTTCCAAAATAGGCCGCGCAAAAATCAGACCGATGACCAAAAGCGCAGTCCCACCCACAATGCTGATGACGACGGAAGTATGGACCGTCTCGCTGACAGCCTCATCATCGTGAGCGCCGTAAAAATTCGCAACCGCTACGTTAGCGCCCGCGGAGATGCCTATAAATAGATTTGTCAAGAGCGCCACGAGAGAAGCGGTAGACCCGACGGCCGCCATTGCGTTATCCCCGGCAAATTTCCCCACAACTATGATGTCCGCGGCGTTGAACAGCAGCTGCAATACGCCGGAAAGTAAAATGGGGACAGTGAACAGGATCATTTTCTTCAGCAACGGTCCCGAGGTCATATCGAGCTCATATGTTTTTGCCATACTTGAATACGATCCTTTCTTCGATACAATATTAATTTATCTTACATCTTTTTTCAAAGAACATCAATAGCCGCTTTTTATGAATTTTCGCAATTTTTCGTGACAAAACTGGTTCAACAATGCTATACTACATAAATAAGCGAGGTGACAGCATGAAAGGCATTCGGCAAAAGCTCTTTCAACTGCGGCATGAACGAACATGGCGCGGTGAAGGAACACGGCTGAACTATATGTATTTTCCCATGGACCCGGGAAGACCTCAGCCCGTGGAGATTCTACTGGTAGGCTTTCAAGGCTGTCACGACAAACAGGCCCGGTATAACTATGTGCGGACATGTGATAAATTTAATATCCACCGGCTGTTCATTAAAGACGATTTCGCACCCAATGGCCGAGGCAGCTACTATTTGGGGGAGCATGGGCAGTATAATGTTGAGCGTCTGACGCACCAATTGATTCAGGCGTTTATTGACCGTCTTTGCCCGGAAAAAGTATTGTTTATCGGCTCCAGCAAGGGCGGCTACGGCGCGATCAATTGCGGGCTTGAATTTGAGGATGCCATTATTATCGCCGGAGCGCCTCAATACCGGCTGGGGACGTATCTGGATAAACCCGTGAACCGGCCAAATCTCATCGATATCATCGGTACTTATACGCCGGAGGGGATTGAACGCTTGGACCATCGGCTGGAGCATAAAATATTGAACAATCCGCTGGCCAATACCCAAACCTGCTATCTGCATTATTCTAAGCAAGAGCACACCTATGAAAAGCACATCCGAGACTTGCTTCGGGATCTAAAAGATTCCGGCATGACAGTCTATGAAGACATCGCGGATTATCCGGAACACAGCGATGTAGGGAAGTACTATCCGAACTTCCTTTCTGCGACAGTTTATGATATTATAGCATCATCCGATTCACATGCATTACAAAACGAATGAAAAGGGAGAGACCCATGAACCAATCAAGAGGAAATCCGATCACCGGTGCGCTGCCGTATTATTTTGTTATCATCTGCTGCGGTCTGCTGACCTACACATGGGGCCGGCGCAGCTTTCTTGCGGACGGGAATGAAAATATCGTCGTCGGGATGTTTGTACTGTATGGCGTGATCGTATCGTTGGCAGTATTTTCCCTGCGCCGGAGTACATACCGAAAGATTTTAGAGATGGAACCAAAAACTTATAAAAAAATCGTAGGAAGCAAGGGAAAACAACGTCCACTGGAGATTTACCGGGAGAAAGGTGAACGGTATTCGCCCCCAATCGAAGAATTGATCCGCACCTACAATACATTCCGGCTGGTAGGGGTCGTGATGATCGTCATTTCTCTGGCTGCGGATGCCTTGCTGTTAAAGTAAATACCTATAAAAGGCAGACACTTTGCGTCTGCCTTTTATAATGCAACGATATTCTGATAAACAAAATGGATTTTGCCCACCTGTTTTTCAATGTGCCAGTGTCCGCAGTACCAAGCGTCATATTTCAGCCGGTCCTCGATACGGTCCAGCCAATCTTCCGTGCTTTTATCCACCGTACTCTGATCAACACCGGAAATATATTTCTCCGTAGGCACCACCTTGCTGGGACATGTGTGAGTAAGCATGAAATCTATGTCCCAGTCCAGCGCGTCAAGCGAAGATTCCACCCGGCGCTTGATTTCCGCTGACGGCTGCTCGTCGGCATACCAAGGCAGGCCCTTTTTTATGCGGTACTCTTTAAATACCGTATACGCGCCGCCGCATACCATAATACGTTTTCCATCAATTATGTAGCACGAACCATCCTTAGCGAACAGTAAATTGGGATATTTTTCCTCTTGATAGACGGTGCCGCCGTTCCAGGGGATCTCATGATATGTACTCATATGCTCTGGCCGCAGCTCATGATTGCCCTGAAGGCACAGCACAGGAATACCATAAGAATTGACCGGCGCTTTCCGCCGCAGTCCGCTTCCCGGGACAGTGTCGTAATTAAAACCGGCGTCTCCCAATATAATGAGCACGTCGGTTTCTGTAATTTGCCCGCTTTCTAAAAATTCCATCACCCGACGGAATTTACCGTGAGTATCCGCAGTAAGGTAGATCATCGGCCCAGCTGCCTCCGCTCTGATACTGTTCCTTGTCCAATGTTCATAACTAACCTCCATATTATTTTTATTGTATCATAGGAAATTCTCCCATGCAAGCCAAAGCACGTTTATGTGAATATCTGGTTTCTCAAGAAGAATGAAATGCAATATCCAAAAATGATATTTTTTTAACAAAATGTTATTGCAATCCGTTCGTCCGTGTGCTATGATACCTTGTGTTGAGAGACTGATAAAATTTTGACGAATAAGTCAGGATGGTGAGAGGATGGAATTGAAAAAGTTGGAGGATCGCGCTGCATTTGAAGCGTATCAGGCAGAATGCAAAGCCCGCCTGGCCGCGCATCAGAGAAGAATTTATGTATGCTGCGGTTCAACCTGTATGACAGAAGGCGCGATGAAAATTTATACAGCTCTGAAGCAGCAGTTGGAATTGCAAAAAATTCCCTGTTCGGTAGAGTTCGGAGAACATTTGGAAGATGGCGGGATCGAACTGTGCAGGACTGGCTGCGTAGGTTTTTGCAGCCACGGTCCGCTGATCCGAATTGATCCCGAGGGCTGGCTGTATACCAAGGTCATGGTGGAGGATGTAGAGGAAATCGTCCAGACTTCCATTGTGGAGGGGAAATACATCAGCCGCCTGGGCTTCGACGATGGCATGACAATCACCAAGCGCCAAAAGGATATCAGCTTTTTCCAAAAACAGACCCGTCGGGTATTAAAAAACTGCGGCGAGATCGATGCGGAGCGTATCGATGATTCCATTGCTCACGAAGGCTATGAAGCGCTGGTAAAGGTTCTGTTTGAACTGTCCGGCGAGGATGTGCTGAAACAGATCGAAGCGGCAAAGCTCCGGGGAAGAGGCGGCATCGGGTCGTATACGGTGGAGAAATGGCGCAGGCTTTTGACCTGTGACGATCCTAGGAAAACCCTGGTCGTCAACGACGGAAAAAGCGCGGTTGGCTCCTATATGGACAGCGGTTTGCTGGAAGGTGATCCCCACAAGGTAATAGAAGGGACAGCCATCATCTGCATCGCCTGCGGTGTGACGGACGGATATGCCTATATCCATCCCCAGTACCAGACCGCGACTTACCGGCTCAAAAAAGCCGTACAGCAGGCGGAAGCCCTTGGCCTTTTGGGAGAGAATATCCTGGGAAGCGGAAAGAGTTTCCGTTTGCATGTCAACAATGGCATGGAAAAGCGCACACCAGAGGAATACATGAAAATGTACGGTCATCTCCAGAATCGGGAGATCAAGTGGTTTGACACGGCCTATCTGGACGAAAACGGAAAACTGAAAAATGCTACGGAATCCAATAATCTGGAGACCATCGTGAATGTGCCGGACATCATCAGCAACGGCGCCGCGTGGTTCCGTTCGGTGGGGACGGCGGAAAGCCCCGGAACCAAGGTGTTCATGCTTACCGGTGCGGTAAACAACAATGGGATGGTGGAAATACCATTTGGGACAACCGTCCGGCAAATGGTAGAGGAAATCGGCGGCGGTATGACGGACAGCGCGCCTTTCCGCGCGGTACGTTTGAGCGGCAGTACTATGCTCATGCGTGAAAACCTGGATATGCCCATCGCGTTTGAGAACCTGGAAGAGTTAGGCGACCGCATCGGTACAGGCAATTTTGAAGTTATGGACGGTAAGCGCAGCCGAATGGAAACGGCAAAATATTTGCTTCGCTTTGCCGCCCGTGGGTCCTGCGGACGCTGCACCCCCTGCCGGGAGGGCCTGCCCCGAATGACGTTCCTGCTGGATAAGCTGAGCAAAGGCGAAGGCTCCCGGGAAGATATGGATGAAGTCATGGAACTGGCAAATCTCATCCAAACCTCAGCGCTGTGCTTCGAAACCTGCACCACGCTGGGCGTTTATGAGATCGACAAGGATGTGTGCATCGGATGCACGAAATGCGCCAGAAACTGCCCGGTTTCAGCCATTAAAGGCACCATTAAGCACCCCCATGAGATCGATCAGACCAAATGTATCAAGTGCGGCACCTGCTTCCGCGGATGTCCCAAGCATGCGGTAAAGGAGAATAGTCCATGGAAACAAGATACATGATAATCGACGGGCAGAAATGTCCGTTTACCGATGAACGGAATGTGCTGGAAGTCGCCCGGAACAACGGGATTGAGATTCCGTCGCTGTGCTATTGTGAAAATTTGTCCGTGTATGAAGCCTGCCGGATGTGCATCGTGGAAAAAGAGGATGGCACCGTGGATACGTCCTGTTCCTTTGCGCCGGAAGAGGGGATGGTTGTATACACGAACTCCCCGAAGGTGCAGAAGAACCGGAAAATGATCCTTGAACTGCTGCTGGGCAGCCACCGGACAGAATGCACGACCTGCGACAAAGCCAGTACCTGCAAGCTTTTGGAGTACTGCACCCGGTACAGGGTGAACAGCGCCCGGTTCGGAAACCTGCACACCACGCCACCCATTGACGATTCATCCTTATGCGTCGTGCGCGATCCCAGCAAATGTGTGCTGTGCGGACAATGTGTGCGTATGTGTGATGAAGTACAGAATATCAAGGCACTGGCCTTCTATCACCGCGGGTCCCATTCTTTCGTAGCACCGGTCAACAACCTGGCTTTGGCTGATACCAATTGCGTAGGCTGTGGTCAGTGTGCCAGCGTATGCCCCACGGGGGCGCTGGTTGTGAAAAATGAGATCGATAGGTTTTGGAAAATGGTTCAAGACCCGCGCCACAAAGTTGTAGTCCAGGTTGCACCGGCTGTTCGGGTTGGAATCGCCGAGGCCTTTGGCCTGCCCGCCGGCACGCCGGTAATGGGTAAGATCGTCACGGCGCTGCGTCGGATCGGCGTGGATGTGGTGTATGACACCAACCTGTCTGCGGATCTGACCATTATGGAGGAAGCGGCAGAATTCATGGAGAAGCTGCAAAAAGGGGAAAAGCTGCCCTTATTCACTTCCTGTTGCCCGGGCTGGATCCAACATGCGGAGCATAAATATCCGGAACTCCTGCCGCAAATTTCAACCTGCGGCAGTCCGATGGAAATGATGGGCGCACTGATCCGCCGACAATTCGTGGGCGAACGGGTATTTTCCGTAGCGATCATGCCCTGCACCGCCAAGAAATTTGAGAGCCACAGAGAACAGCTGGATAAGGACGGGATGCCGGTAGTAGACTTGGTCCTTACCACAGTGGAACTGATCCGGATCATTCAGGAACTGGCACTGGATTTCAAAAACCTGCCGGACTCCGAAGCGGACCATCCCTTGGGCGATTTCACCGGCGGCGGCGTGATCTTCGGCGTGACCGGCGGCGTAACGGAAGCAGTCATCCGCCGGGTTTTGGCGGACGCATCCCCGAACACGATGCAAACCATCGCGGAATGCGGCGTGCGCGGGCTGGAAGGCACAAAGATATTTGAGGTCACGGCCGGGGAAACGACGCTGCGGATCGGCGTTGTAAGCGGCTTGAAAAATACCGATCAGCTCATTGAGAAAATCAAATCCGGCGCTGTGGAATTGGATTTTGTAGAGGTCATGGCGTGTCCCAACGGATGCATCGGCGGCGGCGGACAGCCCTGCGGCACCAATCGGACAAAAGCCAAACGAAGCGCGGGCTTATTCCAGGCGGATTCCGAATGCGACTTGAAGCTGCCACAGGATAACCCGGCGCTGGATTATGTGTACAACACGCTCCTGCAAGGCCGCGCACATGAATTGCTCCATGTAAAATATGTATAAAATTCAGGGTTTGTTTACACAATCTGCCGTAAACTTGATATACTGAATATAGCTGTAAGCAACCACATGAACACAATAAAAGGAGCATTATGACATGGCACTTATGGATAAATTGAACTTTGCGGCAAAAATTGCCACAGAGAAAGCCAACGAAGCCATCGGCAGCGGCAAGTTGGCGGTGAAGATCAAAAAAGAAGAGTACAGCATTGAGGAGCAGTATAAAAAGATCGGTGAATACTACTATCAAAAACGCGTGGAAGGGGTCGATCTGGACCCGGAAGTAGACGAATTCTGCTTGGCTATTGATTTGTCGAAAGCCACCATCACGGAGTTGGAAGAACAAATGAAAGATTTGAAAACTCCGGCAGAAGTTCCCGCAGCTGTGGAGGTTGAATTTACGGAAACAGCTCCCGTACTTTCCGAAACGCCCTGTCCTGTATGCGGAGCGGCCGTTCCTGTGGAAGCTAAATTCTGCGGTGCGTGCGGTTCTCCATTGGGTGAATGAAGCAAAATAGGGACCGCTGACGCGGTCCCTATTGCTTTTTTTAGAATTTCGCGTATAATCCTCTTATAACAAGAAATACAGAAACGGAGGAATTAACGATGTCATATATACCAACGCCCGATCAGGCTTTGGAACTGACGATGGAATATAACAAGGAAGCATTCCATATTAATCACGCAAAAACCGTCGGACATGTAATGGGGGAGTTTGCGAAGAAATATGACCCGGAGCGCGTGAATTTTTGGATCGCGGTGGGTATTTTGCACGACATTGATTTTGAGCAGTGGCCTGAAGAGCACTGTGTCCGGGCGGACCGCCTGCTGCGGGAACTGGATATTGACGAAACCGTCATCCACGGGGTAGTCAGCCACGGCTACGGGATTTGCAGTGAAGTGGAGCCGACCCATGTCATGGAAAAGGTTCTGTTCGCCGTGGACGAGCTCACCGGTCTGATCGGTGCCGCCGCTTTGATGCGCCCAACAGGAATCAGCGATATGGAGCCGAAATCCGTGGTAAAGAAATTTAAAGATAAAAAATTCGCTGCTGGCTGTTCCCGCGATATCATTCGCCAGGGCGCAGAAATGCTCGGTGTTGAAGTAAATGACTTGATCGCCGAGACTTTGGAAGCGATGAAAATAATGGAATAACAGATACGGTGGACGTGAAAAATCACGTCCACCGTCATTTTTTGACCGTTTTTCCAAAAATTTTGTCTTTTTTCCTGTCGAAATTTCTGCTAAACTGTGTATATTCCAAAAAAGGCGGTGTTTTATGCGGTTTCAGAAATTGATTGCAAATATTCTTTTGGACGTCCTCGTGGTTGGTATGGTGCTTGGAAGTTTCTCTCACGCGAGCGCGGCTGGAAAGTTTTCAGATATCAGTCAATCGGCCTGGTATTATGAACCCGTATCTACCCTTACCGGCGCCGGGGTCATTTCAGGATACACAGACGGTACCTTTCGTCCCGGAAATTACACAACAACCGGGGAAGCCATTAAGCTGGTGATGTCCGCCGGTGGTTACAACGTTCCGATGCAGACGGGTACGCATTGGGCCAGCGGCTATTTGAGTTATGCCGGAGAACAGAATTTCGTGGATCAGAGCATTACAAATCCGGACCTCCCCATTACCCGGGCTGCAACAGCGAAGCTGATGGTCAGCGCCTTAAAACTGGGACAATCGAACATGGTAAGCCCTTTTTCGGATACCTCCGACCCGTATGTAGTATCTTTGTACGCGGCTGGGATCGCAGCAGGCAGCTATGAACAGGGGCAGCTTGTATTCCGCCCGGACGCGCCGATCACCCGTGCGGAAGTATGCTCCCTGCTGTTTCGGATCTATACCAAGGACAAGCTGCACTACGGTTCATACTACCTGGATTATCACGAAAACCTTCCGGTGAATACATACCGCGCCGACGCTTTCACCATGCGCGACGGCTTTATGCGGTATAACGAAAGGGAGACTACCATCGGAATCGACGTATCGTACTACCAGGGAAGTATCGACTGGCAGCAGGTAAAAAATGCCGGAATTGATTTCGCTATCTTGCGTTTGGGCTACCGCGGATACAGCGCAGGAACGCTTGTGGAAGATGAACGTTTCCGGGAATATATTGCCGGAGCATCCGCGGTTGGTATCGATGTGGGGATTTACTTTTTCTCACAGGCGATCAATGTCCAGGAGGCCCAGGAAGAGGCATACTTTGTTCTGGACAGGCTGGGGGATTACATGGTGAGATATCCCGTTATGTTTGACTGGGAGATCATCGGCAACAAGCCCGCCCGGACAGACGGCCTTTCTACCCAGACCCTCACGGCCTGCGCGAAGACGTTTTGTGACATCATCGCCAACGCGGGCTATACCCCCGGCATCTACTTTACCAAGTATCTGGGCTACGTTAGCTACGATCTCAGCCAATTATCTGACTATGACTTCTGGTTTGCCGAGTATTCCAAAGCACCGAGCTTTTACTACAATTTCGATATGTGGCAGTATTCTGATACCGCGTCAATCCCCGGGATCAAAGGCCGGGTGGACATGGATATCTGCTTCAAACAGTATTAAAAAAGAGACCCGTCAGGGTCTCTTTTTTATAGTTCGGGATTCATATGGATCATGATATGCTTCACAGTGGGGAACTCCAGTTCGATCTGTTCATGTACCCGCTCCGCGACTTCGTGGGCCTGTGTGAGCGGGACCTCACCATTGATGCGGATCTCTGCGTCCACATATACCTTTTCCCCAAATTGCCGGGTTTGGAGCAAGTCGATGCCCAAAACGCCGTCCTGGCACAGGATGCATTCCCGAAGCTGCTGAGAAAACGCTTCCGGGCAGGAACTGTCGGTCATCTTCCCGATGGCATCTTTGCAGATATCGAAGGCGACTTTCAGGATGAACACGCAAATGACCAGGCTGGCGATGGGGTCCAGAATCGGATAACCCAACCGCGCGCCGCCAATGCCGATCAGTGCGCCCACGGAAGACAGGGCGTCCGATCGGTGGTGCCACGCATCCGCCAGAAAAGCGGAGGAATGGATACGCCCGGCGCACCAGCGCGTGTACCAGAACATGGATTCTTTGACGACGATGGATACGATCGCCGCGATCAAAGCGATCATTCCGGGAACCACTGGGGCAGGGGTCTGACTGAAAAATATCATTCGGACGCCCGTATAGCCGATCCCGATTCCCGTGGCAAATAAGATCGCACTGAGCAGCAAAGAAGCCACACATTCAAAGCGCTCATGCCCATACGGATGACCGGAATCCGCGCCGCGCCCGGCCATTTTTACGCCGATAAAGGCAATCAGCGTGGCAAATACGTCAGACAGGGAATGAACGGCATCGGAGATCATCGCGCTGGAATGCCCGATAAAGCCGGCAAACAGCTTGAATGCGGACAGTAATATATTTCCAATGATGCCAACCATAGAAGCAGACCACACCACACGGTCGATCTGCGCTTGCGTTAAAGGCTGTTCCATAAGAAAACTCCTTTTTGGCTTTCTCCAGTATATGCGGCGGAATGGGAATTTGCCAAATTCAATGCGCCTCAAGAAATTCTAAGGCCCGTTCAAACAATGCGTAGCAGCCATGATTCAGCAGGCATAAATGTCCGCCTTGAGCCGGAAGGTATGAATCTTTTATTTTACTGGAAATGTGCTCCAGAATATATTCGCCGCTTTTCGGTTCCGCCACATCGTCGTCTTGCGCCTGGACCACCAGGGTAGGGCAGCGCACTTGCGACAGGCGCTCCGGCGCGCTTACGATTTCCATGAGCCGGCGCAGTTCGTCAAAAATGCGGACGGCGATTTTCTCATAGTGGATATGGTATTTCCGAAACAGCCCGGGCTTGACACCTAAGGGCCGGTCCAACCAGACCGTGTTTTCCGGATGCGGGCTGGAAATAAACGAGCCGGGACACAACCAAACCGGCGCGGAGATGGGAATGATTCCCGCCAATTCCGGATGCTTTGACGCAAGATACAGCGACAGTAATCCGCCGGTGGATACCCCGGCGGCATAGACCGTGGAATATTCGGACTGAAGCTGTGCGTAATCGTATTCAGCTTTTGCGATAAGATCTTCCGCGGTGGTATGGAGGAGGTCCTCCGGGTAAGTCCCATGTCCCGCCAGATTGACGCAGCGTACCGTGTAACCATAGTCGCTCAGAAACCTCGCCATCGGCACCATCTGCGCCGCGCCGGAAGTAAGCCCATGCATGAGCAGTACGGCTTTTCCGTTGTTCCCCGGCAGGTAAAGTTGATCGTTTGTATTCATTTACGGTCCCTCTTCCATACAAATTGTTCCCATTATAGGCGCTCGTTGCCGGTTCGTCAAGAAATCAATGCTTGTAGAATTGAAAACTTCATGGTAGGATAGATCGAAAAGGGGAGAGATTATGTATCAATACATCCTGTTCGATTTAGACGGCACGCTCACGGATTCCAAGGAAGGGATCGTGAATTGCCTGAAATATGCCTTTGAAAAGCTGGGAGACCCGATCCCGGCAGATGAAAAGCTACTACGGTTTATCGGCCCGCCGCTGCTTGCGTCGTTCCAGGAATTTTGCGGCTATGATGCCGAAAAAGCGAACCAGGCGATCAAATTCTACCGGGAACGATACAATCCCATCGGGAAATTTGAAAATAAGCCGGTTCCCGGCGGCGCGGAACTTTGCGCGAGATTGAAAGAACGGGGATATGTGCTGGCGCTGGCTTCCTCGAAACCGGAGGCGCTGTGTGTGTCGATTTGCGAGCGATTTGGATTCTCTCCGTCGCTGTCGGTGATTACCGGCAGTACCCCGGATGGCGATTGGTCGAAAACCGACGTGATCCGGGAGACGTTCCAACGCCTGGGGCTGAAAGACACTGATAAGTCCAGAACCCTGATGGTAGGCGACCGTAAATTCGACGTGATTGGCGCGAGGGAATTCGGCATCGACTGCGTTGGGGTAGACTTTTTCGGCTATGCGGCGCCGGGAGAACTGGTGGATGCTGGAGCCGTGGCTGTGGTACAGACCGTAGAAGCGCTGGAAGCGTTTATTTTGTCGCACTGATGTAACAGGCTGCCGAATAGGCAGCCTGTTTGCTTATATTTCTTCCGGCGCGGGCGTTTCCGTCCGCAGTTTTTGGAACATGCGGATCAAAACGATCACCGCCGCGATGGCCAGCACAAATTCCGCGATGGTCTGCGCGTAAGCCAGACCACACAACGGAAATAGCCAGTTTAGGATGAACAAAGCCGGAATTTCCAGCACGATTTTCCGTAGTATGGCAAAGGCCAGCGAGAGCTTACCCATGCCGCAGGCCTGGAACACACCAACGGCGAGAAAATCCAGGCACATAACGGGCAGACACAGGCATAAGCCACGAAGAAACGCCCCGCCATACGCCACAATCTCTGGATTCTTCATAAAAAGATGAATCAAGTTTTCCGCAAATATGGAATACCCCAATGTGATGGTGAGCATGAAACTGGCAGAAAGCTTGATCGTGAACAGCACCATCGCTTTCATGCGGGAGATATTACGGCTTGCGTAGTTATATCCCACCAGCGGCATGACGGATTGGCCGATTCCCAAGGCGATGTATGTCGGAACCATATTGATCTTCTGTGCGATTCCCATCGCGGCAACAGCGTTGGCGCTGTAACCGGAGGTAAAGTTGTTGAGGATCGTCATGCCTGTTACATTCAGCAGATTTTGGATACACGCCGGGATCCCCACAGCGAAAACCCCAAGAACGATGGCCCGGTCCCAGCGAAACATGGATGGTTTAATGCAAACGTATGTACACTTGCGCTTGATAAACAACAGTACCAAAAAATATACCAGCGCAAAGCAATTTGACAGGAAAGTCGCAAGCCCCGCGCCCGCCGCCCCCATATTTAAGAACTGCGGCAGGATAAAAAACGGGTCCAGAACAATATTCAGCAGGCATCCGCTCATGGTGCCGATACTTGCGTGCATCGCTGAGCCTTCCGCTCGGATCATGTAAGCGATCACTACATTCAGGATCGACGGCACAGCTCCACAGCATACTGTATAGCGCATATACGCAGCGGTAGCGCCGGACGTTTCCGCGTCGGCCCCCAGCAGGGACAGGAGCGGCTGCATGAACACCGTTGCTGCCAGAGAAAACATCACGCCGAAAATCAAGCTGCAATAAAAGCCAAAGGCAGAACTGCGGTATACTGTATCCGGGTCTTTCCGGCCCAATGCCCGGCTCATCATGCTGGAACACCCAACGCCAAAGAGATTATTTACCGCATTAAAAGCCAGCATCACCGGGGCGGCCAGCGTAACAGCCGCATTTTGGACTGGATCATTGAGAATTCCCACAAAATAAGTATCCGCAAGATTGTATAGTACAGACACAAGTGTGGTCAAAACAGTAGGGACAGCCAGAACAAAAAAAGCCCGAGGAATGGGCGCTTGTTCGAAAAGAATCGTTTTTTCTTGATTTTCCATATGTACCCCGACCTTAGTGATAATTGCACATTAACTTTTATTATAGCACATTCCGCAATGGAATTCCATAAAAATTAAAACACGCTCCCAATAAACAAAAAGGGAGTGTGTTATTTTATGATTATAAAGAGAATATCATCAGAAAATTATGCAGAATCATCGCGGCTTCCATTCTGGTAGCAAAGCCCTTGTGTGGGATATCTACAGTATGAGGGGGTTGTCCGCAAAACACAAGAACACTTCACGCCCAGTATCGGTTTGACATAGAATACAAGGCAAGGGATTTACCCTGCAATGAACTTCTGGAGGGAACGATTTTGGAAAACAACAAACCTGAAACCGGCAGCTGCTCTTTTCGGGACGGTGTCTTGATGCAGTGCGCGCCGCTGGCGATGGCCTATACGCCGATGCAGCAATCCAGTCAGCCGGCCTATGAGGCCAGCCAGGCTCTGGTGCGCGGAACACTGTTTCCGGGGCTGGACCTGCCGTTTATGAATATCGTAAACAAAGGCAGCTTTTCCGGTACGCCGCTGGGCGAACTGATGGCGCTGGATTTTGTCATCAAAGAATTGAACCTGTATCTGGATACGCATAAAAACGATATGGAAGCGTTTCAGACACTCAAAGCTACGATTGCCCTGTATAAAGAGGGGAAAGAGCGGTATGTAAAGCTGTACGGCCCGCTGCAGGTCACAGACCTGGATGTCGCCGACTCTTATACCTGGCTGTGCGATCCCTGGCCCTGGGATTATTGCGACGAAACGGAGGACTAAGGCATGTTTGTATATGAAAAGAAGCTGCAATATCCCGTACGTATCAAAAATCCGAACGCCGCCCTGGCAAAAGTCATCATCACCCAATACGGTGGTCCTGACGGCGAATTAGGCGCGTCTCTGCGTTACCTGAGCCAGCGCTATGAGATGCCCTATCCGGAATTAAAGGGCATCTTGACGGATATCGGCACAGAAGAACTGGGGCATTTGGAAATGATCGGCACGATCGTTCATCAGTTGACCCGTAATTTGACTGTTGACCAGATCAAGGAAGCCGGGTTTGATACCTATTTTGTAGACCGCACGGTGGGTATTTATCCCCAGGCGGCTTCCGGAACACCCTGGAGCGCCGCTACAATGGCTGTGAAAGGCGATCCCATCACCGATTTGATGGAGGATATGGGCGCCGAGCAAAAAGCACGTACCACATACGACAACATCCTGCGTCTGTCTGACGATCCGGATGTAAACAACGTCATTCGATTCCTAAGGGAGCGGGAAGTGGTACACTTCCAGCGATTTGGTGAGGCCCTGCGTATTTTGACCGACAAACTCAACCAGAAAAACTTCTATGCCATCAATCCAGCATTCGATAAATAAAAAACTTAGGGAAAAGCGCCCGGAAGCAAATGCTTCCGGGCGCTTTTAGTTCGAGTTCAGTCTACGATGCGGCCGTCGGCAAACACTTTTTTCAGCCTTGCGTAACGGGGCATAGAGTGCTCTCTGGGGAGATCAGGTTCACCCTGGAGCAGGGGAAGGACATAATCAATGAACTCCAATGTGACAAAGTTTTTATCCTCATTGATCCACTCCAGCGGCACCTTTTTTTCATAGTTCGCCACAGAGGTGAGAGGAATCAACTCCATCTTGCAGTGATATTCGCCGTCAATCATCTCCCGCTTGAATGCGACCATTTTACCGGTCTCACCCGCCACAGCACAGTCAAAAGCGGTTTTGCCTGCCAGATAGGCTTCGTCAATATCGGTCTGGGAAGCGAGATGCGCTCCGCAGCGCTGGAGAAGCGATAACTCAATCCCGCGGACTTTCGCGCCGGTCTCATTTTTGATAATTTCCGCCAGCATCGCTGCCAGACCACCCAGCTGGGCATGACCGAAACCATCCGTGGCAGAGGTCTTCGCTTCGGATACAAATGTACCATCCGCATAATGGATTCCTTCAGAAACCGCCACCAAAACCTTGCCATTGCGGCGGTAAACGGATTTTACATCATTTAGGAATGTTTCCATATTGAAGTCGACTTCCGGCAGATAGATCAGATCCGGGCCGGAACCACAGTAAGTGGCAACAGCGGCGCTGGCAGCCAGCCAGCCGGCGTGACGCCCCATAATCTCCACAACGGTAATCATACCGCTGTCATAGACACGGGCATCCTTGGACACCTCCATGCAGGATGTGGCAATATACTTCGCAGCACTTGCAAAGCCGGGACAGTGGTCCGTGTTGTACAGATCGTTGTCGATGGTTTTGGGCACCCCCATGACCCGGCACTCATAACCGACCTTTTCCATATAGCGGTTGATCTTATCACAGGTGTCCATAGAGTCATTTCCGCCGTTATAGAAGAAATACCGCACATCATACTTCTTGAAAATTTCCAAAATTCGTTTATAATCAGTATCATCTACATCGGGGTCTTTCATTTTATACCGGCAGGAGCCAAGCTCTGACGATGGGGTATGCAGCAGCAGGGACAGTTCGTAAGGGTCTTCCTCGCCCATGTCGTACAGCCTATCATTGAGCACACCGACGATTCCGTTGGCAGCGCCCAGTACGCGAGTGATGTTGGGAGACTCCAACGCAGCCTTAATCACGCCGTAAGCACTGGCGTTGATCACAGCCGTAGGGCCGCCGGATTGGCCAAAGATACAGGACCCGGTCAGTTTTTTACTCATAATACATTCCTCCTGATTCTCTTTTCTGGGTTACTTCCGTAATATTATTACAATTTTTATACAAAAATTTGCAATAGCTATATATTTTATGGGAAATATATGGTATAGTATAAAAAGCAATCTTGGTTCTATTTTATTTCCGGGAGGTTTATTTGTCAATGGCTATTGTGACAACAAAGGAAATGTTCCAAAAAGCATACGATGGCGGATATGCCATCGGCGCGTTCAATGTGAACAATATGGAGATCGTTCAAGGCATCACAGAAGCTGCCATTGAGCAGCGAGCGCCGCTGATTTTACAGGTATCAAAGGGTGCCCGCGCATATGCGAAGCATGTGTACTTGATGAAACTGATTGAGGCCGCCATTGCGGACGCGGAGCAAACTGCCGGCTTTGACCTGCCTATTTGTGTGCATCTGGACCATGGCGACAGCTTTGAACTGTGCAAGTCCTGTATCGACGGCGGATTTTCTTCCGTAATGATCGACGCGTCTTCAAAGCCTTTTGAGGAAAACATCGCCATTACTAAGCAGGTCGTAGAATATGCCCATGATCACGGCGTTGTGGTAGAAGCGGAACTGGGAACGCTGGCCGGCGTAGAGGACGAAGTGCAGGTCTCTGCGGAGGATTCCTCTTATACCCGCCCAGAAGACGTGCAGGAATTTGTACAGCGCACCGGCTGTGATTCTCTGGCCATCGCCATCGGCACCAGCCACGGGGCATATAAATTCAAGCCCGGCACCAAGCCCCAGCTTCGGTTTGACATTCTGGAAGAAGTCTCCAAGCGTCTGCCCGGATTCCCGATTGTGCTGCACGGTTCTTCTTCCGTGCCCCAGGAGTTTGTGGAAATGATTAACGCCAACGGAGGCAACATGCCCGGAGCTATCGGCGTTCCCGAAGAACAACTGCGCAAAGCCGCGTCCATGGCGGTGTGCAAGATCAATATTGATTCTGACTTGCGTTTGGCCATGACCGCCTCGATCCGGAAGTTCTTCAACGAGCATCCTGATAAATTTGACCCTCGCGAGTATCTCAAACCCGCCCGTGCGGCGATCAAAGATATGGTAGCCCACAAGCTTGTAGACGTTTTGGGATGCAACGGCAAAGCGTAAAGAGAGATTATAAACCAGGGAGAGAGAGCGAATGAGCGCCTTTGACGCTAAAACTCCGGATCAGCTGAATATTAGAAATGATGGAGCAAAAGGGAAGGGCCCAATCGACTTTGGGACGCCCTCGGCGCTGCTCGTCTTTCGCTTGATCGCAGCCTGCGTACTTTGCGGGATCGTGCCGATTTTGAAGGTTCCATCTCCGCAGTCTACCGTCATCCTGCTTTGCAGCGGACTGATCAGCGGCATCGACTTTGTCTATGACGGTATCAAGCAGATATTATTGGAAGAAAAATATTTCAACCGTAACGCGATCATCACACTGATTTTTCTGGTGTCATTCATTATTGGTGTGGGTTATGAGGGTACCTGCTTGATGATTCTTACCCAATTGGGCAGGCTGCTGGCATCCTATGTGCAAAGAAAGACCCGAGAGCATGTAGAAGGCCTTACTGGTCTCCGGTATGAGACCGCGAGGGTCCAGACCAACGGCGATATTTCAGAAAAATTTATCGATGAAGTGCGGGCGGGGGATATCATCTCCGTCCATGCGGGAGAGGATTTTCCCTTAGACTGCATCGTAATGGAGGGCACGTCCACTATGGACGTTTCCCGCATCACAGGAAGCACAAAAATGGTCAATATCTCCATTGGTGACGCGGTATTGGCCGGTACCCGCAATGTCGCCCATGATGTGCTGTGTGAAGTGACTTCTGACGGAAGCTCAACGGCGAGCGCCATCTTAGATCAGTTGAATCGAACGCAGTTGGTTAATGACAATCCAGCGTTCAAGTATTTTACGCCGGCATTGATGCTCATTTCTTTCGTTTACGGCATTGTGATCGCCGTTATGGGACAGGTGGATGCCTACGAAGCGATACACCGGGCCTTGGCAATGTTTACCTTGTCCAGCGCCTTACCGGCGTTTGCGTGGGTCGGCGAGATTTGCTACGCGGTACGTGCCGGAGCGGCGGTCCATGGGGTGCTGTTCCGGGATGATAAAGCTCTCAAAGAAATGGAGCACTGCTCAAGCGTCCTGTTCTCCGCGGAAGGGACCCTGACGGCTGGACAGCAAAAAGTCGTAGCTGTACAGTCGGATCGGTTTGATTCCCATACATTTTTGAAAATTGCCGCCCACGCCATGGCATATTCGAAAGAAGCGTCGGCCGACGCAGTCATTAAGGCTTACGGCGGCCCTATCGACATTGAGCTGATCCAGGACTTTGTAGAAATCCCGCACTGCGGCGTAAAAGTCATTGTGGACGGGATTCAGGTGATTTTGGGAACGCAGGCGCTATTGGCTGCCGTAGGACGGCCTTTGCCGGACGATGCTGATAATTCCGTACTTTTTATGATCGTTGGCAGCCAAGTAGCCGGTACGATCACCTTATCAGACCCCATTCGAAAAAGCGCGGGAACGATCATTTCCCGGCTGGAGGAAGTAGGCGTACAGCATACAGAGTTTGTAACATCCTACTCTACTGGTATTGCGGACAAAATTTCCCAAAAATCCCGCATCGTAGATTATAAGACCAACTGCGGTGAGGATGCAAAGTTACGGTATCTTGAGACCCTCAAATTTGCTTCGGACGAAACGGTGATGTACGTTTGCGACCAGAAATGGCACGGAAAAGTGCATTCAGCGGCAGATTTGGATACAGTCGTGGACTGTTTGCCAACCATGGAAGGCGCCGGAACGGCGGAACTTTTACTGCCGGGGAAACGGGCTGTTTTGATTTGTGACGCCATGAAATGGTCCAAGAAAGCAAGGCGGAACTGTACCACGGCACTGGGCGTGTCCATGAGCGTAAAAGGTGTGCTTATGGTGCTTGCGGCACTAGGACTTACCACAATTTGGTTTTCGGCGTTCGTAGAATGTGCCGCGATGCTGGCTGTCGGTGTATTTTCGGGCAAAGCATTCTTTGCAAAATCGTTGAAATAACATCATATGGGAGTGAAAAGGAAGAGAGAAATGGATTCTCTCTTCCTTTTTGTACTTGGTCTTCTTTAGATTTTTGTAGTTCATTTGCAAGCAATCGTACACCGTAAAGGCCGCAAACTAAGAGGATCATATCCTCATAAGCGCTGAAGATGATAGATTTTATTCCCGTTAACCCCCAAATCGTCAGCAAAACCAGCAGTAATTTAGCATAAATCATGATTCCCCGCAACACAAAAGGCTTGATCCGCTTTATTGACGAAATGCGCCGGAATCGGTATAATACTACTGAATAACGCTTTGCAGGCATATCCATAGATTGGGGTGATATTTATGGATATGTTGCGAAAGAAACGAGTGATCATCGTGCTTGCGGTGGTGCTGCTCATAGTAGTTTTGTTATGGAAACAGCCGTGGGAACAAAAAAAAGTACCAACTATGGCGCAAAACGGCCCGGTGCTCATTATTGATGCCGGACACGGCGGTGCAGACGGCGGTGCGTCTACCGCCGGGGGCGTATTGGAAGCGGACCTTAACCTGTCCATTTCCTTGAAATTAGATGCGTTAGCCCATTTGTACGGCAGAGATACGGTGCTCACAAGGGAAACGCAGGAGATCAATTATCCATCGGAAGCAAACACCATTGCCAAGCAGAAGGTCTATGACCAGAAAACCCGGGTGGGGCTAATCAATCAGTATCCAAACGGGGTACTGGTGAGTGTGCATCAAAATTATTACCCAGATTCCCGGCCCTCCGGCGCACAAGTGCTTTATGGGCATACCCCGGAAAGCGAAGTGTTTGGAAAATTGCTGCATGTAAACCTTGTGGCAGCGCTTGACCCATCCAACCGGCGGGTGGCAGCTCCCATAGACGACAATATCTACTTGATGCGCAACGCCCAATGTACTGCTGTCTTGGTGGAGTGCGGTTTTTTGTCGAATCCAGGCGAAGCAAAACTGTTATGTGATGACAATTATCAGAATCAAATTTCCGTGATCCTGCTGGCTTCTTATTTGGAATATTTAAACAGCGGGGCGGCTTGAGGAGAGACCATGAAACAAAAGACGATTTTTTATTGCACAGATTGTGGGAATGAGACATCGAAGTGGGCAGGGCGCTGTACAGCCTGCGGCGCTTGGAATACAATCGTGGAAGCGCCGGAAGTGAAGGTTTCCAAAGCGCCGGTAAAAGGCGGAAGCCTCCGGCGCAGTAGGCCCAGCAGGATTTCTGAACTGTCAACAGAGGATGAGGTGCGCTTCAATACAGGCCTTGGAGAATTGGACCGGGTATTGGGCGGCGGCGCTGTACGAGGGTCTGTGATTTTAGTCGGAGGCGCACCAGGGATCGGAAAATCTACTTTGCTGCTGCAAATCTGCGGTTTGATCGGAGAACAGGAAAGGATTCTATATGTCACTGGCGAGGAAAGTCAGCGCCAGCTCAAAATGCGGGCGCTGCGGCTCGGCGTAGATGCGGGGGACGTCTATGTTCTTGCGGAGACTGACTTGAACCAAATCATTAGTCATATCGATGACGTGAAGCCAAGCATTGTGATTATTGATTCCATCCAGACCATGTACGATACAGAGATCGCTTCCGCGCCTGGCAGTGTGACCCAGGTGCGGGAATGCACGATGTCTATTATGCGTCAGGCGAAATCAGATGATTTCACTGTATTTGTGGTAGGGCATATTAATAAAGAGGGGAACATTGCAGGACCTAAGGTTCTAGAGCATATGGTAGACTGTATTTTGTATTTTGAGGGCGACCGGAACACGACCTATCGTATTCTTCGTTCGGGAAAGAATCGTTTTGGTTCCACGAATGAGATTGGCGTCTTCGAAATGGGAACTAACGGCTTGAGAGAGGTTGAAAACCCGTCGGAAATGCTTTTGGACGGTCGACCGGAAAATGCCCCGGGGACTTGTGTCACCTGCGTTATGGAAGGGACCCGTCCGATTTTGGCGGAAGTCCAGGCGCTGATCTCCAACACGAATTACAATTCGGCCAGGCGAAACACCAACGGTATTGATCACAACCGCGCCATGATGCTCATGGCTGTTCTGGAAAAACGGGGCGGATTGCCTATTGGCGGGTATGATTCCTACATCAATGTTATCGGCGGTTTGACCGTAGAAGAACCTGCCGCCGACCTGGCCACAGTGCTTGCAATGGCTTCCAGTTATTTTGATAAACCTCTGGGGCGCGATTTAGCGGCTATTGGGGAAGTAGGATTGTCGGGAGAACTGCGCAGTGTTATGAATTTAAATCAGCGCCTGTCCGAGACCGCACGGCTGGGCTTCTCCAGATGCGTGATCCCAGCAAGGAACGGAAAAGATGAAGTAACCGCACCAAAAGGACTGCAGCTTATCAGAGCACGCAATGTCCGGGAGGCGATCATGGCTGTGTTGAATGAATAGAGAATAATTGACAACAAATTAACTATTTGTATTTTTTACAGTTTATTATAAATTCGTACATCAATTGTCAAAGGAGAATCTGTAATATAGAAGCAGAGTTTCGTTATGTTATCATTGTGGCACTATCGGCAGGCTATATACTTGAATTGGTCTATACATTGATTTTTCTGCGAAGCAAAATCTCCGCCCTGCAAAAAAGCTTGTTGCACTTGGCCTGCGGTGTTCTATCAAAGATATTTCTTTTCTGGGGTTTCGGACAAGCCGTTGCAATGAACACTTCAGGTAAAGACGGCATAGCGCTCGGGCTAATCCTATGGCTGATCTTTGAATTTGTGAGCCAATTTGTTTTAGTACGTCTTATTATCGAGTTGACAGAATTTGAGAAGTCTTCCCCCCTCTAAATTCAACAAAATTTTTATTTTGTTGAATTATTCCTCTGTGACCATAGATTATGACAAACCCTTCTCTACGCAGGAGGTGCTTTATCCCCGTATATAATATAAGGAGCAACTATGAAACAAAAGAGATATGCGTCGCAGCCGTGGATTCTTACTGCAGCGGTTTTCATTGTAATCGGGATGCTGTTGGCGGTTTTTGTAGTCGGGCATTTTTATCTTGGAGCGGCTTGTATATTTTTCGGTGCAATAATTTTGATTTATAGATGGTTTCATATTTCTCAAATCAGGCATCCAAAAGTAATCAAAGTCTTACGTATATTGTTGAGTGTATTTTTGGCGGTCGGTACCCTATATTTTGCGTTTTTGCAGGTACTGATTCTGCGGGACGCTCGGACTGACACAGACCGTGATGCTGATTATATTATCGTCCTCGGTGCCGGCGTGAACGGTACGGTACCCTCCCTTTCCCTGCGGAACCGGTTGGACGCAACTTTGGAGTACATGAACTCGCATCCACAGACCATCGCTGTTGTTTCGGGTGGCCGCGGCCCCGGTGAAGATATTACGGAAGCAGAATGTATGTACACATATTTAGTCGAAAACGGAATTGCGGGCGAACGAATCATTGTGGAGCCACAGGCAACTTCTACGGAGGAAAATCTCCGCTATTCGTTGGAAAGAATTCGGCTGCAATCCAGTATACAAGATCCTGTAATCGGCATCGTGTCCAGCGAATATCACCTGCACCGGGCAAAGCTGATGGCTCAGCGATTTGATGTCGATGCCGTCGGGATCGCCGGAAAGACCAGTTACATTACGCTAACGGTGAACTACTGTATTCGTGAAGCTTTTGGGCTGACACATTATTATATATTTGGATATTGAGGCTACATTATGATTGATTATCGGGCAGAATCTCCTCCCATTTTGCGAGATTTTCTTACTTATCATGAAACCATTCGCGGCCATTCCAGTGCAACCGTAAATGAATACTTTTTAGATATACGGAATTTCCTGCGCTATTTGAAGATTTCCAGAAATTTAGTGCCTCGGGACACCCCCCTTGAGGAAATCGAAATTATGGACGTAGACGCAGATTTTCTTAACCAGGTCACATTGATGGAAGTCTATGAATATCTGGCTTATTTATCAAGAGACCGGGTAAAAAACAGGAATGCGGAAGATTCGCAGTACGGATTGAGCGCATCATCCAGAGCCCGTAAAATCGCGTCTATCCGCAGTTTTTTTAAGTATCTTACAGTGAAGGCACATATTTTGGAAGAAAATCCAATTTCAGATTTGGACGCGCCGAAAATTCCTAAAACATTGCCGCGCTATTTGACTTTGGAAGAATCCCAGCGGTTGTTGATGGCGGTTGAGGGTAAGAATAAAGCCCGGGATTACTGCATCATTTGCCTGTTTCTCAACTGCGGGCTGCGTATTTCCGAGATCGTGGGGCTCAATCTTTCTGATGTACGCCCGGATCATCTTCGGGTCATGGGCAAAGGCAGCAAGGAGCGTACAGTATATTTGAATGAGGCCTGTATTGCTGCAATTAACGACTATATTCAAGTACGCAAGAATATCGCTACCACCGACAAAAACGCATTCTTCCTGTCGGCCCGGCGTGCAAGAATGTCTACCGACGCGGTCCACGCAATGGTTAAGAAAACGCTGAAAAAAGCGGGACTGGATGCTGACAAATATTCCTCGCATAAATTGCGCCACACCGCTGCAACCTTGATGCTCAGCAGCGGCGTAGATGTGCGTACACTGCAAGAACTGTTGGGGCATGAGAATCTCAACACCACCCAAATTTACACCCACGTGGATAACTCCGGACTTCGGATCGCAGCAGCGGCCAATCCCCTGGCAGATTTCCATGTGGATCAAGGTCCAGATGAAGAAACATGATAAATATAAAAGCCGTCTCAAACAGAGACGGCTTTTAATATTTATCCTTTTAAGAAGCGTTCCAAGCGGCTTAGGCCCTCTTTAATATTTTCCATACTGGTAGCGTAGGTCCAGCGGACAAAGTCCGGCGCGCCGAACCCGCTGCACGGTACCACGGCGACCAATTCCTTTTCCAGGAACGCCATAGCAAAATCATCGCTATTATGGATGACAGTACCGCCCAGGGTCTTCCCTTTCAGCTGCTCAATGTTCATCATAACATAGAATGCGCCTTCCGGGACAATGCAGCTGACACCGGGGATCTGATTCATACGGTCAACGATATAGTTGCGGCGCTCCTCAAAGACCTTGCGCATCGCTTCAATGGTGTCCTGCGGGCCTTCTAATGCCTCTACCGCAGCCCACTGGCTGATGGTAGATGGCGCGCCGGTAGAGTGGCTCAGGAAGTTGGACATGACTTTTGCAATGTTGGTCGGCGCAGCCGCGTATCCTACGCGCCAGCCGGTCATGGCATAGGACTTGGAAACACCGTTGATCAAAATGGTACGTTCTTTGACTGCTTCACCCAAGGACGCCACACTGGTAAAGCTGCGGCCGTCGTAAAGCAACTTGAAATAAATTTCATCGGAAATGATGTAAAGGTCATGCTTGACGCACACATCCGTCAATGCGGTCAGTTCTTCCCTGCTGTACAGCATTCCTGTAGGATTTGAGGGATTATTGAGAATAAATGCTTTGGTTTTTTCTGTGACTGCGGCCTCTAACTGCTGGGCTGTGATCTTGAAATTCTGGGATTCCGGCGCATTCACAATCACAGAAACACCGCCTACCATGCGGATCATCTCATCATAACTCAGCCAGTATGGTGCGGGAAGAATCACCTCATCCCCTGGGTTGACTAGTGCCGATAATGCCGCATACAGATTGTGCTTTGCACCGCTGGCAATCACAATCTGTGTGTAATCGTAGTCCAAATCAAGATCCCGCTTCAGGCAGTTCGCAACAGCTTTGCGCAGTGGGATGATACCTGCCGCTGGGGTATACTTGGTCTTCCCTTCTTGAATGGCTGCAATCCCAGCCTGTTTGATATTTTCCGGCGTGTCAAAATCCGGTTCACCGGTTCCGAAGCCTACAACGTCCAGTCCGTCTGCTTTCATTTGCTTTGCCTTAGCGTCAATGGCAAGCGTCGTAGATGCCTTTACAGCGGACGCCATAGTAGAAAGTGGTTTCATCTTGATGCCTCCGATTCTTTCGATTGGATTTTTTAATTATAGCCTATCCTGAACATGGTTGCAACTGAAAAAATAAACGAAACCGCAGGTTGGAGTAAATTTTCAATTATTGACGGAGCCGATTGAGCAGCACTTCAATCTGCTCCGCAAATTCTTTCAGCGCACCAGTCTCAAACGGAGACTTGAAGCCGGCTTCTGCCAGCAGCGCGGTCCATACCTGTTCCCCGCCTTGCCTGGAAAAACGCATATAGCGCATAAATGCGTCATCGTAGTCGTCCAAAGAAGCAAGTAAAAACTGAAACGCCGCAGTTTGGGCCAGGCAATAGTCAATATAATAAAACGGGGTTTCAAAAATGTGCATTTGATACTGCCACCGTGTCCCCTGCTCGATATATGGGATGCCTTCCATGGAAATATGCGGGCGGTATTGATGTTCCAGTTCCAGCCACGCCGCATTCCGCTGTGCGGGCGTTAAGTTAGGCTGCTCATAGACGAGATGCTGGAACGCATCGACCATCGTGCCGTAAGGGATAAAGGAAAATGCGTCCATTGCATGGCGGAAACGGTATTTCGCGGCATGTTCGCCGAAAAACCGCTCCATATAAGGCCACGCAAAGAATTCCATACTCATGGAATGTGTCTCCGCGGTCTCCATTCCGCCGCAGCCCAGTTCTGTGGCATATTCGTTATCAAAGCACAAATAGGCGTTTAGTGCATGACCGGCTTCGTGGGTAACGGTATCCACGTCATCAGCACTTCCGTTGAAATTGGCCAAAATAAACGGCTGACGATATTTCACGAATTCCGTGCAGTATCCCCCGCCCCATTTATTTTTTCGGGCATCCACATCAAAAGCCTCATTTTCCAGCATCATGTCAATAAATGCGCCGGTCTCCTCACCCATGCCATGATACATTTCCCTGGCAGCCTGGAAAATCCCCTCTTTACCGCATGGCTTGGGGTCACCGCCGGGGATGATAACGGATAAGTCGTACAGCTTGAAATCATCGATGCCAAGCCGTTTGGCGTTTTCCGTACGCAGTCGGGCGACTATCGGGACGATATCCCGCAGGACATTTTGTCGAAAATGCGCGACCATTTCCGCGTCATAGCACAGGCGGTTCATTCGGTAATAGCCCAATTCTACAAAGTTTCGATAGCCCATTTTTTTCGCCATTCGGTCTCGAACATGGACCAAATCATCAAAAATCCGGTCCAATTGGGCACTGTGCTCTGCCAGTGTGGTTCCTAAGACCTCATAACACTCCCTGCGAGTTTCCCGGTCATCATCACTGGCATAGCCCATGAGCATCGCCCGGGACATCGTCTCGCCCCGGAATGTGAACTCCATGCCGGCCATGAGTTGGGAATATTCGGACACGAGTTTGTTTTCTTCAATCATATCCTCAACGATTTCCGGAGACATCGCGCGCATGGTATTTTCGATGCTGCGGAAAACCAGCGGATTGAGACGCTGTTCAAGTTCCGGACGGAACCGGGATTCCATCAAAGCCTTGCAGTATTCCAGATTCAAATTTTCCACAGCCGGACCAATTTCATCGTAGTAATCCTTCTCTTGCAGGTAGAATTCATCCACCGTGTTGACCGTGTAGCGCATATACGACAGCGCATTCGCGGTATCATATTCACGGCTCAAGGCATTATAACGGTTCCGGGCTTTCAAAACCTGTTCAACCGTCTCAGCGCCTTGAATCATATGGATGATTTCTTGAACCTCCTGAGTTAAGTATTCAATTGTCACCCGTTCATAGGGCAATTCAAAAACTTTCATGACCATCTCCCCTTTGGTTGCTTCTAATGGATATTATAACCAGTCTGTCTGTTTTTTTCAATAAATATCGGTGCTTTCCGGAATGGAAAGCACCGATATTTATAAGATAATACAAATCAGCCCGCCAGCGCCCTCGTTGATGACGCGCTGGAGCGTTTCCTGGAACTTTGCCCGGGCACTGTCTGACATGCCGGCGACCTTAGCTGTGACGCTCTCTCCCGCAATGTCGTACAGAGACTTCCCAAAAATGTTGGATTCCCAAATACGGCTCACATCGCCCTCAAAGCCCTGAAGGAGAAAATTGATGATCTCCTCGGAAGCTGATTCCCCGCCGATGGCCGGAGAGACAGTAGTCTCTACATTGGTCATAATCATGTGGATAGCGGGCGCGTTGGCTTTCAGCTTGACGCTGTACTTGCCGCCTTGACGAACGATCTCAGGCTCTTGAAGGCTCAGATCCTCCAGCGTCGGCATCACAACGCCGTATCCACGCTCCCGTACATCTGTCAATGCCTGATGGATATGGTCATAGTCGGCTTTCATACTGCTCATTTCCGTAAGCAGCGCCATGAGATCTCCGTCGTCCCGAATCTCAAAGCCGGTTTGCTGGCTGATGGTGTCATAGTACAGCTGCCGCGGCAAATTCACATCCGCGCGGACCGCGCCGGTCCCCATATCCAGCCGGGTAATGCGGGCACTGTCGATTAAATCATTTTCCATCAAAGCAGCCGCTACGTCGTAAACGTCCCGAATCCGATGCATGTTGGAGGTAGCCTCTTTGATGCTGCCGATCAGTTCAGACACCAGGGGCATGTCATAGGGCAACGCCTCCGTCCAGACAGGAATATTGATTCCAAGCTCCATCACGGGGAATTCCATGAGGACGCTGCGCAGAATCTCTGTAATATCCTCTTCCCCTAAGGTTAGACAATTTACAGGTAGGCAGGTCACGCCATGCTGTTCCTCAATAGAAGCCTTGACTGCCTGCGCCTGCTCAGAACCGGGGTCTGTAGTGTTCAAAAGCACCACAAACGGCTTTCCGATGCTCTGCAGTTCCCGGATGACCCGGGCTTCGGGTTCTATATAATCCTCCCGCGGGATGTCACATACGGACCCGTCTGTGGTGATGACCAAGCCGATGGTGGAGTGCTCGGAAATGACTTTGAACGTCCCCTTTTCTGCCGCTTCCGTCATGGATATCTCATGGTCAAACCAAGGTGTGGAGACCATCCGCTCTTCCCCGTTTTCAAAACGGCCGGACGCACCGGATACCATGTATCCCACACAATCGATCAGGCGTACCGACATCACAGCGTCTTCTCCCACTGTGATCTGTACGGCTTCCTCCGGGACAAATTTCGGCTCGGCAGTCATGATGGTCTTGCCGGAGCCGCTTTGGGGCAGTTCGTCCTTCGCCCGTTCTTTCAGATAGACGTTATCAATGCTGGGAATAACGAGCGTTTCCATAAAGCGCTTGATAAATGTAGATTTCCCTGTGCGCACAGGGCCTACGACCCCAACATAGATATCGCCCGCAGTCCGTGCTGCGATGTCTTGATAAATGCTTGTATTCATAGATATCTCCTCCGGCAATCGAACCGCGGGGGCGTGACTGCCCGGCCCCGGTCTTTGATTACTATATGCCTATGCCAAGCTCTGAACGGATATGCTTTAAAATAATAACCTTGAAAAAAGCCGGAGCGGCAGCAATGCCGTTCCAGCTTTTGAAAGGATTTACTTTTTTTTAAACAAATGCTGCGGCCTCGGCGTGGATATTACTGTTCCCAGTATCGTACATGGCGGCCATATCCTGTATTTTGCGCTTTATCTCTGTACGGATATGCGGGGGCTCAAGACACTCACACTTATCTCCAAAGCCAAGAAGAATATCATAATAATAGTCGTTTTCGATAAACGGAAAATTTACAATATAATACTCGCCATCATCTGGGACAAAGCTGTCATAAGTACAATATTCAAGTACCCTGTCCAACACAGATTTATGAATGCGAATTTTGATTTCTGTTTGCATGGTCTCAGCAATTTTCTCAAAGGCTAAAATCGGTTTTTGATAATCTCGCGGAATGAAGGTTTCCTGCTCCATTTGCAGTTTAGTTATCCGGGACAATCTAAATAGGCGATAATCATTCCTGACATGGCAATATCCTTGAAAGTACCAGTGACCGCCTTTTAATACAAGTTGATATGGCTCAACTGTCCGTACCGATTTATTTCCACGGTGAGCCATATATTCAAAGCGCAGTAATTTATGATCTTGTAAAGCGGTTTTTATTGTTTCTAAATATGGTTGTATATTCCTATTGCCTATCCATGGACTTAAATCTATGCGGATTTGACCTGTCTTTATTTCAATGTCCTTCTCTTCCCCGTCAGGGATAAGACTTTTCACTTTCGCCAAGACGTTTACCAATTCATTATCCCGCACCATGTTTGAAAGGCTGGAAAGCCCCATCAAAATTGCGGAAAGGTCAGCGATTGAAAAAACTTTTTTATCAAGCTTGTATTCCGGCATAATTTCAAATCCGCCGCCAACACCTGATATTGAACGAATCGGGATGCCCGCCATATTGATTGCTTCTATATCACGGTAAATCGTGCGTGGTGAAACTTCAAACATATCCGCTAATGCCTGTGCGCCTATACGTTTTTTATCCAAGAGTATCATAATAATGCTAACAAGCCGGTCAACTTTCATTTGGCAGCCTCCTTTCAGCAATCTCTTTTCTATATATTGTAGATTGTTGCCATATTGTTGTCAACGATTAAGTGGTATGATAGCTTCATAGGCAAACTTGATATTAAAAAATGGAGGCAGTTATGTTCACAGTTTATGTATATGTTCTTGACACCTTGGCTGATTGGGAGCTGGGGTATGTCACTGCGGAATTAAATTCTGGGCGCTTTTTCAAAAAGGACGCGCCGGGGGTATCAGTCAAAACAGCCGGTATTTCAAAGGACCCTGTCAAAACAATGGGCGGGTTGACCATCATTCCTGATTGTGTCGTGGACGATATTGCAGTAAACAAGGAAAGCATATTGCTGTTACCGGGAGCAAATACTTGGGATCTGCCTAAGCATAGTACCATTATTGAAAAAGCAGATGAATTTCTTTCTGCAGATTCTATGGTATGCGCTATCTGCGGCGCAACTGCAGCTTTGGCAAATGCGGGTCTGTTGGATAAAAGGCTACACACCAGCAATGGAATAGGTTATCTTGAATTGGTTTCGCCCAGCTACAAAGGACAAAACTTCTATGTTGACAAACCATCTGTCGCAGAACACAATCTGATTACCGCAAGTTCCACCGGGGTCTTACTGTGGACAAAGCATATTATTGAACGATTGAACGTTTTTCAGCCAAATACATTAGACGCATGGTATGCCTATTTCAGCACCGGTGAAGCACAACATTTTTTTGCCCTCATGCAAACTTTACCAGTAAAATAGATTGATAGAGAAACACCCATGGCATCACCAAAACTCTTTGGATGATGCCATGGGCGTCATTTTATAAAACGGTTATTTCGACGGTTTCAATTGCAGCGCAGCGCACACACGTTTCAGCGTGATACGGTATACACCGTACAGCAGAGCGGAAACCGCGACGATCACGCCGAAGCATGTGACCAGTCCGGCAAATTCCCCGGAGGTGATCCCCGCCGGGTCTCCGTTGAAGTACATAATCATCATATAGAAGCAGTAGATCAACGTCGTGCCGACAATAATCGGCACCAGGAATACACGCTTCACTTGTCCGCGCACGGAGTTGTACAAATACGCATTCGGAGCCCCCAGGTGCCGCAGGTCGTCATACACTTGCGCATTGGTCAGCGCAATGGTCATACAGCGGGTAAAGGCAATGACGATCACAGCCGCGAAGCAGATCACCGTAATGAAGATAAACAAAGTCAGATACACGGCCATCGTCTTGACGAAATCGGCTTTATCCAGCACACGGAAAGCCGGCATGTATTTCCAGAACAACCGGAAACCGGAGCTGTCCCGCTGGTCATAATCGATCAACTCAATGCCACGCTCTGCACTGTTTTCCCGGTCGTACATGTAAATGCCTTCCGTCTCTATTTTCTCCGCGCGCTGCACCGGATCCCAGTGTTCCAGCACTGCCACTTTTTCATCGCTGCTGTCCACGATCCTGTAAAACAGCGCTTTCGCAAAATCATAGGTGTCCGCACAGTTTTCCACGTTGAACGCCACGAACTGCTCCGTCCATTCACTGGTCAAGCCTTCGGACATCGCCGCGTAATCCGCGTCATTCATGACATAGTGACCGAACAGGGCTTCATTTTTCACGATTTCCTGACACTCCACGGTTTGCTTTTGCCCGGTCAGGAAATTCGTAATGACAGACGCATTTCCGGCAAAACGATATTTCCCGCTTCCGTCGCTGTCCATGACGGCGGCTACCTGTCCCGGCTGAAGGCCGAGCGTCTCCCCTGTCAGCGCCGTGTAGGAGAATTCCGAAAAAAATAGGTCGGAAGCCAGCGTTTCTCGGTATTCCTCGTGCCAGACGATGCCGATGGGCGTTTCTTCTTCTACATTCCTATAGCCATCCACTGCAAGACGGATCATAGGTACCTGCGTGATATCCGTGACGGTTACGCCGTATTCTTCCGCCATGGCAAGCACTTCGGCTTCTCCGGGAACATTCTGGTCATCCCGCCAGCTGTACACATAGTCTACAGGGCGTAGGTCATAGCCCAGCATCGCGCCGGTCCCCATCATGGGTGTATAAAAGCTGGCAAAATAGGCGCCGGCGATGAGCAGAGTCATGACCAGCATATTCCGCACCGTCTGGCGGCCCTGGAATTTCATCATGGAGGTGGAGATCAGGTCTTTATACTGCTTCTTTTTGCCGCCCCAGCCATTGACGACCGTTTGGAGCAAAATCATATACAGCCCTACCAGCGCAGGCAGATAGAAAATAGACATCAAGCCTTCGGGGGGGTACCAGCGCAGGCCCAAAATAAAGAAGCTCGGTGCCATATAGCCCAAAAATCCACCCGCCAACAGCAGTACGATGCCCACGACGCCATACCACCGGGGTACATCCTTGATCGGTTCGGATTTGTGGGATTCCTGAACGATATCCACAATGTTTGTCCGCCGGATAAAGCGGCTGCCCATAAAATAGAGCATCACGATCACGAAAATTGAAAATGCCAGAGAAAACAAATATGCCTGCGGGTCGAAACGCAAGACCATTTCTTCTGTATCCACCACCATCAAGCGGAAAATCTGCCATACCAACCACGCCAGAGGCGCACCGAGAATCGTCCCCACGGCGCATGTAGCCACAGAGATTAGACTCAATTCCTTTTGCAGTTGCCCCCTGATTTGGCGGCGGGAAGCGCCAAGGGCCATGAAAATGCCAATCTCCCTGGATTTGTGACGGAAAAACAGGCCCGATGCATAAGCGGTAAATACGCCGCAACCGATGACCGCCAATACAAAAATCATCATGACCTGCTTGCGGGAATCACCGCCCTCGGGCAGGATCGACAAAATAGTCGGCGCACGCATCATGCAGGAATAAGCGGTAATCAACAGTACCGAGAAAAAGCAGCAGCCGGCCAACAGCGCGTATTGCTTTCGGTTTCCCCGGCGCAGTTCGGCATAAACCTCAGTGAAAGTCTTCATACTGCTCACTCCTTACCCATTTCACGGATGGCATCCAGCAAACGGTCCTGGAACGCCAGGCGGTCTTGCATCTCGTCCCCATCGTGGTTGTGCGTCAAGGTACGCCAGACTAAACCGTCTTTCAGAATAATGACTCGGTCGCAGAAGGACGCGGCATAGGAATCATGGGTCACCATAAAGATCGTCGCGTCCAGAGATGACTTGGCCTGCTCAAAAGCGCTGATGACCGCCCGGGTGGATTTGCTGTCCAAATTGCCTGTGGGTTCATCGGCCAAAATCAGCATCGGATGGTTGATGAGGGCGCGGGCTACAGCCGTGCGCTGCTTTTCGCCGCCGGAAATTTCCGCCGGATATTTGTTTTGGATCGCGGAAATGCCGAACACCTGGCACAATTGATCTGCCCGGTTTTCCGTCTGTTGATTGATGCTGCCCCCGATGATGGCCGGAAGCAGGATGTTCTGCCGCACCGTCAGACCGTCCAGTAATAGGAAATCCTGAAATACAAAACCCAATTTCTGGTTTCTCACCTTTGCCAGCGAATCTTCATCCAGCCGGGCCAATTCCATGTCGCCCAGCAGGATGCTGCCTTCATTCGCCGGAATATAGCAGGAAATGCAGTTCAACAGCGTCGTTTTTCCGGAACCGGACGGCCCCATCACGGCGACGAATTCCCCTTTTCCCACTTCCAGCGTGATGCCCTTGAGTACCTCATAGGTGTTTTTTCCAACTTGATAAGACTTGTGCAGATCGGTAACACTTAACATGATGATCTTCCTTTCTGAAGCGGAGGTTTCTGTACGTTCACCATAGCAGAAATGGTTTCCGTTTGCCGGGAAGTCCGTCATTTTTGCACAGGGAAGTGTAAAGTTTGACATCACTTCGTCCCTCCCTGTCAAGTTTGGGCGGTTTCATGTAAAGTTTGGATTGTGATAGCCGGGCCGATATGCTAAACTGTGAGCACAGATAAAGAGGTGAAAATATGCTCAGATTGGGTATTTGCGACGATTCCGCCGATGCACGCTGCGCCTTGCGGGGAACACTGGAACAGCTTATGGAAAGTCAGAATCTGGAAGTACAAATCTATGAATTTTCTTCCGGGGAAGGACTTTTAAAATGGATGGATAAGCACGTTGGCGAATTGGAACTGGTGTTTTTGGACATGGAAATGGGCGCGCTCAGTGGTATGGATACCGCCCGGCAGCTCCGGGCGATAGACGAGAACCTGCAAATGGTCTTTGTGACCGGCTATGACCAGTATGTATTTGAGGGCTATTCCGTCGGGGCTTTGGGATATATTATGAAACCAGCCTCTTATGAGAAGTTGGCCGATATCATAGACCGGGCTATGACTACGCTTTTGCGTGAGGAAGACAAAACTTTTTTGTGCCGCTCCGGCGAGACGCTGTACCGTATTCCCAAGGCTCGCATTCTATATTTTGGCTCCGACCGACGGCAGGTCTCCTGCGTAACGGTCGGGAAAACCTATACATTTTATGGAAAACTGGACGATGTCGCGGCGCACATCGGCAGCGGTTTTGTGCGAATCCATCAGCGGTACCTCGTACGGGCCGCAGCAGTCGATCAGATGGACGGCAGCGAGGTGTTCATCGGCGATACTGCCCTGCCGGTGAGCCGGGCGCACCGGGCCTCTGCAATGGCCGCGTTGGCCCGGGCGGCCCTGGAGGGATAGAGTATGTTCTGGGAAAATTTCATGGAAAGCCTGTCGTATTTGATAACTTACCGGGGCCTTTGGCTTGCACTCTACGCCGTCAGTCTTACCTGTCTATATCAGATATTCGTCCGTTTTGTGCCAATTAAACAAACGTGGTATTGGAAAGCATGTTTGATCGTTTCGCTGTATCTGTCGATCAGTGTCATCATTTGGGTGGGCGATGAAAATCTACTGTACGCGTTTCCCGCCTTTATGCTTTCCACCATGCTTTGCACGACCGGAGACCGGCTGGGCAGGCTGACGGTCAACATCATTTTCTTTTGCATCATCATGTCCATCAATGCCATGATCGACACGTTTTTAGGCAACAGGATTCACAATGTATGGCTTGCTTATTACGATGTTTTTACCCGCTTACTCCGGCCCGCCGTGTGGGGCGCTCTCTGGCTTTTGCTTCGCAAGCGGCTTCCGCAAACGCCGCCGCGCCTGCCGCATCGTATCTGGAGAGTCGTATTCGGCCTGTCGCTGATGCCGTTGTGCTCGCTGCTTTCCGTCATTTTGGTTGCGAGGACTCATTATTACACCAATCTGGAAGTACAGCACTTCGCGCTGAATTTGTCCCTTACTGTTTTGCCCTTTGTATTCATCACTTCCCTGGTCCTGCTGCTTGCCATCATGATTTTGTCCGACCACGAAGCATTGGAACAGGCCAATCAAATGGCCAATATGCGACAGTTGTATTATGACGGACTTCAGCGGGAACAGCGGCAGGTACGTACGCTGCGGCATGACCTGCGCAATCACTTAACGGTCGTGATGGGTCTGCTGGAACAACAGGAACACCATAAGGCGATGGAATATCTGCAAAATCTGTCTGAATCCCCTGCCCTGCACAACAGCCAGCTTATCTGCGAGAATGAAGCCGCCAATGTAGTTTTAAATGCAAAGCTGGCGGATATTGAAAATTTGGAGCTGGAATGTGATTATTCCATCTCTCTGCCGAAAACCCTCGCGATTTTGGATATTGACCTGTGTGCCCTGCTCGGCAACGCACTGGACAATGCCATTGAAGCTGCGCAGAAGACGAATGACCGGCGCATTATCCTTCGCTGCCGGACAGAAAAGGGAATGTTTATGCTCCGGGTAGCAAATACCATGCCTAATGACGTATCTGAAGACCTATCTACCACAAAGCCCGATAAGGAGTTGCATGGTTTCGGCATCGCCGGGATGCGCGAGATTGCCCTGCGTTACAGTGGTACGTTGGAGACACAGACGCAATTCGGCCGGTTTGAATTGATTGTTGCGCTTCCATTAAAATAAAACAACCGTCCACACGGTACCTCGTGCGGACGGTTTTCTTTTTCCTTGCTTTAAAACGATGACATTCAGTATCTTCAGCCTTGATTCACACTAAATCTGATTACTATTTGTTGATTTTTGCGGGTTTACAAATTGTAACGGCCTGCCATCGATAATCTTGCCCCGTCAATTCATAAAACGCACAAAAAATAGTTTTTTTCTGCTGATAATTACTGAATTTCTCATGTAATTTGACAGTTTGTGCAACAGAAATTAGTTTACATAATACTTTTTCATAATTTCTATGCGGAGAGTTATCAACATTTCCACATGGTTTTCAACATTAGAAAGAACCTTTATATTATAAGGAGATTTTTGCACACCAATAAAAATTTATGCGTCCCACAATCGCAGTTTCACACTTTTAAAATAATAGATTTTAATTTACATAATCAAATAGAGAAACTGATAGTTTCAGTTTTGTAACTATCAGTTTCTCTATTGACGGATTTTTTAGGAGATACATCCATGTTGCCGCATGGAAAGATATTCACCGTCTCCCACAATAACGTGATCGGACAATTGAATCTGAAACATGCTCAACGATTTTTGCAGTTCGTTTGTAAACACCATATCCTGCGGCGATGGAATGACTACCCCGCTGGGGTGGTTATGCGCCAAAATGATTTTTGATGCGTGACAGTTCACCGCAATCGTGATGATTTTTCGGGGATTCCCGTACACAGAATCTACCTCGCCCCGGGCGATCTCGCTGCAATCCAGCACCCGGTTTTCTGAATCCATGCACAGCAAAAACAGGTGTTCCGTCGATTCAAACGCAAACAGCGGCGCTACATACTCAAAAACATCCTCCGGCCCCGCCAGACGCATTCCGAATTTTCGCTTGCTGAGCAGATACCGCTTGTTGATTTTCCCGGTCAGCAAAATCAAAGACGCCGCATTTTGCCCGAGCCCCTTTACGGACATCAAATCTTCCTTAGATGATTCCATCACGGCTTTAAAACTGCCGAAGCGTTCCAACAGCGCATGAGCCAGCGGATTTGTGTCCTGCCGGGGGATCGCGTAAAACAACAAAAGCTCCAGGACGTTGACATCCGAAAAGCCGTCAAGTCCCGTCTCCAGAAACCGGTTCTTCATTCTTTCTCTATGTCCGGCATGGATCGACATCAATATCACCCTATTCTTTAAATCATCATATTTGCGTACGCGTTTAAATCCATAGTCCCCCGCGTTCCGGCCATATACTCATAGTACCCTTGCGCTCCGATCATCGCGCCGTTGTCGCCGCAGAGTTTCAAGGGGGGAAAGTAAAGCCGGAGACCTTCTTTCTCACAGGCGGCAATGAAATCCCGCCGGATACGGGAGTTCGCCGCTACGCCGCCGGCCACGACGACTTTTTCCTTGCCTAGTGCCTTTGCCGCCGCGATTGTGCGGGGTACCAGGCTGTCACTCACCGCCTTGCAAAAGGATGCCGCCAGCGATGGCGCGTCTAACGCATCCCCTTTCTGTTGGGCCTGGTGGGCTAAATTGATGACCGCAGTCTTCAGCCCAGAAAAACTCATGTCGTAGGGATTATCTTCCACATGCGCCAACGGCAGCTTGTACTTGCTGTCATCCCCGGTTTTGGACAATTCATCAATGGGCCTTCCTCCCGGATAGCCCAGCCCCAATACCCGGGCAGTCTTGTCAAAGCACTCCCCCGCCGCGTCATCCCGGGTTGCACCGATGATTTTCATATCCGTATAATCCCGCACATCCACGATCATAGAGTTCCCGCCGGACACGGCCAGCGCCAAAAACGGCGGCTCCAAGTCCGGAAAAGCAAGGTAATTTGCCGCGATATGGCCGCGAATATGATGCACCGGGATCAGCGGCACACCCAACGACATCGCCGCCGCCTTCGCGAAATTCACCCCCACCAGCAGCGCTCCGATCAGTCCCGGCGCGTATGTCACCGCCACAGCGTCGATCTGATCCCGGGTAATCCCCGCTTCCGCTATGGCCCGCTGCGCCAAAATGCTGATGACCTCCGTGTGGGACCGGGAGGCAATCTCCGGCACCACGCCGCCATAGACAGCGTGCAGGTCTACCTGTGAAAAAATCTGATCCGTAAGTACCTTCCGCCCATCCTCTACCAGCGCGACAGCGGTCTCATCGCAGGAGGATTCAACCGATAGAATGATCATTTCGTTTCTTCCTTTAAGTACAGTGTCATGAGGATCGCATCCTCTTTGGGTTTTACATAATAGTTTTTCCGCACCCCCACCGGGACGAACCCGTGCTTGGCGTACAAGGCTGTGGCCGGATCATTGCTCCGGCGCACCTCCAATGTGAGGAATGACAAGCGCAGGTCCCTTCCCCTAGCGACCAGAGCATCAATGAGCCGGTCCCCCACAGACTGCCGGCGGTATCCGGCGCTGACCGCTACATTAGAAATATAGCCTTCGTCCAGCACATGCATCAATCCCACATAGCCAGCCACTCGTGGGCCGTCCATAGCCGTGAGAAACAGATGATTCGGCCCGGACAGCTGACGGGCGATAGTTTCCCGGTCCCACGGATCGGAAAAGCACTCCCGCTCAATGGCGGCGATGCCGTCTACATGTTCCGGCAGCGCGTCCGAGATTTGGATCATCCCTTTGCCTCCGTCCAATTACATCCGATATGGGCGTCCACCGTCAAAGGCACAGACAGGCTGGCGACCTGCTCCATTTCCTCTGTCAAGATCACCCGCACCCGCTCCGCTTCCGCTTCCGGGCACTCCACGATCAATTCGTCATGGACCTGCAAAATCAACTGCGCCTCCAGCCCCTCTTTTTTCAGCCGGCGGGATACATGTACCATCGCCAATTTCATGATATCCGCCGCGCTGCCTTGGATCGGCATATTCCGGGCTACCCGCTCGCCAAAGCTGCGCGTGTTGAAATTCGACACTTTCAACTCCGGCAAATACCGCCGGCGACCGTATAACGTGGATACAAAGCCGTCCTGCTTGGCGCTTTCGATGATCTGTGTCATATATTCCCGCACGCCATAATACTTTTCCAGATACGCGTCGATATAGGCTTTTGCCTCGCTTTGAAACACCCCGATATCCTGGGCCAAAGAAAACGCGGAAATGCCGTACACGATACCGAAATTCACCGCTTTCGCGTGCGACCGCATAGCGGCGGTCACCTGCTCCAGCGGTACGCCGAACACCTGCGAGGCCGTGACCTTATGGATATCTTCTCCCTCCCGGAATGCTTGACGCATAGTTTCGTCTCCGGAAATATGGGCCAGCAATCGCAGTTCGATCTGGCTGTAATCCGCGTCCACCAGAACCTTTCCCGGGGGCGCCACGAACATGGTACGGATCTCGCTTCCCTGCTCTTTGCGCACGGGGATGTTCTGCAAATTCGGTTCCACGGAGGACAGCCGCCCTGTGGCGGTCACGGTCATGGTAAAGTTTGAATGGATCCGCCCGTCATCGGAAATCACCTTTAATAAACCGTCGGCATAGGTGGATTTCAGTTTGGTAAGGGTCCGATACTCCAATATCTCGTTGATAATGGGGTGCTTATCCCGGAGTTTCTCCAGTACGTCGGCGTTGGTGCTCCAGCCAGTCTTGGTCTTCTTTCCTGCTGGAAGCATCAACTGCTCAAACAGGACTGTGCCCAGCTGCTTGGGAGAATTGATGTTGAATGGGCCGCCCGCCAGGTCGTAAATGTGCTGCTGCAAAACGTCGATGCCATCCGTCAATCCCTCGCCGTAAGCGGCCAGCGCGGATTGGTCGATGAGTACGCCTGTGTGCTCCATTTCCGCCAAAACAGCGCATAACGGCAGCTCTATCTCAAAATAAAGCTGTTCCATGCCCAATTCCGCCAGCTTTTCACGCAGTGCGTCCTCCAGACACACCACCGCCGCGGTGTACTGCAGATACCGCAGATAGGACGTATCCCCCAGCAAGGTCATTTGCCCGTTTTCATCGTCCTGCCGGGCCAGATCAAAGCCGCAATATTTCTGACACAGGTGGTCCAGTTCATAGCCACTGGCTGTGGAATCCAGCAGATACGCCGCCAGCGCGGTGTCAAACGCCCAGTTTTCCGGGCGGACGCCCCAGTGGAGCAATTCTCTTTGGATATCCTTGATATTATGGCCGGATTTTCTGATTTCCGGTGCAAACAGTGTACGCAAAGCGTCCCCATAATCATCCGCATAGGCCTCTTTGCGCAGCAGATAGGCTACTGCGTCCTCTCCGCCGGTCTCAAATACGCAGTTTTCAAAGGCAAGGTCGCACCAGATATAGCTTCCGTCTTTTTTCAGTGCTTCCGCCGCTTTTGCCGCATCTGCCGCGGTGCGCAACTCCGTGCTTTCGCAGGTCCCCTCAAAAACTTTCAGTTCCTGTTCCGTTCCCTCGGACCGCACGTTCCAGCGGTCAATGAACTTTTGAAACCCCAGGCGCTTCAAGATGGCATACAGCCCCTCGCCCTGAAAACCGCTCCATTTGCACTGCGCCGGGTCTACTTCAACCGGAGCCTGCCGGGTGATCGTAGCCAATTCATAGGACAGCTTCGCGGAATCTTCCCCCGCGATAAGTTTTTTGCGCACGCCGTCTTTGATATCCGGGGATTCTACCTGTTCGTAGACCCCCGCAAGCGTCCCGAAGCGGTGCATCAAGTCCATCGCCGTCTTTTCCCCGACTCCCGGAACGCCGGGAATATTGTCAGAGGAATCCCCCATCAGGGCTTTCAAGTCCACGATATACGGCGGATCAAAGCCGTATTCCTCCCGAAACGCATCCCATGTATAGTCTTTTGTCTCCGTCTGCCCCATACGGCTCTTAATATGAATCACATGGGTGGAATCGGTAATCAGCTGGAAAGAATCCTTGTCGCCGGTGACAATCTCACATTCCCAGCCGGTCTCTTCGCACACCCGCCCGGCAGTACCCAAAATATCATCTGCCTCATAGCCGGGGCACTCGTAACGGCGGATTTGCAATACATCCAATAGTTCTTTCAGCACCGGGACCTGCGCCGCCAGTTCCTCAGGCATCCCCTTGCGCTGGGCTTTATAACCGTCGTAACACTTGTGCCGGAATGTGGGCCCGTGTACATCAAAGGCCACAGCCAGCGCGTCCGGATGCTCGCTGTCCACCAGACGCTGCAAAATATTGATAAATCCAAATACGGCGTTGGTAGGCGTCCCGTCCGGCGCGTTCAGCGGACGAACGCCGAAAAATGCCCGGTTGATGATGCTGTTGCCGTCCAAGATCATAAATTTCATTTACTGCCCTTCTCTCCCCGCAGTTCGATGATGCGGTCACGCAGCGCCGCCGCATACTCGAATTCCAACATTTTCGACGCTTTTGCCATCGCCTGTTCCAGACGGGCGATCTCCTTTTGCCGTTCCTTTTCCGTCATTTTCACGCCGTCCACCCGCTTATGCGCCGGGCCGTCGTCCTCCGACAGTTCCAGTACGTCACGGATACTTTTCACAATGGTCTTCGGCACGATGCCGTGTTCTTTGTTGTACGCCTGCTGTTTCTCCCTGCGCCGCTCTGTCTCATCAATGGCGGCGCGCATGGACGGGGTGATCGTGTCGGCGTACATGATGACCGTTCCCTCGGCGTTCCGCGCCGCCCGGCCTATGGTCTGGATCAAACTGGTCGTACTGCGCAAAAAGCCCTCTTTGTCCGCATCGATGATTGCGACCAGAGACACCTCCGGCAAGTCGAGTCCCTCCCGCAAAAGGTTGATGCCCACCAGCACATCAAACGCGCCCAAGCGCAGGTCCCGGATAATCTCCATGCGCTCGGTGGCCGTGATATCGTGGTGCATATACCGGCATTTGATACCCGTGTTCCCCAGATATGCGGATAGGTCCTCCGCCATTTTTTTCGTCAAGGTCGTGACCAGCGTCCGTTCTCCCTTTTCGATACGGTGGTTGATTTCGCCAATAAGATCGTCGATCTGGCCGTCGATAGGCCGGATTTCGATCTTCGGGTCCACCAAGCCCGTGGGGCGAATGATCTGCTCCGCGATCTGCCCGGCGTGGTCATATTCAAACTCGCCGGGGGTGGCGGAAACATAGATGGCCTGATGGACACGCTCCTGAAATTCCGGGAATTTCAGCGGACGGTTGTCAAAGGCCGAGGGCAGGCGGAATCCGCAGTCCACCAGCGTTTCTTTCCGGGCCCGGTCGCCGTTGTACATGGCCCGCACCTGGGGCAGCGTCACGTGACTTTCATCCACAAACAGAACAAAATCCTCGGGAAAATAATCCAGCAGGGTCATGGGCGCGCTGCCCACCGGGCGGCCGCTGATGATGCGGGAATAGTTTTCAATGCCGGAGCAAAAGCCCAGTTCCTGGATCATTTCAATGTCATAATTCGTCCGCTGGGCAATGCGCTGGGCTTCGATCAGTTTTCCCTGTTCCTGGAAATACCGCACCCGCTCGTCGCACTCCCGGCGGATCTCCTGCACCGCCATGTCCAATTTTTCTTTGGTCGTCACATAATGGGTCGCGGGCCAGACCGGGATGTTGTTCAACCGGCGGATCACCTTGCCCGTGACACCGTTGACTTCGCTGATGCGCTCGATCTCGTCGCCGAAAAACTCCACGCGGATGGCACTGTCCTTCCAATAGGCGGGCCATAATTCCACCGTATCGCCACGGACACGGAACATATTTCGCTCAAAGGCAATGTCATTGCGCTCATAGCGGATCTCGATCAGCTTTTTGAGCAGTTCCTCCATGGGAAGTTCCATTCCCACACGCAGGGACACCATCATTTTCTCGAAATCATCCGGCTCGCCCAGACCGTAAATGCAGGACACCGACGATACCACGATCACGTCCCGGCGCTCCAGCAATGACGCGGTGGCGGACAGGCGCAGACGGTCGATCTCCTCGTTGACCGATGAGACTTTTTCAATATACGTATCTGTATGGGGGATGTAAGCTTCCGGCTGGTAATAGTCGTAGTAGGACACAAAGTATTCCACCGCGTTATCCGGGAAAAACTCCTTGAATTCGGCGTGAAGCTGGCCCGCCAGCGTCTTGTTATGAGCCAGGACCAGCGCAGGACGCTGGACGCTTTCGATGACCTTCGCCATAGTGTAGGTCTTGCCGCTGCCCGTCACGCCCAAGAGCACCTGCTCGTCAATCCCGTTTTCCAGGCCGGACACCAGCGTTTGAATCGACTGGGGCTGGTCTCCCGATGGCTGATATTCGCTTACTACATGAAATTCGGACATGATGACCTCCCGGCGATTTTGAATTATAATATTATACCACAGTTTTCCACACTTGAAAATAGCTTACGAAAAAGAAAAGCACCTTTTCCCAAGGTGCTTTTCCTGTCAATTGCATAAAAAATTCAAAACCACTGTCTGAAAATTCTTCGCTTCCTCAAACGCGCCGTGTCCATATTGCGGATACATCACGCATTGGCTGTTCGGGATGCGCTCCGCCAGTTCATAGGAACCGGCAGCGCCCACAATTTGATCTTGTTCTCCTCCGATCACCAGAGTCGGCGCTTGAATGCAATCCAGTACGCCGTATGCGTCATGGGTCACGCAGGCTTGTGACATAACCAGATAACGGTCATAACTTTTTGGCTGCGGCATTATGCCGAGAAAGGGATATGTCAGTCGAAATTTTTTCAAATACGCTTCCGAATAAGCAGCTTCCGAGGTCTGTATCACAAGACCCTTGTAATCCCGCATCCGCGCCAGTTCCGTCCAGTCTGCGATACAACTTCGGATCGTCTCATTCTGCCGGGCAGTCGTCACCGCCAAAATGAGCTTATCTACCGCTTCCGGATAGTCGGCGGCCAGATGCTGGGCAATCATTCCGCCGAGGGATACGCCCAAAACGGATGCTTTTTCGATCCCAAGCGTAGCCATCGCCAGCTTTACATCCCGGGCCATATCCCGCGTGGTGAAGCCGTCGGGCATACGGTCGGCCCGGCTGAAGCTGTAAATCCGGAACCGCTTCGCAAGCTGCCGGTACATCCACGCAAATGGAAAAGCCAGCCCCTTGACCGTCTTCAACCCATCGCTCAACCCCGGGATCATGACCAGATTTTTTACCCCGCCGCCGAATGCGATATAATCCATGCTTCGGTCTTCTACATGGACAGTCCCGTTCTTCATGTGCCGGAACCACATATTACAGCGTTTTCGTAAAGCGCTCGATGCGCTCCACCGCGATTTTCAGATTCTCCAAAGAATTGGCATAGGACAAACGCATATGCCCCTCGCCGAACGCTCCGAAGGACGTGCCCCAAGCGGTGGCTACTCCGCCCTCGTCCAGCAGCCGCTTGCAAAATGTCTCGCTGGGAAGCCCAAAACTGGAAATGTCAGGGAATGCGTAAAATGCCCCCTTAGGCATCCGGCAAGTGATGCCGGGGATGCTGTTCAATGCACCAATGAGCCAATCCCGCCGTTCCTTGAACGCCGCTTTCATTTCTTCCACTGCGTCTTGGGGACCTTTCAGCGCCTCCATGGCAGCAATCTGGGTAAAAGACGCGGAGCAGGAGTTGGAATTCACCATCAGCATTTCCATCTGTTTGGCGAGTTCTTCATTCATAATGCCGTAACCAAGACGCCAGCCGGTCATGGCGTAAGTTTTGGAAAACCCATCCAGAATGATGGTGCGGTCTTTAAATTCCGGCAAAGACGCGATGGACATGGCGCTTCCCTCAAACACCAACCGGTCATAAATCTCGTCAGACAAAATAAAAATGTCCGGGCGGTCCCGCAGGATATCCGCCATGGCAAGAATATCTTCCTTTTCAAACAATCCGCCGGTAGGATTGGAAGGGCTGTTGAGCAATACCAGCTTCGTTTTCGGCGTGATAGCGCGGCGGAACTGCTCCAGGTCCAGTCGGAAATCATTTTCCGCCAGCAGCGGCATCGGAACTGGAACACCGCCCGCAAAACGGATGCAGGATTCGTAGATCGGGAAGCTGGGATTGGGATAGATGACCTCGTCTCCGGGATTCACCAGCATGAGCATGGTGAAAAACATCACCGGTTTGCCGCCCGGGACGATGACCACTTCGTTCCGATTCGTTTTAATATGTTTATGCCCCGACGCATACTCTGCGATCGCTTCACGTACCTGAGGATAGCCGGGTGTAGGGCCATAGCCGGTGAAACCATCGTTCATGGCCTTGTATGCAGCCTTGATGATGTGCCGGGGTGTTTTAAAATCCGGCTGTCCGATCTCACAGTGGATGATGCTTTTCCCCTGCGCCTCCAGCTCATTCGCATGGGCTAAAATTTGGAATGCAGATTCCGTATGCAGACGGTTCATGCGCTCAGCAATGGATCTTTCAAACATAGCAGTCCCTCGCTTTCAGTCTTTCAAACATTATACCAAATTGTTCTGGTCCTATCAACTCAAAAATACGTAAACACGTAAAACGCACTCCCTGCGCCAAAAAATCAGTCTCTCTGTGGGCTTTGCCCGGCGTTCAATGGTTCAGGTTCCATAAAAAGAAGCACCTGCTTTGCAGGTGCTTCTTTTTATGGAGCGGGCGACGAGGCTCGAACTCGCTACCTCCACCTTGGCAAGGTGGCGCTCTACCGGATGAGCTACGCCCGCATCTTAAATGCAAGAGTTATTATAGCATATCCCATCCGTTTGTCAAGCATTTTTCGCCACAGAAACCAAAAAACTTCCGTTATGCCCCCGCAGCGGTCACCGCGTCATACGTTAAGGGGCCTTCACAGGTGGGATATTCCGTCAAGTCCCACCAGCAGCTCGCCTGCTTTTCTAAATCACTGAGCAGCAGCGCCGCCGCTTCTCCGGTTTGCATTTCTGATACGTCCACATGATAGTAGGCATTGTCAATCGACACAATATTCCAATAATGCGCGGTTTTATCCTGCTGTCCTTCTACTACTTGACAGCCCACATCCAGTTTATCGCACAGCGCTTTGAACGCTGCCGCCATGCCCTCGCTGTCTGCTTTGCCTGTAATCAATGCATCATAAGCTGTGCTGCCTGTGGCAGATAATTCGCAGCTTCCTGCCAGATAGCGGGCCGCGTTGATGACGGTCCACGCATCGCCTGCGGTATGGATACCGCGCTTGGCAGCGTTAAGTGCGCCCGCCAGGCTTTGCAGTCGTTCCGCGTTCCGTTCCAGCCGTTCGTCCGGTACCGCTTCCACCTCATATATGCGTTGTGAGGTGTTCCCGGAGTAGACCTTTACCGATACTTCCGGCACAAAAGAAATCACAGTAGGATGGTTTCGGCAAGCTTGCCGGATGCGTTTTTCCACGGCATCGCTTTCGCCGCTGCCGTTGTTGACTTTCGTTACCGTATGCGTTTTCCCTGCCGCCAGTTCCTGGGCAATCAAGTCGGAAAAACTCTCATTATTGGGAGTCGTGAGCAGATCGGACAATTCTTCCTGCGTATATTTATAAGTGATGTTGATCGTGACCTCATAATAGGACACAATCTGAGTCAATTCATAAGACGCGTATTCCACACAGTAAGCGCCATAAGCGGTGTCCGTGTTCGCAGAACCGCAGATCGAGGCAATATCTGACACCACATCACCGGAATAGCCGGAAATCAGCAGTTCCGCAGTCTCCAGATGGTTGTTGATCATATTATACACCACCCTGCGCAGCGCCGCATAACTCTTCACTACTTGGGTCGTGTCGTCCAGTTCGATTTCCTGACTTCCCTTGAAATCCGATTCAGAGGTATAAAAATGGTTGAACATGGACCCACAGCCCGACAGAACACACAATATTCCGGCCAGCAACACCATAAATGTCCGTTTTCCCATGCATATCCCTCCTTCTTTAAGAGTTTATCATACTGGAACAACAATGTAAAAGGCTCCCTTTTAAGGAGCCTTTTACATTTTAAGTGCCCAAATATGCCGCCTTTACAGATTCATCCGCCAACAGCTGTGCGCCAGTGCCGGACATTGTGATCCGCCCGGTCTCCAGAACGTAGCCTTTATGGGCCGTTTTCAGTGCCATATTTGCGTTTTGCTCAATCAGCAAAACCGTCACGCCCTGCTTATTCACTTCCTTGATAATGTCGAAAATGCCGCGCACTACCAGTGGTGCCAAGCCCAGGGAGGGTTCGTCCATCATCATGATCTTCGGGCGACTCATAAGCGCCCGGCCTACCGCCAGCATCTGCTGTTCGCCGCCGGACAAGGTGCCGCCGGCCTGCCATTCGCGCTCCTTCAGCCTGGGAAACAAATCATACACCCAATTGATATCATCGGTCAAGTCATCTTTCCGGGTATAAGCGCCCAGCTTCAGATTTTCCTTGACGGTCAGGTCCGGGAAAATGCGCCGGCCTTCCGGAACCAGTGTAATGCCTTTGGTCACGATGGTGGTCGGGTCCTTGCCTGTGATATCCTCGCCCATGTAAGTGATGCTGCCGCCTTTCGGCTTTACCAGACCGGCGATGGTACGCAATGTCGAACTCTTTCCCGCACCGTTGGCGCCGATCAAGGTCACGATCTCCCCCTCCGGCACAGAAAAGGAAATGCCTTTGACCGCCTCGATACCACCGTAATTGACCTGCAAGTTTTCGATGCTCAAAATGCTATTACTCATCGTCGGCCACCCCCAAATATGCGTCGATCACGCGCTGGTTCCCCTGTATCTCTTCCGGTGTCCCCTCTGCGATCAGGCTGCCGAAGTCCAGAACATAGATGCGGTCGGAAATGTTCATAACCAGGTCCATATGATGTTCGATCAAGAAAATGGTCAACTGATATTTATCGCGAATATCATGGATGAACGACGCCAGTTCCAGGGTCTCTTGGGGATTCATGCCCGCGGCTGGCTCGTCCAAAAGCAACAACTTCGGGTCTGTCGCCAAAGCCCGGGCAATCTCCAAACGGCGCTGCTGTCCATAGGGCAGGCTGGTGGCCAAGTCGCTACGCACATCCCACAAGCCCTGCTCTTTCAGCAAGACTTCTGTCTCGTCCCGCATACGCTGCTCTTCCTTGCGGCTAAGCCGGAACGTGGCGGTCAGAAAATTATGCTTGGCACGCATATGCTTTGCCACCAAGACATTATCAAACACCGTCATACCGGGAAACAGGCGGATATTCTGGAACGTACGGGCAACGCCCAGCTTGGTGATATGGTCGGGCGTAGGGGCCAGAGTATGGCTGCTGAACGCGTGAGGGTCCCGGGCGAGCGCCGCTTCTTTCTCCTGCGCCAATAGCTCAGCTTTCGCATCTTCTGTCAGGCTGAGCAGTTGTTCAGGGTCCACCGCCGCGAATTCAGATGTGTACATATCGGCGTTTTTCCCGCCGTAGGTCTTCTTCATTTTCCCTTGTGGATGATTCCGCACCATTGGCGCACTGTAGAAAGAAATCAAGCCATTGGTGGGCTGGTATACGCCGGTGATGCAGTTGAACGCCGTGGTTTTTCCGGCGCCGTTGGGGCCAATCAGGGCAACGATCTCACCCTCGTTGATATCCATGGACAGATTGTTCACGGCAATCACGCCGCCAAACTGCATGGTCACATTTTCTACATGGAGGACATTTGTACTCATTCCGCCGCCTCCTTTTCCGCTTTTTTCCTTCGTTTAAACAAATCGGGCAATTCTTTAGTTCCCATGATGCCTTTCCGGAAGAACAGCACAAAAATCATAATGATGACCGAGAACACTACAAGGCGGAAGCCGTTGCGGAAAATATCCGGCGCTTCAATGCCCAGGAATTTACCCATATCCAGGCCGCGCAGCCACCATTCGGAAGCAGCGATGAACAGGAACGACGCCAGCGTGGACCCGGTGATAGATCCCATACCGCCGATGACGACGATGAGCAGGAACTCATAGGTCATGGCGGATTTGAACTGGGTCGCCTGTACAGTGCCGGCGAACATCGCCAGCATCGCGCCGCCGATGCCGGCAAAAAATGAGGATGTGCAAAAAGCCAACTGCTTGTGCTTAAACAGGTTGATGCCCATGGCTTCCGCGGCGATCTCGTCATCACGGATGGCCTTGAATGCCCGGCCATAGGAAGAATTAATCAGCAGAACAATCACCAAAATGCATACCGCTGCGATAGCCACCGGTGCCAGTGTCGCCAGGCTGATGGTGGTTCCACCCAAGTCGATCTTGAAAGAGTTGAACCGGGTATAGCTTTTTAAGACGTTGGAGCCATTTGTGATGGGGCCAAGCTTGTCCCACTGGCAAATCGCCCGGATGATTTCCGCGAAGCCCAGGGTAGCGATAGCCAAATAGTCACTTTTCAGCCGCAGGACCGGCAGGCCGATGAGATATGCGAAAAACGCCGCCACCACGCCGGCCAGCAAAAGCGCGATTATCCACGGCAGGCAAAACTGAATGATGCCGCCGTCAAAATACTGATATACAGCGGTGCGGTTCTCCACGGGAATGGTAAAAATCGCATAAGTATAGGCGCCCAGGAGCATAAAGCCCGCCTGCCCAAGAGAAAACAGGCCCGTAAAGCCATTGAGCAGATTCATGGATACCGCGACCAGGGCATAAACTGAACCTTTTTTGATAACTGTGAGCAGCATCGCCCACTTGGATGTCGGAGCAATCATCTGCTCCAAAGCGATCACTAGGGCAAACAGGACCAGCAGGCAGACCGTCGTTACCAATACGGTGCGTTTTGTATTCGTGTTTTCCATATCGGTCCCCCCTTTAAACCTTATCGGTGGCTTTCTCACCGAACAGTCCTGTGGGCTTGGCCACGAGAATGATGATGAGCAGCACAAAGGTGAACGCATCAGAGAATGTCGTCAGGCCCGCGCCTTTGATGATATTCTCACAGATACCAATGATAAACGCGCCAATCACAGCGCCGGGGATAGAGCCGATGCCGCCGAACACTGCCGCGACAAATGCCTTCAAGCCCGGCATGGCGCCTACGGTGGGCGTAACGCCGGGGTAATTGGAAAAATACAACAGAGAACCGATGCCCGCAAGAAGTGAGCCTACCACAAAGGTCATGGAAATGATGTGGTTGATTTTGATGCCCATGAGTTGGCTGGTCTCAAAATCCTTGGCCACGGCCCGCATGGCCATGCCGGTCTTGGTATGGTTGATGAACATGACCAGCGCCACCACCAGGGCAATGGTCAGAAACGGCGTGATGATGGTCACACGCTTGGTCACTGCGCCGAAGATGGTCACGGTATCGGAGATCCAAGGAATGGCAGGATAGTTCTGGTTCAGTCCTCCGGTGATGTACAGCGCCAGATTCTGCAATAAGTAACTCACGCCGATGGCGGAGATCATAACCGACATTCTGGGCGAATTCCGCAGCGGCTTATACGCTACTTTCTCAATGGTAAAGCCCAAAAGTGCGGTGAGCAGCACCACAAGCGGGATGGTGATATACAAAGGCAGCGCCGCGGACAGATACACCATCATTAGGCCCGCCACCATAAACACATCGCCGTGGGCAAAGTTGATTAAGCGCAAGATGCCGTAGACCATGGTGTAGCCAATGGCGATCAGGGCGTACTGGCCGCCAACCGAAATGCCGGACAGTAAATGGGGCAGGTTGGTATGGAAAAATTCCATAGAAATGGCCTCCTTACAGTTTCTTTCTTTGTTGAGCCGTCTCGAAAACAGAAACTCTGTTTCCCCTTTCGAGACGACTCAAGGCACGGCGGGGGCAAAAGCCCCCTCCATGCCTCGTTTTGTCAGTTCAGATATTCGATCAGTCGATACCCTGTACCGACACAAAGTCCCAAGTGCCGGTCTCGGTGTTGCAGACTTTCACATAAGCGGCATCACGAATCGCATCGCCGTTCACATCATCAAACGCAATAGCACCGGATACGCCTTCATAGGTGACACTGGGCAGCGCAGCCATGACAGCAGCAGGGTCGGTGGAACCAGCCGCTTTCAGAGCCTCCAGCGCCACAAAGTAAGCATCGTAGCCCATGGCAGACGTGGCAGCAATCATATCATTGCCGCCATTGTTGGCCATTGCAGTGCTGTCAGAATTCAGGTAAGCCTTGAAGCCCTCATCAAACTCAGCGTTGCCGCCTTCCTGATAGAAAGTGGTAACGTAAATCTGCACATTGCTCTTACCTTGGGCCGCGGCAGTAATAACATTAGAATCCCAAGTGTCGCCGGCAAGGATAGGCATGCCCAAATCCTGGGCGACAGCCTGGTCAATAATCAGAGCGGCAGCCTCGGTGGACACAGGGGCAAAGAACACATCACAGCCATTGTTCTTGGCATTGGTAACATAAGCACTGTAATCAGAGGTACCCTCAGGGAACGTCTCGTACACGCAGTTTTCCTCACCGAACGCCTGCATAAAGTAGTTGCACAGGCCCACGGAGTAGTCGTCACCCAGCTTGGCCAGGCAGTACGCCTTCGTAGCGGAGAAATTCTCCTTGGCAAAGTTCGCCAGAACGGTGCCCTGGAAGGGGTCCAGGAAGCAGATGCGGAAATAATGGCTGTTGCCCGCCGTAACCTGGGGGTTGGTGCAGGATACGCCGATGGCCGGCACGCCGGCATCGCCGAAGATATCGGAAGCGGCAATGGATACGCCGGAACCGTAAGAACCGAGAACAACAGACACACCGGCAGAAATCAAGGTCTGCGCAGCAGAGGGCGCCTTATCGTTGGAAGACTGGTTATCAGCAGGGACCAGCTCGACCTTATAGGTCTCGCCGCCGATCTCCACCGTGGGCTGCACGGTATTGGCGTACTGGGCGCCCAGGGCTTCCTGCTTGCCGCCGGCACCGTTATCTCCGGACGCGGGCTCAAAAATGCCAATCTTGACGACCTTTTCATCCGTCGTGTTGCTGTTATTGTTCTGATTATCGTTGTTTTCCGTCTTGGGGCCGCAAGCCGCCAGAGCGAAAACCATGCACAAGGCCAGAACAAATGCAAGAATTCTCTTTTTCATTGTAATTCCTCCTAATGATTTCTCAGCCGGAGGTGTCCACCAATGGAGGACACTTGTTTTTCGACTAAGTTACGAAGAGTATTATACTGTAAAATGACTATTTTTGCAACATCTTTTTTATGAAATTTCAATAATTTCTTAACAAATACATCGGGGGCTCTCCTGCCAATCCTGCCCGCCCAAACGAAAAATTTGGTTTTGATATGCCAAAACATACAGGTCGTGAGCCTTGGCAGTCAGTTCAAAAATGGCTTGGGCCGGGGACTCCAGGGCTTTTATCCTGGCCGCTTTGCTCAAGATTGGGATACCGCATGTGCCTTTCGCGGTGCGCAAAATGGAAGCGCCGATGTCATTGAACGCAAGAATCCTCGCGTAGGGCGGACTTTCATAAAGCTGCTCCTTTTTGATTCCCAGCGCCGCGGAAAGGGTCATGCGCCGGATCCGTGCGTGAGTATAACGCTTGCTCTTCACGTGGGCGTAAATGTCCTCCAAGGATGACAAAGTACCGCAGGCGGCGGACAATTTGTGTTCCAGCCCCTCTCCAGCGTCCGGGACAGCCGCGAACGCAGTTTCCGGCAGCATTCGCAGGCGGGACAGCAGGAGCGGTTCCAGGGTCGATGGCGTAACCGGGCCTCTTCCCTGCTGTACTTCCCGTTGGAACGTATCATAGGCTTCCCGGGGCAAAAAGGGGCTGATATCCTCCCCGTGAGTCAAGATTTCCCGCAATTCCGCGCCGGAACGGATGTCCCCAGCCGTGAAAGCGTCGTGCCCCGCGCCCGTTCGACGGACCGCCAGCGGCGTGATGGGAAGTTCATACCGGCGAATGGCTTTCAGATATTCTACCGCCAAATTGTCATTAGGCGAGGATAACACCGCCGCATGTTCCGGACCGAGTATCTTCTCCACCGCTTTTTGCCGGCAAACGGCATAGGGCAGCCGCTCATTTAAAAAACGGCGCAATTCCAATCGATATTCTTCTCCGCACAGGCACGCGGCTATTTCTTCCAGCCGCGCCGCGTCGCCGCACTCGCTGCCGAAGCTGAGGACGTCTACGACCCCCAGGCCGTTCAAAATCCGCACCGCGCCCGCTGCGAACTGCTCCGCGGAGGACATGCACCAGGGTAAGGGCAATTCGACAATCAGGTCCGCGCCGCATCGAACCGCGGCTTCTGCCCGGGCAAATTTGGAAAAAACCGCCGGTTCTCCACGCTGTACAAAATCGCCGGACATCACGCACACAATGCCGCTGTCCTCGCCCAATTTCCGCCGTGTTTCCTGAATCTGGTATTGATGCCCCAGGTGAAATGGGTTATATTCCGCCACGATTCCGGCAATCTTCATAAGAAAACCTCACAATTGGATAAAAAAGGCTTGCCTTTTTCTGTCAAAGTCATTAAAATGTATATCTGTTATCAGCATTTTACAATGATTTGAGATACATTTCAATTGAAAGGACGAAAAACAATGAAAATTCTTGTGATCAACGCCGGCAGTTCTTCCCTGAAGTACCAACTCATGGACCCGGACACCAACACCGTGTTCGCCAAGGGCCTGTGCGAGCGTATTGGCATCGACGGCCGGCTCACCCACAAAATTCCCGCCAAGGATTTTAAACAGGAGTTTGACATTCCTATGCCCACCCACGCTGAGGCCATTGCCGCCGTGATCGACAAGCTGACCTGCAAGGAGTGCGGTGTGGTGTCCAGCATGAGCGAGATCGACGCGGTGGGTCACCGTGTGGTCCACGGCGGCGAGGCGTTCGCGTCCTCCGTGCGCATCAATGACGACGTGATGAAGGCCCTGGAAGACTGCATCCCCCTCGCCCCCCTGCATAACCCCGCCAATATCACCGGCATCAAGGCCTGCAAGGGCGTCATGGGCGATAATGTCCCCATGGTCGCCGTATTCGATACCGCGTTCCACCAGACCATGCCCGCCAAGGCTTATATGTATGCGGTTCCTTATGAGTATTACGAGAAGGACAAGGTCCGCCGCTACGGCTTCCACGGCACCTCTCACCGCTATGTCTCCGCCCGGGCCGCTGAGCTGCTGAACAAGCCCATTGAGGATCTGAAGATCATTTCCTGCCACATGGGCAACGGTTCTTCCATCGCCGCCATCAAGGACGGCAAGTGCGTGGACACCTCCATGGGCTTTACCCCCCTGGTCGGTCTGCCCATGGGCACCCGCTGCGGCGATCTGGATAACGGCGTGCTCCAGTATCTGATGAACAAGTACGGTTACAGCATTGATGAGATGCTGAACATCCTGAACAAGAAGTCCGGCGTCCTGGGCGTTTCCGGAGTGTCCTCCGACTTCCGCGATCTGGAAGAGGCCGCCGAAAAGGGCAACGACCGCGCGCAGCTGGCGCTGGATATGTTCTCCTACTGGGTCGCCAAGGTAGTCGGTTCCTACGCCGCCGCCATGAACGGCGTGGACGTCATCATCTTCACCGCCGGCGTGGGCGAGAACGCCGCCGGTACCCGTGCTGATATCGCCAAGTACCTGACCTACCTCGGCACCAAGATGGACGATGCCGAGAACGCCAAGCGCGGCGAGCATGTGGTCTCCACCCCCGATTCCAAGGTGACCATGATGGTCATTCCCACGGACGAGGAACTGGTCATCGCCCAGGATACCAAGGCAATCGTTTCCAAATAAGCGTTCTTTCAAGCGCAAAGAAAGCGCCACCGCGTCTGCGGTGGCGCTTTTCTTATGCTTGTTCGGTAAATCGGAAAAAGCCGTCAAAGTCGAGAAAATCATAAATGTAATAATCCGCAAGCCCGCGCAGTTCCGCTTCTACGGCCGCACTGGTATCATCGTAGATGCCTACCAACCGAAACCCGGCCCGCTTCGCGGTAGCCGCAGCGTGGATCGCGTCCTCGAACACCCAGGTATGCTCCGGCGCGACCCCCATGAGCGCCGCCGCTTGCAGATAGATATCCGGCTGGGCCTTGGTGTTCCCCACCTCACCGCTGGTCAGGATACCGGCAAAGGAATCCAGTACACCCAGGCGCTTCATGACCAACTCTACCTGGTCCCTGTCTGTGGCTGTTGCCAACACCATGGGGATACCATGTTCTTTCAAACGGGACATGAATTCCCGGGCACCGGGTTTGAAATCCGCCGTTTCCCGGTAAAAATCATCGCATACCGCCCGGGTGCCGGCCATCACCTCTTCAACAGTCATGTCCAGGGAATAGTGTTCCCGCAGATACGTCGCGCCCTCGGTCAAGGTCATGGGCAGCATAGCCTGTCCCAGTCCGGGTTCCGGGGTCTTGCCGATTTTGCGCAGGAAATCCTCCCCTACATGCTCCCAATAATACATTGTGTCCAGCAATGTGCCGTCCATATCAAAAATAACGCCTTGCAGCATGGGTCCCCTCCGATTATTCAGGATAGACGGCACGTACACCGCCAATCAGCTTGGGCCGGGTTCGGGCCGCAGCCACAGACGCTTCCCCGATGGTCTTGGTCTCCAGCCGCAAAGGGACCGCCACTTCTTTCAGATGCATACCGATCATGGTGCCGCCGATATCCAGCCCTGCTTTGGCCCGGACATGCTCTACCGCCACCGGGTCATTCATAGCATCATAAACAGCCGTGGCAAAAGACCCCCCCGCCTTTGGCATCGGACGAACGCAAACCGGCTCATAGCCGAACTTTTCCGCTGCTTCCCGCTCCAGAATCAACGCCCGGTTCAGATGCTCACAGCATTGAGCCGCCAGGTACACGCCATGCGCCCCGCATACATCCATGATCTCTGCGGCGACCGCCTTCCCCGTTTCCGGCGAGGACGCGTGGCCGATCTGCCCGCCGCAGATCTCGCTGGACGAACAACCTACTACCAGCAGGTCTCCCGGCTTCATATCCGCCGCGGAAAGCAGCTCTTCCACCGCCGCGCGCGTGCATTTGATGATCTCGTTTTGACGATCCATGGAAATTTCAACTCCAATTTTTTGTATATGATTTTGGATTATAGCACCTTTACATCGAATTGACAACGCTTTATAATAGTGAATCGGAAAGAGACGGAAAATCCAATGCCTTAGGAGGCTTATTATGAAACGATTCCTGCCCGGCCTGCTGGCGGTCGTCATGCTGCTAACATGCGCCGGATGCAAAAAAACGCCGGATCAGACGATCGATCCCAAAGCGCCCGACGTGAACATGAACGCGCCGGAAAACCTCGCCACCCCAACGCCGGAAGTACCTGACTACACCAACCCCCTCACCGGGGAACCCATGCACGAGGATATCAGTATGAACCGTCCCGTGGCGGTCATGGTGAACAACATCATCAAGGCCCAGCCCCAGCGGGGCGTATCCAACGCGGATATGATCTTTGAGATCCCCGCCGAAGGCGGCGTGACCCGGATGCTGGCCATTTTTCAGGATGTATCCGGCATCGCGTCCATCGGCAGTATCCGCAGCCTGCGGTCCTATTATTTGCAGGTCACTCAAGGCTTTGACGCGATCTTGGTCCATGCCGGTGGTAGCGAGGAAGCTTATACCGATTTAAAAACCACAGGCTGGGACCATATCGACGGCGTGATGGGCAATTACCACGTGGACCCGTTCTACCGGGACAAAGACCGCATGGCCAACGGCACAGAGCATTCCCTGTTCGCCGTGGGCGATAAGATCATTGAAAGCATCGAGGATTCCGGCTATGAGACCACGCATAAAGCGGGATTTGACTATGGATACAGCTTTTCCGAAGACGCCGGTACCCAATGCAAAACCAAAGCGGATTACGCCAAGATCATTTTTAACAGCGGCAAAAACACCAGTTTTGTCTATGACAGCAAAACCGGACTGTACACCGGCTACCAGTTCGGCGAGCGGTACAAGGATGACGGAAAAACCGATATGACCTTTAAAAACCTGCTGCTCCTGTCCGCCGGGATGAATGTCTATGACGGCGTGGGCCGGTTGTCAGTGGATTTCGACAAAGGCGGCACGGGATACTTCATTTGTGAGGGAAAATCTGTGGAGATCAACTGGGTGAAGACCGACGATGACACGGGATTCGAGTTCACCCTGAAAAATGGAATGCCCCTGGACCTTGGAATCGGCAAGACCTATATCGGCATCCACGATAAAACTGCCGGCAGCGTAACATTCGAGAAAAGCAAATAAAAAATTCCCCGGGAAATGAAATTACTTCCTGGGGAATTTTATTACTTTTTCACAACAGGGATCCACAGCTCATATTGCGCGTTTTCCGGGTCTGGGTTCAAATAGACCTCCACATCGGGCGCGCTGCCGTATTCATAGCCGGACGTCGGCAACCATTCGGTGACCACCCGGCGCTCTAGGTCCTGCAAAGACACATTCGTCCCGGAACCGGCAAACACAGCCCAAGTAGCGGAGGGGACTGTATACGTCTCAAATCCGTCCGCTTTTTTGTCCGTACCCACGGCGATATAGTAGCGCCACGGCTCTATATCATTGCACACGCTCACGCCCAATATCCCCATCACCGGCGGTTCCATCATGCCCGCAAGACGTTCCAGCGTCCCGTCCATGGCAACTTCTCCCCACTTGGCCGGGACTGTCTGAAAATTGTCCTCAATGTCCCGGGCCAGAGGAACGGATACCCCCGCAACGCGAAATGCGGGCTTTGTCTCGATGCGGTAATTCAACGCTTCCGCACCCTTGACCACCACGGTCAGCTTCACAGGCGGAAACGATTTGATCGGAACGCCCTCGTCCCGCACCGCTGACGGCGCTACTCCATGAACGCTCTGAAACGCGCGGTTGAATGCCGTTGGGGAATCATATCCGTATTTTGCCGCTACATCAACGACCTTCATGGCTCTGCCCTGCAAATCCACAGCCGCCAGTGACATTCTGCGCTTGCGGATATATTCTGACATCGGCTGTCCTGCCAGATAGGTAAACATGCGCTGGAAATGATATGATGAACAGCACGCGATCTCTCCCAACCGCACATAATCGATGTCATCTGTAAGATGCCGTTCTACATAATCGATCGCTTCATTGAATCTGTCGATCCATTCCATAGGTCCCCCTCCTTTATGTATGGATATGATACCACAACGATCATACCCTGTCCTCTCATTTTTCCGTCAGAAAAAGAGAGACAGCGGTGATCGATACACCGCCGCCTTTTCATTCCCAGTCAGCCCAGGCCTCCGGTGCATAGCCGACCGTAGCCTGCTTCCCGTTGCGGACGACCGGAGTTTTGATGAGTTTCGGTTCTTCAAGAAGCTTTTCAAACTTATCTGCGTCATAGGCCAAATACTGCACCAGAGGATAATCCGCCGCTTTTTCGTTGATGAGCGCAGCAAGCCCTACGGCGGTTTTCACGCTGGTCAATTCGCCCCTGCTCATGCCATAGCGGTCAATATCGATCAATTGGTACTTGATCCGGCGCTCTTTGAACCATCGCTCGGCTTTTTTCGTATCAAAGCATTTGCTTCTTCCAAAAATCTGTATGTTCACAGTGCTCTCTCCATGATCGAAAGTAGGTTGTTGTAAAATATGTCGTTCACCAAAGCTTCTGGGTAATTTCGGCGCAAAAGCGTATTGTACAGCGTTTGCATGTCCTCAACGCCGCGAATCCCGGCCGGTGTCTCGTCGATGCCGTCAAAATCCGTGCCGAGAAAAACTGCTTTTTCCCCGCCCAGGGATAAAAAATGCTCCAAATGGGCAACGATTGCATCGATATCCCGCCCAAGGCCGAGGAAATCCGCGCACAAGTTCAGCCCTGCACCGCCGCCCCGTTCGGCAAGAGCTGTAAACTGCTCGTCTGTCAGGTTGCGTGGCCAGGGACAAATCGCGCGGGCGTTGGAATGGCTGGCGTAGATTGGCTTTTCCGATATCTCCAGCAAGTCCCAGAACCCCCGGTCTGACAAATGGGACACGTCCAAAATCACACCCAGGCGCTGCGCTTCCCGTGCAAAGGCCCTCCCCTGCGCAGTCAATCCGCGCCCGGAATCCATCGCCGCGCCAGACAGGGCGTTGTCGTGGTTCCAGGTGATATTCACCGACCGTACGCCCCGGTCATAGGCATCCCGCAAACCGTCAAGCGAACAGCCGAAATGCTCCGCGCCCTCCGCGGCGATCAGCGCGGCGATCTTGCCCTCTTCCGCCGCACTTCTTATGTCATCGGCGCAGCGGCATAGCTTCACCATATCTCTGTTTTCTTCCAACTGCCGCAGCAGCAGAGGAAAATATTCTTGATAGCCGCCAGGCATATCCTCCGTACAGCAAATAGCAAACACCTGCGCACAGGGGGCGTATGCTTGCAGCCGCGTCAAATCCAAATGACCATTCGTCACCCGAAGGTACCCCTGGGCGGTGATGGTATCGCAATGTGCGTCAAAATACGGCACGGGCATCATAGCTTATGGATGGTCGTGACCACCATAGGACTGCGCCGGACGGTCTTATACAGATACCCGGAATAATTCGTTTTCAATTTGCTCTTGATTGTCGCCAGGTTGCGGATGTGCTTTTTGTCGCAATAGCTGAGCGTTTCATACACAATACGCCGCAGATTCGTTTCCACCATTTCAAGATCGCCCGGGTCGGCAAAGCCGCACATGGTAATCTCCGGCGGAGCGATCAGTGAACCGTCCTCCTCGGACAAAACCAGAGACGTGAAGATCACACCCTCATCTGCCAAATGCTTTCGGTCACTGAGCACATCACTGCCGATCTCATTGGTACCGGAAGCGTCCACCAAAATATCTCCGGCCTTTACCGCACCGTTTTTCCGAATATTCCGCTGGGTAATTTCGATCACGGAACCGTTTTCCCCGATGATGATATTATTCGGCTTGATGCCCATTTCCCGGGCCAAATCCGCATGTTTGCACAACATCCGGTATTCGCCGTGAACGGGGATAAAGTATTTCGGTTTCGTCAGTGCCAGGATCATACGCAGTTCTTCTCTGGATGCGTGGCCGGAAACATGCAGGCCGGCTTCCTTATCGTAGACCACCTTTGCGCCCCGCTGGAACAGCAGATCGATGACCCGGCCCATAGTGATTTCGTTTCCCGGAATGGCAGACGCAGAGATGATGACCATATCCCGGGCGTCGATGGACACCTGCTTATGCACGGAATGGGCCATGCGGTACAGGGCCGACATGTTTTCACCTTGACTGCCCGTGCAAATAATGACCAATTTGTTCCGGGGAACAGAGTTGATCTTATCCATTTCCACGATGGTTCCCTCGGGAATCTTCATTTTGCCAATCTCGGAACAGACCTTTAAAATGTTCTCCAGGCTGCGGCCAGTGAATGCCACTTTCCGCTTATATTTGTGGGCCACATTGATGATCTGCTGGATCCGGTCCACATTGGAGGCAAAGGTCGTGATGATAATACGCTTATCGCAGCCATCGAACAGATGCTCAAAATTCTTGCCTACATTCCGCTCTGTCGGCGTATAGCCCGGCTTTTCCACATTGGTAGAATCCATCATCAGCGCCAAAACGCCGTTGTTGCCCAATTCACTGAACCGGGCGAGGTTTGTCATCTCCCCCTGGAGCGGCGTGAGGTCCACCTTAAAGTCGCCGGTATGGACGATGGTGCCGATGGGCGTTTTGATTGCTAGGCCCACTGCGTCGGCGATAGAATGGTTCACGTGGATCATTTCCACCTCAAAGCAGCCCAGACGGAATTTATCGCCGGCTTTCTTCACAAAAATCTGCGTATTCGTCAACTGGCTGTGCTCTTCCAATTTCAGTTCAATCAGTGCCGCGGTCAATTCCGTGGCGTAGATCGGCACTTCCACCTCCCGGAGCAAAAACGGAATGCCGCCGATATGGTCCTCATGTCCATGAGTGATGACCAGACCGCGGATCTTGCTTTTGTTCACTTTCAGATATGAAAAATCGGGGATGACCACATCCACACCGTACATATCGTTTTCCGGAAAACCCATGCCGCAGTCTACCAGTATGATGTCTCTCCCATACTCCACCGCCGTGATGTTCTTTCCGATTTCCCCCAGTCCGCCCAGAGGAATCAGTTTCAGTTTTGATGCCATAAAATTTCTCCTTGATTGATAAACTATGCCGGCGCTTTCTAAAAACGCGCAACAAATCAAACCGGCATTTCAGCCAGCAAAATTCGTTTTTTGATTTGGTTATTATATGTAAAAAACGACTTTACAAATGTATAGTATGGACAATCAAACGGCACTTTAAACCGTGACCGTTCACATTTCAATCCGTCCGCTGAGGGCGCGCAGGATCGTGGCGTCATCCGCGAACTCGATGCTGGAGCCAACGGGGATACCGTACGCAAGGCGCGTCACCTTCACCGCGAAGGGCTTGAGCAGGCGGGAAATATACATCGCCGTGGTATCGCCCTCCGTGTCCGGGTTCGTGGCCATGATGACCTCCAAAATCCCGCCGTTCGCCACACGGGACACCAGTTCGGAAATGCGCAGGTCATCCGGACCCACGTGGTTCATGGGGGAGATTACCCCGTGGAGCACGTGATATACGCCATTATATTCATGCCCCCGTTCCAGGGACAGTACATCTTTCGGTTCAGAGACCACGCATATCACGCTGTGGTCCCGCTTCCCGCTGTCGCAGATGGGGCACAACTCCGTGTCCGTCAGATTCTGGCAAACGGGGCAGGTATGGACATTCGCTTTCGCCGCCAGGATAGCTGCGGCAAATGCCTCCGCCTCCCCCTCCGGCAGTCCGAGAATATGGAACGCCAGTCTGGAAGCGCTTTTCTTCCCCACGCCGGGCAGGGACGCGAATTTGTCAATGAGGTCCTCCACTGACGCGGGGAAAAATGAATTCATAACTTCCTCCTCATGCCTGACGAATGGCGCGGATGGCTTCCGCGCGGTCCGCGTGCTTGAACACCGCGCTGCCGGCCACCAGCACATTCGCGCCAGCCTGTTTGCACAGGGGCGCTGTGACGGGGTCCACCCCGCCGTCGACTTCCAGTTCGCAGCCGGGGTTCTGCTCGTTGATGAACCGCCGCAGCCGCTCAATTTTGGGCAGCATGTCGTGCATAAAGCGCTGGCCGCCGAAGCCCGGCTCCACCGTCATGACCAGAACCAGGTCCAACTGCGGCAAATACGGCAGAAGCACTTCCGCAGGCGTCTTCGGCTTGACCGACATCCCAACCTTTTTCCCCTGGGCCTTGATCGTCTCAATGCACGCGAACAGATCTTGAGGCTGGTCCGCTTCCGCGTGGACCGTCACCAGGTCTGCCCCAGCGGCACAAAAACGCTCCACATAGCGGTGGGGCCGGTCGATCATCAGATGTACGTCCAAAAACATGTCCGTGGCTTTGCGCAGGGATTCCACCACCGGAAGGCCGATGGAGATATTCGGCACAAAAATGCCGTCCATCACGTCCACGTGCACATATTCCGCGCCGCCCCGGCGGATATCCTCCACCTCGGCACTCAACCGGCAAAAATCCGCCGACAGAACCGACGGAGAGATCTTGACCATAACGCCTCCTGCTTCACCACAGCCCTCAAAACGGCATATGATAATCCAGCGGTACACCCTGGGGGACCCGCTTTCAGATAAATGGGCGGCGGAGCGATCTGCCGCCCTATGAATATTTTGTTTATTATACTACATAGTATAGGACAAAATCAATAGAATTTCACACTGATTTTTTCATAATTTGCCATATGATTTCGGAAAATTCGTGCAAAAAGACACACATTGACTTGACCACATTCTGGATTCGATGTAAAATACTTTATTATCCAAATACATCGGAGGTAACACGGTGTCAAGACGAAAGGACAAAAAACAGAAATCGACCAGACGGCTGTATATCGCGCTGCTGCTCTGGCTCACATGCTGCGGCCCGCTGCCGATGTACACCATCGGCGGGATCATAGCCGCCGGGCTGATCACATATGCCGGTTCCAAGCTCATTGATAAGCTCATAGACCAGCTTTTCGACGGAAAGAAAAAACAGGCGGAACCCTATATCCCATACACACAGCCTCAGCAAACTGCCCAGCCCGCGTCCACATACGGCCCGGAGGTGGATTCCATCATCGCGGACGGCAACCGGGCCATGGCGGAAATGGGGCGGCTGTACGCCTCCATTGAAAACCCGGAGATCAAACGCAAGATCAATGAACTGATGCGGGTGTCGGACAAGATCGTGCAGGACGCCATCCACGATCCATCAGACGTTCCCCAAATCAGAAAGTTCCTGGATTATTATCTTCCCACCACGATCAAGCTGCTCAACGCCTATGACCGCATGGACGCCCAAGGGATTCAGGGAGAAAATATCGACGGGACGAAACAGAATATCCTGGAAATGCTTGATACCGCCATCGAGGCATTCAAAAAACAGCTGGATTCCCTGTTCGCCAACCAGGCGCTGGATATTGAAACGGATATCGACGTAATGAACACGATGCTCCGGAGGGAGGGCCTTGCCGGAGGCAGTATGGACGATTTTAAACTTCACTAAACGAAAGGACAAACTATTATGAGTGACGAATACATCCCCAGCCTGACCCTGGACCCCAACGCCGCGGCGGATACCGCCGCAGCCGAGATCCCCACCGCGGTGGACATCCCGCCCGCACAGGAAGTGGACGTCCCCGTTGAAAAGCTGGAACTGAGCAAATTCTCCGAAGCGGAGCAGGCCGCCATCCGGCAGTTTGCCACCACCATCGACGTGTCCAACAGTGAGCAGATCATGAACTACGGCGCAGCCGCACAGAAGAACATTTCCGAATTCTCCGGTGCCGCGCTGAACTCCGTGCGCACCAAGGACCTGGGCGAAATGGGCGATACCCTGTCCGATCTGGTGGTGCAGCTCAAGAGTATGGATTTTGATGAAAAGGAAGAAAAAAAAGGACTGTTCGGCATCTTTAAGAAAGCCAAAACCAGCATCGACAGCCTGAAAGCCCAGTATGACACCGCGGAAGTGAATGTGGACAAGATCGTCAATTCCCTGTCCGCCCATGAGCGCACGCTGCTGAAAGATGTCGCCATGCTGGATAAGATGTATGAAAAGAACCAGGCTTATTATAAGGAACTGACCATGTACATCCTGGCCGGCAAACTGCGGGCAGAGGAACTGCGGAATGTGGAATTGCCCAAACTCCAGGCCAAGGCCCAGGAGACCGGCCTGCCCGAGGACGCGGAGTCCGCCAACGATTTCGCCAATATGATCGGCAGGTTTGAAAAGCGACTGTACGATCTGGAACTCACCCGGGTCATCTCCCTGCAGATGGCGCCGCAGATCCGCATGATCCAGAATAACGACACCATCATGGCGGAAAAAATACAGACATCCCTGGTAAACACCATCCCCCTGTGGAAAAGCCAGATGGTCATGGCCCTCACTATGCACCACTCCAAGCAGGCCATGGAAGCCCAGCGGGAAGTATCCGAGGTCACCAACGAGCTCCTGAAAAAGAACGCCGAGGCTCTGCACCAGGGCAGCGTGTCTATCGCCCGGGAAGCCGAACGCGGCATCGTGGAAGTGGAAACACTGAAAAAGACCAATCAGGAATTGATTGCTTCCTTGGAAGAAGTCCGGCAGATCCAGGAAGACGGCCGGGCCAAGCGGGCCGCCGCGGAAGAAGAATTGGGCCGTATCGAGGGCGAATTGAAGCAAAAGCTGCTGGAACTGAAAGGTTAAGCCATGAAATTCTTGAAAAACCGATTTGTCGCAAAATTCCTGCTGCTGGCTGCGATTTTCGGCATTACGCCGTTCATCGCCGACGGGCAATTGGAGGATAAGGTCTGGGAGATTCAATCCGCGATCTATGATTACAGGGGCGTTTATGACCGCCTGGAGGAATCCAACGACGCGGCCGGGAACCTGGTGTCCATCGCCTTGGATTATCCCACCCTGGTCACGGAGACGGAAGCCCTGCGTTTTGCCTACGGCGAGATGGACGAATGCCTGGATGACGACGATTTGGATGACATGTACGAAGCCAATGTGGAGTTAGCTTCCGCGTTCCACGCGCTGTATGAAAAGCTGTCGGACGTCGATTTGTCCGACGAGGACCGCCGGGCGGTGGAAGCCTACATCAATACGTTCAACGGCGCCCAGCGGACGCTGAAAGCCGCGGCGGATGATTATAACGGTCAGGTGCGGTCATTTCGCGGCCGGACAATGGGCCAATTCCCCGCCAATGTCATCGTGGATCTGTTTGATATTGACGCGCCAGAGTATTTCGCCGCGGACGATGCATTCAGCGAAGCCGCCGATCAGCGCGCTATGACGGTAATTCCCGATGTGCCCGAAGCGCCGAAAGTCCCGGACGTACCTGATGCCCCGGATGCGCCGGACCTGGATCAGACCATCAATGATTTTGTCGACGGGATCACTGATTATGTAAACCACACAGTCAGCGACGCGCTGGATGACGCTTTTAACGATTAAAGGAGACCCATGAAAAAACTGATTTCCACAGGACTTGCCCTTTTGCTTCTGATAAGCGTCCTGCTCGCTCCGGCTTGTGCCGTGGTGGAGCAATCGGAAAGCTATTATGTGGCGGATTACGCGAATGTCCTGTCCTCCGACGTGGAGCAGCAAATCATCGATGCCAACGCCAAATTGGAGCAGACCTGCGACGGCGCGCAGATCGTGGTGGTCACCATCGACTATCTGCCAGACAATTACTACGCCGACGAATACGCCCGGCAATTGTTCAACAACTGGCATGTAGGCTCCGCAGACGCGAATAACGGCATTCTTCTGCTCCTTGTGACCCAGGAAGCGAAAGGCTGGCTGGTCACAGGCGCGGGGCTGTCAAACAAACTCACAAATCAAGAAGTAGACGACCTGCTGAACGACTACTTTTGGGACTATGTAGACGACGGCAAATATGAAAAAGCCGTTACCTCGGTCTTCGACCAGCTCTTGAACTGGTACGAGGACGAATACAACACCGCTCTGACCCAGCCCGGAACATCGCAAAATTACAATCAATCCAGCTATCAGACGGAGTACCGGCGCGGTCCCTCGCCTTTTATGATGCTCGTGATTTTAATCATCGTCATCTCCCTGCTCAACAGTTCTGCCCGGCGGGTGCGCCGCAGAGGCAGCGACATCCCCTGGTGGGTCTGGTGGATGATGTGCAATGACCGCGGCCCCCGCGGTCCGAGAGGTGGTCCGCCTCCCCCCGGCGGTTTCGGGGGCGGCGGTTTCCATGGCGGAGGAGGCTTCGGCGGAGGAATGGGCCACGGTGGCGGCGGTTTCTCCGGAGGCGGCGGTGGCCGCAGATAATTGCGTAGGAGGACAACAGATATGTCTATGGAACGGGCGCGTGCCCATCTTGCAGCCTTCGGCGTGGCGGAACGCATCCAGGAATTTGACGTTTCCAGCGCCACGGTAGATTTGGCCGCCCAGGCGCTGGGCGTAGAGGGCGCGCGGATCGCGAAGACCCTGTCTTTTAAATTGGACAGCGGGTGCATCCTGGTCGTAGCCGCGGGAGACGCGCGGATCGACAATCACAAGTTCAAAGAGCAGTTTCATAAAAAGGCTACCATGCCTTCTCCCGACGAGGTGCTGGAACAGATCGGCCATCCGGTGGGCGGCGTATGTCCTTTCGGCATCAATGACGGCGTGGACGTCTATTTGGACGAAAGCCTGAAGCGGTTTGTGACGGTATTCCCCGCCGCCGGCACCGCCAACAGCGCCATTGAACTGACCATTGACGAACTGTATCGATTCTCCGGCGCAAAGTGCTGGATCGATGTGTGCAAGCTGCCGGTCCCGGCGGAGTAGGATGCAAATGGGATGCAAAAAACGGCCCCGAAAGTGGCACTTTCGGGGCCGTTTGCACGCTTATTTGACCTCAATCAACTCATATTTTTGCACGCCAATGCCCAGTTTTTCTGCATGTTCCACGCAGCTTTTCCAGTTAGAGTTGGGGTTTGCCGTATGGAAATGGTCCCGACCCTCCTCGTGGGCGCGGATGCGGTCATCCAGAACGCTGCCGGCGTTGACGGGCATTTTGTTCACCGCGTCCGCGCAGGCTACGTCCAAGGCCACAGGGTCAAAGGACGCGAATATGCCCACATTCGGCACCAGCGCCAGATCGTTTTCCGCATGGCAGTCGCAGAACGGCGAAATGTCCATCACCAGATTGATGTGGAAATTGGGCCGTCCGTCTACCACCGCTTTGGCGTATTCCGCGATCTTATAATTCAGAATGTCGTTGCTGTGATACACGCCGGGGCGGATAGCGTCTCTGGGACATACGCCCACACAGCGGCCGCAGCCAACGCATTTATCGTGGTCGATGGTGATCTTACGGTCGGTCATAATGGGGGCGCCGTGGGCGCAGATGCGCTGGCACGCGCCGCAGCCGATGCAAAGTTCCTGATTGCAGTTGGGCTTGCTGGACGCGTGCATTTCCATCTTGCCCGCCCGGGAACCGCAGCCCATGCCCAGGTTTTTCAGCGCGCCGCCAAAGCCTGTCATTTCATGGCCCTTGAAGTGGTTCAACGAAATAACTACATCCGCATCCATGATGGCGGTACCGATCTTGGCTTCCTTTACATATTCGCCGCCGGTAACGGGAACGTATGTTTCATCCGTGCCTTTCAGTCCGTCGGCAATGATGGCGTGGCAGCCGGTAGTCAGGGGTGTAAAGCCGTTGCCGTAGGCGCTGTCCAGATGCTCTAGGGCGTGCTTCCGGCCGCCGACATACAGCGTGTTGCAGTCCGTCAGGAACGGGCGGCCGCCGCGGGCTTTGATAAAATCCGCAACGGTCTTGGCATAATTGGGGCGGATGTACGCCATATTTCCCGGTTCACCGAAATGGATCTTGATCGCAACAAATTTGTCCGCAAAGTCCATCTCCCCCATCCCCGCGGCGGAAATGACACGTTCCAGCTTTTTCAGGAGCGTATCCCCGACCTGTACGCGCATATTCGTGTAATAAACCTTAGACGTTGACATATTAGTACCTCTCCATGTAAAGTTAGGGGTATTTTATCATAATAACCGCTTGTTGTCCAGACATTGTAAAACACCGGGTATCGATGATACCCGGTGTTTTCTTCTGATGCTTACTCGTGATGCACGTCACCGTGATCTGGGTAAATGATGTGCAGATAATGGTGGGGATCGTTGTTCAGCAGGCTGTATGCGTAATCCAACGCGGGGTTCTGCTGCGGGATGCGCAGTTCGCAGGCTTCGTCTTCCTTGAAGATTGCCTGGAAACGCTCCTCTTTCCGTTCCTGCATGGCGGGGGGCTGTCCGCCGCCGCCGATGCAACCGTTGGGACAGGCCATGACCTCGATAAAGTCGAAATGCTCCTTGCCGCTTTCCACCAGGTCGATGAGCTTATCTGCGTTGCCCAGGCCGTTGGCCACGCCGATGCGCAGCTTCAAATCGCCCGCCGCGACTTCAAAGGCCTTGATGCCGTCCAAGCCGCGAACGCCGCATTCCGCGATGGTCTGGAGCGTATCCGGGGACGCGTCCCCCAAAACACGGCGAATGACCGCTTCCGTCACGCCGCCGCTGACGCCGAAGATCACGCCGGCGCCGGTATAGTCGCCCAAGGGCGTATCCGGCTCGGTTTCCGGCAGTTTGGGGAAATCAATGCCCGCTTCCTTGATCATCCGGCCCAGTTCCTGGGTCGTCAGGACCAGGTCCACCAGGCGCTTTCCGTCTTTTTCCAGTTCTGGGCGGGCCGCCTCGAACTTCTTGGCCGTACAGGGCATGATCGCTACGGAATAGACTTCCTCTTCCTTGAACTGTCTGCGGATCAATGCGCCCATCATCTCCATGGGGCTGCCGCAGGTGGAGACCTGGGGCATCAAATGGGGGTGGGCTTTCTCCACGTGCTGGATCCAGCCGGGGCAGCAGGAGGTGAACATGGGCAGCTTCGCACCACTGTTCAGCTTCTCCATGAATTCCGCAGATTCTTCCATGATGGTGAGGTCGGCGGTGAGGTTCGTGTCATACACCACATCCACACCCAGACGCTTCAGGGCGGTGACCAGTTTGCCGGTGACCGGCTCGTTGGCCGGCATCCCGAACTGCTCCGCCAGACCCACGCGCACGGAGGGCGCGAACTGCACTACGACCTTGCGGTTCGGGTCCTGGATCATGTGCCACATGGTCTCGGTCTCGTTTTTCACCGTCAAAGCGCCGGTGGGGCAAACCGCCGCGCACTGGCCGCAGCCAACACACTTAGACGTGGCGATATTATCGTTGTAGCCCGGGGCAATGTATGTACGCTTGCCGCGGTGGCAGAAATCGATGGCGTGGATATTCTGCACCTCGTCGCACATCCGCACGCAAAGGCCGCACAGGATGCACTTGGAGGGGTCTCTCACGATGCACTTGGAGCTGTCGTCAATGGGCATGTCGGAGTAATTCTTGCCAAAGCGCTCCATGTCCACATGATAGCGGCGGCAGTAAGCCTGCAGCTTGCAGCTTTCGCTCATTTCACATGTGGCGCAGTCGGTCCGGTGGCTGCCCAGAAGAAGCTGAAGGATCATCTTACGGTATCTCTGGATGCGCGGGGTATTGGTCTGAATCTTCGCGCCCGCCCGGGGCTTTAAGGAGCAGGCGGAATCGATCTTGCCCTTATCATCTTCCACAATGCAGATGCGGCAGCCGCCGTAAATAGACAAATTTTCGCAGTAGCAGAGGGAAGGAATGTCAATGCTGTTGTGGCGCGCGACTTCCAGCACATTGCGCTCGCCGTTGATGGCGCACTCCACGTTATCAATGATCATGACCTTCGGCTGATCATTGGACTGATTTTTTTCTCGTGCCATTCTTTACACCTCTCAATCAGTATTTCACATTGCCCTTGCGGCCGTTTTCGATATAAATCGCGCCGGCCGGGCAGCCTTCCATACAAGTGCCGCACTTGATGCACTTGCTGGCGTCAATGACGTGGGGCGTCTTAATTTCGCCGGTGATGGCTTCCACAGGGCAGTTCCGGGCGCACTTGGTGCAGCCGATGCAGGTCGCGGCGTTGATCGCGTAGACCTTCTGGCTGAGCTTCTGGCACACGCCGGCGCGGCACTGCTTTTCGTTGATGTGCTCTTCGTATTCCTTGCGGAAGTTGGCCAGCGTGGACAATACGGGGTTCGCCGCGGTCTTGCCCAGGCCGCACAGGGAGGACTTTTCCATCATGCGGGCGATCTCTTCCAGTTCGTCTAAGTCTTCCATAGTCCCCTCGCCGTCGCAGATGTTCTCCAAAATCTGCTTCATGCGGGTGGTACCCTCACGGCAGGGCGTGCACTTGCCGCAGGATTCCTTGCAGATGAAGTTCATGAAGAAGCGGGCGGTATCCACCATGCAGGTGTTCTCGTCCATGACCACCAGGCCGCCGGAGCCGATGATCGCGCCCACGCTCTTCAAGCTGTCAAAGTCCAAGGGCAGGTCCAGATGCTCATAGGTCAGGCAGCCGCCGGAGGGTCCGCCGATCTGCACAGCCTTGAAGTCCTGGTAATTCTTGATGCCGCCGCCGATGCCGACGACTACTTCACGCAGGGTAATGCCCATGGGTACTTCGATGATGCCGGTGTTGTTCACGTTGCCGGTCAAAGCAAACGCCTTCGTTCCGGTGCTGCCCTCGGTACCCACGGATTTGAACCAGGCCGCGCCGTGGTTGATGATGTCGGGCACATTGGCAAAAGTCTCTACATTATTCAGGCAAGTGGGCTTGCCGTACAGGCCCACATCCACCTGGTGGTACAGCTTTGCTCTGGGCATACCGCGGTTGCCTTCAATGGAGTTGGTCATGGCGCTGCCTTCGCCGCAGACGAACGCGCCGGCGCCCTGGTTGATATGAATGTGGAAATTCTTTCCACTGCCCAGAATATTGTCGCCCAGCAGGCCCATTTCCGTTGCCTGCTCAATGGCCATGCCCAGACGGGACACGGACAAGGGGTATTCCGCGCGGACATAGATATAAGCTTCCTCAGCCTCACAGCCGATGCCGGCGATGATCATGCCTTCAATGACCTTATGGGGCGTGCCTTCCATAGTGGAACCGTCCATGAACGCGCCGGGGTCGCCCTCGTCGCCGTTGCACACGATGTACTTCACGTCCGCGGCTTTATTAGCGGCGACCTGCGCCCACTTCTTGCCCGTGGGGAAGCCCGCGCCGCCGCGGCCGCGGATACCGGATTCGGTGACCTCGTTGACCACCTGCTCAGGGGTCATATCAAAAAGCGCCTTGACAGCGGCGCTGTAACCGCCCACGCCGATGTAATCCTCGATGCTCTCACAATCGATGCTGCCGCAGTAGTTGAGCATCCGGCGGGTCTGCTTGTTGTAGAAAGGAATCTCGCTTTGCTTCTTTGCCAGAATGCCCGCGTTGCGGTACGCCAGGCGGCTGACAAATTCCCCATTCCTGATGGTGCTCTCGATGATCTCGGGGATATCGGAGATCTGGACCTTGGTATACAGCCAGCCTTCCGGCTCGATCTTGACCAGGGGGCCCATCTCGCAAAAGCCGATGCATCCGGTCTTTTTGACATTGACCGCGTCCTTTTCCGGCTCCTCCATGAGTTCCACTACACACTTCAGGCCGGCGGCCTCCACGGCGTTTTTCATTTCCTCATAGAGCTTCAAAGAACCGCTGGACACGCAGCCGTTGCCGCAGCAGACCAGAATCTTCCGGTTGGCGCTGTTATGAATGGCTTCATACTTGGCCTGGACTGCCTGAAATTCGGCACGGTTGTTGAGTTTTGTTCTCATCTCACGTCCTCCTTCTCTTTCAGTTCAGAGATCAAGGCCTGGGCCTTCTCCGGCGTCATTTTGGAATGGACCTCATCATTGACCACCACAACGGGGGCCAGGCCGCAGGCGCCCAGGCAGGACACGATCTCCACCGTGAACAATCCGTCCTCCGTGGAGGGTTTATCCTCATTCAGCCCGGTGGCCTCATACACAGCCTCCAGCACATTTGCGGACTTTCTCACGTGACAGGCCGTGCCCCGGCAGACTTTGATGACGTATTTTCCTTTCGCATCCATCGAGAAATTCTCGTAGAACGTTGCCACGCCAAAAATCTTCGCCATGCTGACGCCGATTTTTTCCGCTATGTATTCCAGTGCGGCCTGAGGCAGATAGCGGTACTCTTCCTGGACTGCCTGCATAATCGCGATAATATTACCCTTATCGTAATCGTACCGTCCGAGAATTTCGTCGATGAGTTTATAATCGACTTTAACCATACTCAAGTTCCTTTCTGTCTGTTTTTTCCTACCATTCACATAATATTTACGCCATAATAAATACTAATGTATGTCAATATTATCATTTTTTTATGGACATTGCAACAAAAATAGACAACTTTCTTCATCAACTTTTTAACAACATGTCAAAATATTAGCATTTCACGAATTTAACAATTTAAAGAGCAAAGATTGTGAAAAATACACAGAGAAAACCCCTTGCGTTCTACGCCGCAGTGTGCAATAATAATTGTACTGCGCCGCGAGTTGTTACTTTCGGCAAAGTGTTTTTCAGTTTCTGACGCCAAAAGTTTCTTGAGGTGAAAGGCAGACATTCCATTGCTGATGTGCGGCCATACCTCTGGGTATGGCCGTTTTTTGGAGGTTTTTCTATGGAAGTTCGCATTGCCGCCATCACCATCATCGTGGAGGATACCAGCTCCGCCGAGCCGCTGAACGCCATTTTGCACGACTACGGGCAGTACATCATCGGCCGGTTCGGCGTTCCCTACCGGGAGCGGGGCGTGAATATCATCTGCGCCGTGGTGGAAGCGCCTCAGGACCAGATCAGCACCCTGTCGGGAAAAATCGGCAGGCTGCCGGGCGTCACCGCGAAGACCACTTACTCAAACATCATCACAAAACTGGAGGAATGAACATGAAAAACTGGTCTAAACTCGCCGCCCTGCTACTGACGCTGGCAATAGCACTATCCTTTGCCGCCTGCTCCCCGAAAACCCCGGCCCCCACGCCGACGCCGGAAGCGCAGCAATCCGAAACACCTGTGAATATCATGGCCCTGAACGGCACCACAGGCTTTGGCATGGCAAAGCTCATCAACGACGCCAACCAGGACGAATCCGGCTACACCTGTACTGTGGAATCCGACGCATCCAATGTGACCGCCGCGCTGATCAACGGCACCACTGATATTGCTGCCCTGCCCACAAATGCCGCGGCGGTGGTATACAATAAAACAAACGGCGGCGTACAGCTTTTGGCCCTGAACACCCTGGGTGTTTTGTACCTGGTGACCAATGATACGGTCTCCGTCACCTCCTTTGAGGACCTGAAGGGCCAGACCGTCTATGTCCCGGCCCAAAATCCAACCTTTATTTTCCAATACCTCTGCGCGCAAAACGGTCTCACCGTCGGTGAGGACGTCATCATCGACAACACCTACGCCCAGCCCGCCGATCTGCGCACTGCCGTCGCGTCCGGGGAAGTAGCCGTCGCCGTACTGCCCGAACCTATGGTGACCATCGCCAAGGCTGCCAACGACAAACTGACCACCGCACTTGACCTTACGGCGGAATGGGACCGGGTCTCCCCTGCCGGTTCTCTGGTACAGGGCTGTGTCGTAGTGCGCACGGAATTTGTGAAAGAACACCCCGACGAAATCGCTCAATTCCTGGAAGCCTACAGCGCATCCATCGACTACCTTACCAGCGGCGAAGAAGATGTAGGTGCTGTTATTGAAAATACCGGCATATTCACAAAAGGCGCTGTGGCGGTCAAAGCCATTCCCAACTGCAACCTATGCTTTATCACTGGGCAGGAAATGCAAACCGCCATGTCCGCCTATCTGGAGATCATGCACGACGCCGCTCCGGAATCCATCGGCGGCAAGCTGCCCGGCGATGATTTCTATTACATTGGATAAGAAATGAGGAACGCCGGATGAAAAAACTTTTGGCCATCCTGTTCTGGTTCGGCGTATGGTGGGCCGCGGCGGCAGCCGTACAGCAGCCGCTGCTGCTGCCCTCCCCCGCTGTTGTATTTCTGCGCCTGTTTACGCTCATCCGGCAGCCGGAATTCTGGGAGATCCTTTCCATGTCCATTTGGAGCATCATGACAGGCATTCTCTGTGCGGTGGTTCTGGGCGTTTTTCTGGCGGTGCTCACCTGTCGCTTCCCATTGCTAGACACTATGTGTGCGCCTGTACTGACCGTCGTGAAATCCACACCGGTGGCCTCGTTTATCATTCTGGTGCTCATCTGGATCGGTCGGGACCGCGTCCCGGCGGTCATCTCAGGACTTATGGTCCTGCCGGTGGTATGGAACAATGTGGCGGCCGGGCTGCGGAACATGGACCGCGACCTGTTGGAAATGGCGGTATTGTACCAGCTTCGCCCGGGTGTGAAGCTGCGCCGGTTGTATGTACCCGCTGTAACGCCGCATTTCCTCTCCGCCGTAAAGAGCGCCATCGGTATCGGCTGGAAAGCCGGCATCGCCGCGGAAGTGCTCACAGTCCCGGCACGCTCCATCGGGAAAATGATTTACGACGCGAAGCTCTATCTGGAAACCACCGATCTGTTCACCTGGACGCTGGTGGTCATCATCATCAGCCTGTTCATCGAAAAAATTATCATTGCCGCCCTGAGCCGGCTGGGCAAACGCTATGACAGTGAGGCGGTGACCGCGCCATGATCGAACTCAAGGATGTGACCGCCGCCTATCAGTCGCAGACCGTTCTGGAGCACTGCTGCCTGACCGTGCCTGACAAAGCGCACATCTCCGTTATGGGTCCCTCCGGATCCGGAAAGACCACATTGCTGAGGCTCATTGCCGGCACCCTGCGGCCGTTGTCCGGCGCCGTGCAGGTAGACGCGAAAAAGATATCCTATCTGTTTCAGGAACCGCGGCTTCTGCCTTGGCTGTCGGCGGAGGAAAATGTGAATCTTGTCTTATCCGATCGCAAAGAGACGCTGGAAGAAGCCCGGCACTGGCTGGAGGTCGTAGGCCTGGCCGACGCCATGACAAAGCGTCCCGGGGCGCTTTCCGGAGGAATGCGTCAGCGGGTGGCCCTGGCCCGGGCCCTGGCCTACGGCGGAGACCTGCTGCTGCTAGATGAGCCTATGTCCGCGCTGGATGAGGCATTGTCTGTGCAATTGCTTACCTTACTAAACCAGTATACGCAGGACAAGACCGTGATATTTGTCACACACAGTCCCGGGCAGGCAAAGCAGATCAGTGAAACGATCTACACCATCAAAAACAAAACGCTGGAACTTCTGTAAGTTCCAGCGTTTGCATTATTCTGACAGTGTTTGCACCGCTTCCTGATAGTATCGGGCAAATGCCGACGGCACGGCCAATGTTTTCAGCGTTTCCAGGTCCGCCCAGAAAAAATCGGACGGCCCGTTCCCCGCCGCATCCAGGACATAACCTGACATATGCCATTCCACATGGGTAAAGATATGCTTCGCGGCCAGTTGTTTTTTCCACTCCCCGGCCGTGACGCCCCAGTCCCGTAAGGCTGACTGCGCTTGCGCCTCGTCCAGCCTCCCTGGTACATTGGGGAACTCCCAAAGCCCCGCAAGCAGTCCTTTATTTTCCCGCTTTCGCAGAGCGATCCGGCCCTTTTGAAACAAGAGAAACACCGTCTTCTCCTCCACCCGACGCTCCTTTTTCGGCGCTTTTACCGGAAGCTCTGCCCATGTCCCCCGTTTCCGGGCCTCACACAGCCCGGCGGCGGGGCAATTTGCACACTTCGGCGCCCCATTGGGAACGCAAACCGTAGCCCCCAGTTCCATCAGCGCCTGGTTGAATATCCGAATCGCCGCTTCCTCTTCCGGAAAAATCTCCGCAATCTCATTGCGGAACCGCTTCCTGACCTTGAGGTCCGCAACATCGTCATAACAATTCGTGATGCGGGAGACCACCCGCAAAACATTCCCATCCACAGCCGGGACAGGCTGTGCAAGCGCACTGGATGCGATCGCCCCGGCGGTATACTCACCAATTCCCGGCAATTTCAAGAGGGCCTCATAAGTCTCAGGAAACGCGCCGCCATGCTCATTCACGATCACATTTGCCGCCTTTTGCAAATTCCTGGCGCGGCTGTAATACCCCAGCCCTTCCCAGCATTTTAAAAGCTGTTCCTCCGGCGCTTCCGCCAACGCTCGCACCGTGGGAAATGCTTTTAAAAAGCGGTCATAGTAACCCAACACCGCCACTACGCGGGTCTGCTGAAGCATGATCTCCGACACCCATATCCGGTACGGGTCTCGGGTCCGGCGCCAGGGCAGGTCCCGGGCGTTCTCCCGGTACCACGCCAGCAGCGGCGCGGGAAGCTGTTTCAAAATTTCGTTCATATCCATAATCGTATCATAGCACAGTTCCGCCGATTTCGCCAGAAAAAACACCGGGGGAACCCGGTGTTTTTGTGATTTACTCGTTCCTCTTTCCCGGACGGCTGAGCCAGAACACAAACAGCAGATACAATACCGCCACAGCCATCCATGCAAGCAGCCTGCCGCTGTCGGAAAATTTGTCGTAATATCCTTTAAGATAGATGATCCCTACAATGACCGGCAGGATAAAACGCACATAAATATAGGCCTTTGCCGGGAAATGCATCCCCTCGCCCTTATTGGCTTCCTGCGTAAAGCGGTCAAAGCCCCAGCCGTATTTGCCGGCGCAAAACAGGATGAACACCAAGCTGCCGATGGGCAGGAGGTTATCGGAAACCAGGAAATCTTCCAAGTCCATAATGGTCGTTCCCTCGCCCAGCGGCTGGATTCCGGACCACAGGTTGAAGCCCAGCACCGCCGGCATGGACAAAATCGCCACGGCGACAAAGTTCACCGCCACAGCCTTTTTCCGGCTCCATCCAAGCCCGTCCATGGCAAAGGATACGATATTTTCAAATACCGCCACCACCGTGGACAGCGCTGCGAAGGACATGAACGCGAAAAACGCGGTCCCCCAAACGCGTCCGCCCGCCATATCGTTGAACACATTGGGCAAGGTCACAAACAGCAGCGGAGGACCCGCGTCCGGCTCCACGCCATAGGCAAAGCAGGCCGGGATCACGATAAATCCCGCCATGAGCGCCACCAGCGTATCCAGCAAAACGATCTGCATAGCCTCTCCGGTCAACGACCGGCTGTCATCCAGATAACTGCCGAAAATCGCCATCGCACCAATACCGATGCTCAGTGTGAAAAACGCCTGCGACAACGCACCGAATACCACATTTCCTATACCCACGGCTTTGACCTTGGCGAAGTCCGGCACCAGATAGAAGCGGATGCCCTCTCCCGCGCCGCTGAGCGTGACGGAATGTACCGCCAGCGCCATCATCAGCACGATCAGGCAGATCATCATGACCTTTGTGATCTTTTCCACGCCGTTTTTTAGCCCTAGCGCACAGATGCCAAAGGACACAACCACCGTCACCAGCATCCAGAACGTCATTGTCCCCGGCTGGGACAGCATCCCGGAGAACGCCGCGCCCACCTGGGCCGCGTCCACACCCGTGAGCTGACCGGACGCCATTTGCACCATGTAATACATCATCCAGCCGCAGACCATGGTGTAAAACATCATCAGCAGATAGTTGCCCGCCATGCACAGCCAGCGGTAATGATGCCAGCGCCCGTTTTCCGGCTCCAGTTCGGCAAAGGCTTTGGCGACACTCTTCTTACTTCCCCGGCCGATAGCAAACTCGCACACGATGATGGGCAAGCCCAAAATGGCCAAGAATACCAGATAAATCAAAATAAACGCCGCGCCGCCGTATTGCCCGCACATATACGGAAATTTCCACACATTTCCCAGTCCCACCGCGCAGCCGGCGGACACCAGCACGAATCCCAAACGGGATGCAAATTGTTCTCTCTTCTCCATAACCCCTCTTATTTCAGCACGATTCTGTTAAAATTCTTCTTACCCCGTTTCAAAACGACCCCATCCCGCAGTTGGGATTCGGTAAAGGAAACAGAAATATCGGTCACTTTCTCGTCATTGGCGGATACGCCGCCCTGCTGGATATTCCGGCGGGCGTCGCCGTTGGAACTGCACAGCCCCGACAGCACCAGCAGCTTGATAATATCTGCTTTGCCGTCCGTCAGCGCGTCCATGCCAATCTCCGTAGTAGGCATTTCCGCCGTCCCGCCGCCGCCGAACAGCGCCCGGGCCGTTTCCTGAGCCTTTACAGCATCTTCCTCGCTGTGGACCAGCTTGGTCAGTTCAAAGGCCAGTATCTCTTTGGCTTCGTTCAGCTTGGCGTCTTTCCAGGTGGACATCTCATTGATCTGCTCCAAGGGCAGTTCCGTGAGCATCCGCAGGCAGTTGAGCACGTCCGCGTCCTCCACGTTGCGCCAATACTGGTAAAATTCATAAGGACTGGTCTTTTCGGGGTCCAGCCAGACCGCGCCGCCGGCTGTTTTGCCCATTTTCTTTCCCTCGCTGGTCAGCAGCAGGGTAATGGTCATGGCGTGGGCGTCTTTCCCCAGCTTTTTGCGGATCAGTTCGGTACCGCCCAGCATATTGCTCCACTGGTCGTTGCCGCCGAACTGCATATTGCAGCCCTTATCCAAGTACAAACGGTAAAAATCGTAACTTTGCATAAGCATGTAGTTGAATTCCAGGAAGCTCAGGCCTTTTTCCATGCGCTGTTTGTAGCAATCCGCCCGAAGCATGTTGTTCACGGAAAAGCAGGGACCGATATCCCGCATGAAATCTACATAATTGAGATCCAGCAGCCAGTCGGCATTATTGACCATCAGTGCTTTATCGTCGGAAAAGTCAATAAATTTGGACATTTGCACTTTAAAGCAGTCGCAATTATGCTGAATGGTCTCCCTGGTCATCATCTGCCGCATATCCGTGCGGCCGGATGGGTCGCCGATCATGGCGGTGCCGCCGCCGATGAGGGCGATGGGCTTATTGCCCGCTTTTTGTAGGCGGCGCATGAGCATCAGCGCCATGAAATGACCCACATGGAGCGAATCCGCCGTGGGATCGAAGCCGATGTAAAATGTGGCCTTGCCGTTATTGATCAGGTCTGAGACCTCTTTTTCACTGGTCACTTGGGCTATGAGCCCCCGGGCGACCAATTCCTCGTAAAGTGTCATTGATTTACTCTCCTGCCCTTATAGTTTCACTGCTGCTCCTGGATGGCTTTTTCCGCCAGTTCCGCGCAATATCCGATAAATTCATCGCAGCGCTTCTGCTTGGCGTCCCGGAGCAGATCGGAGCAGCGGATGTATCCGTACTTGTCCTTAAACGTCCGGGTAATGGCGCCGGAGTCCGGGGTCGGGCAAGCCATGCCGATCGCCATCAGCGCGCCGCTGACAGCGCCGCAGACCTCGCCGCACCGCATCCCCTGCCCGAAGCATTTCGCGATGCGCTTTGCGGTCTCATCATCCAGCTTTGTATAATCGCTGAGGGCGCACAGTACGCTTTGGGCGCAGTTACAGGTCGCATGGAGCGCGACCGCTTTTTCTGAAACACTCATATCATGTTCTCCTTATCCTTACAGATTTTCTTTGAACCGGTCCGCGGCGGCTGTCAGTTCCTCCGCGCTGGCCAGGGCTGTTTGCGTCGCCAGGTCTCCGCTTTGGAGCCTGGCGATCTCTCTTAGTTTGCCATTATAATCCAAAGGCATGACAGATGTAAAGGTCCTGCCTTGTTTTTCTTCTTTTTCAATACAGAAATTGACATCCCCCATCGCCGCGAGCTGGGGCAGATGGGTCACGCAGATGACCTGCGTCCCCCGGGAGATCGCGGCGATTTTTTCCGCCACGCGCTGGGCGGCAACGCCGGAAATGCCGGTATCGATCTCGTCAAACACCAGCGTGGGCACCGGGTCTTTTTCCGCGAATACGCTTTTCATCGCCAGCATGATCCGGGACAGCTCGCCGCCGGAAGCAATCTTACTGATGCGCCCTGGCGCTTCTCCGGCGTTGGCGGAGATCAAGAAGCGCACCACATCCCCGCCGGTGGAGACAAAGCCGTCTTCCTGCTCCACCGGGAGCACCTCCGTCACAAACCGGACAGAGGGCATACTGAGATAGGACAGTTCCGCTTGAATCCGCTGGGCCAGCTGTTCTCCCGCCGCCTGCCGCCGCTTAGTCAGTTCCGCGGCACACTTCCGGGCCTGTTCCCGTTTTTCCGCCGCCCGTTTCTTTTGAAGCGACAACAATTCATCCCCAGACTGGATTTCCTCCAGCGCCTGACGGCCTTCTTCCAACATGGCGATCAGCCCCGCTTCATCCGCGCCGAAGCGTTTTTCCAATTTTTTCAACTGGGCCAGGCGGGTCTCCACCCGGTCAAACTCTTCCGGGGAAAAATCCAGCGTCCCCAGTACGTCCCGGATCTGTTCGGACACATCATCCAAAAGCAGCCGGGCCTGCTCCAGGCTCTCCGCCGCGCCGGACAATTCCGACGTATACCCTTTCACCCGGTTCAAGCTGAATTGCGCGTCCGTCACCAAGCCCAGCGCGTTCACATCCCCCGCATACAGCGCCGCGAACGCGCCGCCCAGGGATTCCGACAGCTTCTCGCCGTTGCGCATCAGTTCCGCACGGGCTTCCAGCTGCGCTTCCTCTCCCGCTTGCAGGTCCGCTTTGCTCAGTTCGCTTACCCTGTATTCCAACGACTCTATCCGCCGCTGCTTTTCGTCCTCGTCCATCACAAGGCGTTCCATGGCTTTTACCATTTCGCGGTAATCCGCGTACGCTGCATGAAAAGCGTCCAGTTCCGCCGTATAGCCGCCGAACGCGTCCAGATACGCCAGGTGGCGCGCCTCATCCATCAGCTGGCGGCCGTCATTTTGCCCATGGATGCTCAGCAGCAGATTTCCCAATTCCCGCAGCTGCGCCACGGAGACCGGGACGCTGTTGACCCGGCACGCGCTTTTTCCGTCCGCGGAAATGCGGCGCTGAAGGATCAGTTCGTCCTCCGGGTCGATCTCGTTTTCTTCCAGCCACTGTTCCGTGCCCTCGGGGTCGAACACCGCCGTGACCCGGGCTTTTTCCGCGCCGTGACGCACCAGTTCCCGGCTGGTCCGGCCGCCCAGCACCGCGTCCAGGGAATCGATAATGATCGATTTGCCCGCACCGGTCTCGCCGGTCATGACGTTGAAGCCAGGCCGGAACGTGATATCCACCGCTTCAATGATGGCAATATTTTCAATGTGGAGTTCTCTGAGCATCTTCCCCACTCCTTGATCGTTTCATTTCAACATGTGCTCGATCTGCTTGCAGAATTCTACGGCGGAGTCCATATCGAACATCGCCAAAAACGCCGTATCGTCCCCCGCCAAGGACCCGACCAGATGGGGCAGGTGCATCCCATCCAGCGCGGCACAGGCCGCGTTGGCCAGCCCGGGCAGGGTTTTGAGTACGACAATATTCTGCGCCACCTCATAACTGGTGATGCTCTCCCGGAAGATTTTGCGCAGCTTGACGTCGAACTCCGGCGTCAGACTTTCTTCCGGCAGCTGGTAGCGGTAGCGCCCGTCCGGGCCCATCCGTTTTACCAGGTGCATTTCCCGGATATCCCGGGAAACCGTCGCCTGCGTGCTGCGGAAGCCACGCGCTTCCAGGGCTTCCATGAGCTGGATCTGCGTACCGATCGGCTGGGATGAAATGATCTCCTTGATGGCCGCCTGTCTGTTTGGTTTCATAGCGTTCAGCGTGACAATATGTCAAGCATCCTTTCATAGAATGGGCGAAGCTGTAGATCGGCAATGATGGTTTCGTGCGTCGAGCGCCGGACAACCAATTCGTCGCCGGCAAAAAAGTCTACCACGTCGTTGCCGTCCACGGTGATGACCGTGGGCCGACCCCGGACCCGGTCAGCGGTGATCTCCAGTTCCCGGTTGGGCGACACCACATACGCCTTGGCCGACAACAGATGCGCCGCCAGCGGCGTGACGATCATATTCCGGGCTTCCGGCTCCACGATCGGGCCGCCGGCGGACAGCGAATAGCCCGTACTGCCGGTGGGCGTGGCGATGATGAGGCCATCCCCGGCAAATCGCGACGCCACCTGTCCCAAAATCCGGGTCGTGACCGCGATGCAGTTGTGTACGCTTTTGAGCACCACATCATTCAGCGCGGTGTCCTCGTATACAACCTTCCCATCCCGCATCAGCTTCACATCCAGCATCATGCGGTGGCTCTCCCGAAAATTCCCCTTCGCGGCGGAAATGAGACTATCCATCTCCGTGCCGTCCAGTTCCGCCAGAAAGCCTTTATCTCCGAAATTCACGCCGATGATCGGAATTTGGTACTCCATACTCCGCCGGGCCAGATTCAGCACCGTACCGTCACCGCCGATGGCGATCAGCAGGTCAGCCGGCGCCAAAGCCCGCGCCAGAGGCATTACGGTGGACAACTTGACCACTTCCGGCGCGGAAAAGGGTACAAACAACGGAAAAGCAGTGCTTGTGATCCCATTTTGCGCCAAGGCATTGTGGATCTTAATCGTATATTCAAACCCAATATCCCGGTAAGGGTTGGGACAGATGACCACATGATTTGTCATAGGGACCGTTTCCTTTCACAAAACGCCGTGGGACAGTTCCACTACCTGCTCCGGAGACACCGGAGTGGCTTCATAATCGCCTTTTTTCAGCCAGGCCAGATACTCAATGTTCCCTTCCGGGCCTTTGATGGGAGAATAATCCAGCCCCATCATGGTAAACTCACTTTCCTCTACAAACGCGAGAAACGACCGGATGACCGACAAATGCACCGCGGGGTCCCGAATGACCCCCTTTTTCCCCACTTGTTCCCGTCCGGCCTCGAATTGGGGCTTGATGAGGCAAATATAATCCGCCCCCGCTTTCAGCAGCTTTGCCACGGCGGGGATGACCAGCTGAATGGAAATAAACGATACGTCCATCACCGCCAGGTCGACGGGTTCCGGGACCTGCTCTTCCGTGATATAGCGCACATTGGTCCGCTCCAGATTGATCACGCGCCCGTCATTGCGCAGGCTCCACGCCAACTGCCCGTATCCAACATCCACGGCGTACACGCGCTCCGCACCGTTTTGCAAAAGCACATCCGTAAATCCGCCAGTGGACGCGCCGCAATCAATGCACACTTTCCCGGCGGGGTCCACCGGGAACACCTGCAGGGCCTTTTCCAGCTTGAAGCCCCCACGGCTCACATACGGCAAAACGCCGCCCCGCACCTCGATCTGCGCCGCCGGGTCTACCTGAGTGCCCGGTTTATCGACTTTCTGCCCGTTTACGTAGACGACCCCGCTCATGATTGTGGTTTTCGCCCGCTCCCGGCTTTCCGTCAATCCCAGGTCAAATACAAGCTGATCCAATCGCTGCTTTTTCATTCGTTTTCTTCCAATCTGTCAAAGACGGTCCAGCATAGACAGCGCCGCGTAGGCGATGCCGTTGCCGTCCAGGGCGTACAGCGCCCGCAGTTGTTCCACCGTGCCTTGGGGAACGATCCCCTGCCCCAGGTTCAGGCATCTTGCGGCGGAAAGGACGATCCCCCGCTCTCCGCAAGCCGCCAGAATGCGGCTGCCCACGCAGCCGGCATCCGCGGTCTCCTCCACCGCCAAAAGGCGCTTCGTTTTCTGTAATGACGGCAGGATGGTGTCCCAATCCGGCGCGTCCAGCCGGGTCAGGCGGATGACCTCGCAGGAGATCCCCCGCTCCACCAGCAAGCCTTGGGCCCGCATCACACTATCCAGCATCGTCCCATAGCAAATGATGGTGAGGTCATTGCCCTGTGTATGTACCACGCTCGGCGCTCCCGCGCGCCCGCGATAATCGCCTTCGCCGCCTCTGGGATACCGCACCGCCACCGGGCCGTCCAGTTCTTGTACGGCCACGGCAAGCATTTCCCGCAGTTCCGCGAAGCTGGCCGGGCACAGCACTTTCATGCCGGGCACGGCGCAAAGGTAATTTACGTCGAACACCCCGTGATGGGTTTCTCCGTCGGCCCCCACCAGGCCCGCACGGTCCACAGCGAACACCACATGGGCTTTCGCCAGCGCCACATCATGGATCAGCATATCAAAGCCCCGCTGCAGAAAGCTGGAATATACGCAAAATACGGGCTTCAAGCCCTGCTTGGCCATCCCCGCGGCCATGGTGACCGCGTGTTCCTCACAGATTCCCACATCGAAAAAACGATCCGGATACCGCTCGGAAAAGGCTTTCAAGCCCGTTCCGTCCAACATGGCCGCTGTGATGGTGGTGATCGACGGGTCCTGTTCCGCCAATTCGCACAATGTATCCCCCGCCACAGAGGAAAAATCCCTCGTTTCGCCGGGAACGATGCCTGTGAGCGGGTCAAAGCCAGATACGCCGTGATACCGGTCCGGCCATCGCTCCGCATATTCATAGCCCTTGCCCTTTACCGTGATCACGTGCAGCAGTACGGGGATCCGCAGTTCCCGGGCGTAGCAGATCGCTTGCTCCAACGTATGCTCGTCATGGCCGTTGATGGGGCCAAGATAATAAAAACCCATGTCATCAAAAATATTGCCCGGCAGCGCTCGGGATTTCACCCATTCCTTGACCTTGTGGATTCCCCGGTACAATGGCCCAATGCGGCCGATGGTTTTCCGGTATACTCGCTTGAATTTGAAATACGCGGGCTTGGTGCGCATTTGAGACAAAATCCGGGCCATACCGCCGACGCTCTGGCTGATACTCATGGCATTGTCATTTAAGATCACCACGATGGGTTCCCCGCTCTGCCCGGCGTCCGCGATGGCTTCATAGGCAAGCCCGCCCGTCATCGAGCCGTCCCCGATAACCGCGCACACGTCATAGTCGTCCCCCTGTATGGTCCTGGCCCGGGCCATGCCGAGGGCGGCGGACACCGACGTGGAGGCATGCCCGGTAATAAACGCATCGCACGGGCTTTCCGCAGGCTTTGGGAACCCGGAAAGTCCGCCGAATTTCCGCAAGGTAGGAAACCGGTCCCGGCGGCCGGTCAACAGTTTATGGACATACGCCTGATGCCCCACATCATATATGATCCGATCCCGCTCCGGGTCATACACCCGGTCGATTGCCACAGCCAGTTCCACTGCGCCCAGGTTCGAGGCGAAATGTCCGCCGGTTTTGGAAACGCTGTCAATCAAAAACTCCCGTATTTCCCCGCACAGGGCGGGAATCTCATCGGCTGGAACCTGCTTCAGTTCCGCCGGGGAGTGGATATCCTGTAATTTATTCAAAAGGTCTTACCCCGATCTTTATTCATCTTACTCAGGGCTTATTATACCAATATTGAAAGGATATTACAAGCATTACAAATGTATAAATCTGCATGTGGATTGAAAGTTTTGTCGGAATATGTTACAATCAGCGGCGAGGTGAACTTTATGAGAACTGCTGAACAGGTCCGGGAGATCGTGCGGCTTTTTGAGGAAGAATATCCCCTTGCGGACTGCACTCTGGATTATCGAAAAGATTATGAACTGCTCTTTTCCGTGCGGTTAGCGGCGCAGTGTACCGACGAACGGGTGAACCAGATCACCCCGGCGCTGTTCGCCCGGTTTCCCACCTTAGAGGATTTCGCCGCGGCGGATGTGACCGAGGTGGAGGAATATGTACATTCCTGCGGATTTTACCGTGCAAAAGCCCGGGATATCGTCGCCTGCGCACAAGTGCTGCTGGAAAAACACGGCGGCAAAGTGCCCGGCACCATGGAGGAACTGACCGCCTTGCCCGGCGTGGGACGCAAAACTGCGAACCTTATTTTAGGCGATATTTTCAAGGTCCCCGGCTCCGTAGTCGTGGATACACATATGATCCGCTTAGCCAACCGCATGGGGCTTGTAGACGGACTGAAAGAGCCCGTGAAAATCGAAGCCGCCCTGCGGGAGATTCTGCCGCCGGACAAGTCGTCCGACTTCTGCCACCGCATTGTGCTGCACGGCAGGGCTGTATGCGACGCACGGAAGCCGGATTGTGAAAACTGCTGTGTCAAGCACCTGTGCCAGACCTTTTCCGGCTGAATAGAGAAAAAGGACAGCGAACGCTGTCCTTTTTCTCTGCCAGTTTATCGTGTGGTCGCCGGCTGGTTGCCGGTCAGGTCATCCACACCGTTTTCAATGGCGTTGCCCACACGGTTCACACCGTTTCTCACGGCGTTTCCGGCCCGTTCAAGGCCGGTATTGTTGTTCCGGTCGGTCTTAGTCCGATCGGTCACGGGGCGGTCGACGATGTCATTTCTATTGTTGACATCATCGATCATCCCGTCATTATCCGTTACGATGCCGCTGTTGGGGTCCGGGGCATAGGTGCCGTTCCCGTTCACACCGTTTCCGTAATCCTCAGCGCTCTTGGCGCAGCCGGTGAGCAGCGTCGCCAACAGGCTGACGCAAACCAACGCGTAAATTCCATGATGCTTCATGCTCTACCCTCCATTTCGGTTGATTCAGAGTTAGTATTCTCTGTCCCGCGCGATTTATGGATTGTAGTTTTTAACAGGATACGCAAAATTTATCCCTTTTGGTTATTCCATTTGTAATGTCGTTCCCTCTACAAAAATCATAATCTTTTTCATAGTTTATCCCACTGATTAAAAAATAAAAGCGGCGTTGCCAAAACGCCGCTTTTTCATTTTATTTGTTTAAAATACCACACTCCGCCACAGCTTTGATGCAGGCTTTGATCTCTTCTTCCGTACGCACCAGAGCCATACGGACATGCCCCTCGCCGCCGGGACCGAAAGCGCTGCCGGGGGTGACCAGCATTCCCGTTTTATCCACCAGTTCCATGGCGAACGCCGCGCTGTCGGTATACCCTGCGGGGAGTTCGGGCCAGACGAACATGGTCGCGGCGCAGCGGTCCACCTTCCAGCCGATCTCCGTCAGGCCGTCGCACAGCACATCCCGGCGGCGCTGGTAAGCCTCGCAGGTCACGGGCACGCAGCTTTGGTCGCCGGTGATGGCGGCGATGGCGGCTTTCTGCACCGGCAGGAACATGCCGTAATCCATATTGGATTTCAGCGTTTTCACCGCTTTTACAACATCAGCGTTGCCCACGCAGAACCCGATACGCGCCCCGGCCAGTCCATAGGTCTTGGACAGGGAGTTGAACTCCACACCCACGTCCTTCGCGCCCTCGAACCGTAAAAAGCTGCCGCCGTGCCGGCCGTCGAACACCAAGTCGCTGTAAGCGTTATCATGGAGCACAACGATATCAAATTCTTTGGCGAAGCGGATCAGCTCATGATAGAAGCTGTCGGGTGCCAAAGCGGTGGTGGGGTTATTGGGATAGGACACAATCATCATTTTCGCTTTTTTCGCCACATCCGTGGGGATGTCCTGAAGTTGGATGATGTAGTCATTCTCCTCCAGCATGGGCATATAGTGCAGCTTGGCGCTGGCGATCAGCGGGCCGTCCCCGAACACGGGATAGCAGGGGTCCGGCACCAGGATGATATCGTCCTGGTCCGCGAAAGCCAAGGTGATGTGGGCTAAGCCCTCCTGGGACCCGAGCAAAGACGTGACCTCCGTTCTGGGGTCAAGGTCCACGCCATAGCGCCGTTTGTACCAGACTTGCACCGCATCTTGAAGTTCCGGCAGGTCATTGATGGCGTAAACATAATTTTTCGGGTCCGCCGCCTCCCGGGCAATGGTATCCAAAATATGCTGCGCAGGGGGGATGTTGGGCGTGCCTACGCTGAAATCGTATACAGGCTTACCCTCCGCCAGGCGTTTATTCTTGATCGCGGCCAGAGAACTGAAAATACTCTCGCCGAAATTGTCCATTTTCTTCGCAAGCTGCATGATATCGTCTCCTTATTCTCTTTGGGAATATGCAAGAGATTGTAGCACACCGCGCCGTTTTTGTAAACCTTTCGGAACCGTAAACTGCCACCGATGCTTGTATTTTTTCTGTATTGCGGCTTTCTTTTTGGATTTTTTCATGTTACAATAGCGTTTGAGGTGAGTATTTTGACCGATCTCCGAAAAAATGAGGTTTTCACCTGTGAGATTACAGGATATACCGCCCAGGGCGCGGGGGTGGCCCATATACATGACCGGGCCGTGTTCGTCCCCGAGACCGTCGCGGGCGAGACCTGGGAAGTGAAGCTGGTCAGAGTGACTGCCTCGGCAGTTTACGGAAAAGGGATCAACCTGCTGTCCCCCGCGCCCGCGCGGGTCACGCCGGCGTGTCCGCTGGCAGGAAAATGCGGCGGCTGCGCGGTACAGCATTTATCATATGAAGAAGAACTGCGGATGAAGCTGGACCATGTCAATGACACGCTTCACCGCATCGGGAAAAGCCCGTTCACCGTGGATGAGATCATCGGCGCTGACGATATTTACCGGTACCGGAATAAGGGTATCGCAGCGGTGGGTACCATTGACGGACATGCCGCGGCGGGCTTTTACCGGGCCAGAAGCCATGATATCCTCCCGGTGGCCAACTGCCTGCTGCAAAGTGAAGCGTCCAACCACGTAAACGCAGCGGTGGTGCGGTGGATGGAGGAAAACGGTGTCTCCCCCTACGACGAGCAGACCGGGAAAGGTGCCGTGCGGCACCTTTTTACCCGCACCAACCGGCTGGGGCAGGTCCATTTGACCATCGTGTCTGCCCGGGGCTTTGGGGATAAGACCGCGAAACTGGTCAAGGAACTGCCGGAAGCCTGCCCAGAGCTGTGCGGCATCGTTTTGTGCGTAAACAAAAGCCGGGGCAACAGCGTGCTGGACGGGCAGTTTCACCTGCTTTGGGGCAGCGAGACCATCTCGGAACAGCTTTGCGGGCATCGGTTCGACATTTCCCCCCAGTCGTTTTTCCAGATCAATCCCCCGCAGGCGGAGCGGCTGTATCAAAAAGCTGTAGAATACGCCGCGCCCAATGGCGGGACGGTGCTGGACCTGTATTGCGGCACCGGGACCATCAGCCTTTGTCTGGCAGGCCGGGCAGACCGTGTCATCGGCGCGGAGATCGTGCCGGAGGCCGTAGAGAACGCCAGGAAAAACGCCCGGAAGAACGGTCTTGAAACGGTGGAATTCATCTGTGCCGACGCGGGACAGGCTGCGCAGGCGCTGGCCGACCGGGGCATCCGCCCGGACGCCGTCGTGGTGGACCCGCCCCGCAAGGGCATGTATGAAAACACCATCGCGGCCATCGGAGAGATGTCGCCGGGAAGACTGGTGTATGTTTCCTGTGATCCGGCTACCTTGGCCCGGGACGTACAGCGGCTTGGGGCGTTCGGCTACGCCGTCACCGCCGGGTGTGCGGTGGACATGTTCCCCCGGACGCATCATGTGGAAACTGTGATACTGATGGAGAAACCTTTATGACCGAAAAGACATTCCGCACGCCTTGCGGCGTGATCCATTACTGGACAAACGAATTTTCTCCCGCACACCCGGCGCTTGTGTTTTTGCCGGGGCTGACGGCGGATCATCGGCTGTTTGACAAACAGGTAGCAGCGTTTCAGGACAAATACAGGGTCCTGGTGTGGGACGCTCCGGGGCATGGCGCTTCACGTCCGTTCCGGCTGGAGTTTTCCCTTGCGGACAAGGCCGGGTATCTGCGTGAGATTTTGCGGCAGGAAAAAATCGAACGCCCGATCCTCGTCGGGCAGTCTATGGGTGGATATGTGGCGCAGTGCTATATGGACCAATTTCCAGATTCGGCGGTCGGTTTTATCAGTATTGATTCCGCACCGTTGAAACGGGAATATATCACGGCGGCAGAACTTTGGCTGCTCAAGCGGACGGAGCCAATGTACCGGGCGTTTCCGTGGAAGCTGCTGGCTCTGTGCGGTTCCCGAGGCTGCGCAGTGTCAGTCGACGGGCGGCGGCTCATGAACGATATGATGAGTAGCTTTGACCGGGATGAGTATTGCCGGCTGGCCGGGCATGGGTTCCGCATCCTGGCGGAGGCCATCGAACAGGGCCGGCCCTATGACATCCCCTGCCCCACCCTGCTCATTTGTGGTATAAAGGACCGGGCCGGGTCCGCTAAGCGGTACAACAAGTCCTGGGCCAGGCGCGCGGGGCTTCCCATTCTTTGGGTGGACGCCGCGGGGCACAATTCCAACTGCGATCAGCCGGAGATCGTGAATCGGGCAATCGAGACATTTATTAAGGAACGAGGAGAACACCATGGTGTTTGATTACAAAAAAGAGTACAAAGAATTTTACATGCCGAAAAACAAGCCCGGCATCGTGGAAGTCCCGGAAATGAACTACATCGCGGTGCGGGGACAGGGCGACCCAAACGCGGAGGGCGGTGAATACAAGCGGTCCATTGAGCTTTTGTACGGCATCGCTTTTACCATTAAAATGAGCAAGAAAGGCAGCCGCCAAATCGAGGGCTACTTTGACTACGTGGTGCCGCCGCTGGAGGGTTTTTGGTGGCAGGAGGGCAAAACGGAGATCGATTACGCCCATAAAGAGGATTTTCAGTTCATTTCCGTCATCCGTCTGCCGGACTTTGTGACAAAATCGGACTTTGCCTGGGCGGTTCAGGAAGCGTCTGAGAAGAAGAAAACGGATTTTTCCAAAGTGGAGTTCTGGACATACCATGAGGGGCTGTGTGTCCAATGTATGCATTTGGGTTCATATGACGACGAACCGGCGACTGTAGAGCTGATGCACCGGTTCATGGAGGAGCAGGGCTATGCGCTGGATATCACAGGCCAACGGATACACCATGAAATTTATCTCAGCGACGCGCGGCGCACCGCGCCGGGAAAGCTGAAAACAGTGATTCGGCACCCGGTCAGAAAGGTATGAGGTAAAATATGGCAACAAGTAAAAGCTTTTTGGAGTTTGTAACAGAACAATTGTCTGACGCAGGTGAGGTTACCACCCGGCCCATGATGGGAGAATACCTGGTATATTTCCGGGGAAAACTGATCGGCGATATTTGCGACGACCGGCTGCTGGTGAAAATCACAAAATCCTCCGAAGCTATGCTGCCAGACGCGCCCCGGGAATTGCCGTATGACGGCGCGAAAACGCCCATGATCTTGGTAGATGACCTGGACGACCGGGCCTTTTTGCAGGCGCTGCTGGAGGCCATGTACGACGAACTTCCAGCTCCAAAGCCCAAAAAGCCAAAAACAAAAGCATAATTTTTTCTTAAAATGGAAAAAAGGGCTTGAAAGTCGCAAATGAGTGTGTTACAATGTTTTCCGTTCAAAAATGTGATACGAAAGGATTGAATATAGATGCTGAAGTTGATTCTGACCATTATTCAGGTGCTCTCCGGTATTGCTGTCACCATCGTCGTTTTGATGCAGTCCGGTAAGTCCGCTGGCCTGTCCGGCGCTATCTCCGGCGGAGCGGATACGTTCCTGGGCGCAGGCAAGGCAAAGACTTTGGACGCAACCTTGGCCAAAATGACCAAATGGTTTGCGTTGCTTTTTGTGGTTTTGACTCTGGTTCTGAACTTGATTAAGTAATCTTATGCGCCGCAGCTACTTCTGCGGCGCTTTTTATTATATAATTGTCACCCTCTTTTTATTCTTAGGTGACAATTGTCAGGAGGTAACAGGTCTATGCACAAAACTGTTTCAAAATGGTCTGCGCGCAAACTGGCTTATGTCGGGATATCCACAGCATTGATCGTGGTATGCACTTGGATCGCGGTTCCCCTGCCATCGGGCATCGCGTTTACTATGCAGACCTTTGCCGTATGCGTCGCGGCCAGTCTGCTGGGCTGGAAATACGGGACCCTGGCGGTCGTGGCGTATTTGCTATTGGGCGCGGTGGGGCTGCCGGTCTTCTCGGGCTTCCGGGCCGGGGCGGGCGTACTGCTGGGCGCTACCGGCGGCTATCTCATCGGATTTTTGTTTATGGCGCCGTGTACTGGTTTACTGTCCAGTCAGTTTGGAAATTCCCCCGCGAGCTTGGTTCTTTCTATGATCTCCGGGGAGATATTGCTGTATTTATTCGGTACCGTCTGGTTCGTAAACGTCTACGCCGCAAAATCAGGGCCGATGGGTTACGGCTCCGCCTTTGCTGTATGCGTTCTCCCCTATCTGCTGCCTGACGCTGCAAAAATCGCGCTGGCCGCCGTCGTGGTGCGTCGGCTGCGTCCGTATGTAACCGTGGGGCAAGGAGGGATTTGATGCGCCTGAAAGAAACCGTGCTGACGCTGCTGATGGAACAACGCGGTTCCTATCTGTCAGGGGAATCGATCGCCAATTCCCTGGGGGTGAGCAGAAACGCCGTTTGGAAAGCCGTGCGCCAACTCCAAAAGGATGGGCACCCAATCGACGCCGTGCGGAACCGCGGCTATGCCCTGTCCGGCGGGGCGGACACGCTCTGTGTCCCCGGCATCACCCGGTATTTGCGGTGCGGGGGGCTTACGCTGGACTACCAAAAGAGCGTATCCACCACCATGAACGTGTGCAAACATGCGGCAGAAAGCGGCACGCCTGAGGGCTATGTGATCATTGCCGAACAGCAAACCGATGGAAAGGGACGGATGGGCCGCAGTTTTTATTCCCCCGCCGGGACCGGGGTGTATTTCAGTATTCTGCTCCGGCCCAGGTTCAGCGCCGAGCAAAGCCTACTCATTACTACCTGCGCCGCCGTCGCCTGCGCCCAGGCCATTGAGGCTGTTTCCGGGCAGGAGGCACAAATCAAATGGGTCAATGACATCTATGTCGCCGGGAAAAAAGTCTGCGGCATTTTGACGGAAGCGTCCCTGGACTTGGAAAGCGGCGGGCTGCATTACGCGGTGCTGGGCATCGGCATCAATCTGCTGCCGCCGGAGGACGGATTCCCGGCGGACCTCCGGGAAAAGGCCGGGGCGCTGTTCCAAACCGCCGGCGGAGACCTTCGCTGCCGTATGGTGGCGGAGGTGTTAAATCAGTTTTTCACGCTGTATCCGCAGATTTTGGAAAAATCTTTTTTAGAAGAGTACCGTCGGCGGTCCATGCTGTCGGGACAGGACATCACCGTGCTGCGGGACGGGGCGGAACTTCCCGCCACAGCGTTGGGCATTGACGATGATTTTGCCCTAATCGTCGCCTATCCGGATGGTTCCACCGCACGTTTGTCCTCCGGAGACGTGTCTGTGCGGAAAAAATAGGGCAAAACCGCCAAAATCCAGGAAAAAACTTTGGAAATTCAGTTGACAAATCGGGGCAAATATGGTAATCTACCAAGGCCGCATTGAGTAGGTTTGGAAGTAAAACCGTGGTTTTCACCTGCAAGAGCGAGTCCTGGAAGAAAGGAAGATACGTAATATGAAGCATGCGATCATCGAGACCGGCGGTAAGCAGTACCGTGTCGCTGAGGGCGATGTCCTGTTCATCGAGAAGCTGAACGTCGAGGCCGGCGACACTGTGAAGTTCGACCGCGTTCTGGCTGTGATCGACGAGGGCAGCACCAAGTTCGGCACCCCCGTTGTGGAAGGCGCTACCGTCTCCGCGAATGTTGTGAAAAACGGCCGCGGCAAGAAGATCCGGGTGTTCAAGATGAAGCCCAAAAAGGGTTACAAGCGCACCCAGGGTCACAGACAGCCCTACACCAAGGTTCAAATCGAAACCATCAACGCCTGAAAAGCGTTTCCCTACTTCAAATACATGGAGGTGTAAAGCATGGCTCATAAAAAAGGTATGGGTTCCACCAAGAACGGCCGCGACAGCGAGTCGAAGCGTCTTGGTCCCAAAAAGGCCGACGGTCAGCATGTCCTGGCCGGCAATATCCTTGTCAGACAGCGCGGGACAAAGATCCATCCCGGCACCAACGTGGGCAAGGGCAGCGATGATACTCTGTACGCAAAGGTCGACGGCGTCGTCAAATTCGAGCGCATGGGTAAGGATCGCAAGAAGGTCTCCGTTTACGAGATCACCCAGTAATGGCTTGAACGTGCAGATACGAGTGGTCGTATCTGCACGTTTTTTTAGCAAAAAAGTATAAAGGAGAATGAAAAATGAAACGGAAAATCGCATTGTTCTTGAGTCTGGTACTGATGTTTTGCTCTCTGACTGCCTGCAGCAGCAAACCGAAAGAAGAAAAAGTGGAGTTTTCCCGGGGCACTGTTACCGACAATATATACACCAGCACTTTCGCCGGCATCAAGTTCGCCGCGCCGGAGGATTGGACCCTCGCTTCTGAGGAAGAATTAAACGCCATGATGAACGTCGCCATTGATAACACTGATGCCAACGCGCTGGCAAAAAAATACCTGGAGTTGTCCACCGTTTACGATATGATCGCCATTGCGCCAGATAACAGCAACGTCATGATCATGTACGAAAACCTGGCGCTCACCCCCGGAGGCACCTCTTATTCCGAAACCGATTACGCCGAGGCCGTCAAGGGCCAGCTGGACAGCTCTTATGAGTGCGGAGACACCTATACAGCCGATTTGGGCGGCAAGACCTTCACCGTCATGCCCGCTTCCATTTCCGGCGGTCAGATGTTCCAGGATTATTACCTGCTGCGGGTCGGCAATTACATGGCCTGCATCGTGTTCACCAGTCTGTCTGAGCCTGCTTCCAGTGGTATGGCTGAGTATTTCGCGGCCGCATAACATAAACTATCTCTATACTTAAGAAAGCTTTGAGGAAAAACGATGGCCTCATCATTTGTTGACAAGGTAACCATTTCGGTGGCAGCCGGCAAAGGCGGCAACGGAGCCGTGGCCTTCCACCGTGAGAAATATGTGGCGGCTGGCGGCCCGGACGGCGGTGACGGCGGCCGAGGCGGCGATGTGGTCTTTACTGTGGACGATCATATGTCCACCCTGATGGATTTCCGTTATAAACGGAAGTACACCGCGCCCAATGGTGCGGACGGCCAAGGCAAACGCTGCGCGGGCAAGGGCGGCGAGGCCCTGCGGGTCCGGGTCCCCAGGGGCACCGTGGTGCGGGACAAAGAGACCGGCGCAGTCATGCACGATATGTCTGATGGAAAAGACTGGGTCGTGGCCCGGGGCGGCCGGGGCGGCTGGGGCAATAAGCATTTTGCCACACCTACCCGTCAGGTCCCCCGCTTTGCCAAACCGGGACTTCCCGGGGAAAGCCGTGAGGTCATTTTGGAACTGAAGCTTCTGGCGGATGTGGGGCTGGTCGGCTTCCCCAATGTGGGCAAATCTACCCTGTTGTCTGTCGTTACCAACGCCCATCCAAAAATTGCCAATTACCATTTTACGACCCTGTATCCCAACTTGGGTGTGGTCTATGTGACGGAAGGCGTGTCCTTCGTCATGGCGGATATCCCCGGCATCATCGAGGGTGCCAGCGACGGCGCAGGGCTGGGGCATGATTTCCTGCGGCATATTGACCGCTGCCGGCTGCTGCTCCACATTGTGGATGTATCCGGTCATGAAGGTCGTGACCCCGTCGAGGATTTCGACGCCATCAATGCGGAACTGCGGCAGTATTCTGACTTTTTGGCGGACCGCCCGCAGATCGTAGTTGCCAACAAGTGCGACCTGTTGGGTGATGACCGGGAGAACATCGACAAACTCCGTGCCCATGTGGAAGCCCAGGGCTACGCGTTTTATGAAATGTCCGCCGCGGCCCATCAGGGTACCCGGGAGTTGATGCAGGCCACCGCCGGGCGGCTGGCAAGCCTCCCCCCTGTCATCACCTTTGAGCCGGATTACGTCCCGCCGGAAGCCGGAGCGCTCACCGCAGAGGACGTCATCATCCATCAGTACGGTGACGTCTGGACTGTGGATGGTGCGTGGATCGACCGCTTGGTGGAAAGTGTGAATTTCAGCGACTACGAAAGCCGCATGTTCTTCGACCGCACCATGCGGGAAGCCGGTATTTTCCAACGTATGGAGGATATGGGCGTGAAAGACGGCGACACCGTATGTCTGGGTGATTTGGAATTTGAATATCAGCATTAAGGCGTGAAATTCCCCCGATCGAGCAAACGTTCGATCGGGGGAATTTTTTATGCTTAATAGCTTGGCCGGTTGGTCAGGAAGCGCCAGGCTTCGATATACTTCGTTGGGGAGCGGGGATAGGCGCTGCCGATGTCAAAGTAGCTATCCTCTGTAATGAGCAGCAGGGATTGGTGGCTCACATAGTCCAGCTTGTGCACATCCCCCATCGCCCAGGTCAAATCAGTCCCAGGCCAATGCAGTTCTATCCGGTCGTAGTAAAATTTCAGGACACCCTGTTCCGTCACCAGATGCTTGGTATCCCCCTCCACCCGGCGGATGATCTGCCGGTCATCCCGGAAGATGGGGTCCGCAAAGTTTTGGGAAAATGTCTTGACATACTCCCGCAGCGCCGGCTTTTGCCACAAGTCCCAGTCCCGGATGTTGTCATAGACCACACCCGCGCCGCAGTCATGGAAAAATCCGTCCGCTTCCATGCGCAGCTGATAGCCGCAGTCGCAAAACAGGTAATCCCCCATACTGTGGAGCATTCCCACCCCGCCGCAGTTCGGGCACAGGTAAAGGACGATCTCGCAGTGCTCCGCGAGATTTTGGCCCGTATACAGCTGCGGGTCCTTCCGCTGCTCGTCGTAGACATTTACGTACAAGTCCCGGCAAATCGCGTCGTAAACTTCCGTTTCCGTCATGCGTTGCAGTTCTTCCCGGCTGTATTCCTGTACCACGCCCCCGTACAACGGCCCTTTCCTGTGCCGGACCGCCCAGCGCGGAGACCGGAGGTAGCCGCCGTGCATCCGATAGGTGATGACCGCACAGTCCGCGTCCTTGACGAGTTTGGCCGTGTTGGGGGAAATATACCGGGACTCCCCATTGAGCGAAGTCCCGCCCTCCGCATGCAGACCCACGGATACGCCGTTTTTCAGCGTTTCCCGGATATCCCGTGTCAGTTCTTCCGACGGACGGTCCCGGTGCTTGACGATGGGTGTGCCGAAAAACTGCACCAATTTTCCGAACAAGCCCTGACGCACCACATGGTCGCTGGCCACATAGCGGATATATCGCCGCAGATGGACCATCTCATAGTCCGGGTCCAGAATATCGTTGTGGTTAGCGATCAAGAGGAACGTATCATTTTTCGGTTGATACGGCGCATAGTGATACCGCCGGGCTTTCACCACCGGCACGCCGATTACCGTGAGTATTACGCTCATGCACACCTTGTTGCGCCAAAAGTGCGGACGGGGATCGTAGCGACGCGCCATCAGCGGAATTCCTCCATGGCTTCCTCTTCCAGCACATGGAACGCCACTTTCCCCACTAAGGTGCGGGGTAACTCATCCCGGAAAATGATCTCCTTCGGCTTGGCGTAGCCCGCAAGGTAGAGTTTGCAGTGCTCAATGATACGCTCTTTTTCCTTTTCCGATGGGCGAACGCCGTCTTTCAGGACCACATAGGCCCGGATGCGCTGCATTTTATGGTCGTCTGGCACGCCGATCACACAGCTGTAATCGATGTCCGGGAAGCTGTCCAGTACATTTTCCACCTGGGAGGGATACACATTGTAGCCGGAGGTGATAATCATACGCTTTTGTCGCTGGCAGAAGTAGACGTAGCCCTCCTCGTCCATAGTCCCCAGGTCGCCGGTGAACAGCCAGATCTTACCATCGGCCCCACGTTTCAAAGTCTGGGCGGTCTCTTCCGGGTGGTTCAGGTATCCCAGCATCAGTGTCGGCCCGGTGAGTATGATCTCGCCCATTTCCCCCGCTGGCAGATCCCGGAAAGTACCGGGTTCCACGATGCGGTATTCCATATCCCGCAGGGGCAGGCCGATGCTCCCCTCTTTGTAGGTGTCCACCGGGGTCAGGCAGCTCGCCGTGACGCATTCGGTCAAGCCGTAGCCCTCACGAATCTGCACTTTTCCGTTGTGTTCCTTCAAAAACGCGTCGAAACGGTGCTTCAAATCCGTGGGCAGCGTATCACCGCCGCAGTACACGCCGTCCAGGCAGCTCAGGTCCGCATGTTTCAGGCGGTCGGATTTCAGCAGAGAATCATAAATCGTGGGAACGCCGGCAATAAAGTTGGGCCGGCGCTTGACCACCAGCTTGGCGTAAGAGTCATTGGTAAACTGCGGCACCAGGACACATTCCGCGCCGTTTTCCAAAATGGTGTGTATGCCGATGCCCAGGCCAAAGCCATGGAACAGCGGCATAACCGACAAAAATTTCAGGCCCGGCACAAAGTCCACGCCCGCGACCTCCCGAATCTGCATCCCCAGGGCGTTGAAATTGAAGTCCGAGAGCATAATACCCTTGGGCGTACCGCTGGTGCCACCGGAATACAGCAAAACTGACGCCTTGGTCGGGTCATAGATCATCTCCGGCAAAACCGACACTTCCTCGGCTTTTTTCAAAAAGTCCGTCCACAGGATGCTATCCGGGGCGTTGGGGAATTTGGATACTTCCCTGCCTTTTTTCAGGTAAAACGCCAGCGCCTTGTGCTTTTGCAGTTCCGATTGCAGCCGCGCCGTGAGAATGACCGTGTTCCGGCGGCGGGCCTCGGCTCGGGCATGTACCACTTTCTCGTAAAACAGGTCCAGGGTCAAGATCATCCGGCTGTCAGAGTCGTTCAGGTAGAACGTGATCTCCTTTTGCGAGGACATGGGGTGGATCATGCTCGCCACCGCGCCGATGCGGTTGATGGCGTACAGTAAAATGATCGCCTGGGGCGCGTTGGGCATACAGATCGTCACCGCGTCGCCGCGCCGGATGCCGCTGGCTACCAGCGCTTTCGCCGCCTGATCGATCTTTTCTATCAGCTGCCGGTATGTAGTGGTCTTGCCCATAAAGTCATAGGCCGGGGCATCCGGATACCGGCGTGCGGATTCCGCCACCGCACCGTACATCGTGGTCTCCGGGTACGGCAGAACCCTGGGCAGCGTTTCCTGATCGTTCATATTGATTCCTTCTTTCCATGGAAAATCGCGCGGAATGCTCCGCGTCGGAGCTGCTTACTCCTTGGCTATGTCAATGGTGATATCCACCCCGGAATCGTCGAAATCGTCCGGTTCCAGGTCGGTCTCGTCTACCATGTCCATGTCGTCGGTTCCCTCATCGCCGATAATGAACTCATAAAAATCGTCCATATAGCGCTTGTACATCAGCGCCCCCGCCGCGAAGGACACCGCCGCGACCGTTCCGACACCCAACAAAATTTTTCTTCCCAAATGTTTCATATGTGATACCTCCTGTAATGAATCGACTGTTTACGGTTTGCCTCAAATAACACAAAAAGCCCGGAGACCGGGCCTTTCGTGCAAAGAAAAAAGAGAAAAGAGAGAGTGAGTTATCATGTCATTGATTCTTGGTACGATGTTATCTTATCCAAAAATTACTGCAAAAGTATGAAGTGAATTTAAACTTATTGTGAATTTGTGGCAGAAAAAACATCCTCTTTTTCTCACGAAAGCGCTTTTTCGTCAGAATTTGATCTTGACCGTGGCCTTGTCCAGCAGTTCCATGGGCTGATAGGACAGTTTTGAAGTGCGCAGGCCGAGGTCGCCGGAATCGTCCTCCCGGTTGATGTACATGACCGCGCCGCCGGTGTGCGCGTTGGCGAACTGCTGAACGATCATTTGATAGGCCCCGAAATAATCCCTGCGGGCCTTTTCAATATGAACAAACAAAGTATCTCCAATGGTCTCTCCCATGGCCATAGCAACGATGGTCCCGTCCACACGGAGCAGGTCGCCGAAAAAGCCATACTCCTCCAGCCGGTCAAATACCTCTCCTAAAATTTCCTCTTCCGCCTCATAGGTGGAGGATTCTTTTTCCCGCTGGCGCTCAATCTCCATGCAAAAGGCCCGGGCTTCCGCCAGATTTTCGCTTGTAATGGGTTCAAAAGACCAGTTATCGTAGCTTTTCAAAAACTTATTGACATGGTTGCGCTGCCCGGACAGTTTCTTGCCCGCAAAGGTCCGGTGCCGTTCCGCTTCGTATAAGTAGTCGCTCCACGTCCGGTTGAATTCTACGGACAGCACCTGAAAATTCTTCTCATAATACGGCAGTTCCCGGCCGGTCACCGCGCAGAACGCTGGCTGAATGCCGGTCTCCCGGCAGTATTCCCGCAGCAGGCCGAATCCCCGGTCTATGTCGCCATAAGGCGTCAGGAAGGCCGTATTCCCCGCGCTGCGCTGGACTTTGAATAACAGGACCGTATCGTCCATATAAATCTGGGTCTCAAAATATTTGCGCCACATGAACGCGCCGCCTATCGTAGCGTCACAGGACCGGGATGCATATGCCTCAAAAAATGCCCGCACTTTGGGGATGTCCTCTAACACCAAATCTCTAAATTGGATCAAATCCAGAATCTCCTTTACTGGATCATGGCATCGAATTCCACTTCCGTCAGAACCGGGATGCCCAGATCGTTCGCTTTTGTCAATTTGCTACCGGCGTTTTCCCCCGCCAGCACATAGGTCGTCTTTTTCGACACAGACCCGGAAGCCTTGCCGCCAAAGCCCTCGATAATGGCCGCCGCCTCGTCCCGGGTATACCGCTCCAGCGTGCCGGTGAGCACAAAGGTCATGCCCTGGAAGCGGTGATCTACGATGGTCTCCGCGCTGTCCATGGATACCCCCGCTTCCCGCAGCAGCCGGATCTGGTGCTGAGATTGAGGCTGGTCCAGCCACTGGCGGATGAAGCCGGCGGTCACCGGGCCGATATCCGGCACAGCCGTCAGTTCCTCTTCCGTGGCCGCCATGAGCTGATCCATGCTCTCGAAATAACTCGCCAGCGTTTTGGAAGCCTTGCTCCCCACCTGCCGGATCCCGAAGCCGCACAGCACCCGGGCCAAGCCCTGGGTCTTGCTGTTTTCGATGGAGCGCATCAGGTTCTCCGCGCTCTTTTTTCCCATACGGTCAAGGGCCGCTACGCTCTGCGGCTCCAAATAATACAGCTCCGCCGGGCTTTTTACCAGCCCCGCTTCGATCAAACTCTGGCACAGCGCGATGCCCAGGCCGTCAATATCCATGGCTTCCCGGGACGCGAAATGGGCGATATTCCGCAGCAGCTGCGCCGGGCACTCCAAGCCCGTGCAGCGCATGGCCACGCCGTCTTCGTCCCGGACGATGGGGCTGCCGCATTCCGGGCAGGTCTCCGGCAGATGGAACGGCACCGTCCCCTCCGGGCGCAGCGCCGGATTCACGGACAGCACCTCCGGGATGATCTCTCCTGCTTTTTGCACCACCACCGTGTCTCCAATGCGGATGTCCAGCTTATCGACGAAATCCTGATTATGGAGCGTAGCGTTCGTGACCGTGGTACCCGCCAGCCGCACCGGTTCGATCACGGCTTTCGGCGTCAGAACCCCGGTGCGTCCTACCTGCACGACGATATCCACCACCCGGCTTTCCTTTTTCTCCGGGGGGTACTTGTAGGCCACAGCCCACCGGGGGGCCTTGGCGGTACTGCCCAGATCCCTGCGCTGGGCGAGGGAATCCAGCTTGACGACCGCGCCGTCCATGTCGTAAGGCAGTTCTTCCCGGTGGTTGCCCAGATATTCGATCTGCTGCAAGCACTCCTCAATGCTGCCGTACACCTGATACGGCACCACATTGAACCCCATGTCGCCCATAGCGTCCAGCGTTTCACCGTGGGTCTCATAGGTCTGTGACGCCGCTTGGATATTGAACAGCACGATATCCAGCTTCCGTTCCGCCGCTACCTTGGGGTCCTGCTGGCGCATAGAGCCAGCAGCGGCGTTCCGGGGATTGGCAAACAGCGGTTCCCCGTTGATCTCACGCTGGACGTTCAATTCCCGGAATACGTCCTTGGACATATACACCTCACCCCGCACCACCAGATGCGCGGGCGCGTTTTTTAATTGCTTCGGCAAGTTCCGAACCGTGCGGAGATTTTCCGTCACATCTTCGCCCACCACGCCGTTGCCCCGGGTGGCGCCCCGGACAAACACGCCGTTTTCGTAGGTCAGCGCCATGGAAAGCCCATCGATCTTCGGCTCCACGCTGAACCGCAGGGGCGCCACGACCTGTTCTTCCATGCGCGCAGCAAACTCCCGCACCTCGTCGAAAGAGAACACGTCGTTCAAGCTCTCCAGCGGTACCTCATGGGTCACCGGCGCAAAGGTGCTCATCACATGGCCGCCCACGTGCTGGGTGGGTGAATCCGGCGTGACCAGTTCCGGGTGCTCCGCTTCCAGTTCCCGGAGCCGACGCATCATGGCGTCATACTCATAATCCGAGATCACCGGCGCGTCCAGATCGTAATACAGCCGGCTGTTCTCCTCGATCGCCTGCCGCAGCTGCTCAATTTCCTGTTTGTAATCCATACAAGTCGTTCTCCGTTGTATTTACGTACATATTCGGCACATTGCCGACAATGACGGTCTCCGCGATGATGACTTCCCTGACCACCTGGCTGCTGACCCGCCCCCAGGGGACCAAAACGTCGATATCGACCACCATTTCAAGCACCAGTCGGTGCTCATTCTGGTTGATCCCCGCGGCGCGCATCTGGCTTTCAAACTCCACATGGGCGGAGGTCAGCATAATCATCTCAATTTCCAGATTCGGTCCCTTGCTCAGTAGCAGGCTGGAGCCTGCCAGGTTGCCCACCGGGATATGGATGGGGATGGCTTCCCGGTCCAGCTTCGCCACCTCATACAGCAGCTGGGAGGAAAACGCGTTCACCCGGGACATATTTGTATCCAGCGACACAATATTTCCCCCGGCGTCTTTGTCCAGCGTGACGAAATAATCGTACCCATAGTCCCCCGCCTGCAGAGTATCAATCACCGCCTGGTTGATGGTGTCCACCACGATATCTTCCGCGTCGGACATGGCCATGGCGCTGGATATATCCCGCACATAGACCACCGTCCGCACCAGGCTCCAAAGCAGCCCCGCCAGGACCAGCAGGGCTACGCACCGCCGGACCGCTTTTTTGGATGGCCTTGGAACATGGACTTCCCAGCGTCTGGGTCTCGTCCGTCGATGCTTTACCGGCATAGAATCACCTCTATGCCATGTATATGCAGAGTTATTTGTCCATCATTTCAGAAGCGGCCAATAAAATGCCGAGTTTTCCCGATTCATAGGTCAATCCGCCCTGGACATAGGCGATATACGGCTCCCGCATAGGCCCGTCCGCGGACAGTTCGATAGACGAACCCTGGATAAACGCGCCCGCGGCCATGATGACCTCGCAGTCATAGCCGGGCATCTGCCAGGGTTCCGGTGCCACGAAAGAATCTACCGGGGAGCCGGACTGGATGCCCCGGCAGAATTTACAGAGGTTTTCCGGGGTCTTCAGCTTTACCATTTGCACGATATCGTCCCGGGGTTCCAGCGGCCCGGGGTAAGTCTCAAAGCCCAGGTCCGTAAACAGCGCGGAACAAAACACCGCCGTTTTCAACGCCTGCGCCACCGTGTGAGGGGCCAGGAACAAGCCTTGAAACAGCAAACGGTTATTCCCCAACGACGCGCCGCACTCCGCCCCGATGCCGGGCGTGGTCAGCCGGTTGGCCGCCCGGTCGATCAGGTCCCGCCGCCCCGCTAAGTACCCGCCCATAGGCGCAATGCCGCCGCCGGGGTTTTTAATGAGAGACCCGGCGATGATGTCCGCGCCCACATAGGTGGGTTCTTGGGTCTCCGTAAACTCTCCGTAGCAATTGTCCACCACCACAATGGTTTCCGGCGAGGCCGTTTTCACGGCGGTGACGATCTGCCCGATCTCCGCGATAGACAGCGCCTTACGCTCCTCATAGCCCCGGGAGCGCTGGATCAGCACCGCGGCGGGCTTGATCCCGGCGGTCCGGGCGGTAATGATGTCGTAATCCGGCGCACCGTCTTTCAAATCCACTTGGTCATAATGGCCGCCGTAAAACCGCAAGCTGCCGTACTCATCGCCAGCAATACCGATAACAGTCCGCATGGTATCGTAAGGCGCCCCCGTCACCGACAACAGCGTGTCGCCGGGGCGCAGGGCCGCGAACAGGGCGGCGGAAATGGCGTGGGTGCCGTTGACAAACCCAATACGCACCAGCGCCGCCTCCGCGCCGAATACCTGGGCGTAGACCTTGTCCAGTACCTCTCTGCCCATATCGTCATAGCCGTAGCCGGTGGTCCCGGCAAAGCAACCTTCTGTAACTTTCTGATCCTGAAACGCCGCCATGACCCGGAGCGTATTTTCCTGAGCCACTGCGTCAATTTCCGCGAAGCGGCCCAAAAGCCCCGCTTCCACGCGCTTTGCCCGGTCAAACATCGCCGGGGTGATATCTGTGATCTTCAATGTCCGTTCTCCAATGTATATTCTTCCATAAACAGTTCCGTCAGGCGGTACACCGCCTCAAAATCCGCGATACAGCCCACGCCGGCCGGGGAATGGATATTCCGCAAGGGCGCGGCGACGCCCGCCACGGGAATCCCGCCCAGGCTGCGCTGGATGACAGACGCGTCTGTCCCCCCGGCGATCATTTCCTTGGTCTGCCACGGAATACCGTGGCGGTTGGCCAGAGCTATGAGAAGTTCCCGCAGATTGCGGTCATAAAGCGTCCCCCGGTCCATGAACGGCAGCACCGCGCCGCCGCCCACTTTACAAATAGTCTTATGCGCGGGCACGCCGGGCAAGTCCGCCGCCGTGGTGCCTTCCACCACCAGCGCAGCGTCGGGACGCACCCGGTATACCGCCGTGGCCGCGCCCCGGGTGCCGACTTCTTCCTGGACCGTGAACACAAACCAAGTGTCGCAGGGCGGTTTTTGTTCCAAAAGCTTCACAAGGACTGCGCATCCAAGCCGGTCGTCAATGGCCTTGCTCATGAAATATTCCCGGCTGGGCGCGCCATAACGGGTACTGCCCGCCGCAAACGTGCCTACGGCCCCCAGAGGAACCAGCGCCGCCGCTTCTTCCCGGCTTTTCGCACCGATATCAATGTACAAATCACTCACAGAAGGAACATTCTTCGCTCCGTCGCCTTTGGACAAGTGGTACGCCTTGATGCCGATGATGCCGGGAACCACGCCGAAATATACGTTCTTTCCAATGACCACACGGCGGTCGATCCCGCCTACGAAATCAAATTTCAAGTAACCGTCAGCCGTGATGCCGGTGACGATCACGCCTACCTCGTCCATATGGGCGCAGAGCATCAGCGTTTTTTCATGGCGCCTCCCCGCGCGGAACACCATCAGATTCCCCATGGGGTCTGTCTCGATCTTGTCCGCAAACGGCACAGCCCGTTCCATCAGCCAGCTTCGTACCGCGTCCTCGCAGCCGGACACGCCGGGAAGCGCACACAGGGTCTCCAACGTTTCGATCATGTCAGCACCTCCCCAATATTGCGTGCAAATGCCGTCACTAAGCGGGCAGTATGCGCTACATCGGCCAGGTCAATGACCTCATTGGGCGTATGCATATACCGCAAAGGCACTGACAGCACTCCCGTCGCCACGCCGCCGCGGGAGATCTGGATGGGCCACGCGTTGGTGCCGCTGTTCCCGGACATCACTTCCAGTTGGTACGGAATATTTTCATCCTCTGCCAGCCGAATGAGCGTTTCGGTCACCTTGCGGGTCATATTCGGCCCAACGCCGATGGCCGGGCCGCCGCCCAGTTCCATCAGTTCAATACCCTGCGCGTCCGGCGTTTTTCCGTGGGTCACATCCAGCACCAGCGCGACGTCCGGGTCAATCCCGTACACACCTACTGACGCCCCCCGGGTGCCGAGTTCCTCCTGGGTGCTGAACATGCAATAAATATCCACCCCCAGGTTTTGGCCCTGGAGTTCCCTCAAGACCCGTAATATCACTTCCACACAGGCCCGGTCGTCCAGCGTTTTCCCCGCCAGCCGGTCATTGCGCAGCCGGCTGGGCCAAGTGCAGAACACCGCGGCCGTCCCCAGCGGGACATAGGCCTCCGCTTCCGACTGGGTCAGTCCCACATCGATCACCAAGTCCTCTATGGGAACGGCCTTTTCCATGTCCTCAGCTTTCAGCGCATGAGGCGGCATGGTATCGATCACGCCAGACATCCAACTGTAACGGGCTGTTCCATATGGGTCGTGCATCCGCACCCCCACAGCTGTGGCGGGAAGCACCCGGGCATCGATACCGCCCAGAGCCGTAAAGCGGAGAAAACCGTTTTCAATGCCGGTAACGATCAGCCCGACCTCATCCATGTGGGCATCCAGCAGTAATTTTTTTGCGTCAGGCCTGCCGCAGCGCTTGACACCGATGAGATTCCCCATCGTATCTGCCCATACCGCGTCGCACAAGGGCCGCAGCTGCGTCTCTAAATAATCCCGGATGCCCCAATCAATGTCTTCATAGCCGGAGGGTCCATACGTGACGGTCAGTTCCTCCAGCCTCGTCAGTTCTTCCATATTATGTCAACCCCATTACAATTTCCCGGAACAAATCGCCCCGCTGGGCAAAATTCTTGAAAAAGTCGAAAGAGGAACAGGCCGGACTCAAAAGGACCGTGTCCCCCGGTTCCGCAAAGCGGCTGGCTGCCAGAACATTTTCCGTCCAGTCCCCGTGGACGAACACGGGAAATTTCGGGGTATAATACTGGGAATTCCGCACAGCGGCGGAAATTTTCTCCGCTGTTTCGCCGCAGATGAACAGGGCTTTGCACCGTTGGCAAATTTCATCGCCCAGTTCATCAAACGGAATATTCTTGTCGTGGCCCCCCACGATGAGCACCAGCCGGTCAGTGGGCTTGAAGGACCGCAGCCCCGCGATAGCCCGGGTAGGGCTTGAGGCAATGGAATCATTGATATACTTCACGCCCCGCAGTTCCCGAATCAGTTCCAAACGGTGGGCCACACCGGCGAAATCCCGGGCAACCTGGCAAAATGTCTCACGATCCACCATGCCGTAAGTGGTACACAGGGCCGCCATGTAATTTTCCACATTGTGCATTCCGGGAATCCTGATCTCGTCAACGGCAATGACTGCATGGGCCACGCCGCCATCGGCAAACCATATCTTTCCATCGGCGTAGTACGCCCCCCGCGCCACCGGCCCCCGGCGGGAAAAGCGGTAGACCTGGGAATGCGCTTCTTTTCCGAAGCTTTCCGTAATCTCGTTATCTGCATTTACCACCAGCCGGCAATCGCCGTCTTGATGGAGGTATACGGATTTTTTTGCGTTCATATAGTCCGCGTAGTCCGGATGCACGTCCAGATGGTTGGGCGACACATTCGTGATAACCGCCACATCCGGTTTACAATACATACTGTGCAGCTGGAACGATGACAATTCCAGCACGCAAATATCATCCTTGGTCATATTCGGAATATCACACAGCAGTGGATGGCCGATGTTCCCGCCCAAGTGGACCGTCTTGCCTGAGGCCCGCAGCAACTCCGCAATGACCGTGCTGGTGGTGGTCTTCCCGTCAGACCCGGTGATGGCGATGGTCTTACAAGGACAGAGCTTGAAAAACACTTCCATCTCACTGGTGATCTCCACGCCCTTGTCTGACGCCTGCTTCAGCGCGGGATTCAGCGGCAGCAGACCGGGCGTGCGGAAAATCAGGTCAAAGCCGCTCAGCCCCTCCAGATAGGCCGGTCCGAGACACAGCTTCGCGCCCTGTGCTTGCAGGTGTTCCCCCTGCTCTCCCATTTCCACTTGTGTCCGCTTATCGCACACCGTCACATCATGCCCTGCCTTGCACAGCAGGTCGATCAGCGGCAGGTTGCTCACACCCGCGCCGATCACAGCGATGCGTTTATTTTTTAGGCTGTCGATATATTCGGTAAATTCCATTTTTTGTCACCTCACATAACAGTTAATTATATCCTGTAATCTCCAAAATTACAACAATTTGTTGACTATTCGGGAAAAAGTGTGTAGAATAATCCGGCAAGTGCGCCGGATGGTCGCGGGCATAAGGCGAAAGCCTGTGCGTGAGGAAAGTCCGGGCTCCACAGGGCAAGGATAACGGGTAACGCCCGCCAGGGGTGACCCTCGGACAAGTGCAACAGAAATAAACCGCCGCGATAATCCAGACTCCATACACAGCGTATGCTGTGTATGGAAGAGGAGCTTTCACGGAATGAACGAGTTTTGCCGTTTGCGGCAAAGGGAGGGAATGAAGTGCAAAGCGACGAGGTAAGGGTGGAAAGGTGCGGTAAGAGCGCACCCGGTCCCATGGTAACATGGGGGCGCTGTAAACTCTATCCGGAGCAACACCGTGGGAGAACGCATGGCCGGCCCGGCCGTTCTCAGGAGGTGGCTGGAGCGCGTCAGCAATGGCGCGCGTAGATTGATGACCGTCTAAGACAGAACCCGGCTTACAGACGCACTTTGCTTCAAAAGAGGGGCAGCCAAAGGCTGCCCCTCTTTTGAGATTTGCACTGCGCTCGCGCGCCCTGCGGGCACACTCGCTACGTGAACAGTAAAGAGCACTTGCCAAATGGCAAGTGCTTTTCTCGTTGACGCTATTTTTCTGTCTGCTTGAAATAGTTCATCAGCATTTGCGCCGCTTCCGCACGGGTAGTGGTGCCTGTGGGGTCAAGTATACCGCCTTTACCGCTGATGACGTCGTTTTCCACCGCCCATCGCAGCGCGGGGAGCGCGTAACCGTTGGCGTTTCCGATATCCGCGAAGTTATCCAGACTGATAATGCTCGCGGGCTGTCCCGTATACCGCCAAAGGACGGCAGCAAGCTGTTCGCGGGTAATATTGTCATTCAGGCCGAACCTCCCGTTCCCATAGCCGCTGACAATGCCTTTCTGCGCCGCCCATGTGACCGCAGGCTCATACCAGGTTCCGATCTGAACATCGGTAAACAGTGATCCATTTACAATCGGCATATTCTCATGATTATAAAGAATTTCCACCAGCATCGCCCGGGAAATTTGTCCATTGGGCAAAAAAGCAGAAGGCCCTGTCCCATGCATCAGTCCCTTTTCTGTGACAAAGTCCACCGCGGCTTTGTACCAGGCATTTTCGGGAACATCTTCATACACTACGGTCTTGTTGTGCGACTCATTTTCCTTGGCTAGGGCAACTATCACCCAACCGCTTTCTATGGGGATCGTTTCCGTCTGTTTGAAGCCGCAGATCCCGCACACCCGTTCCCGGCTTCCGGCTGTTGACGCGGTTGTAGCCTGAATGGTTTCCCACGCGCCAAACGTATGAGGTACGGGATCGACTTTCTCATTGCAAATCACGCAAACGCGCCAGTGCTCCATCTCATCGTATGACCAAATATCTGCGGGGGTATGATTCGCGGTGCCGGCCTCTTCAATGGAGATAAATTGAAAAAGCCAGTTTTGTTTCGCATACGTTTCCGCAGCGGTTCCAGGATAACCGTAAATGATAAAGCCTTTTTGCGCATCGCTATACCCAAACGCGTATTTTCCGATCGCCGTCACAGATTTCGGAATCGCAATACTTTTCAAACTGTCACAGCCAAAACATACCTCTTTTCCGATGGAAGTCACAGAGTTGGGAATTATGAGTTCCGTCAAATGATCGCAGCCCCAAAACGCATTGTCGCCGATCTCTGCCACCGAATCGGGGATCGTCAGGCGCTCCAGCGCCACGCAAGACCAAAATACCGCTTCTTCAATGCAAGTGACCGAATTGGGGATTTCAATGTTCGTTAAACCTTCGCAATGTTCAAACGCCCATCTGCCGATTTGCGTAGCAGAATCCGGGATCGAAATTTCCGTCAATGCGCGGCAAAATCCAAATGCGGACCCATCTATTGTCTCCACACCCTCCGGGACCGCATACGCGCCCTGAATATCCCGTTCGCACACCACGAGCCTGCGCATATCCTTACTGAACAGGGCGGAGCCGACTTTTCTAAATGCAGGATTATTTTCATCGATATTGATCGTATTTAAAGAGGCGCACGTATCAAAAACATCATAGTTTCCATCCGTCCCGTCTCCGATCTTCGTAACCGATTTCGGAATCGTGATGCTTTCCAACTCTGTACACCATGAGAATGCGCCCTCACCGATTTCTGTCACGGAATCCGGAATCACAATCTCGGTCAAGCCGCATACGACGAACATTTCATCGCTGATTGCCGTCAAATTCTTTGACAGTGTAATATTGGTCAAAACCTGGCAGTATTCAAACGCATTGCACCCAATAGCGGTCACAGAATCGGGTACGGTAATATTCGTCAGTTCGCAATATTCAAACGCACTTTTTCCAATCGCCGTCACAGGCTTTCCGTCAATGGACGACGGAATTTCCAATTCCCCGCTGGCATCCTCGTTGCAATCCGTGATGGTCACATCGCCGTTTTGCGCTATCTGATAGCTTAACACAACATTTGTACCCGGCACTTCGTAAGTCAAGAACTCCGTCCCGTCAACCGCAAGTGCGGCGCCTGAAAGTACTGCCGAAGCTAGACACAACGTCAATAATCTCAGCCGCAGTTCTTTTTTCATGTATCTTCCCCCTCACTTTAGTATTCTAATTTTAATATCAAATTTAGAATATATTTATATTATAGCAGAAAGGATACAATTTAGCAAGAGGTGATGTACAAATGCCCTACTTCATCCCCAAGAAACCGGAAAAAGAAGTAATATCTATGCGAATCTCCATAGATACTCTGGCTGAAATTGATCTTAAGGCCGCACAAATCGGCATTTCTCGAAATGAATTCATTAATCAATGCATCCACTTTGCCCTGGCAAATATGGAAAATGGCCAATAAATACGTGAAATCTAACAGAAAAAGAGCGGGTCCAAGCCCCGCTCTTTTTTATGCTCGTATTTTATCAATCGTCCGGGTTTTCCCAGTTGTGCCAGACGTTCTGGACGTCGTCGTTGTCCTCGAACATTTCCAGCATTTTGGTCAGGTTCTTGCGGTCACCCTCGCCGTCTACGGTCACATAGGTCTGGGGGACCATCTCCACCTGGGCAGACACGAACTTGTAGCCCGCTTTTTCCAGGGCGTCGAACACCTGCTGGAACGCGTCGGGATCGGTAGTGACCTCAAACACTTCCCCGTCCTTCTGCACGTCGTCCGCACCTGCTTCCAGCGCGTCCATCATGACGGTATCCTCGTCCAACTCGTCGTCCTCGTTATCAATAACAATAACGCCTTTTCTGTCAAACGACCAGGACACACAGCCGGAAGCCCCCATATTCCCGCCGTATTTATCGAAATAGTGCCGCACATCGCCGGCGGTACGGTTGCGGTTATCGGTCATGGTCTCCACGATGATAGCCACGCCGCAGGGTCCGTAGCCTTCGTACGTCATGGACTCATAGTCATCCGTATTTCCCGCGCCCAGGGCCTTATCGATGGTGCGCTTGATGTTATCATTGGGCATATTGGCCGCTTTCGCCTTAGCAATGACCTGGGCCAGCGCGGAGTTATTCGCCGGATCACCGGAGCCGCCCTGCTTCACCGCCACGATAATCTCACGGGCGATCTTGGTAAATGCCTGGGCACGCTTCGCGTCCGCCGCGCCTTTGGTTTTCTGTATATTATGCCATTTGGAATGTCCTGACATGATACTACCCCTCTCTGAAATTTGCCAGAACATTGTACCACAGGCTTGTCTGCCTTGCAAGGGGGGATTTGCAATTTTTCCCGGGAAATGGTACAATGCAGCCAAAGGAGGGCCGCAATATGAAGAAGAAAATCACTGCCGTGCTGCTCATCTGCGTGTGTCTGGCGGGCGCGGTCTGGTGTTTCAATCCAAAGGTACGGACCAATGTATTCGTGGCGCTCCACAGTTCGTCGCTGGAAGAAGCGTACCAAACCGGCATCTATCCGGCGCGGATCGGGGATAAATATATGAATGACTGGCCCGGCGAACACCCTATGGCGGAATTTACGCTATCCACTTTTGGCCTTGTCCCCAGCACTGGCTACTATGGCTGTTACTACTCCCCGGACGACGTGCCGCGGCCTTTTCAAAATGCGCCCGTTCCGCTGGTGCAGACGGACGACGGACGCTGGGAATGGGCCGGCGAAGGCGATAATCATGGAACCACCTCAAAAATCAAAGACTGCTGGTACTATTTTGAAGCCCATTTCTAACATAAAAACGCCACAGGCTAAAAGCCTGTGGCATTTTTGCGTTCAAAACCGCTCCCGCGGGACAAACAGCACACTGCCCTGGGGGACTGTGTCCTCTTCCAATTCGTTGATCTGACGAATCAAATCCACCGTGGAACCGTATTTCCGCGCCAGTTCCCAGAGAGAACCGCCGGCCCGGACCACCGTCAGGGACGGACGGTCCTGGGTGCAGGGGCGTTCCTCGTCCAGATGGATGGCGCTGACCGTCTCCAGGCTGCAAACGGTCTCCGTGCGCAGGTCTGCCTCCACCGCGAAACGGATTTCCGCCGCGTTGCCCGCCGGGACCGCGTACACATCCGTGCAGCGCACATTGTCGGCGCACAGTACGGCGCTCGCGTCTCCGTCGCCCTGGAAATTTACTTCGATGCGGCGGCTGACGCAGTCGTCCACGCCGGTTTCATAGGCCACGCACAGTTCCACATCCACCCGCGCGCTCACGCTGTCGCCGTTGACCGTGACCCGCCCCACCGTACAAGTGGCGAAACGGACCTGGGACACCGCCGATTTGCACGGGACGGTATCCCGCACGGTCTCCCGCTGAGTGGAAACCCGGCTTTGAGTGATGACCCCCATGGGATTGTACTCCACGTCGCAGGCGCAGCGGTTGCTGAACGCGTCGGAGACGAATTCGATCTCATGCTGGGCCATGGCCGCCACCTGGCACACGCCGTGGAGTTCCACAGAGAGCGTCGGGCCGTTTTCCCCGGCTACGATCTCATAGTACATGCCCGTCGCCATAAGCATCACCCGGGCGTCGGGGGAAATATCCTCGCTGTCTGTCTCCACAATCTGGGAAAAGACTGTGCCGAAGCTGGCCGTCTCAATGGTGCCGCCCTCGGTGGTGTACAGCACCTCGGACAGCATCGTCCCCTTGACGATCAGCTTGTTGGCGATGGTCTTGACGTCCTCCACCCGGAACTGCGCGTTTTTCCGCACCACTTCCCCGCCTGCGGCGGTAGAGGGCAGCGCGTACTCATCCGTGACTACAAAGGTGCGCTCGCACACCGCCGCCACGGTGGAAAACTTCGCCATAGTGCTGTGAAGCTGCACCAGATTCCCAGTCTCCTGGGATACGCCCTTGCAGTAGGACGCTTCCGCCCGGGTGTAGCACACCAGTTCCGCGGCGACCTCGGCTTTTACCAAAATCTTCCGGGGATTGAGCAGCCGGGCTTCCACGCCGCATACGCGCATAAGACCCTCCGGGATGCACTCCTGAGTGATCTCCGGGGAATCAAAGGACGCGGTGCAGGGCAAAGACAGATTCAAAGCCCGCAGTCCCGCTTCCCCGTCTGGGATGTACAACACGCACACCTGGATCTCCGCTTGCATGGTGACATTGCCGTCCGTTGCTTCTTTGCTGCGCAAAAGGACACACGCTCCCGTGTTGGCGATCATGCCGATATCCGGCATCCGGTCCGGGACCACGGTCTCGCCGGTCTCCTCCGCCGTGAGTACGGCTGTGTATCCTTTTTTGTAACATGCGATGGTATTGGTCTGAAGCGTTGTGTCCATAACTGGCCTCCTATTGGGATAAGTCTGTTACAGACTATTCCCTGCCGGCATAGGATATGCCCGCTTTCTCATTTTTTCAGAAACTTACTGATGAAATTCCCCAGGAACGCCGGGAGTTTGATGACGCAAACCTTCATATCGTGTGCCTCCTATCCGCAATGATTGTACCAAAATCCAAGTGAAATGAGCAGAACCGCCAGTGCAAACCACCAGAATCCCACCGGCAGCACCATAGCCATCAGGATCACCACGCCTGCGGTGATCGCCAGCAGGCCGATGCCTCTGCCCTTTCTGCCGCGCCGTCCGCGCATAATATGACCGCCTTCCGGTAAGGCGCAAGTATTTTACTCGTCACCTTAAACGTATTCAGTACATGATACGCGTAGGACAGGAAAATAGTGCTGCCGCGGAAAAAAATTTTTCCGCGGCAGCACATAAACGCCGTATTACAGTTCCCATTCCTTATATTTGGACGCATTCTCATACATCATTTGGTAAGACCGGTAGCGTTTAGGGTGGATCTTCCCCATTTCAAGCGCCCAGGTCACGGCGCATTCCGGTTCTTTCAGGTGCGCGCAGTCATTGAAGCGGCATTCCCCCAGATAAGGGGCGAATTCCGGGAAATCATATTGCAGGTCGCCCCGCTTCACCGGTTCCGCCGCTTCCATATCGAAGCTGGCAAAGCCCGGCGTATCGATCAGATAGGTCCCCGCGCCCAAGTCGAACAGTTCCACATGGCGGGTCGTATGCCGACCGCGGCCCAATTTATCACTCACTTCTCCCACGCGCAGGGAAAAGCCGGGGTTCAGGGCGTTCAAAATGCTGGACTTCCCCACGCCGGAATCCCCTGTAAACGCGCAGATCTTCCCCGCCGCGGCCCGGCGCAGGCCTTCCACGCCCTCGCCTGTCTCGGCGCTGGTGCAGATCACGGGGAAACCTGTATTGGCGTAAATTTCCGGGATGCGGTCCGTGCGCGTCTCATCCACTTTGTTCACGCAGATGATGACCTCGCAGTGATTATGCACCGCCGTGACGGACAGCCGGTCCACCAGGTATGTGTCCGTCACCGGGATCGCATCCGAGGTCATACAGATCAGCGCGTCGATATTCGCCACAGCGGGACGCACAAAGGCGTTTTTCCGAGGCAAAATCTGCTCAATGCGGCCTTTTCCCGTATGGTCCACGGAAAACGCTACCCTGTCCCCTACCAACGGAGAATGTCCCTTATGACGCAGCTTTCCGCTGCCCTTGCACTCGGTAATCCCATCCCCGCAACGCACGTAATAAAAGCCGCTGAGGGCTTTGACGATCAATCCTTCCGGCATCGCTCACTCTTCCGCGGGCGGCGCCCAAGGGTCCATAGACGGGTCATTCACCGGTTCCTGTGTTGGCGTCGGGGTTGGTTCCGGTGTGCTGGGGCCTTTGGATATCTGCAAATAAATCTGCGTCTTTTCCTCCACGTTTTCCCCCACCGACACGTTCTGCCAGACTACAATGCCCTCTTCCCAATCGTCGTTGAACACATAGCTGGGCGGGCCGTAGGACAGGCCCATTCCGGAAATTGCCGAGCGCGCCTGGGCTTCTGTCATGCCCACCAGGTTTTTCATAGTGACGGTTTTCACTTCCGGGCCGGAGCTGTACGTGATATACACCGTCGAGCCTGTGGGCAGACTCTCGCCCGCCGCGGGATTGGTACGGATCACATAATCCTTTGTCACCTCATTGGAGGGTTCCGGCACCAATTCCACCACAAAGTTCAACTCAGACAGCCGCAGCTTGGCCTCCTGATACTTCAGCGGGGTCACATCGGGGATCTGCTGGGTCATGCTGCCCACGTTGATTTTCAACTCCACATTGATCTTTCCGTTATCTGCAACCAGGCTCTTGCCCGCTTCCGGCACTTGGCTGATGATCTGCCCCTCCGGCACGTCCTGTTCATTGGCCCACTTGGGCATAAAGTTATAAAGCGCAGTATTTTCCGGGTCGTTCATGACTGTCTGGTAGTTCTCACCCACGAAATTATCCACCACGACCCGTTCCGCGTCTTTGAACAGATCCGCGATCCAGAAATTCCATAGGAAAATAAACAGCGCGATAATGACCAGTAGCACGCCGCACACCCCGGACAGGATACTCACCCGCCGGGAACGCGCCCTGCGCCGCTGATACTTTTCTTCTTCCGCGACATTGACCGCCACGGAACGGAATGAGGCCGTGTCATCCTGAAAAATCGTCTCGATGGCCAGCATTTTCTGTCGAAACGCTTCCAAATCACGCATCAAATCCATGGCCGTGCTGTAACGCTTGTCGATATCAGCGTTCATGGCCTTCATGGTAATGCGCTCCAGTTCCTCTGGGACATCGGGTTTCAGCGATCTGAGCGGCGTACATTCCCCCGCGATGTGCTTGATCGCCACTTCCTGGGGCGTGTCACCATCATAGGGCAGTATGCCGGTGAGCATTTCATACATCACAACGCCCAGGGAATATACGTCGCTCCGGGCGTCCGCAGGGTAGCCCTTGGCCTGCTCCGGCGCGATATAATGCACCGAGCCGACCGCCTGGCCTTCCGCTTCCCGCTTCCGGTTTTCCAGCGACGCGATGCCGAAGTCTGCCACCTTGATATTGGCGTCTTTAAGGATCATCACATTCTGCGGCTTGATGTCCCGGTGAATGATTCCCTTACTGTGGGCATGGGACAAGGCCCTGGCGATCTGGAACGAGAAGTGCAGCGCCTCCTTCCAGCTCAGCGCCCCCCGCCGCTGGATATACTGCTTGAGGGTGATCCCCTCGATCAGCTCCATGACGATATAGTCCGCCGTATCCGAACTGCTGACGTCGTAGACCGCCACGATATTGGGGTGAGACAGTTTGGCGATGGCCTGGGACTCATTCGTGAAATCCGCATGAAGCTCCGGGTCCTTGGCGACCTCGTCCCGCAGCACCTTCACCGCCACATAGCGGTTCAGCCGGGTATCCAGCGCCTTATAGATCACCGCCATGCCGCCCGTACCGATCACTTCCAGCATCTCGTACCGGTCGTCCAGCATCATATTTAAAAGTTTACCATTCTCCATGGAGCGCCTCCATTCAAAGGGTTCAGTCATTGTCATCGGGAAAGGACGACCGCTGTGACGTTATCACTGGCGCCGCGTTCCAGCACCATATCCACCAGCCGCCGGCTGAGTTCCTCCGGCAGCTTAAACTGCTGCGAAGTCTTGAATATCTCCTCATCCGTAAGGAAATTCGTCAGGCCGTCAGAGCACAGCAAAATCCGCTCGCCCTTGGCCATTTTCTGGGTAAAGGTATCACACTCCACCGTTTCATCCACACCCAAAGCACGCATGATGGAATTTTTCTTCGGGTGCCGCTTCGCCTGTTCGGGGGTCAAGATCCCCTTATCGATCAGGGTCTGCACATAGGAGTGGTCCTTCGTGACCTGCACGATCCGCTTCCGGCTGATATGATAAGCCCGGCTGTCCCCCACATTGGCGATCACCGCCTGACTTCCCATCATCGCCGCCGCCACCAGTGTGGTGCCCATGCCGGTATAGTCGGTGCTGAAGCAGGAGTAGGAATACACGATATCATTCGCTTTTTTGCACGCGTTGACCATATGCCGTTTCAGATCCGGGTTTTTCGCCCGTGAAGCCATGATCCGGTCCACGAAATAAGAGATAAAGATTTTGGACGCAAGGGTACTGGCGATGCTGCCGGCATTCTCGCCGCCCATCCCATCGCACAAAACGGCCGCCAGGCACTCTCTGCTCTCGATGCGCTCGATGGCAAAGCTGTCCTGGTTCTCGGCCCGCACTTTTCCCCTGTCTGTCACGCCAAAGCTCTTCATCTTTGATTCCCCATGCTGTTTCTATTTTTCCGCCAGTTTTTTACGCAGCTGCCCGCAGGACGCGTCAATATCCCCGCCCAGCTTCCGCCGCACGGTGGCGTTCACGCCCGCGTCCTTTAATATCTTTTGAAACGCCTTCATCGCTTCCGGCTTGGACGGCTCAAACCTGCTTTCCTCCACATGGTTGAGCGGGATCAGGTTCACATGGGCGCCCACCCGCCGCGCGTGCTTAGCCAGCAGCTCGGCATGATAGGGCGTATCGTTCACCCCGTCGATCATGGCGTATTCAAAAGAAATCCGCCGGCCGGTCTCAGCATAATACCGCTCGCAGGCGCTGATGAGTTCCTCCACGCCCCGGCCCCGGTTGGCAGGCATGATCTTGGAGCGGGTCTCGTCATCCGGCGCGTGCAGCGACACTGACAATGTCAATTGTAAATGATAAGCGGCCAGTTTGTCAAATTTTTCTGTAAGACCGCAGGTGGACAGGGAAATATGGCGCATCCCGATGTTCATTCCCTTGGGATGATTTACCAGCTGCAAAAAACGCATCACGTTGTCAAAATTGTCCAGCGGCTCACCGATGCCCATGAGGACGATATGCCCGATGGGCACGCCGGATTCCAGTTGGGAATACAGCACCTCGCACAGCATTTCCGCCGGCGTCAGGCTCCGCACCAGCCCGCCGATGGTGGACGCGCAGAATGCGCAGCCCTGCCGACACCCCACCTGGGAGGAGATACAGACCGTATTCCCGTACCGGTAGCGCATCACCACAGTTTCTACCGCGTTTCCGTCCGGCAGTTCCCATAGGTATTTGATGGTCCCATCCTCCCGGGAGACCTGCTTTTTCAGGCAAGTAAGCATAGGGATCACGTATTCATTTTTCAATTCCTCCCGCAGGCCTTTCGGCAGGTTGGTCATCTCGTCAAAGGAGGACACACCCCGGGTCAGCCAGTCGAACACCTGGCCGGCGCGGTATTTTGGCTGTCCCATGTCCTTGAACGCCTGTTCCAATTCCTCGGGGAGCATTGATCGGATATCAGTCATGCCGCTTCCTCAATTTACAAATGAAAAATCCGTCGGTCCCGTGTATGTGGGGCCACAAAGTCGCCATACCGCCCGGCACAGCGCCGATGACCGGCAACGTGAAGCCCTCCCGGGAAAATTCCCGGTGCCCCTGCAAAAACGCGTCAACAGTCTCCTCATTTTCCTGTTTCCGAATGGTGCAGGTGCTGTACAGCAGCACACCGCCGGGCTTCACGTAGGGCGCAAGCCCGTTGAGAATCTCCCGTTGGATCTCCGGCAGTCGCTCCAGTTCCCCTTGGGGCTTGCGCCGGATCTCCGGTTTGCGTCGGATCACGCCCAACCCGGAACAGGGCACGTCCGCAATCACGATATCGGCGACGTCCTTCAACCCGTCATAAGGCGTTCTGGCATCCATGGCCAGGGTCTCAATGATGCTGATGCCCAGTCTCCCGGCGTTTTCCTCGATCAAGCGGAGTTTCTTTTCATGGATATCGCAGGAGATCACCCGTCCGCGGTTTTCCATAGCCATGGCGCAGGCGACGCTCTTGCCGCCGGGTGCGGCACAGGCGTCCAGCACCGTCATGCCGGGTCTCGCGTCCGCCGCCATAGCCGCCAGACGCGCCGCGATATCCTGAATATAGAATCTGCCCTCGCGGAAATCCTCCATTTCCGTGATCCCCGCGGCGCTTTCCAGCCGCACACAGCCAGGCAGTTCCGTCGCCGTCCCCGGCAGTCCCATGCCGGGCCGCAGCGGATTGCTGTGGGCAAACACAGGCGGCTGCTCATTATTCGCCGCCAAAAAGCCCTCGGTAAAATCGTAGCCGTGCTCCTCAACAAGCGCTTCCACCAGCCACAAAGGATGGCTGTACCGAACCGACAAATACTGTGCGCCTCCCTCTCCGGGGATCTCCGGCAGCGCGTCCCGCCCTTCGGCGATCCGCCGCAGCACCGCGTTGACCAGCCCCGCCGCCCGCGGGTTTGCATACTGTTTGCACAGCTTTACGCCCTCATCCACCGCCGCGAACGGCGGGATCTTGTCCAAAAACAGGATCTGATAAGCGGATAAACGCAAAATATCCAGCACCTTTGGGTCTAATTTTTGCACAGAAGTCGTGCAAAATGCGTCGATATAATAGTCCAGATACTCTGTATTTTGCATCACACCCAAGGCAATTTTGGCGCACAGCGCGGCGTCTTTTTCATGCAACTGCCCTCTCTTAACTTCGGCGCTGACAGCGTCCTCGCTCCAAGCGCCGTTTTTCCGGCACCGGGTCAGCACTCGAAAGGCAGCATTTCTTGCGGTATCTGCCATATCAGCTTACCTGTATGGGATGGCCCAGGAGATAGTCCGCGGCCATCATGCGCTTTTTTCCCGGGGCCTGAAGTTCTGTGATCCGCACGGTCTCCCCGCCGCCGCAGGCGATCTCAATTCCCGCTTTTCCCGCAGATACGACCGTACCGGGCGCTTTCGGGGTATGTGTATCCGTATATTCAGCGGCATGAATTTTGCATGCCGTACCCGCAATCTCCGTCGTTGCCACAGGCCAGGTCTGCATCCCGCAAATATGCTTGATGATTTCCCGGGCAGAGCGGCTCCAATCAATGGGACACTCCGCCTTGGACAGCGGCGGCGCGTAGGTCGCCTGCGTATGGTCCTGCGGTATGCGGGGCGCGGTGCCCGCCTCGACGTCCCGCAGGGTCTTTACCAGCAATTCAGCGCCCATGACCGCCAGACGGTCAAACAGTTCCTCTGCCGTCTCATATGTCCCAATCTCAGTCCGCGCCTGGTAAATAATGTCCCCCGCGTCCATTTCCTCTGCCAGATACATGGTCGTCACACCGGTGACTTCCTCTCCGTTCAGCACCGCCCGCTGGATGGGAGCGCTCCCCCGTAGCTTCGGCAGCAGGGAGCCGTGGACGTTGACCGCGCCGTATTTCGGCAGCGCCAGAATATCAGGCGGCAGGATACGCCCATAGGCCACGACCACGAGGATATCCGGCCGCAGTTGTTCCAAAATGCCCAGCGCCGTACCGTCCCGGAGTTTTTCCGGCTGATAGACGGGCAAACCGTGCTCCAGCGCCAGCACCTTTGTCTCACAAGGGGCCAGCTGCATCCCCCGGCCCTTGGGCTTATCCGGCTGGGTGAATACGCCCGCCACGTCAAAGCCCTCATCAAGCAGTTTTTTCAGCGACACCGCGGCGAAATCCGGGGTGCCCATATATACCACGCGCATCAGGCCTCATCCTCTTCCCCATAGGCTTCCAGTTCTTCCGGCGAAAGCATCCGCTCCGCGCGCTGGGGATACAGCACCCCGTCCAAATGGTCTAATTCATGGCAGAAGCACCGGGCCGTGAGGCCTTCGCCGGTGTACTCAAAAAAGTTCCCGTCGCGGTCCTGAGCGCGGACCGTGACCACCATGGGACGGGTCACAATGCCGCACTCTCCCGGCAGGCTCAGGCAGCCTTCCGTATCCGTCTGTTCCCCCGACGACGCGATGATCTCCGGGTTCACCAGTTCCAGGAAGCTGTCTTCCTCGTCCTCAGCGTGGTTCGTCTCGATCACCAGCACCGCCCGGCGCAAAACCCCCACCTGGGGCGCCGCGAGGCCCACACCGTCGGCCTGGATGAGCGTTTCGCGCATATCGTCCAGCAGTTCATGGAGCCGGGGGCCGAATTCCATATAAGGCCGGCAGACCTTATTCAGTGCAGGTTCTCCCACGGTCAGGATATTTCTGATTGCCATATCGATTCTCCTTTAGTCGATCGGGTTCGCATCAGCGAACACCGACACGCCCTTGAATTCTTTCCGGGTATTGCAATCGCACAGCAGGTCCGCCACGGTCTGCCGGACGGCCTTACTGTCCCGCCCCAGCAGCGTCACCCGGTAGCGGAACTTATTATTCACCCGCACCACCGCGTAAGGGGCGGGTCCGATGACGGTCATGCCCGGTTCCCTGCGGAACCGGCTTTGCAGGCGGTCCCGAATTTCCGACGCGCAGCGCAGGGTCGTGGCTTCATTGCTCCCAGCGGCGGTGATGACCGTCATATCCGTAAACGGCGGGTCATTTTGCAGCTGCCGCATTTCCAGTTCCCCCCGGTAAAACGCCTCGTAATCCTGGCCAGCGGCCTGGCGGATGATCTCATTGTCCGGGGTGAAGGTCTGGATCACCGCCCGGCCGGCCTTTTCGCCCCGCCCGCAGCGGCCCACGACTTGGGTGATGAGGGAAAACGTGCGCTCGCCGGACCGGAAATTGCCGGTATATAAACTCTGGTCGGCAGACAAAACGCCCACCAGCGTGACATTTTCAAAATCAAGCCCTTTCGTCACCATTTGGGTGCCGATCATAATAGGGATTTTTTCCTCCCGGAACCGATTGAGCAGCGCCTCGTGGCTCCCCGCAGGGGCTACGGTGTCCGTATCCATGCGCAGAATTTGGGTCCCGGGGAACAGTTCCCCCAGTTCCTCTTCGATCTTCTGCGTCCCCGCCCCGGTGAATTTCAAGATACCCCCGCATTCCGGGCAGGTCATGTCCACCCGCTGGGCGTGTCCGCAGTAGTGACACATCACCCGGCCGTTGGCGCTGTGATAGGTCATATTCGCGCTGCAGTTGGGGCAGCGGTAGGTATAGCCGCACTCCCCGCAGGCGATGAGTTTGCTGGCGCCCCGGCGGTTGAGAAACAGAATGCTCTGTTCCCCCCTGTCCAGGTTCACCTGCAATTCCTCCCGCAAAAAGCCGCTGATCTCGCCGCCGTTTCCCCGGCGCAGTTCCCGCTTCATGTCCACAATGGACACTGGCGGCAGCGCCTGCTCATTATACCGCCCGGGCAAGCTGAAAAAGCTGTATTTTCCCGTTTCCGCCGCGTACCGGCTTTCCAGGCAGGGCGTGGCGGAGCCGAGCAGCAGCAAGGTCTTATGCTGGGCGCACAGGAACTTGGCCACCTCCCGGGCATGATACCGGGGCGCGCTTTCTGATTTGTAGGTGTCTTCCTGCTCTTCGTCCAGAATGATAATGCCCAGGTCCTCTACCGGTGCAAATATGGCACTTCTCGTGCCGATTACTACCCGGGCTTTGCCGTTTTTGACCCGTTTCCATTCGTCATAGCGCTCCGTAATGGACAAGGATGAGTGCAACACGGCGATTTTTTCGCCGAAATGGGATGAAAAGGTGTGGAGCATCTGCGGGGTCAGGGCAATCTCCGGAACCAGCAGGATGGAGGATTTCCCCTGCCGGAGCATTTCGTCGATCAAATGGAGATAGACCGTGGTTTTTCCGCTGCCGGTCACGCCGAAGAGCAGGCCGCACCGGGCTTCCGGCTCGTTGGCCAGACGCAAAAGGCCGGTATACGCGGTCTTTTGGGCGGTGGTCAACTCCGGGAGGGGCAGAAGCTCGCCGTCATAAGTGACCTTATGGCGGTAGACTTCTTCCTGTTCCAGGGTGAGAAAGCCCGCTTTCTCCAGCGCCCGAACCGGCTGGATCGTGCAGCCGGTGAAATACTTGATCTCCTCCACGGACACGCGCCCCGCGGAAGCCAGCAATTCCAATACGGCCGCCTGGGTCGGGGCACGGCGTTTTTTTGCCGCCGCTTCCGTCAACGCATCCTCGGGTGACACCGCAAGAACCGCAAATGTACGGGTCTTATCCCCGGCTTTGCGCTTTTCCCGCATCTCCAGACGGATCACGCCCCGTTTCGCAAGGACGGACAGGGCGTTTGCCGGGTCGTCCTCGCCAAAGGCGCGCTCTATCACGCTGCGCTCGCATCCGCCGCCGTTGGCAAACAGCACGTCCAGCACCCGGCATTGGGCTTTGGACCGTCCCGCCGCCTCATACGCCTGTTCCCGGTCGTAGCCCTCGCACAGCGTCACCCGGGCGCTGATGTCGTACCACAGCCCCGCGGGCAGGATCGCCTTTACCGCCTCATACACCGTGCAGTAAAACCGGCCGCGCATCCACAGAGCCAGCTTCAGCTGGACCGGCGTCAGGATCGGCCCATCGTCCAGCACCGCGGCGATGGGTTTTAATTTGTCATATTCGCTGGTTTCCGCAAGGGACAGGACGATCCCCTCGCACTTGCGGTTGCCCCTGGAAAACGGCACAATAACGCGCACACCCGGCTTCACGGCATCCGCGAAGGCAGGCGGCACGTTATAGTCATAGGGGCGGTCTGTCCAGTAGGTCGCGGCGGAAACCGCGATTTTCGCAACACAGGTCTCCATCTGCCGCGCCTCCCCGCTTGTGTTGATTTGTGTCCGGCTTACTTCATCACCAGTTTGCCTGTATAGATCTCGTCAATGGCCAAAGACACCGTCTTTTCGTCCATGGCGATCCCGGCTTCCTCGGCCTCGTCGGAGATCTCTCTGGCCCGGCGGGCCACCATGTTCACCAGCAGATAACGGCTCCCGACCTTGTCCATCAGGTCGCCCATGGGGGGATACAGCATCATAATCATTCAACCTCTTTCAAAATATTCTTCCTGTCATCATACGCGCAATGGGCCGCCGTGATGATCGCGTCCAGCTCTCTCGCAGCGGTTTCCACGTTGTCGTTGATGACGATGTAATCATAAAAATCCGCGTGGTACTCTTCCCTGGCCCGCTGCAACCGGCCCAGGATGACCGCTTCGCTCTCGGTCCCTCTGGCCCGGAGCCGCCGCTCCAGTTCCAGCAGGCTGGGGGGCATCAGGAATACCGGGATCGCGTCCGGCGCTTTTTCCATCACCTGCTTGGCGCCCTGGACCTCGATATCCAAAATGACGTTCATCCCCGTGTCCAGCTTTTGCGCCACATAGTCCCGGGGCGTGCCGTAGCAGTTGCCCACGTACTCCGCGTGCTCCAGCAGGGCGTTGTCCCGCACCATCTCGTCAAAGCGTTCCCGGGTGACGAAAAAATAATTCACACCGTCCACTTCCCCTGGGCGGGGCGGGCGGGTCGTCGCGGATACGGAAAAGCACACGTCGTCCCGCATGGTCATCAGCCGCGCCACCACGGTGCTTTTGCCCGCCCCAGACGGGCCGGACAATACCAGCAGTTTTCCTTTAGGCATCGCTCTCGTCTCCTTTTTCCACCGTTTCTTCGATGGCCTCCGGCGTCTGGGCGGACAAAACCACATGCCCGCTGTCCATCACCAGTACCGCCTGGGTCTTCCGGCCGAAGGACGCGTCAATGAGCGTTCCCCGCTCCCGCACGTCTTGGATCATGCGCTTGATGGGCGCGGAATCCGGGCTGAGCACCGCCAGGATGCGGTCCCGGGCCACCATGCCGCCAAAGCCGATGTTCACAAGTTTCAAGCCCGCGGCCCCCTCACTCGATGTTTTGGATCTGTTCCCGGATCTTCTCGATCTCGGCTTTGATATCCACCACCACATGGGCGATGGCGGAATTCTGGCATTTTGAGCCGATGGTATTGGCTTCCCGATTCATTTCCTGCACCAGGAAATCCAGCTTCCGGCCCACGGGGACGTCCGTTTCGATCATTTCACGCATCTGGGAAATATGGCTGCGCAGCCGGACGGTCTCCTCGTCCACCGCGACTTTATCGGCAAAGATCGCCGCTTCTGTGAGGATGCGGGATTCGTCGATGCCCGCCGTGTCCAGCACCTCCCGCATTTTCTGCTCTAGGCGCGCCCGGTAGTCCGCCACGGTTTTGGGCGACGCTTCCTCCACCACGCCCACCAGCGTTTCGATGGCGGTGATGCGGGACGTGATGTCCTCCCGGAGCTTGTCCCCTTCCCGGGCGCGCATGGCATCGTACTCCGTCAGTGCCTGCTCCAGTACCTGCTCGATGGCGGCGGCTACCGCTTCCTGGTCGGCTTCTTTCTTTTCCACCGTGAGCACGTCCGCGAACCGGCACACGCTCATGGCGGTAGCGTCGTCCGCCAGGCCGTGGGTCTCCGCCACGGTGCGGAGCGCGGTCAGATAGCCCCGCAAAAGCGGTTCGTTGACCTTTACCACCACGTCGTCTACCTGGGAGGAATCCACCGACACAAACACATCCACCTTGCCCCGGGTGATATGCCGTCCGACGGCGGCCTTCACCGTTTCTTCCGCGAACAGGTATGCCCGGGGGATGCGCACGGACGTATCCAGGAAGCGGTTATTCACGCTTTTCAGCTCAATGCTCAGTTCCAGGCCCTGGGCGGTGCCTTTCGCGCCGCCGTAGCCGGTCATGCTTTTCATATCCGCTCGCTTCCTTTAATCGTTGAGTTTATAGCTGACGATCTCAAACTCGATCGTCTTTTTCTTCGCCCGCTTCCGCTGGATCACCGTTACGATAAACACGCACACGAAAAACGCCGCGAAGCTCACCGCGATGCTGGTCGTTTCCGGCACGCCCTGCATGGCAGACAGGGCGTAAGCCCCCAGCAAAACCACCAGGGGGATGATATAAATCAAAAACGCAGCGCCGATGATATCGCTGGATTTCGTCTTAATGACCACCCGCTCGCCCTCGTCGGCGTTTAGGGTGTTTTTCGCGTAGGTCCGGATCTCGCTGGCGTATTTACACACGCCGCAGGCCCCGCAGTTATCGCCGCAGGCGGTGGCCCGCTCCACCAGCACCTCCGCAAGGCCGTTGGACAATTTTTTCGTCACGATCGCGTCCTGTACCATTGCTGCCTTCCTTTCATTTGCTCGTCAGGTTTACCGTTACACTGTATTCTCCCACCGCGCCGGCGCCGGTGACGCCGTCAACGTAGATCTTCACCGGGACCGTCACATAACCGGTCATCGTCCCGTAATCCGCCAGATCGGCGATCACGCGGATGTCTCCGGCGGTGATCTTTTCCATGGTCGTTTCCGCCGCGCGGATCGTCACCGGCAGCGTTTTATTCACAATGCTGGCCCGGTTGCCGTCCGCGCAGTTGATATACCGCAGGTCCGTGACCTCAAAGTCCTGGGTCACCAGGTCTTTGAACCGCACGGATACCCGCACCTCCGTTTCCCCGGTCACGCACTCGATGCCTTCGTCCAGTTCAATGGGAAACACGATTTCAAAGTCATCGGCGTGCTCCGACAAATCGATGGCTCCCACATTCAGCCGGTTCATAGCCGCAAGCTCTTCCACGGTCCCGGACAGGGTCACACGTTTGGGCTGGATGTCAATATCGCAGTCCCAGCCATGGGCGCCGCCGCCGCTGATGATATCCACGGCCACGTCCAGTTCCTTGAGTACGCTCACCGGCACCGTGACGTTCACAACGTCCACATCCGCTGTCACATGGGTGGCCTCCACTTCCTCGCCGTCCGCGTTGACAAAGGTATAGGGCCGGTCTTCCTGAATGGAAGCATTCAGGTCCTGCCCGTTGATGGCCACCTGGGCGTAAGCGATCTGCGCCAATTCCTCACTGGTGCCGGACACCTTGATGAACGCCGGGGAGAAGGTCATATCATCGCTTTCCACCACATAGCCTTCCGCCGCGCCGCCGGTAAAGCTGCCGCGCACCTCCACCAGCTTGGTGGCTTTTTCCACCACATTGAACGTGATGACCTCCGGGTGGCGCTCAATGACGAAATCCGACGTGTCCACCTCCGGCGGGAAAGTAATTTTATAACTCATATGCCAGGTACTGGCCTGGCTGATCTCGCTCACGTCGATCTCCACTTTCAGATCCGACGCGTTGAATTTGGTCATTTCCCGGCGGGACCCTGTGATCTTGGCGCTGATAGAAGTATAATCCTGCTCCCCGATGATCAGCCCCCGCTCTTCCAACCGCTCGGCATTGACAAAGTATACCGGGATCCCCCGGTAGGTATCCGCAGTCGTCGTCTCTTCCACATTAGTCACATAGACCCACAAAACAATGGCGATCAGCAGAGAAACGACCAAAGAGAAGTATTTACTGTTGTAAAATTCCTTAATTCGATTCATCTTCATGGTTCTTCCTCTTCAGATTGCTCAGGAGCGTCGCCAGCTTGTCTGCCGGTTTCTGCACGGTTTCCTCGTTTTGGAGCAGTTCCGAACGCAATATCGCCTCAAATGTGGTCAAGTCTAAATGCCGCTTCATCATGCCGTTGATGGCCACAGAAATGGCACCGGTTTCCTCAGAGACTACCGCAACCACGGCGTCGCTGTGCTCACTGATGCCGATGGCCGCCCGGTGCCGCATCCCCAGATCGTGGCTGAGATTATTGTTGTTCGACAGCGGCAGCATACAGCCCGCCGCGGCGATCCGCCCGTCCCGGATGATAACCGCGCCGTCATGGAGCGGAGCCGGCTCAAAGAAAATGTTGCGCAGCAGTTCACTGGTAATATCCGCATCCAGGATCGTGCCGGTATTCATATGCTCGCTCAGGTTCGTATCCCGCTCGAAGACCACCAGCGCGCCGGTCTTGGACGACGACATGGCGTCGTAAGCCAGAACCGTCTGCGTAATGGTATTATCTGTTGAGATCGCAGATGCCCCCGAGGAGGAAAACAGTCCCGTGATTTTTCCGCTGCCCAGGCGCTCTAAAATCCGCCGCAGTTCCGGCTGGAACAAGATGACCACCGCGATCAGCCCCAGTTGGAATGCTTCCCGGATGAAAAAGCGGATCATGGTCAGCTTCAGCAATTCCGCCAGCAGCATCGTCACCACCAGGACGAAAATGCCCTTGGCCAGCCGGGACGAATGGGTCTTGCGGATGATCTCCATGACCTTGTATACCACAAAGGTCACGATGAGGATATCCAGGATATCTGAAAGTTCAATCAGATGTATACTGTTGTAAACGCGGCCCAAAAGCTCGTTGATATGTTCCATAGTGCTTGTCCTCTGGATCAGGTGTTCTGCCACGCGCGCGTCCCGCATCGCAGAATACGCGCATGGCACACTAATATAGCATAGTATTATACTACAAACAAGAAAAAAATGCAAACTCATTTTCTGTCGGCCAGAAGTTTTTTTACACACTCCGCCGTGATCTCCGCCGCCTGGTCCATTTCCTGGGGCGTGTTGAACGGCGACACACTGAACCGGACAGTGCCGGTGTGCTCCGTCCCCGCCATTTTATGCGCCCAGGGCGCGCAGTGTTGTCCCGCCCGGACCGCCACGCCGGCAGTCCCCAGCGTTTCAGCAATGAACTCGCAGTCGATGCGGGGATGCCGCGCGGACAATACGCCCCCCTGGACCCGTGCATCGTCAGATAAAAACAGTTCCAGTTCTGGGACTTTCCCCAGCCCCTCGCCTAGGCGACGCAAAAGTTCCGCTTCATGCCTGCCGATCCGCGCCGGGCCGTGCTCTTTCACATACCGGATGCCTTCACGCAGTCCGGCAATCCCGGTGATATTGTGGGTTCCGGCCTCCAACCGGTCTGGGAGGTCCGCCGGCATATCCGGGTTTTTGCTGTCGGACCCGGTGCCGCCGGCCAGCAGAGGCAGTCCCCGCTGTCCGCATAGCAGCAGCCCCGTGCCCTGCGGTCCCATCAGTCCCTTGTGCCCGGGCATGGCGATGAACGCCGCGTCCAAGGCTTTGAAGTCGATGTCCATATTTCCCGCCGCCTGGGAAGCGTCGATGATAAGCGGCACGCCGTTTTTCCGGCATAGTTCCGCAATGTCTTCGATCGGCGTGATAAATCCAAACACGTTGGACATCATCGTGCATACCGCCGCCTTTGCCCCCGGCAGGGCCGCGGCAAAGGCTGACGCCATGGCATTGGCGTCCCACAGCGGAGACGCCGCCACAACAACTTCCGCCCCCCGCAGACGCAGTGGACGCATAACGGAATTATGCTCATAGCCGGAGGTCACGACTCTATCCCCCGGCCGTACAAGACTGTTTATCGCAATATTCAAGCCATGGGTGGCGTTGAACGTAAATACGACATTCTCCGGCGCATCCATGTGAAACAGTTCCGCCGCGTCACACCGGCAGTCAAACGCCAGGTCCGCCGCCAGCATGGCGGGTTCATGACCGCCCCGTCCGGGGCTTGCCATGGCGCGTATGGCATGGTCCACCGCGCTGTAGACCCCCTCGGGCTTTTGCAGGCTGGTGGCCGCGGCGTCCAGATAGATCATAGCCGCACCTCTTTCAAGGTGCCGTCCGGCTCATAGCCGTATGTTTTTCCCATAGGCAGGCCCGCTCTTCGGATGGCCGCCAGAGCGATGTCCACTTTCCCCGCCGGGACCCGCACTCCATAGGTGCATCCGCCGCCGGTGACTTCCTGCGGCGCTTTTACCACCGTCCCCGTACCTCCCGCGCGCTCCACGGCCCGCTGGGCCCGCTGAGCGTAGGTCAGGGAACGGCATAAGATCAGATAGTGCTGCATAGTAAAATGACCCCTTCCGCATTCGTTACAAAACATACTATGCGGATGGGGTCATTTTGTTTTCAATAAGAATCTTCCCCGCTGCGGTATTTGTGCCGAGGCTCCACTTCTTTGAGCAGCACGACCGCATGGGCGGCGATGCCCTCTCCGGTACCCGTGAAGCCCAAGCCCTCTTCTGTGGTGGCCTTGATGTTCACCCTGTTCGCTTTCAAGCCCAACGCGGCGGAAATATTTTCCTGCATCTGTTCCCGGTATGGGGCCAGCTTGGGTGCCTGGGCGAGCAATGTGCAGTCGATGTATTCCACCCAGAATTCCTTATGGAGCAGCGCCGCCACTTCTTTCAGCAGGCCGATGCTGTCCGCGCCCGCGTACTTCGGGTCCTTGTCAGGGAATAAATGTCCAATATCCTCTTTCCCCGCAGCGCCCAGCAATGCGTCCATCACCGCATGAGTGAGCACATCCGCGTCGGAATGGCCCAGCAAGCCCCTTTCGTACGGAATGTCCACCCCGCCCAAAATGAGTTTCCTCCCCGGGACCAGGCGGTGTACGTCATAGCCATGACCGATCCTCATCTGCGCACCCCTCTCGCCGCAAGCAGCGCCTCGCTGAGCGATAGATCCTCAGGCGTGGTGATTTTGATATTCTCATAACTGCCGTCTACCAGATACACCGGATGCCCCAGCGCCTCTACCGCGGAGCAGTCATCCGTCACAGGCAGCTTATCCCGCAAAGCCTTGGTCAGCGCGCCCTTGATGATATCCGCCTCAAACACCTGGGGCGTTTGCACCGCGAACATGGTATCCCGGTCCGGCGTGCCGGTCACAACACCGTTTTCGGCGGTTTTGATGGTATCCTTCACCGGAACGGCCACGGTCACGGCCCGGTAGGTCTTTGCCGTTTCCACGGCGGATTCAATGAGTTCCGGCGTGACCAACGGCCGGGCGCCGTCGGAAATGGCGATCAGCTTACTGTGACGGTCCGCCTGAAACACCCCCGCCGCGGAGGATTCCACCCGGGTAGCCCCGCCCAGCAGAATTTTTGTTGCCTTCGTGACGCCGTATTCCTTGCAAAGGTCCGCCACGGGGACGATTTTATCCTCCCGGGTCACCACAATGATCTCGCTGACGGCCCGGCACAGTTCAAACTGCATCAGCGTCCGGGCCAGCACCGGGATGCCCGCCAAGGGCAAAAACAGCTTATCCGCCCCCATACGGGTGGACTCCCCCGCCGCCACAATCACCGCCGTGCAGCTTGGCTTTCTCCCTTTGAACTTGTCGATCATGGTGAAAATGGACATATCCGTTCCTCTTTTCTCAGAAATCCAGTGTGGCGAAATAATCCTCCGGTGTCTCCGCCCGGCGGATCAGCCGCGCCGTACCGTCAGGCTGTAAAAGCACCTCGGCGCTGCGGAGCTTGCCGTTGTAGTTATACCCCATGGCGTGCCCATGGGCCCCGGTATCGTGAATGATGAGGAAATCGCCCTTGTCGATCTTCGGCAGCATCCGGTTGATGGCGAATTTGTCGTTATTCTCGCACAAACTGCCCACGATATCATACATATGGTCGCAAATCTCGTCCTCTTTCCCCGCCACAGTGATGTGGTGGTACGCGCCGTACATGGCGGGGCGCATCAGGTCGCAGGCACAGGCATCCACGCCGATGTATTCCTTGTGGGTGTGCTTTTCGTGGATGGCCTTGGTCACCAGGCAGCCGTAGGGCCCGAGCATGAAGCGGCCCATTTCGGTGCACAGCTTCACTTCCATACCTGCGGGTGTAAGCACTTCCTCGTAGGCCCGCTGAACGCCCGCGCCGATCTTCATGATATCCGCCGGTTCCTGGTCCGGGCGGTACGGGATGCCCACGCCGCCGGAGAGGTTGATAAAGGTCACGGGCAGACCCGTTTCCCGCTGAATCTCCACCGCCAGGCTGAACAGCTGCCGGGCCAGCGTGGGGTAATAGTCATTGGTCGTGGTGTTCGACGCCAAAAAGGCGTGGATGCCCATTTCCTTCGCGCCCCGCTCTTTCAAAATCTTCGCCGCCTGCATGATCTGCGCCTTGGTCATGCCGTACTTCGCCTCGCCCGGTGTATCCATGATGGTGTTGGAGATTTCAAAATTCCCGCCGGGATTATACCGGCAGCTGATTTTTTCCGGGATATAGCCGATGGCGTCCAGCAGGGACTGAATGTGGGTAATATCGTCCAGATTGATGATCGCGCCCAGCTGTTCCGCCAGCTGAAAATCCTGCTTGGGGGTGTCGTTGGAAGAGAACATGATGTCCTCTCCCCGGATACCCACCCGGTCGCACAGCATCAGTTCTGTCAGGGAGGAACAGTCCATGCCGCAGCCCTCTTCATGAAGAATCTGCATAATGCTGGGATTCGGCGTTGCCTTAACGGCGAAGTATTCTTTGAAGCCCTTATTCCAGGCAAACGCCTGATTCACCCGCCGGGCGTTTTCCCGGATGGCCTGTTCGTCATAGAGGTGGAACGGCGTGGGGATCGTTTGACTGAACGCCCGGAGTTGTTCCAACGTCACAAAGGTGGTTTTTTTCATATCATTTCTGCCTCCTGTATGTAGCTGTGTTCCATGATAACCGTTTACGCCCGGCTTGTCAAAGGCTTTGTTTTCATGCGACAAAAAACTGTGGAAACCATTTCCATCCTATGTTATAATATGGACAGGGATTGTCAAAACCGCACAGAAAGAAATCAAAAGGGAGATGCTTTATGGATCAATACATGCTTGCGGAAAAATATGTGGACAAGCAGCGGGTATACAATTTCAACGACGGCAACGCGTCCGACGCCTACGATATTTTCGGCTGCCACTGGATCGAACCGGAGCACTGCTGGAGGTTCGTGGTGTGGGCCCCCCACGCCAGACAGGTCTCCGTCATCGGGGACTTCAACGGCTGGAACGGGCATCCCATGGTGCATCTGGACTGCGGCGTGTGGGCGGCGTTCATCCCGGAGGCGTATCCCGGAAACGTGTACAAATACCGCATTGAGACTTGGGACGGCCGCTTTATCGAAAAGGCCGACCCCTTCGCTTTCCATTGCGAGACCGGCCCCCAGACCGGATCCAAGGTCTGGCCCATGGACGATCTGGGCTGGCACGACGCAAAGTACATGAAAAAGCGGGATAAATCCGATATTTTCACCGCCCCCATGTCCATTTACGAAGTACATCTGGATTCCTGGAAGCGTCCCTGGGACGGTTCCAAATACGTCAACTACCGTCAGGTGGCCGACCTGCTGGTGGAATACTGCACAGACATGGGCTACACCCATGTGGAACTGCTGCCCATTACGGAGTTTCCCTATGACCCCTCCTGGGGCTATCAGGTGACGGGCTATTTCGCCCCCACCAGCAAATACGGCACGCCGGAGGATTTCGCCTACCTGGTGGACACCCTCCACGCCGCCGGCATCGGCGTCATCATCGACTGGGTACCCGCCCACTTCCCCAAGGACGCCCACGGCCTGGCCCGCTTCGACGGACAGCCCCTCTTTGAATCTGACGACCCCGTCATGTCCGAGCGCCCCGACTGGGGGACCCTCACCTTTGACTACACCAAAGGCCCGGTGCGCAGCTTCCTGATGTCCTCCGCGGCGTGGTTTTTCGACCGCTACCACGTGGACGGCATCCGGGTAGATGCGGTAGCCTCCATGCTGTATCTGGACTTCGGCCGGGAGCCGGGCCAGTGGGTGCCCAACTGGGACGGCGGCAACTGGGACCACAACGCCATCTATTTCATCCGGCGGCTCAATGAGGAATTGCACCGCCGTTTCCCCAAATGCATGGTCATCGCCGAGGAATCCACCGCGTTCCCCAGGCTCACCGAGCCGGTGGCCCTGGGCGGCCTGGGCTTTGACTTCAAGTGGAACATGGGCTTCATGCACGACACCTTGAAGTACATGGCCCTGGACCCGGTATACCGCAAATACCACCACGACCAGATCAAGTTTTCCATGTGCTACGCCTTTTCCGAAAAATACGTCCTGCCCTACTCTCACGACGAGGTCGTGTACGGCAAAGGCTCCATGATGGGCAAGATGTCCGGGGATTATTACCAGAAATTCCATTCCCTGCGGGCGCTGTGGGGCTTTATGTACGCCCATCCCGGGAAAAAACTCATGTTCATGGGCAGCGAGATCGGGCAGTTCGACGAATGGAACTTCCGGGACCAGATCCAGTGGCGGCTGCTGGAATATCCCATGCACAGCGGGATGCAAAATTACGTGCGGCACCTGAACAAATTTTACCGGGACAACCCCGCCATGTATGAGCAGGACCAGTCCTGGGACGGCTTCACCTGGCTCAACGACACAGACTACAACCGCTCCTGCCTTGCCTTTATGCGCACGGCGAAAGACGGCAAAAAGATCGCCGCGGTGTGCAATTTCACCCCCGTGCAGGTGGATTTCTTCCAGTTGGGCCTGCCCGGTCCCGGCGTGCTGAAAGAAGTGCTCAACAGCGACGATACCCGCTTCGGCGGCGTAGGCGTACACAACGCGGAGCCGTGCGTATCTTTCGAGGAGCCGTTCTGCGGCCAGCCCTGGTCCGCCCGGGTGACCGCGCCGCCCATGTCCTGCGTGTATTTCGAGTTTGAGCCAGCGCCGGAAGCGAAAAAGAAATCCGCCGGAAAGAAAGCCCCGGCCAAAACGGAAGAGAACAAAAAGGCCGAAAAGCCTGTGAAAAAAGAAAAAGCAGAGAAAAAGGAGCGTTCCCATGAATCAAAAGCGAAAAAATCTGATGAATGAGTTGGGGCGGGACAAGCTGCCCGATATCCTGATCGCGTCCTCTGAATGCGCGCCCCTGTCCAAGACCGGCGGGCTTGCGGACGTCGCCGGCGCGCTGCCCAAATCCCTGGCCAAGCTGGGCTTCGACGTGCGGGTCATCACGCCCTTCCACCGGTGCGCGAAAAATATTTACGCCACCCAGACCGAACATTTGTGCCATTTTTCCGTCAATCTGGGCTGGAAACAGGAGTATGTCGGCATCGAAAAGCTGACCCTGGACGGCGTGACGTTCTATCTGGTGGATAACGAATACTACTTCGGTTCCGATAAAATCTACTGGGGCGGCGAGGGCGAGATCGAGCAGTACGCCTACTTTGCCCGGGCCGTATTGGAAGCCATCCCCCTGCTGGACTTTCAGCCGGAAGTGCTCCACTGCAACGACTGGCAGTGCGCCATCATGCCCGTGCTCATCAAGACCCAGTACCAGGCGCGTCCCCAGGGCGCCCTGCGGACCCTGCTGACCCTGCACAATATGCGCTTCCAGGGCTGCTGCGAGTTCGGCCAGCTCGCAAGCCTTTTAGGGCTTGACAGCGGCTACATGGGCGAGGGCTGCCTGGGCTATTACGGCCGGGCCAACCAGATGAAAGGCGGCCTCATCTTCGCCGACAAGATCAACACCGTCAGCCCCACCTACGCGGAAGAGATCCGCACCCCCCTGGGCGGCGAGGGACTGCACGGCGTGCTGGAGGAACATTCCTACAAGCTGTCCGGCATCATCAACGGCCTGGATTATAAGGTATTCAACCCCTGGACAGACCCCACCATCCCCACCCATTACTCCGCCGGCAAGCGCTCCGGCAAGGCCAAGTGCAAACAGGCCCTGTGCGAACGCCTGGGGCTGGAGATTTCCCCGGATACCCCCATCATCGCCATGGTCACCCGCATGACCGACCAAAAAGGCTTTGACCTGGTAATGTGGGCCATGGAGCAGATCGTGAACATGGGTGCAGCGTTCGTCCTGCTGGGCACCGGGGAAACGGGCTATGAGCAGTTCATGCGCCAGATGGAATACAACCACAAAGGCCGGGTGGTCTCCTATATCGGCTACAACGCCGACCTCGCCAATCAGATCTACGCCGGGGCGGATTTCTACCTGATGCCCTCCCTGTTTGAGCCCTGCGGCCTGTCCCAGATGATCGCCATGCGCTACGGCGCGGTCCCCATCGTCCGGGCCACCGGCGGGCTGAAGGACACCGTGCAGCATTTCGACGGTACGAACGGCACCGGCTTTTTGTTCTATGACTACACCGCCGACGGGATGCTGGGCGCCATTTACGAAGCCCTCCAGGTCTATCAGGACAAGCCCGCCATGGAGACCCTCGTTCACAACGCCATGTCCACAAACTTCTCCTTTGACCTGTCCGCCCAGCAGTATGCGGACCTGTATCTGGAGCTGATTCGATGGAAATGACCCCCTTTCCCATCTATTTCGGCGGGAAAATGTTCGATGAGTGGACGGAACGCAGCCTGAAGATCAATTACTCCCACCGGCCTTTTGTCATGGCCCATCAGAACCGGGACGGCGGTTTTACCGCTGTGTCCGTCGTGTATCCCCTGTTGGCGGCGGAGATCAACGACTGCCCGCTGGGGAAAAAACGGAGTTATTTTGATACCTATGCCGCGATCATGTCCGCCATTACGGCCTTGGATGACGGCGATATCTCCCGTCTGCCTGAATTTTTTTCGGCGCGCTTCTCCCCCCTGGCGCTGGCGGAGCTTCTGCGGGTGCTCCTGGATGACTGGGGGCTTGGCTGGGAACAGGCGCTGGGCATTATCGCCCGATGCAAGTTTCTCCCTGCGGTGGGACCTTGGCAGTCCGCGCCGGAGGATTTTGACGACGTCCAGCCCCGCACCGCGCAATTGATGCGCCTGCTGGCGGATACCGCGGGAAAAGACCCGGCAGTCATCCGCTGTCTGGATGCGGTCTTGTCCCGGCTCATCACGCACGACAGCGCCTCGGAGCGCTTCCGTTCCCCCATCGGCGCGGTGCCCACGGACAGCGTGATCCAATTGCGGCTCCAGGACCACTCGGGGCTGGTCTCTTCCGCCGTTCTGGTGAGCGCCGGGGATGACTACGTTTACGAGCAGGCCCTTAGTGCGGACCTGTCCTGCGCCTATCAGGTGCCAGCGTCCCCGCTGGCGCTGCGGTATCATTTCCGCTTGGAACTGCGTACCTTCGGCGCCTGCCGTCTGGGCGGGGCTTTCGGGAAAGAATCCGGCCGGGTGTCCATGACGGACTGCCCCGGCTTCCGCCTGACCGTATACCGCCGGGGGTTCCAGACCCCCGCGTGGTTCCGAAAATGTGTGATGTATCAAATCTTCCCCGACCGCTTCGCCACCGACCCCAGCGGCACCGCCCAGCGGGGCTATGCCTACCATCGGGCCAAGGGCCAGCGGATCGAGGTCTCCCCTTGGGACAAGCCCGTGAAATGGCAGCCATCGGCGGGGGAAATAGACTACGCCCCCAACGATTTTTACGGCGGTACCCTCCGGGGCATCGCCGGGAAGCTGCCGTATCTGAAATCCCTCGGCGTGGGCGTGATCTACCTCAACCCCATCGTGGAAGCCTGTTCCAACCACCGGTACGACACCGCGGATTACCTCCGCCCGGACCCGATCCTGGGCACCATGGATGATTTCCGCGCCCTGTGCCGGGAGGCCGCAGCTCTTGGGATGCGGGTCCTGCTGGACGGCGTGTACTCCCACACCGGGGCGGACAGCGTGTATTTTGACCGCTACGGCCACTATGGAAAAAACGGCGCTTGTACCGGACCCGCGTCCCCCTATTATGGCTGGTACGACTTCTCCCATTTCCCGGACAAATACCGCTCCTGGTGGGGCTTTGAGAGCCTGCCGGAGGTGGATGAGGAAAACGCCGCGTGGCAGGACTTCGTCATCACCGGGAAAAACAGCGTCGTGCGCACTTGGCTGCGGCAGGGCGCTGCCGGCTGGCGGCTGGACGTGGCGGACGAACTGCCGGACGATGTATTGGAACTCATCCGCAAGGCAACGAAAGAGGAATCCCCCGACCACGTGGTTTTGGGCGAAGTCTGGGAAGACGCCATTGAAAAGGAAAGCTACGGCCGCAAGCGTACCTATGCTTTGGGCGGCGCGCTGGATACGGTGATGAACTACCCTTTCCGGGACGCGGCGCTGTCGTTTTTCCGTGGGGAAACCTCCGCGGAGCAATTCGCGGACCTGCTGTTGTCCCAGCGGTTGCACTACCCCAAGCCCTTGTACTATGCGCTGATGAACCTGCTGTCCTCCCACGATATTCCCCGGGCGCGCACCATGCTGGCCATCGCGCCGGAGCAGATGCCCGGCGACCGGGCCGACCAGGTCGCCCGGACAATCACCCGGGATGAGGACTCCCGGGGCGCGAAGCTGCAAACCCTGGCCGCGGCGGTCTGCTACTGCCTGCCGGGGGTCCCCAGCGTCTATTACGGAGACGAGACCGGCATGAACGGCTTCCGCGACCCTTTCAACCGCGCGCCGTTCACCATGGGTGAGTTCCCTCTCACGGACTGGTACACAGCCCTGGGCGCTTTGCGCAACAGCGCGGCGGCCTTACAGACCGGCAGTATCAGCGTTTTCGCGCCCCATGACGACCTGATGGTGATCCTTCGTGCCGTGACCGATGGAAAAGACGCATTCGGCCTGCCGGCGAAAAACGCCGTATACCTGCTGGCCGTGAACCGCGGCACACAGCCCGTCACCGCGGCGGTCCGGCTGGCGCAGCCCGGACACGGCCTGGAGGAAGCGGACCTTACCGCCCTGCGCTCCATCCCGCTTTCCGGCAGCAAGCCGGTGCTCGGCAGCGGCAGCGTGAATCTGGACGGCACCACCGCACGCCTGTCCGTCCCCCCGCTGTCCGCGGCGATCTTTCAACTGCACTGACGAAAACGCTCCGGCGATCGTTGCCGGAGCGTTCACAGTTTTTTCAAGCCCAGTTCATATTTACAGAGTATTGTTCCACCGGAGGTGAACCCTATGATCGAAGCGAGCCATCTGACGAAGTGGTACGGCCGGCATGAGGCCGTATCCGACCTGTCGTTTCAATTGGGAGCCGGGAGCATCTACGGGCTTTTAGGCCCCAACGGTGCCGGCAAAAGCACAACTATGAATCTTATGACCGGCTGTCTGGCGCCCACAGCAGGCACCATCACCATTGACGGTCTTGATCTATACAAAAACGCCCAGCAGGCCAAAGGAAAGCTGGGGTATCTGCCGGAACTGCCGCCTGTGTACCCCGACATGACCGTGGATGAGTATCTGCGTTTCGTGGGACAGGCCCGGAAGCTGAAAGGCCCCGCGCTGCAAGCCCGGGTGGATGCCGTAACGGCGCAGACCCAGGTGCAGGACGTACGGCGGCGGCTCATCAAGACACTCTCCAAAGGCTACCGTCAGCGGGTGGGCATCGCCCAGGCGCTCATCGGCGACCCGGAGATCATCATTCTGGACGAGCCGACAGTCGGCTTAGACCCCAAGCAGATCGCGGAGATCCGGGATCTCATCGCGTCTTTGCGGGGCAAACACACAGTCGTGCTGTCCAGTCATATTTTGTCCGAGGTCCAGGCCGTGTGCGACCAGGTGCTCATCCTGGACCACGGCACCCTCCGGGCCAGCGGCACGCCGGTGGAACTGGAACGCCGCTTTTCCGGTAAAGCCGGGCTGACCCTCTCCGTCCGGGCCGACCAGCCCACGGTGGAGCGCATCCTGCGATCCGTCCCCGGCATTGACCGCCTGGTCTACACCCCGCAGCCGGACGGTACGGCCAAGGTGACACTGGAAATGGACGAGGCCCGGAACGAACAGGTGTTCCTGGCGTTCAGCAAGGCCGGATGCCCCATTTTGCAAATGCAGGAAACAAAGGTGAGCCTGGAAGACGTCTTTCTGGAACTCACGGACCACGCGGAACAGGAGGTGGCCCATGGCGGCGATCTTTAAACGGGAACTGAAAAGCTATTACACCGGGCTGACCGGCTATGTCATCGCCGCGGTCTTGCTGGGCTTTACGGGCATGTACACCGTCACGCTGAATCTGACCTACGGCTACCCGAATTTCGAGTATGTGCTGGATTCCATGACCCTGGTGTATATCGTGCTCATCCCCCTGCTCACCATGCGGCTGATTGCCGGGGAGCGGCGGCAGAAAACGGATACGCTGCTGTATTCCCTCCCGCTGACTTCCGGGGATGTGGTGCTGGGCAAATTTCTGGCCGCCTGGACTGCGCTGGCGCTCCCCATGGCGGTGGCCGGGCTGTACCCACTGATCCTGGGCCGCTTCGGCACGGTAAACTACGCCACGGCCTATGCCGGGCTTCTGGCCTTTCTCCTCATGGGCGGGGCACTCATTTCCATAGGGCTGTTCCTGTCCGCCCTGACGGAAAGCCAGTTTGTAGCCGGGGCCCTGTGCTTCGCGGTGATGCTGGCGGATTTTTCCGCGTACAGCCTGTCGCTGTACGTTTCCGGCGCGTCCTATGTGTCCTTTATGACCCTCATGGCCGGAGGACTGGTCATTGCTGCCGTTTTGTGGTACCTGACCAAAAACATCGCCGCGGGACTGGCCTTCGCCGTAGTTGCGGACGGCGCCATGCTGGTCTGCTACCTGCTTAGCCCCGCGCTGTTCGGCGGCGTCATGTCCAAGATCCTGCAAGCCCTGTGCGTGTTCATCCGCATGACCGGGTTTATCAACGGCGTGTTTGACTGGCAAGCGGTGGTGTACTTCCTGTCCGTCACGGCGGTGTGCCTGTTCTTGACAGCCCAGGCCCTGGAAAAACGGAGGTGGAGCTGATGAAACAAAACCGCTTCCGCGCCATCGCCGCGTCGTTCCAAACGAAAAGCACCCGGGCCGGGACCTATACCCTGCTCGCGTCGGCCCTGGTCATCGCCATCGCCGTTCTGGTGAATCTGGCCGTAGCGAAGCTGCCCGCCGCCGTCACCCAAAAGGATATTTCCTCCGACCGGATGTTCACCCTCTCGGAGCAGAGCGTCTCCCTTGCGGAGGGGCTGTATGAGCCTGTGACCATCTACTGGATCGTCACCGATACCGGAGAGGACGGCTATCTGTCCCAATTGCTGCCCCTGTACGCGGACCTCAGCGCCAATCTCATCGTGGAAAAGATCGACCCGGTAGTACAGCCGGGCTTTGCCGGGCAATACACGGACCAGTCCCCCGCCCTCAACGACCTGGTGGTCGTCTCCGGGACCCGGAGCTGCTATGTCCCATACTCCAGCCTATACCTGTACGACTACGCCGAATACTACGACACCGGCAATTACGGCGCGCGCTTCGCCGGAGAAAGCGAGATCACCCGGGCCATCGATTTTGTCACCACCGACGGCCTGTCCAAGGCCTACTGCCTCACCGGGCACGGGGAATACACCCTGTCCGCCGCGTTCACCAGCGGCGTGCGCACCCTGAACGTGGAGACTGCGGACCTGAACCTGCTCACGGTCAGCGAGGTCCCCGCCGACGCGGACTGCCTGCTGATCCTCTGCCCCTGCTCCGACCTCACCGACACAGAGCGGGACATTCTCCTGAACTATCTGGACAACGGCGGGGACCTGTTGCTGTTCACCGATTGTGAAACGGATATGCAGTGGGAAAACCTTCGGGCCGTGACCCAGCGTTTCGGCCTGGGAGCCCAAAGCGGTATCGTCATCGAAGGCGACCCGGGCATGTCCCTGGCGAACTACCCCTACTACCTGTTCCCGTCCCTGGGCACTCACGACATCACGCGGCCCATCGCAGACGGTGGCTACACCGTTCTCGCCCCCTTCGCCGGGGCCATCACCATGGAAGATCTACCGGAGGGCGTATCCGTCATGCCTTTGCTGGAGACCTCGGCGAAAGCCTACGCAAAACCCGCCGGTTCCGGGGCCGCCACCACCCAGCGGGAGGACGGCGACTTGGACGGCCCGTTCCTGATCGCCGCGGCGGCGGAAAACGCCGGGACCTCCGCCCGCATGGTCTGGTGCGCCAGCACCCTGCTGCTGGACGAAGAGGCCAACGCAATGTCCTCCGGCGCCAATGAGGACTTCTTCCTCAACGCCCTGGCCTGGATGTGCGGCCACGAAAGCGCCATCAGCATCCATCCCAAACAGATGGACAGCCAACTGCTCGTGGTCTCCGCCCGGACGTCGTCCATGCTGGCCATGACCCTGAGTTTCCTGATCCCAGGGGCATTCCTGGCGGCGGGCGTCGCCGTCACGGTGAAACGGAGGCGGCGCGGATGAAAAAAGGCACCCTGCTGGCGCTGCTGTGCGCCGGGGCAGCGCTGTGCGCGGGCATATACGCCCTGCTGCCCCGGACCGTCGATGCCCCCGCCCCCACTCCAGAACCCACCGATATCCTGGTACTGTCCATTCCCCCGGACGACATCGCGAGCCTGCGCTGGAATTACGCCCTGCGGACCATGTATTTCCTCCGGGACGGCGAAACCTGGCAGTACCCGGAAGACGAGCACTTCCCCCTGGACCAAAACGGCCCCCGGTTCCAGTCCCTTTTCACGGAACTGTCGCAGATCACCGCCGGACGGTATCTCCCGGAGGTATCGGACCCGTCGGAATACAGCCTGGATGCCCCGGTGAACGTGATCACCGTGACCCGTACCGACGGCAGCGAGACGACCCTCACCATCGGCGCGCAAAATCCAGTCACGCAGGAATACTACCTGCAAATCTCCGGCGACGCCGGCGTGTATCTCGTCAGCGGCGCATTGCCCCAGGCCTTTGACTGCGGACTGTTTGACCTCATCAAAACAGACCCGGTTCCGGACTTCAGCACCGCCACGGAATACCGTGCAAATGGCCTGACCTACTCCAAAAATGACACCGGGCAATGGTGCGACAGCGACGGCACCCCCATCAGCACAGACCTGACCGCCGTGCTGTCTGTGCTGTCTTACAGCGAATGCATCGATTACTACGCCGATTACTACGAGGCCCATCACGAATACGCCCTGACAGACGGGAAAACGATCTCCGTCACCTATCTCGCAAACGGCGAACTGGCTGAGTGGTCCCTGTCCCTCGGCCATGACTACGACGAGACCCATGTGATCGTCTCCCCTGTGGGCTCCGACCTGGTGTACACCCTCGATAAGACCACAGTGGACGCGTTGCTGCTGCAATGAAAAAGAACCCCGATTTGATACAAATCGGGGTTCTTTTCTGTTGACCCCGGGCGAAATATAGCGTAAAATAGGTTTACTGTACGCAAATTTTCACCCACGGAACAGGAGTGCGCTCATGAATCATTATTTTGCCCATATCAAGCAGGTGCTGGAACGGGATGTGGCGTCATATCTGGCCGCGTTTTTCCGGTGGCTGCTGCTTAGCGCCCTCATCGGTCTGCTGGGCGGCTTCATCGGCACGGCCTTTTATCAGGCCATCGTGTACGTCACCGGCGTCCGGCAGGCGCACCCGGAACTGATCTACCTTCTCCCCTTCGCGGGTCTGCTCATCGTGTTTTCCTACCGGGTAGCCCGTTTGCGGAAAGACCCCGGGACCAATATCGTCATTGAATCCATCGTGGACGCGCACCACAGCGTTCCCATCCGCATGGCATTCCTCATTTTCGGCGGCACCGTGGTCACGCACCTGTTCGGCGGGTCAGTAGGCCGGGAGAGCGCGGCTTTGCAGATCGGCGGCTGCGTGGGCAGCGGCGTGGGCAAGCTGCTTAAGCTGGATGAACGCAGCCAAAAGCTCATCACCATGTGCGGCATGAGCGCCTTATTCTCCGCCGTGTTCGGCACCCCCGTGACCGCCACCGTGTTTGTCATCGAGTTCATCAGCGTGGGCATCATGCATTACTCCGCACTGGTTCCCTGTCTGCTGGCGGCGTACCTCGCCCGGCTCATCGCCGCCGTGTTCGGCATTCAGGCGGAAATGTACGTCATCACGCAAACTGTCTTATTCAGCTTTCTATCCTGCCTGAAGGTCTTGGTTCTGGGCGCAGTCTGCGCGGCGGTGGGGATTTTGTTTTGCTTCACGCTTCATGCCGTGGCGCGGTTCCTGCGCAAATACGGCTACAACGGATACATCCGTATCCTGGGAGGCGGCATGACCGTGATGTGCCTCACGGTCCTCGTCGGGACCTATGACTACAACGGTGCCGGCGCCCACGTCATTGAGGAAGCCATCGCCGGTCAGGCCGTGTGGTATGGGTTTTTGCTGAAAATTCTGTTCACGGCCATCACCCTCGGCGCCGGATACAAGGGTGGCGAGATCGTCCCCAGCTTTTTCATCGGGGCGACCATGGGCTGTGTGGTGGGTCCGCTGTTGGGCCTGCCCGCTTCCCTGTCCGCGGGTCTGGGACTGATCGGGGTTTTCTGCGCCGTGGTGAACTGCCCCTTGGCCAGCATCATTTTGAGCGTGGAGCTGTTCGGCAGCGAAAATCTTGTCCTGTTTGCCATCGTATGCGTGGTGAGTTACATGCTCTCCGGGCCGTTCAGCCTGTATTCCAGCCAGCGGATTCAATATTCCAAGCTCCGGCCGGAATTCGTGCATCAAAAAACGCTGTAACGGAGGTCATTTCCATGGTTGGATTGAAACTGTATGCCATCGTGTGCCCGCTGATTTTCCTGGCAGGCTTTGTGGATGCCGTGGCCGGAGGCGGCGGTATGATCTCCCTGCCGGCATATCTGCTGGTGGGCCTGCCGGTACATATCGCCTCCGGGACCAATAAGGTCGTCAACGCCACCGGAACGGCCCTGGCCTCCTGGCGCTATTACAAGACCGGAAATATGGACTTCCGTCTGGCCGTCGTCTCGGCTGTGGGCGCACTCGCCGGTTCTACCATCGGCACGCGGATCGCACTGTATCTGGATGCCGCGGTATTCCAGACCATCATCCTCGTAGCATTGCCCCTGGTGGCGCTGATCCTGTTTTTCAAGAAGGATTTCGGCAAAGAAGGCAGCCTACCCCAGCGAAACTGGAGCCGCAATGCCAATATGGCCGCGTCCTTTGCCATCGGGCTGGTCATCGGCGGCTACGACGGAATGGTCGGCCCAGGGACCGGCACGTTCATGCTCATGGCCTTCACCCTGGTGTTGGGCATGGACCTGCTCACAGCCACAGGCTGCGCCAAGGTAGGCAATCTCGCTTCCAATGTGGCCTCCGCCGCGGTATGGATCCTCAACGGCCAGGTACTGTGGTCATTGGCCGTGCCTGCCGCAGCCTGCAGTATGCTGGGCAGCTATTTCGGCACAAAATTCGCCATCCGGGGCGGCGCGAAAAAAATCCGCGGCATGATCTTCGTGGTACTGGGCCTGTTGTTTATAAAATTGCTTCTTGATTTGATCTGAGATCCGCTGTCAAAGACACGATCCTTCGCATAAAGTGACATGAGCAACTGCTGATGTCACTTTTTCTTTATGCGAGGTGTGATTTATGGACAATACGACCTTTTTTCTGGGTGCAAACAGCGCCCAGGGCTTCTATTCCCTTTACAGCGATTTCGCCAGCCGCCCCGGAGATATGCTACATATCATTAAAGCCGGTCCCGGCACGGGAAAATCTACTTTCATGCGCAAGATCGGTCAGGCCGCCGAGGAACGAGGCTACGAGGTGGAATACATCATCTGCTCCGGCGATCCCGATTCCCTGGATGGGGTGTACATCCCGGCCCTGGGCGTGGGCTTTGCCGACGGCACCGCCCCCCATGTGCTTGACCCGGACTTTTTCGGCGTGACCGGGACCTATCTCGACCTGGGGCGGTTCTGCGACACAAACGCGGTGCGGGCCCATGGCGGGCAGATCGTGGACGTGACCCGGCGTTACAAAGCGCAGTACGCCGCCGCTTATGACTATCTCGCCGCGGCGGGACGGGTGGACGAAGTGCGCGGCGCGGCGTTTCATACCCCGGACATTCTCGCGGCGGTGCGCCGTCGTGCGGACAGTGCCGTTCGCCGGGAATTCGGTACCGGACGAAAAAACGCCCCCGGCAGCGTCACACGGCGCTTTTTGAGCGCAATATCCTGCCAGGGCCTTGTATTTCTGGATGACACGCTTTCTGCACTGTGTCCCCGGGTCTACTGCCTGGAAAACCGCTGCGGGCTGGCGGATGATTTTTTGCAGCAGGTCCTGTCCAGCGCCGTCGCGGCTGGGGCAGATGCCATCGTGTGCCCGTCTCCCCTCCGGCCGGAGACGCTGGAAGCCGTTTTGTTCCCCGCCCAGGGCGTGGCCTTTTTGGCCTGCGCGCCCAAGCAGGCGCCGGAGAACGCGGAACTGCGGTGGGTACACCTGGACAGCATTCCGGAAAAAACGCTCCTGCGTTCCCAGCGGCGCGCCGTGCTGGACAATGGGAAGCTGAAGACCTCTCTCCTGGAAAAGGCCTGCGGCCATCTGGAAGCCGCAAAGTCGCTGCATGACCTGCTGGAGACCTATTACCGGCCGCATTTGGATGTCCAGGGCTTGAACGGGTTTACTAAGGACATAATTCTGGAATTATTTTCCTGAAACGTTTAATTTCAGATACATTCGCACAATTTCGTGCAACAAAAAAGGAAACGGCGGCTTGCCGTTTCCTTTTTGTTTAGCAACAGCAGAAAAATGGCATCCCATAAGGGCAGCACATCTGCGCCATGCACAAGCTGGCGCAAAGGCCGCCGGGGACATGGGCGGTGCGAAATTCTACAGAGGAATCCTGATACCCCGCGCTGCCTTGCTGAAGCTGCTGCAAAAACAGTCTGTATTGCAGATTGGTCGGGTCCATGCTCACCGCTTTTTTGGCGTGGTCCAGCGCCGTGATGGTGTTGCCCACCCCATAATTGGCATTGGCGCTGAGGAAAAACCACTCCCCGCCGCGGGCATTACCGGGGACCGCATCCAGCAAACGCAGGGCTTCCTCAAACCGGCGGTCGTTGATGGCGTTGATGACCGCCGCGTACTGCTGGCTGCCGGTATAGGTCTGATACCCGTATTGATAGCCGCCGGACTGGTAGCCGCCGTAGCCATACTGCGCCCCGCCGGGCTGGGGGCCAGTCTGACCCCGTTGGATCGCGTCATAGGCGGCGTTCACCTCGTTCATCCGCCGGGCGGCTTCCTCGTCGCCGGGGTTCAGGTCCGGATGATATTTCTTCGCCAGCTTTCGATATGCGGTTTTGATCTCGTCCTCGGATGCGTCTCTGGATACGCCCAGGACTTCGTATGGGTCTCTCATCACACGGTGCTCCCGTCATTGGATTTGAACTTCTCATTGAATCGCAGCCACACGCCGCTGTATAGGATATTTCTGATGATACCATCATCCCGCAAAATTGGCAAGCCTTCAAAATTTTGGGTACACGCGGAAATCAGCATCGTGAGCGTCTCCCGGGACTGTCCGACATCCAGTTCGGCGCCGTTTCGCACCAGCGGGTTATACTTCCCTGCTTTTCGATCTGCGTCATAGTCCACGCAGGCATCGTAGTAGTAAATAAACTTCCCCAGTTCCCGGCCGAATTGCCGCAGGCGGTCCGCCCAGTAATCCCGCGCATCGTAGACAAACAATTCCCCCAGCAAATCGCCGAAACAGTTCGCCCCCGCGTCCAGCCCGGCGCTGTTTGCCCGCTCCACTTCCGACAGGTGGGACAATGCCGTTTCCACCACCCGAGCCTGCCGGGGATAGGTTTCCGACGCCCGGCGGTGGGCCTTCTGAAAGACCTTCGAGGCCAGCAGCGCAGAAAGCCTGCGGTCATCCTGCCAGTCATCCAAAGCGTTGAGATAAGCCAAAAGGACGTTCATATCCGCGGCGTAATCTGTAAATTTTGTAACGGCGGCGACGCGCTTATGCCGGGGGTGAAGGGCGCAGCGGAACTCCGTTTCCTGTTCCTCCGGCTCATACAATGCCCCCAGGAACAGCAGCAAAAAGGTCATGTCAAAGGTCAGCGAAAGCCGGGACAACTGCCCATGCCGGCTGCCCAGGGTACGGCACAGGCCGCAGTACGCGCCCCGGTAGCGCAGGTATTCCTCATCTGTCATATGTTGGGGGTCTGCCAAAATATAGCCGAACATAGCGTACTCCAAAAATAAAATGGGGAAACGACAACAATCGTTTCCCCAATGGTAGCACAACTGTCTCAAACAGTCAAATGAACAAATTCTGCACAGCTCACCGCCTTTCTTTGGAACCGGACACGATCCCATAGTATGTGCGGGCGGTAAGCATATACACCAGCCCGTATATGATGCTGAATACCAGCAGCGTACATAGCGTACACAGGGTAAACAGCTTCACATCTTCCAAATACAGCAGCTTCAGACACCGGGACAGCAATGGGAACGCAAAGAACAAATGCACGCCCGCCGTGACCAGGGGCAGGAAAAACATGGTGAGGATCTGGCTGTGGATAGACGATCTCGCCAGCTTGTCATCCATCCCCACCTTCTGCATGATCTCAAACCGGTTGCGGTCCTCATAGCCTTCAATGAGCTGCTTATAGTAGATAATGAGCACCGTCGCCATCAAGAACAAAATGCCCAGGAACAATCCGAGGAACAAGAAACTGCCGTACATGGCGTAAAAATCCTCCGTACTGCCGGCCCGGGCTAAAACATGGCAGGAGTAGCCGTCCGACCGGAACTGGGACATGACATGTGATATGCTGTCCCGAATGTTCTCTTTCAGGACAAGCTGAGCCGCTTCGTCGCCATCCACATCGAACTGAATGACATATTCCATCTCACTGGCATGCTTATCATAAGCAGCGGTCTGGTCCGCCAGAATGGCGTTTACGGTCTCCTGACTGTCTACCACCAGATAGAATACGTTCACCGCCACAAAGGTGGTCAAATCGCCCTTCACCGGCACTTCCGGCAAGCGTTCGGAGATGGTATACGTCTGTCCGAACAGCGTAAAGGCATCCGGCAGTTTTCCGCTTTGCTCATAAACCGCCGCTTGCCCTTTTGAAACGGTAATGGGCCTGCCGGTGGCGTTTTCATACTCCTCCGGGCTGAGGAACAGCAAATAAGTGATTTCCCCATCGTCCCCCCGGCCGGTATCCGCCACAAAGGTGTCTCCCTGCTTGTCTACGGAAAATTGCAGTGCTTCGTAGGCGTGCAGGTTTTCGATGCGCATACCTGCGGACTGGGTCTCCGTCTCGACCAGTTCCAGCAGGGTTCTCCGTTCGTCCTCCGTCGTGTCATAAACGGCGACCTCAATGTCCGCGGGGAACCGCGCGCCCAGGATGGATTCAATTCCGCAGTACAAACTCACGGTGGTCGCCACCGTCACCAGCACCATGGTGGACAAAATGCAAATATTGCCCAGGCCCACAGCGTTTTGCTTCATACGGTAGAGCATCCCGGATACGGACACAAAATGCCCGGGCTGGTAGTAATAGCCCTTGCTGCGCTTCATGGTCTTGAGCACCGCGATGCTTCCGGCGGTGAACAGGCAGTAGGTACCGATGATGACCAGCAACACCGCCACGAAAAACAGCATAATCGCCGCCATGACGTTTTTAGTGGTAACCGCGATGTAATACCCGCCGCCCAGACAAGCCAGACCGATGATGACCAGCGGCCACTTGACTTTCGGTTCCCGCTCGCCGGCGCTCTCGCCCCGCAGAAGCTCAATGGGGTTGGACAATACGATCTGCTTCAGATTCGCCAGCAGCAGCAAAAGGAATATAACGCCGAACACCGCAGCCGTCAGCACAAAGGCCGACGGGTACAGTTGGAACGACTGCCTCACGTCAAAATGCATCAGGTTCAGCAACACCAGATACATCAATTTATCCAGCACCACGCCGAACAACAGCCCGCCGCCCACACTGATGACCGCCGTAAGCAGGCATTCGTAAAACAAAACCACCGCGATATGGCGCTTTTCCATACCGAGGATATTGTACAGCGCCAACTCCCGTTTGCGCCGCTTGATGAGAAAGCTGTTGGTATAAAACAGGAAGATCGCGCTGAACAGAACAATCACAATGGTCCCCAGCATCATGAGCGTCCGCATGGTACTGCCGCCTGGCAGGTCTGTGATCGCCATGGAATAGATGATGAACGGCATCGAAACGGACATCACACAGGTCAGCAGATACGGTGCGTAAAACTTGCGGTTGAGCAACATGTTGGTGGTCGCCATACGGAAGTAAAAACGGTTACCCATTGCGCTCACCGCCTGTCGCAAGCACGGTAAGGGTATCCGCGATCTTCTGGTACAACGCCTGGTCGGTGGCGTCCCCCCGGTAAAGCTGATGGAACACCTCTCCGTCCTTAATAAACAGTACACGCCCCGCGTGGCTGGCGGCCTTGACCGAGTGGGTGACCATCAAAATGGTCTGACCGTCCCGGTTGATGGCGGAAAACAGTTCCAGCAGTTCATCAGTCGCCTTGGAATCCAGCGCCCCGGTAGGCTCGTCAGCCAGGACCAGCTTCGGGCCTGTAATGAGCGCACGGGCCACCGCGGCCCGTTGTTTTTGTCCGCCGGAGACCTCATAGGGAAATTTATCTAAAATCTCTGTGATCCCCAGCTTCGCGGCAATGGGTTCCAGCCGCCGGCCCATTTCCCGGTAATCCTGCCGTGACAGGACCAGAGGCAGATAAATATTATCCCGAATGGAAAAGGTATCCAGCAAATTGAAGTCCTGGAACACAAAGCCCAGCTGCTCTCGGCGGAACGCCGCGATCTGGGATTCCTTCAGCGCCGTCAGATTCCGTTCCTCCAGCAAGACCTGGCCGCTGGTAGGCTTATCCAGCGCCGCCAGGATATTCAACAGCGTCGTTTTGCCGGAACCGGACTCACCCATAATGGCCACATACTCGCCCTGCTCTACGGTAAAGCTCACATTTCGCAGCGCCTGCACCTGATTTCCGCCGAAGCGCGTGGTGTATATTTTTTGCAGGTTCTTAACCTCCAGAATGGACATAAGAACGAACCTCCTTTGGTTTTGTGGCTTTATCATAACAAACCGGAGGAACGCCTGCCATAACTTTGGCTTACATTCCCCCGGCGGTTTCTTACGGTTTTGTAAGGTTACTCCACGTCCAGTTTCGTGCTTTCCAGGTCCAAACGGACGACCGTACCTTCCCCCAGCGTAGAATCGATGGTCAGCCGGTGCCCGAGATTTTCCATGACCCGGCGGCTCAAATACATTCCAATTCCGCTGGCCCGCTTGTCCCTGCGCCCATTATACCCGGTAAAGCCCTTTTCAAACACCCGGGGCAAATCTTCCGGCGCGATACCAATGCCCGTATCCCGGATACAAAGCGTCTTTTCCGGCTCCAGCGTAATGGAAATGCTGCCGGAGGGCGTATATTTCAGCGCGTTGGACAGCACCTGGTCAATGACGAACAGCAGCCATTTTTCGTCCGTGAGCACCTGGCAGTTCAGGGGCTCGTACTCCAGTTTGATTTTCTTTTGGATAAACTGCCCGGCATATCTCCGCACCGCCTGACGCACGATGCCATCCAGTTCATAGGCACGGAGCATGTAGTCCGTGGAATCCGCGTCCAGCCGCAGATAGCACAGCACCATCTCCACATATTGCTCGATGCGCTGCAATTCGGTTTGCAGCTGCGCCTGCTGGGGGCCGTCTTCCCGCTGGAGCAGCAGACCCATGGCAGCGATGGGGGTCTTGATCTGGTGCGCCCACAGGGTGTAGTATTCCACCATGTCGGAGTACCGCGCGTCCGAATGCTCCTGGAGCCGCTGCTTTTCTTCCATCAAACACCGCAGCAAGTCCTGATAGTCCCGCTCCAGCAGATGGGCGGGCATGGGCAAATGGTCCGTGCTGACCGTCACCTCATGGCGCAGGCTTTGCAGCAGCCGGTGCCGGCGGTAGAATCCCGCGCAGTCCGCCGCCAGGACGACCGCGCCCAGCACCGCGCATAATCCGGCGCCGTAGCCCACTGCGTACAGCGGCGCGTGGTACAGCGTGAACACCGTGGCGAAGATCAGCCCGAACGCAAGGAAAAGCAGCAGCGTTTTCCAGCGGTATTTCAGATAAGCCACCCGTTTCCCTCCTTACCCGATCATATAACCCATACCCTTTTTCGTCACGATAAACTCCGGCAGCCCCGCCGCATCCAGCTTCCGGCGCAGGCGGGCGATGTTCACTGTGAGGGTGTTTTCGTCAATGAAACTGTCCGTCTCCCACAGCCGCATCATGAGCGTATCCCGGCTCACCACCGTGCCTTGGTGCTCCAAAAGGGTCTGCAAGATTCGGCAGTCGTTTTTTGTCAGAGGGATTTTTTCTCCCTGATACACCAAGCTCGCGTCCTCCGGGTGGAACACCGCGCCCCGGTGCTCGTAGGACGGGCTTTGGGCCACGTAGTCATAACTCCGGCGCAGCAGCGCCTGGATTTTCGCCATCAGCACGTTCATATCAAAGGGCTTGGCGATGAAATCGTCCGCACCCATGTTCATGGCCATGACCATGTTCATATTATCCGCGGCCGACGAGACAAATACGATGGGCACGCTGGAAATTTTCCGGATCTCCCCGCACCAGTGATAGCCGTTGAAAAACGGCAGGGCCAGGTCCATAAGCACCAGATGGGGGTCCACCGCCCGGAACGCCGCGAGGACCTCATGAAAATCCTCCACGCAATGGGCTTCCAGCCCCCAGCTGTCGATATGCTGTTTCATCGCCCCGGCAATCACGGGGTCATCTTCCACTAAGAGGATACGGTACATCGGCTTCCCTCCCGAACATGCTTTTGGGCTATTGTAGCACAGCCCGCCCGGTTCGGCAAGGCTTAGACAAAAAGAAGGCGCGGCCCCCGTCAGAGCGCCGTGCCCATGCTTTTTATTCAGGTTTTCGGAAGTGGTTTCCCAGCCACATCCCCAGCAGCGCCCCCAGAGACGCCAGCGGCACCGGATAACCGAGAATCCAGCCTACAAGCCCGCCCAGGGCCAGTCCGGCGGCAACGCCCACAGCCGCATAGGTCTTTACCCCGTCGTCGGGCTGCCTGGCATGGGAGCCTTCTCCCATTTCCCGCTCCCAATACCGCTTATTGTACTCAAACATGCCTGTATCCACTTCCTTTCATGCAAGTTCCCGCTTTAAAGCACGCCGAACAGCTTCCACCACGGGATAATGATGACCACGACGAATACCACATACAGCAGGAATTTGAAGGTATTCATCTTGATAAAGTCTTTCATGGACCAGTACCCAAAGGAGAAGAACATGAGAGACGGCGCCGCCTCATAGGGCAGCAGGATGTAATCGGTGGACTGGATGAGCGTATACGCCGCGGACAGCGGATTGATGCCGATGTTCACGGACAGGCTCGCCAGCGGCACCGCCAGCGCCGCCATGATGCCCAGCGGAGTCATGATGAAGTTCGCCGCATAGCAGATCAGGATGATGCCCAAAATCGCCGCCACGGGGCCCACGCCGCTGAGAATGGGAGACATCACGTCAACGATCAGCGTCCCCAGCCCCAGATAGCTGCCGACTGTGCCGAGGCCCAAAAACGCCACCGTCAGGAAGGTCATGCCCATGTCCACGCTCTTGATGGACTTGGAGGTGCCCACTTCGATGCCGGGCAGGAAGTACAAAAACGGCACGACCATGAACGCGTAGTTCATATTCCAGCCGGTAAAGCCGCAGGACAGCAGGTAGACCAGCAGGCCCACGGTGATGAGGGCGGCTTTCTTTTCCCGCTTGGAATCCCGGAATTTACCCAGGCTCTCATACTGCATCTTGATCTCTTCCAGAGACCCCAGGGGGTGCATATTCTTCGTCTTGTAGATCTTCGTGAACAGGAAGATCAGCAGCGCCGCGAACAGGATGTGCGGCAGGTTATGCAGCGTATAGCCGCCCACGGTGATATTGAAGCCCTCCACCACCTGGGCAAACCCGCTGGACACGATGCCGCAGGCGCCGGGCGCGTACACGAAGTTCCGGCAGCCCACCACGCCGGTCAGACCGGCGATCATAATCAGGCCGCCCTCTTTGGAATTGGGTTTCAGTTCCAGAGATTTGCAGATACCAAACACCAGCGTCGCCGCGATGGCGAACGCGTTGCAGAACGTGATGATCGCGGCCAGCACCGTGCCGATATACACGCCCCACACCACACCGGTGAAGCTGCCGCCCAGCTTAATGACCGACCAATAGGAGATCCGGCGGATCAGTCCGCATTCGTCCAAAACCTGGGCCAGCACGAAACAGCCCACCAGGGTGTAGGCCATTTCCTGGGTCCAGCAGCCAAAAGCCACCTCCAGCGGCGCCACGCCGCACACATAGTACAGCACGCACACCAAACAGCCGGGGATCAGCGGATTGAACAGGTCGAACGCCACCGACAGGATCATCCAAAGGGTGATGGCGATATATGTGCGGATGGGGCCGGTAAAGGTCTCACCCACGGGAATAAACATAATCAGAGTCGGAAGCGCAAACGTGATGATCCATGACCACAGGCTTGCGGATCTTCCATCAACAGTGATCCGTTTTGTCATAGTTTACCTCCACATACCTCAATGATTGTTCACAATATTCCTTCTCTTTTTTTCATGGATATTCAGTCCATCACGGCTACCAGCCGTCTGGTCAGACCGCCCTGACGCAGCCGGTCCAGCCCCGCGGGGATCTCGTCAAAGCTGATGACCTCCGTCCGGGGCACCAGATCGCCGGAGGCGATCATACGGTACAATTCCTCGATATCCTCGCAGTCTCCGCCGCCGCTGCCGATGAGCCTGCGGCGGTTGTTGATGAGGTCATAGGCGTTGCACTCGGACATGGTCGCCATACCCACCAGAACGACCCGGCCGTACTCCGCCACCGCGTTGATGGCTTCGCTGGTGGTAGTCTCGCCGCCGGCAAAGTCCACGATCATCTCGCAGTTGAATTCTTTCAGCTCTTTGGGGGTGGATACCGCCGCTTTCGCCCCCATATCAAGGGCGATTTTCTGTGCTTCCGGGTTCCGGGTCGCCACATAGACCTCCCCGCCCTTGAGCACCGCGGCGCGCACGCCCCACTGCCCCAGACCGCCGATGCCGATGATGCCGATCTTCGTCCCCGGTTTCATGCCGCCGGCCACCATAATGGCGTGATAAGACGTCATGCCGGCGTCCGTCGCCGCGGCGGCGTCCACAAAGGAAACGCCCTCCGGGATATGCACCAGCCGTTCTTCCGGCGCGACAGCTTTCGTAGCGTAAGCGCCGTCCCGGCCGAAATAGCTGGGATTTTGCCCCCTGGAATCCTTCGTGGGGCACACGCCCACCCGGTCGCCTACCTTAAAGTTCTTCACCTCGGACCCCACCGCAGAGATCAGCCCCGCGAATTCATGCCCAAGGTAGGTATTCGGCCAGACCAGATTCTGCCAGGATTCATCGTCCAAAGCCCCCACATCCGAGTGGCAAAGTCCGCAGGCTTTCACGTCCACCACGACCATGTCCGCCTCCGGGACAGGATCAGGCTTTTCCACCAGCTTCAAAGGTTCATGGGTATGCTGAAATTCCCAACCGATCATATTCACGCGCCTCCTTTCAGTCCATCACGGCAACCAGCCGCTTCGTCAAGCCGCCCTCCCGCAGCCGGTCCAAACCGGCGGGGATCTCGTCAAAGGTAATCTCCTCCACCCTAGGCACCAGGTCGCCGGAGGCAATCACTTGCAGCAATTGTTCAATATCCTCGCAGGTGCCGCCGGCGCTGCCGATCAGGGTGCGCTTGTTCAAAATCAAATCGTAAGCGCGGATGGGCGAGCGCGTCTTCATGCCCACCAGCACCACCGTGCCGTACTTCGCCACGGCGTTGATAGCCTCGCTGGTGGTGGTCTCCCCGCCGGCAAAATCCACGATCAGCTCGCAGCCGTAGGGCTCCAGTTCCTTGGGCGTAGATACCGCGACCTTCGCGCCCATCTCCAAAGAGAGCTTCTGCGCTTCCGGGTTCCGGGTGGCCACATAGACCTCGCCCCCGGCCAGCACCGCCGCCCGGACGCCCCATTGTCCCAGGCCGCCCACGCCTACGATACCGACTTTCATCCCGGGCTTCAGCCCGCCGTTGACCATGATCGCGTGATAAGACGTCATCCCCGCGTCCGTCGCCGCAGCAGCGTAAGTAAAGGGTACGCCGTCCGGGATATGCACAAGCCGTTCCTCCGGCGCAATGGCCTTATTGGCGTAAGCGCCGTCCCGGCCCCGGTAGCTGGGATTCTGCCCCCGGGAATCCTTCACCGGGCAGACCGCCACCCGGTCGCCCACTTTAAAGTTCTTGACCTCCGCGCCCGCCGCGGAAATGACGCCGGCAAACTCATGGCCCAGATACGTATGGGGCCTCACCAGTTCCAGCCACGCCTCATCGTGGAGCACGCCCACATCTGAATGGCAAAGCCCGCAGGCCTTCACGTCAATGACCACCATATCTGGTTCCGGAACGGGGTCCGGCTTTTCCACCAATTTCAATGGTTCATGGGTATTTTGAAATTCCCAACCGATCATGCTTTCTCCTCCCTTTCTCGGACAAACACCTTATACTCAGTGATCTTACCCTGTCCGTCAGTGCGGCAAACCCCCACGCAGGGCAAAGTCACGCCGCCCCGGGTCACATCGTAAAACACCACATTCCCGTAAGCCGTGTCGATCAGTTCCACATTCCATTCCGCCTTGGAAAACTGCTGAAACACCCCTTCCATAGACGCTTTCAGCGTGGGCTTGTCCGTACGGATGAACGGAGGACTTCCGATATCCTGCCCACCCCGGTCATCAAACACAAACACCTCGGCAAACAGCGACATCAGCCCATCCGCGTCCTGGTCATTCAGGTATTTGCAATATTGCTTGAGTGGATTCATTATCATACCTTCTTTCCCGCGCACCGTCTTCCAGTACGCGCTTTACGGAACCGCCCCTGACGCTCTGCATCCGTACAGGTTTCAGACCTTGACCGGCCCTACGTTCCATATCTTCAACAAAGAGGGACCCCAGTGGGATCGCCCCGGCAACCTTGTCATCATTTTAACGTATCCCCGGTAAATTTGCCATTGTCCATTCGTCAAAACGAAATTCAATGGGTTTTTGCGTTTGCACGATTGTGTAAACCTGATAAATATGAGATAATAATAGATAAGTGTATCTTTTGACCGGAACTGTCCCGTGGCCTGACCGCCCGGTCGCGGCCCCACGATGATGGAGAATGCTATGCAGACTTTGAACGCCCTGCTCCAGCCCTTTGCCAGTCATGTCCTGTTCCGCCGGACCCACCCGCAGCCGCTGAAATACCAATGCGCCAGTCTGGCCGATGGAGAAACCATCCCGCATCCCAATGTCCTTTATATTTGTCCCCAGGACCACATCCCAGAACAGCTCCTGCAATTTCCGTTCTGCGGCTGTGTGATTTTGGCAGACAGCGGGTTGCAGCCCCCGGACGCACAGTGCGAACTGTGTGCCTGCGCGCTGGACCTGGATGCCGGAACGCTCCTGTGCCGCTTGCAGGAAGCCTTGCTCCAGGGTCTGGAACAGAACCGTTTGCACCTTTTGCAAAACGACTTGACCCTCGGTCAGAAAAATGTTCGTCTGTTCATCCAAAATGCCTGCGAGATCATGGGAAACCCAGTGGCGATGTTTGACGCATCCCTGCGGGTGATTGCCATGGAGAGCTTCGGCCGCCCGGTAGACAGCCCCATCTGGGTACAAGCCTGGGATAAAGGCTTTCTGTCCCCGGAGGAAGCGAAAATTTCCCGAGAGGCAGTGGGCGGCGTATCCATCACGGAAAGTCCCTGTCTTTGCACCACCTATGCCTGGGAACGGACCCATTGCCTTGTCATGCACGTCACGGGCAAGGACGGCGCGGTTTTAGGCTGCATCGCCGCCTATGAGACTTTCCGCCCGTTCCGTCCCGAGGACTGTGATCTGCTCACCCAGCTATGCCGCCTTGCAGCGCAGCTTCTGGACAAGGACCCGGCAGATGACCCGGTCACAGTCCGCCGTGACACTTACCTGACCGACCTCTTAATGGGCCTTTCCGTGGACCACAGCGCCATGGAGCAAACCTTGGCAGACCTGAATTGGCCTGCGTTTTCGCTCTATCAGGCCGCCTTTGTCCGCCTGGAGGACAACCCCACGCTTCAGCGGCAATCCGGCTATTTCTGCAAGGTGCTGTCCGCCTGCGGACAAAACATCATCGCCCTGCCGTACAGCGGGAACATCGCGCTGCTACTGTGCGCCCAGGACTATGAGGACTTGTCCGAATACACAAAAAAGCTACGGATCCAACTGCAATTGCAGGAACTAAACGCCGGGACCAGCACAGTCTTTTCCGATTTGTCCCAGCTTCGCGGCGCGGTAGAAACGGCAAAACGCGTACTGTCCCTGGGCCTTCGGATCACCGGGCAAAAGCCCTTATATTCCCCCCAGGAGGTCGGCATTTACCGGCTGCTCAACGAATTGCCCCCGGAACAGCTTCAAAACTGCTACCGCATGACCTTTCATGCCCGGATCGCCGAATTCGACCGCCGCAAGCAGACCGATTATTGCAGCACCCTAGTCGCTTATATCAAGAACACCTTCAAGACCGTTCAGACCGCTAATGAACTGTTTATCCACAAAAATTCACTCTTATACCGGCTGGGGCGTTTTGAGCCGCTGTTCGGGCTGGACCCGAACCGCGTTGAAGACGTCATGGACTTCTGGCTGGGCTATCAGCTCAACGAATATTTACAGTATTTGAAGCGCCAGATCCCCGAAAATTAACCGCTTTGTGCAAACGCAAAAAAACAGAGGAAGCAGATTGGGTCACACCACAATTGCTTTCTCTGTTTGTTCGTGTTACGCTTTTATCAAGGGTTACAACCGCTCCGGCAGCGGCCGGCTGCCCCGCTTCACACCGGGCAGCACCATCCGAAACGCGGTCTGCACGCGCTTTGGATAGTTCTTGAAAGGAGTTCAACTGCACTATGCCGTCACTGTTTGAAGAATATCAAGTCTGCAAAAACCTGACGTTGAAAAACCGCTTGGCCATGACCCCCATGGGCAACGCGTGCCTCAACCCGGATGGTTCCTATTCAGACCGGCAGATCGATTTTTATGAGGAACGGGCAAAAGGCGGGTTCGGCCTGCTGTTCCCGTCCTGTTCCGTCACCAATACCGACTTTGAGGACAACCCGCCCCCCAACGTACTGAAAAACTACGCCCAAAGCGTCCGGGTGGGCCTGCTTGCTGACCGGATGCACATGTACGGCACCAAGCTGTGCGTACAGCTTTCCTGCGGCCTGGGCCGGGTATCCTCTGGCTCTCCGATCATTCCCCCACACTCCCCCAGCCCCTCTCGCTCCTACTGGTTCCCGGACCTGGAGACCATCCCCTTCACTACGGACGAAGTCCGGCGGCTGATCCGGGATTTCGGCCTTGCGGCCAAATATGCCAAGTCCGCCGGCGCGGACGCGGTAGAGATCCACGCCTACGGCGGCTATCTCATCGACCAGTTCATCAGCCCCGACTGGAACCAGCGCAACGACGAGTTCGGCGGCACCTTTGACAAGCGCCTGCGCATCGTCAGCGACATCCGGGACGAAGTCATCAAGCAGTGCGGAAAGGACTTCCCCCTGTTCATCAAGATGACCCCGGAATACTGCTGGAAAACCGGCGGCCGTACCTTGGACGAGGGCATCCGCATCGCCAAGGAGTTCGACCAAATGGGCTTTGACGTGATCCATATTGAGCAAGGCACCTATGAAAACTGGTACCTGTCGGTCCCCACCATCTACCAGGCGGAGGGCTACAACCTCTACATGGCCCGCGCCCTGAAAGAAGCGGGCATCAAAACCCCGCTGATGGGCCAGGGTAAGCTCAACCGCCCGGAAATGGCCAAGCAGGTCATCGAAAGCGGCGTACTGGATATCCTCGGCATGGGACACCAATGTTTTGCCGACCCGGAGTGGCCCAACAAGGTCTACGACGGCCGGGACGACGAGATCATCCCCTGTATCGGCTGCAACGAATGCATCAAGGCCGGCACCACCAAGAAAAACACCCGCTGCGCGGTCAATCCCCGGGCAGTAGACGAAAAGCGTTTCACCCTGACCCCCGCGAAAAAGCCGCTGGACGTGCTAGTCGTAGGCGGTGGCCCCGGCGGCGTCGAGGCGGCGCAGATCGCCAAGGAGCGCGGCTTCCAAGTGGAGCTTTGGGAGAAAACCGACAAGTTGGGGGGCATTTTCCGGGCCGCCGGCGTGCCGGAATTCAAGCATGAGATCCCCTGGTACATCGACGCTATCACCCGCCGTCTGGAGCACAGCGGCGTAAAGATCGTATACAACCAGGAAGCCACGGCGGAAAACATCATCGCCCGGGCGCCGGACGCGGTCATCATGGCCTACGGTGCGGAATCAGTAGTGCCCCCGGTCCCAGGGATCCAGAATAATCCCAAGGTCATCCCCGCGCCCCAGCTTCTGCTCAACGGCGGCTGTGACGGGCAAAAAGTCGTGGTCCTCGGCGCCGGCGACGTAGGCTGCGAGACCGCCATGCACTTAGTGGACCTGGGCAAAGACGTCACCATCGTCGAACTGGCAGACCATGCCCTGGCAAATTCCACCACGGCCCTGAACCAGCATCTTGCCCTCCGCGACCTGTTCGAGACCTATCAGGACCGCCTGACGGAAAAATACAGCAGCAAGTTGATACAGGTCAACGAGGATACCTTAGCCATCGAACACGAAACCGGCGAAACGGAAACGCTGACCTATGACGTTCTCGTCCTGGCCGCAGGCTTCCGTCCCGACCGCACCCTGGCCAAATCTATCGCCGGAAAGGTCGGAAAGGTCATCTGCATCGGCAATACTCTCAAGCAAGGCATGGTGATCGACGCTGTACACGGCGGTTTCCACGCCGCCCGCCTGCTGGAGGACCTGCGGGACATCCTCTGCTAATCTCTTACCAAATTCTCTCCATAAATACTTCCTTTACACAACAGGCGTCCGGACTTCCGGGCGTCTGTTGTGCTGTCAAAACAAAAAGAGAGGGAAACCCAAACAAGGTTTCCCTCTCTCATGGCAGGGGCTGAAGGCTTCGAACCCTCGGCCTACGGTTTTGGAGACCGTCGCTCTACCAACTGAGCTAAGCCCCTATATAAGTAAAGTGCACTCAAATCGCCCCAAAATCAAATCGCAGTCCAGCGCAGCGAGTGCGATTTGAAAAGGAAGAAGCGGGAATCATAGTGGAGTTTTCCCCTTACAGGGAAAACGGAACGGTGCACGCCGCTTCTGACGTGGTGGGCCTTCAGGGACTCGAACCCCGGACCGACCGGTTATGAGCCGGCTGCTCTAACCAACTGAGCTAAAGGCCCATAATTCAAGTATTGCCGCCACCATTGTGACGGCAATACCCATCTTTTGGCGCCTCCTGTAGGACTCGAACCTACGACCCTGCGGTTAACAGCCGCATGCTCTACCGATTGAGCTAAGGAGGCATATCAAAAGGTCAGACCTTGCGATCTAACCTTTTGTGTTGGCATTGACCTATCTTCCCAGTCCGTCGCCAGACAAGTATTTTCGGCACTGGTGAGCTTAACTTCCGTGTTCGGAATGGGAACGGGTGGACCCTCACCGTTATAAACACCAACTGCGTTGCGCGGAGTATCATAACAGATAACCGCCGCTTTGTCAAGGGGTTCCCCGCGTGGTGATCACCACGCGGGGTGGTACACCATCAGGGACTCGAACCCTGGACACCCTGATTAAGAGTCAGGTGCTCTACCAGCTGAGCTAATGGTGCTCAAAAGGTCAATCTGCACCTTCAAAACCGAACAGAGATGGGTCTGCGAGGAAGGCCATTGCCTGCATAGTTCATGCTGTTGTAACCAGCTTGTAGGTCAAGCCCTCGGGCTATTAGTACCGGTCAGCTTAATACATTACTGCACTTACACTTCCGGCCTATCAACGATGTAGTCTTCATCAGCCCTTACTCCATAAAGGATGGGAGATCTTATCTTAGGGGGAGTTTCACGCTTAGATGCCTTCAGCGTTTATCTCGTCCAGACGTAGCTACCCAGCTGTGCCGTTGGCACGACAACTGGTGCACCAGAGGTCTGTCCATCCCGGTCCTCTCGTACTAAG
>JAAWQX010000009.1 GCA_022800755.1 Oscillospiraceae bacterium
GTGACCTTTCTCACAGCGCCACCAGACGACCTTTTTGCTCCCCGGTGATACATTTACGGGACTCAACTCCGCGTTTTTCAGCGTATACCACTGTTCCAGTAGCGTTGTGTCTTTCTCTCGCGTACAGTATTCGTATAGACTTTCCGCCATTCTTGTCCCTCCCTTCGTAATTGCTGACTTTGATTTGGGACAAAATTCACATTTTGTCCCAAAATGGGAGAGGACAAGGCCCAGCAAATGATAAAAAATGAAGAAACCGACACTTACACTTCCGTGTATGCCGGTTTTTGGGCGCAAAAAATAGACCGGTCAGCTTATTTCCATTGACGGGTCAAATTTGCCATGTTTAAATTTTGAAATTTAGGCTTGATATTTCCAGTGGACTGTGATAGAATTCTAAATGACATGTAACCGCTTGTCGCTTTTTGAAACTACCTTGGGACAAAATGTGAATTTTGTCCTAACTGACCAAACCGAGGCGTTCCAGTTGCTGCTGGTGTTCTGCTCCGGTGGACATCAGATAGATGCGCGTCGTCTCGATGCTGGAATGACCCAGAACATCTGCAAGCTGCGCCACATTGCGGCTGGCTTGATAAAAGGTACGAGCAAACAAATGCCGCAGATTATGGGGAAATACCTTTGTCGCTTCCACGCCCGCTTTCTCGCACAGGGCTTTCATTTCGGCCCAGATTTGCTTGCGGGAGAGCGGTTTTCCGTTTCTGGTGAGGAATATCTCACCGGAGGCGGTTTTTTGTTTTTTCGCGTATTTCAATAATTTCCGGCACAGCTTCGCTGGAAGCAGGATGGTGCGGATCTTGCCTTTCAGCGCAATTTCCGCCCGGCCGCGTTCCGCATTTTCCACGGTGATATACTGCAGTTCCGATACCCGGATGCCCGTGGCACAGATGGTCTCCATCAAAAGTGCCAGCCGCTCTTTGCCCTGGGCATGGGCAGTGCGCAGCAGGCGGCCATATTCCTCCCTGCTCAACTCCCGCGCTTGTTCCCGGAACATCCTACGCTGAAGCTTCAGTAGCTTTACCCTACACTCCTGCCAGCCCGCGTACCGAAAAAATGCGTTCAAAGACACCAGCATAGAATTGATCGTTCCGGAAGCGTACCCCTCATTTTGCAGGTGCGTTTTCCATCGCACTGTACACTCTCTGCTCACTTCCCTGTCCTCTATCCATGCCTGAAACAACCGCAGGTCCCGGATATATTTTTCGATGGTCCCGGGACTACGTTCCTCCCCCCGCAAATACAATTCAAATTCCAGCAGTCTTTGTGTTGTGATCTGTCTCATACTTACTCCTCCAAGCCTTACCCAATCTAACAAGCGCATATCCACGCAGTATTTATTATTCCACTAAAACAATAAAAAACGGCATCCCCTACGAGATGCCGTGTCACACCAAAATCGCCGGAGACCAGTCAAGTCTCCGGCGATTTTATATGTTGTTTCCAGGTACCCGCCGCATCCATAGACCGGCTTGCTGATACCCGCTTAACGAAAATGCCCGCGCCAACCTCCGTTTGCACTGCAACTGCCGCCGAAAATGGCCCCGTTTCCGTCCGATCTCCCCATGGAAAATCATCTTTTGACTTGTATAAAGTGGCACTGCCATAAAAGACAGTGCCACATTTCATTATTTGGAATTAAAGATTTTGAAAATACTGTCGAAGGGGTCCTCCGGCGCGGCGGGAGCGATAGCAGGTTCGGCTTCCTTTTGCGCGGCGGCCGCTGCGGTAAACAGACCAGACGCTTTCTCCACGGGTTTTGCCTCCAAAACAGGCGCTTTCGCCGCGGGTTCCGCCGCTTCCTCAAACCCGGTAGCAATGACCGTTACGCGGATCTGATCTTCCAGCGTATTGTCAAAGGTCGCGCCGAAGATAATATTCGCGTCGGGATGAGCGGCCTCCTGCACCAGATTCGCCGCGGCTTCCACATCCTCCAGCCCCATATCGTCGGACCCGGTAATATTGATCAGCACACCTCTGGCGCCGTTGATCGAAGTCTCCATCAACGGGCTGGACACCGCCATGCGTGCGGCTTCCTCCGCCTTGCCCTTACCGATGGCGTAGCCAACGCCCATATGTGCAAATCCGGCGCCCTGCATGATGCAGGTAACATCCGCGAAGTCCAGATTGATAAATCCGGTATTGGTAATGAGGTCGGAAATACTCGTGACCGCCTGACGCAGAACATCGTCGGCGATCTCAAACGCATTGGCCAGGGAAACTTTCTGATCGGTGGCATACTTCAGCCGGTCATTGGGGATGATCAGCAGAGAATCCACCTTACCCAGCAGTTCATTGATACCGTCCAGCGCCTGATCCATGCGGCGCTTGCCCTCAAACTTAAAGGGCTTGGTCACAACGCCAACCGTGAGTTTTCCCATCTCGTGGGCAACCTCCGCCACCACCGGCGCCGCGCCGGTGCCGGTACCGCCGCCCATACCGGCGGTAATGAACACCATATCCGCGTCTTCCAGCGCCTTGGCGATCTCGTTGCGGCTCTCTTCCGCGCTTTTTTTGCCCACATCGGGGTTGGAGCCGGCGCCCTGACCATGGGTCAGCTTTTCGCCGATCTGGATGGTTTGCTTTGCATTGGACACCGCCAGCGCCTGCTTGTCCGTATTCACCGCGATAAATTCCACGCCCTGGGACCCGGACTTGACCATCCGGTTCACCACATTGTTACCCGCACCGCCGACGCCTACAACTTTCAGTACAACAACGTTATCCAAACTGCTCGTTTCTACTTCCTTAGACATAGAGAAAAGCCTCCCTGTGTATTTTTATATCAATGCCATAACAGATACATATAATATTGCCAAACGGCAGACATATATTAACATTATGGTATTTTATTCTATTTTTCTGGTTTGGTCAATGCTTTTTTGTAAATATTTGAAACTTTTTGATTTTTATATGGAATCTGCTATTCTTGACCCCCAAAATTGTGAATAATGGCAAAGGCTTTAACTCTGCATAAAATGTGCCTGGTTCTGGTCCGCCATAGACAGGTCGATGGTCCCGGCGTCGCCGTCGGACAACTGCTCCACCGCGCTGAGCAGTACACCGAACTTGTGCGCGGTCTCATTTTTCGATCCCAGCTTCACCAGGAAGCGCCCCTCGTACATAAACATCGGATTCGCCACGGAGCTGATATCCAGGTCCGTGACCTTGCCGTTCAACCCCCGCACGTCGATCTCGGTGAGGATTTCCGACAGGTATGACACCTTCGGAGATTCCTCCACGCCGGGAGAAACTGTGTCTCCGACCACCGGGTCGATGGGCTCCAGCCCTTTCACCAGCACAAAGCCGCTGGCATCCGCTTCGGTGGCGGTGGTGGGGCCCATGAGCTTGCAGTTATGGTCGATCATCCACAGGGTCTCCCCGGCATACACGCAGGCGGTGGAGCTGCTCTCCGTGACGGAGATGATGACCTTATTGGGCAGGACACGGGAGATCCGCGCTGTTTGCAGGTACGGCAGGCGCTCTGTGAGCCGGCTGCCCATAAATACCTGATTGATGAAAAACAGGTTATCCCCCGTGTCGATCCCGGAAGCCTCTATAATTTCTTCAGTGGTATAAACGCTGTTGCCCTCAACGTGGATTTCTCCCACCTTGAAGAAAATGCTCATCGCCATAATGAGAGATAAGCACACCAGCAAAAAAGCAATGGGCGCGAACAGCGTCCCGTGCCGTTTGCTGCGGCTGCTGCCCGGTGTGCGTCCGCTGAAGGTCCGCGGTTCCTGTTGTCTCTTTCGTGCCATATCGTTCTCCCTTTCGGATTCAGTCAGTATAGGTCACGTCTCCGCCCAAGGCCCGCAGGCACTCGTCCAGACGTTCATACCCCCGTGTAATGTGGTCGCTGTCCACCAGCAGCGTTTCCCCTCGGGCCGCCAGCCCCGCGATTACCAGGGCCGCGCCGCCTCTGAGGTCGGTGGCCTGCACCGCGGCGCCGTTCAACTCCGCCACGCCCGTCACCACCGCCGTGTGGTCATCCACCTGGATGCTGCCGCCCAGCTTTTGCAGCTGCCGGGTATGGCGCAGCCGGCCGGAAAAAATCGTTTCCCGGAACGTCGTCTCCCCCTCGGCCCGCAGGCACGCCGCTAGCAGCAGCGGCTGGGCGTCTGTGGGAAATCCCGGATAGGGCTGTGTCTCGATTTGTCCGGGCGAGACCAGCCGCCCGTCGGAAACCAGCCGAATGAAGTCTGCGCCCTTTGTTACCGCGCAGCCCATACGCTCCAGCGCGTCAGTGACCGGCCCGATATGCGCCGGCACCGTCCGGCGGACCGTCACATCGCCGCCGCAGGCCGCCGCAGCACATAACACCGTCGCCGCCGCGATGCGGTCCGGTACGATCTCATGCTCCACGTAGAATACCGGACGCATCCCCCGCATGACGATCACATCCGTCCCCGCGCCGGAGATGTCCGCGCCAAGTGCTTTGAGGTATTCCTGCAAATCGACGATCTCCGGTTCCTTCGCCGCGTTTTCAATCACCGTCACACCCACAGCGCCGCAAGCCGCCAGCATCGCGTTTTCCGTAGCCCCCACACTGGGCGTCGGAAACACAATCCGGCAGCCACGCAGGCCGGAAGACCGGCACGCAATAGATTCTTCCGACAAAATCAATTCCGCGCCGAGAGTCTCCAACGCCTTCAAATGCAGATCCACCGGCCGCGGCCCCAGCATACACCCGCCCGGCATGGACACTTCTGCGGTCCCGAACCGGGCCAGCATCGCGCCCAAAAAGAGCACGGATGAGCGCATTTGCGCCATTAACTCTTTCGGAATCGGTGCAAACCGGGCCTCTCGGGAATCTACTATGACCGTATGTTCCGACTGTTCTACCTTGCAGCCCAGACAGGATAATATCTTTAATGTATTGTCCACATCCCGCAGCTGCGGGACATTGGTCAACTTCGTAACGCATCCGGACACCAATGTGCCGGACAAAACCGGCAGCACCGCGTTCTTCGCGCCCTGAATATATGTATCTCCGTATAAGCGGTTTCCACCGCGGATTTTCCAAATCCCCATATACACTCCCCCGCTTCAAAATCATGTCATACTATGCGGAAAAGTGCGTTTGTGTCCGATATTCGGAAAAGCTTCCTTACTTTGCGCTCAGGGACAGCACCACGTCTGTGATGCGCTCCGTGGCGTCAGCCACGGCGTATTCTTTCATATGCGCTTCCATATCGGAAAGGCGGTTTGGGTCATGGATGAGGGAAAGGACTGTGTCCCGCATGGTCTGGGACGTGAGTCCCGGCTCCGTCAGTACGATAGCGCCGCCGGCTTGTTCCAGCACCCGAGCGTTTTTTTCCTGATGGTTCCCGGTCACGTTGGGAGACGGCACTAATATAGCGGGCTTGCCCAGCATCGCCAGTTCCGAGAGTGTGGACGCGCCGGCCCTGCACAGCACCAGGTCCGCCGCCGCCATCACTCGGGACATATCGTAAATATATGGCCGCACATCGCAGCCTTTCTGTATGTATCCCCCCGGACAAACCGCCCGCAGGCGGGTGAGCATTTCCTCGTACCGGTCCGTTCCGGCGGAGTGGATCAGGCAAAAGTCGTTGTCATCCGGCGTTTCCGCGATGATGTCCGCCATGATCTCGTTCATCCGCTGGGCGCCCAAAGACCCCCATACGGACACGATCAGCGGCTTGTCCCGGTCAACGCCCAGTTCCGTTTTCGCGCTTTGCTTGCTGTAGGTCCGAAAATCTCCCCGCACCGGCGTTCCGGTCACAGTGACTTTCTCCGGGTGCTTGTAGCACCCTACGCTCTCCGCGAAACCTACCATCATGCCGTCCACCTGGTCAGCCAGCATTTTGGTCGTCAGGCCCGGCACAGCGTTGGATTCGTGCAGCACCGTGGGGATACCCATGCGCTGGGCGGCCCGCAGGACCGGGAAGCATACATAGCCGCCGGTGCCGATTACTACATCCGGCTGAAATGCCTTGATGATGCGTTTGGCCTCATACAAAGACACGAACACATTTTTAGCCGTGACCAGGTTGTGCTTGATGCCTTCTAAATTCATTTTCCGCTGGAGATTCGTGATATCCACCAGCCGAATGTCATAGCCCGCCCGGGGCACCAGGTCCTCCTCCATGCGGCCCTTGGCGCCCACGAACAGGAATTTGCTTTCCGGCATCAGTTCCTTGAGCCGTCCCGCCACGGCGATGGCCGGATTGATATGCCCCGCGGTCCCGCCGCAGGCAAACAGGAAATTCATAGGTCACTCCTCAGTTTCTGTGCAGTTTTGTTTCGCTCCTTCGGCTCTGCGGGGACGTCCCTGGAAATGCTGAGCAATATGCCCATTTCTCCCAGTTCCACCCACAAAGCCGTGCCTCCATAGCTGAAAAACGGCAGCGAAATGCCGGTACACGGGATGGTGTTCGTCACCACCGCCACATTTAAAATCACCTGCATGGCCAACAGCGTGGAAATTCCCACCGCTACCAGGAAGCTGTAACGGTCCCGGCAATGCATGGCAATCCAGTAGCCCCGGATAATCAGCATGGCGAACAGAATCAAAATGATGATCGCACCCACAAAGCCCAGTTCCTCACATACCACGGCAAAAATGAAGTCGTTGTGCTCTTCCGGCAGATACAGGTACTTTTGCATACTCTGTCCCAAGCCTCGGCCGAACATTCCGCCGGAACCAATCGCGTATAGGGACTGCACGATCTGATAGCCGTCCCCCTGCATATTGGAAAACGGGTCCCGCCAGGTGACGATACGGGTGGACATATAGGGGAACATGACCGTAATGACAAAGAACAAAATCGCCACCACGCTGCCGCCCAGGACAAACCAGAACAGTCGAGTCCCGCCCACGAACATCATCACCGCGCCGATGAGTACAATGATGATGGTTGCGGACATGTGCGGTTCCATGATGAGCAAAAGGCCCAGGCCGCCCAGGACAATGCAAAACGGCAAAATGCCGTAACGGAAGGTCCCCATGTAGTTTTTATATTTGCAGATCATGTCCGCGAACACCAAAATCACCGCGATTTTGGCGAATTCCGACGGCTGGATCGTCTGTCCGCCGGGCAGCTGAATCCAGCGCTTTACGCCCGCGCTGGGGCCAATGCCCACCACCAGTACCAGCATCAAAAGCACCGCCGTGGCGGCCATCAGCACATAGGCCAGCTTTCGGTAAAACTGGATGGGGAACTTCGAGGCGATAAACATGATGACGATGCCGGAAAGGGCGAACACCAGCTGACGGGTGAAATAATAGGTCGCGTTGCCGTGCTCGGTATAGTAGGCCCGCACATAGCTGGCGGAGAGTACCATAATGACCCCGATGGTCAAAAGCAGAATCGTCAGCGTGGCGAAGGGTAAGTCCATGCCGCCGCGCTCGATGGTCGCGTCTGTCCGATAATCTACCAGACGGTCATCGGAGTAATTCATGTTCACTCCTCCTTTCCGATGATGCAAACAGCGCCGTTACAGCGCGAATCGATTCATGATTCCCAAAAATGAGATCACGGCGAACAGCAGGGACGTGCCGCCGAACAGGCAGAACAGCTGGCGCTCCGTCCATTTATGGCCCAGCCAGCCGCCCATTTCCAGATGGTGGTGGAACGGGGCCATTTTGAACACCCGCTTGCCGTGGGTCAGCTTGAAATAGCCCACTTGGATGATATCCGACAACGTCTCGATGATGTAAACGATGCCTAGGGTAATCAAAATCAAGGGCATGTCGTAGGCAAAAGCCAGCGCCGCCACCGCACCGCCTAAAAACAGCGACCCGGTATCGCCCATGAATACTTTCGCCGGATTGAAATTGTAAATCAGGAATCCAAGCAGGCCGCCGGTGAGTCCTGAAGCGAATACACCCAGCGCGCCGTAATCCTCGCCCCAGTAGTAAGTTACCACCACGAAAAACAGCATGACCGGGATGGTCGTGCCTGTGGCCAGGCCGTCTACGCCGTCTGTGAGGTTTACCGCGTTCACGCAGCCTACAATAATGAAAGCCGCCAGGACAAAATAGACCGGTTCCGGAATCGGAACGGTGATATTCGCGAATGGAATGTACAAATTGGGCGTGATATAGCCCAAGGAACGCATCAGCAGAATAAACAAAATCGACGCAGCCAATTGCAAAATCAGCTTTTTCCCCGCCGTCAATCCCAGATTCTGCTTGTGCCGCAACTTCTCATAGTCATCCAAAAACCCGATGGCTCCAAACACCAGCGCCAGCAGCAGGCACACCACATGTCCAAACTCGCCGCTGCGGATGGCGTCATAGCCCGCGGTCAGACAGGCCGCCGTGGCCGCCACGATAAACATAATGCCGCCCATGGTAGGCGTACCGCTTTTGGACTTATGCCAGCTTGGACCGATCTCCTTGATCATCTGTCCCGCTTTGATCTTCCGCAAAAACGGCACCAGAAACGCGCCCACGCCCGCGGATACTGCAAAGCCAACCACCAATGCCATAATCAATTTTACACTCATGCTCTCTCACGCCTTTTTCTCAATACATCCGCGACGACCTCACGCTCGTCCAGATGGATCTTTGTTTTTCCAATGATCTGATAGTCCTCATGCCCCTTGCCCGCCAGCAGGATCACGTCTCCCGGCTGATGGTGCGCAATGGCCCATGCGATGGCTTCCTTTCGGTCCGGGATGACCTCCATCACCGTACCCTTGGGGATACCCGCTAAAATATCTTGAATAATAGCGTCAGGCTGTTCCGTGCGGGGGTTGTCGCTGGTGACGATGACGAGATCCGCATTTTCCGCCGCAATCTTCCCCATTTTGGGGCGCTTTGTCTTATCCCGGTCGCCGCCGCAGCCGAACAAGGCCACCAACCGCCCTTGGGTCACGGCTTGCATGGATTTGAGTACATTTTCCAGCGCGTCCGGGGTATGGGCATAGTCGATGAGGATGGTATAGTCCCCATCCGTAGGTACCACCTCCACCCGGCCTTTCACGCCGGTAGCCGTCGCCATCGCCGGGGCCGCGTCCCGCAGAGGAACACCCAGCAGACACATACAAGCCAGCACGCCCAAAGCATTATACACCGAAAATGTCCCCGGAATGGCCAATTTCACCCGCTCAATGGACATTTCCCGCACCGCGCAGAACTTCACCCCCGCGGCGCTGTACTGGATGTCCCGGGCCACCAGGTCGGCGGCGTCGGATTTGGCGGAATAGGTCAGCACAGGGCAGGCCGCGTTTTGCAGCATATAGCCGGACCATTCGTCATCGAAGTTCACCGCCGCTTTTTCGCACCGGGCAAACAACTTTGCCTTCGCCGCGGCGTAATTTTCCATGGTCTTGTGGTAATCCAGATGGTCTTGGGTCAAATTCGTGAACAGCCCCACGGCGAAGTGTACGCCATCCACCCTGCCCAGGTCCAGGGAATGGGAGGACACCTCCATTACCACATGGGTACACCCCGCATCCCGCATCTGGGCGAACAGCGCCTGCAAATCCCTGGATTCCGGCGTGGTGTGCTCGCTGGAGAGGGTCTCATTGCCGATCATATTCCCGTTGGTCCCGATCAGCCCTACCTTTGCCCCCAAAGTCTGTTCCAGCAGGTGCTTGAGCAGATAGGTGCTGGTGGTCTTTCCGTTGGTACCCGTCACGCCGATGACGCACAGCGCCGCCGACGGGTCCCCGAAAAAGTTCCGGGCCGCCAGTGCAAGAGCCTTGCGGCTGTCCTTCACCAGAACATACGGCACCGCCTCGCTTGGCGCTTCCTCGCAAAGCACCACCGCCGCGCCCTTTGCCGCAGCCTGCGGGATATACCGGTGTCCGTCCGTCTCAAAGCCGCGTACCGCCACAAAAGCGCTCCCCGGCGTGACGTTCCGGGAATCATAGACGATATCTTCAATTTCCATCGCCGTGTCCGCTTGGCACGCGAGAATATCAAGTTGTTCCAATATTTGAGATAGTTTCATACCTGTTCTCCAATGCGCAAGACTTACTCAATAATGTCCCAGAATATCCGTATCGCCGCTGACCAGCGTCACATGCACCACCGTACCGTGCTCCACCATTTCTCCCTCGGGAATGCTCTGGGTAGACACGATCTGATACTCGGGACTGGTCACACTGCCGTCCGCCTGAACGAACAAGCCGTAATTGGACAGGATCAGCGCCGCATCCCGATAGGAATAATTGATGAGACTCGGTACCGCCTCCTGGTCGGGAGACGGCTCCGCTCCAGCGTACAAAATAATCTGAGAATCGCTGGCAATGACGGAATACGCTGTTGGAAGCTGGTCCGTAACAGTCTCTCCGTCCCCAATGACGCGGTAAGTCAATCCCGCCTGGGTCACGGCGTTCTGCGCCTGCTCCAGGCTCATGCCCTTCACCGCCGGCACGGTCTTGTCGATCACCTGCAGTTCCTGGTCGGAGTAATCGGCCTCCACGCCCAGGTAAGGCAGGATATCCGCCATCATGCGGCCTACCGTGGGCGCGCCCATGTTGCCGCCGCTGATGTAAATGCCGGTTTCATGGCTGGGTGTATCCAGCAGCACCAAAATCACGATCTGGGGATCGCTTGCCGGGGCTACACCGATAAAGGACACGATGTACTCTTTCTGCCCTACGCCCTGGGCGTCCTGCGCAACCTTTTCCGAGGTCCCTGTCTTGCCGCCGATCTCATACCCGGCGACATAGGCGTTCTTGCCTGTGCCGTCCACCGGATCGCCTACGACCCGTTCCAGGATCTGCCGCACCTGGGCGCTGGTCTGCTCGCTGATGACCTGCCGCACTACCGTGGGCTGGTTCGCAGCGGATACCTCCCCGTCCGGCGCGATGACCTGCTTCACCAGATAGGGCTTCATGAGATACCCGCCGTTGACGCAGGCGCTCACCGCCGTGATGAGCTGGATGGGCGTGATGGTGAACGTCTGTCCGAAAGACGCCGCCGCGAGCTGGGACAGGTTCAGCGGCTGGTAGAACACGTCCTGCGTCCACCAGATGCTGCCGCTCTCTCCGGCAATATCGATGCCGGTTTTCGCCGTGGGGTAAACGCTGGTATCCTCCGGGAGATTCAAAAAGCCAAAGGCTTCCGCGTAGCGGTAAAAAGTCTGCGCGCCCAGGCGCACGCCCAGGGTGATAAACGCCACGTTGCAGGAGTGCTGCACGGACTGGGTCAGGGTCTGCGACCCGTGACCAATCGTCTTCCAGCACTTACGGGGCTCATTATCGCCCGTGACCTGGATGCTGCCGCCGCAGTAGAAGCTGTCGTTGAGCGTGGTCACGCCTTCTTCCAGCGCCATGGACAGGGTGATGATCTTGAATGTGGAGCCAGGCTCATAAGTATCGGAAATCGCCTTGTTGCGCCACATTTTCTGCTGCGCGTCCTGCCGGATTTGAGATTTCTCCTCATCTGTGACCGCCGCGTCGATCTCCGCCTGGGTCTCCTCGTTTACAGCCTGATAGTTGTTCAGGTCAAAATTGTCCAGAGACACCAGACCCAAGATCTCACCGGTCTTTGGATCCATTGCGATGGCGGCGGCGCCCTTTTGGATGTCGTAATCTTCCACCGCCTGCTTCAGGTGCTTTTCCAGATAATACTGGATCGTCGCGTCCACCGTCAGCACGATATCGCTGCCGTTTTCCGCGTCGTAGTAATCCTCAAAATTGGTGTACAAAAGCTGCGTCCCCGCGCTGGTCGTGGCGCGGATGACCCGGCCGTCCGCGCCGGATAGCACGTCGTCATAATAGGATTCGATCCCCGACAGGCCGTAATTTTCCGTCCCCACAAAGCCGATCACATGGGATGCCAAGCTGCCGTACGGATAGTACCGCTTGGTGTCCGACTCGATCTTCACACCGATCAGCTCATGCTCGGATTTAAACTCCCGCACCCGTTCGGTGAGCTCGTCTTCCACCTTCCGGGATACGGTCTTATACCAAGATTTGGTATCCTGGGTCATTTCCAGGATCTTGCCGTAATCCACACCCAGGATTTCAGACAATCCCTGGGCGATGAGTACCGGGTCTTCGTTGTTTTTGGCGATCTCCGCAGGGCTGATGAAAATGGTGCTCACATCGGCGCTGGCCGCCAGAATTTTATCGTTCCGGTCATAGATCGTTCCCCGGGACGCGCTCACCAAAGTCTCACGAAGCTGCTGGTTTGTCGCAGCGTCGCCGTACTTGTCGTGCTCCAGAATTTGCAGTCGAAACAGCTGTATCCCCAGCACTATAAATGCGACGATGCCGCACACGATCATCAAGAATAGTGTGCGGCGAAGCATCATTTGATTTGGGGCGCGGGTGGGTCTCACCCGTCCGGAACGATCTGCCATAATATACTCCCTAAAACAGCTGCGCGATGATCGCGGATATACAGAAACTTACTCTATATATGTACTTGCTTTCACCGCAAATATTCCCCAATGGCGGAAAATACTTTTTGCAGGCCGTTTTTTTGATGTTCCGGCGTAATGATCTCCGCCTTATCGGCGACGCCGGAGCTGATGTAATAGATTTGCTCACTGCGGGGCTGCTGCATCCCCAGTTCCTGAATGGCGTAATCCTCGATCTCCGCCAGATTGAACGCAAATTCGTACTGCACCAACAGCTTTTGCTTCTGTGTGGCTAATTCTTCCAGCACCGTCTGCTGTTCCACCACCTGAAGGGATATCTGACTGAGCTGCGCCCGGGCGAACAAGGAAAATACCATCAGCACTGCCACCAGAGCAAAGCCTAAGATCGCCACCGGCGAGATCGCCTGACTGGCAGCCTGGCTGGGGGTAGACACTACCTCGTCCCGAAGTTTTCGGGCAACGGGAATCTCAATGTCCCGTTCGGGTGCGTATTCGCCGAATACCTCGGCACTGTCATAATCATATGCAGTGCTGCCGGAGACATATCGGGTTTTGTAAGTGCTGTATTCGGCCATTGTCTCGCCTTATACCCTTTCCGCAATGCGCAGCTTTGCGCTTCTTGCTCTCGGATTCCGGGAGAGTTCCTCCTCTCCCGCAGTGATGGGTTTGCGCGTCACGGACCGCAGGGTCCGCACAAAGCCGCAGGTGCAAACCGGGGCTTCTCTGGGGCATGTGCAGCCGTTTTCCCGGGCCGCGATGCCGTTTTTTACGATTCGGTCTTCCAAAGAATGGAAGCTAATAATGCAAAGTCTGCCGCCGGGATTCAGACGGTCCGGAGCGGTCTTCATCAAGGTTTCCACCGCGCCAAGCTCGTCATTTACCGCAATGCGGATCGCTTGAAAGCTGCGTTTCGCCGGATGCTGCTTTTCCCGCAGGGCTACTGCCGGCATGGCCGATTTAATGACTTCGACCAACTCCAGCGTGGTTTCAATGGGCCTGTCCGCCCGGACTCTCGCGATCTGCCCGGCGATCCGTCCGGCGAAGCGTTCCTCGCCGTAGTCCCACAGGATGCGTTTTAATTCCGCCTCTGTCCAGCCGTTCACCACATCCCGGGCAGTCAGCGGCGCGTTGGTATCCATGCGCATATCCAGCGGTGCGTCGTTCATATAGGAAAAGCCCCGTTCCGCGTCGTCCAGTTGGGGAGAGGACACGCCCAAATCGAACAGCATCCCATCCACCGCCGGAATCTCCTGGGCATCTAAAATACGGTCCAAGTCCCGGAAATTTCCCTGGACCAGCGTCACCCGCTCACCGTAAGGCGCCAGCCGCGCCCCGGCCTCCCGGATGGCCTGCTCATCCTGGTCGATGGCGATGAGCCTGCCGGTGGTGAGCCCCTTGGCGATCTCCTCGGAGTGCCCGCCCCGGCCCAGGGTACCGTCCACGTAAACGCCCTCCGGCCGAATGTTCAGACCGTCGATGCATTCCCAAAGCAGCACCGGCTGGTGTGTGAATTCCATCAGAAATCAAACTCCTCCATCACGGACAGGATATTCTCCGGCGTGGTCTCCTCGGCGAAGATTGCGTTCCAAGCCTCGGTATCCCAGAATTCCGCGTGGTTGTTGTTGCCCACTACGGTGACGGCCTTAGTCAGTCCCGCGAAATCCCGTAAATTCTGGGGGATCAAAACGCGGCCCTGGGCGTCCAATTCGCAGCGGGTCGCGTGAGCGAACAGCGGACGCATCTTCCGCTGGCGGACAAAGGGCATGGCGTTGACCTTGTCACAAAGTTCCTGCCAGTGCTCGCTGCTGTATGCGCTCAGGCACTTATCCGGGGAAATGGTGATATAGAACACATCGCCCAACTCTTCCCGCATCCGCGCTGGGATGAACATCCTGCCCTTAGCGTCCAGCGAATGCTGGTATTCACCTGTCACAGCCGTTCACCCCCCTGTCGTTCCCGATGCCGCCCCGCAATGTACTTTATGGGCGTTTGATGGTCTATTATGGGAAAATCATGGTCAAATCCACCACTTTCCCCCACCTTATGGTTCAATTATATAGGCCACAGGGGGAAATTGCAAGTGCTTTTTCATGGAAAAAGCTGCCAATTTTCGCGCATTCGTGAATTTTGATACAAAATAAAGCGCCTGCTGAAATCAGCAAGCGCTTTCCAATCAAGATATAGTGTTTTTTCAACGGAAAAAATTTTTTAAAATGTGCTTTCTTCCGCTCCGGCGGCCTTATTCCTCGTCATCAAATTCATCAGCCGTCATCACTTCAAAGCTCTGGGGCGTCTTACCGGCGGGTCGGCTTTGCGGGGCCGCTTTGGGCGCAGGTCCACCCACACCGGCGGCGCTGCGGAAGCTGGTACGGGAGCCGCGCACCTCTTCCAGCGCGGCCATGATGGCCTCCTCGGTACGGCGCATGGCGTCATCCACGTAGGCATTCGCCACCCGGCGCAGCTCGGCGCATTTTTGCTCCGTGGTGGTGGTAACCTCCTGGCTGCGCATTTTGGCGATCTTCACGATCTCCTCATCCTCCACCAGCACCCGGGCCTTATCCTCCGCGGATTTGCGGATCTGCTCCGCCTCCCGCTTGGCGTTGGCGATAAACTCGTCCTTGGCGCTCAAAAGGCGCTTGGCCTCGGTCAACTGGGCAGGCAGACTGTCCCGCAGTTCCTCGATCAGCCCCAGCACCGCGTCCCGCTCGATCACGACCTTATCCGCCGCCAGGGGCATACGCTTGGCCTCCGCGATCATAGAGTACAGCATCTCGATCATTTCCATTGCTTCATTTTCCATCAGTATTTCCCCTTCCCGGCGATCTTACGAACGTCGTCCAAAATTTCGATCGGGATAAATTCCTCCAACGGGCCGCCATGCCGCGCTACATCTTTCACAGCGGAAGAACTTAAAAATGTATACTTCTCGCTGGCCGTGAGAAACATGGTCTCCAATTCCGGATTGATCTTTTTATTGATCAGAGCCATCGTAAACTCGTTTTCAAAATCCGTCACCGCCCGCAGTCCCTTGACCACCACGGGCTTATCGTAGCGCTTGGAATACTCGGCCAACAGGCCGTTAAAGTAATCCACCTCCACATTGGGCAGCCGCTCTGTCACCCGCTGGGCCATACGTACCCGCTGTTCCGGCGAGAACATGGCGGTATCCTTTTCACCATTGATCATAATACAGACCACGACCCGCTCAAAAATCTGAGCAGTGCGGCGGATGATATTCAAATGTCCCAATGTAATGGGATCAAAGCTGCCGGGGTAGATCGCAGTTTTCATGGCTCAATTTCCCTTTTTTACGCAGAGTGTAATCTTGATTTTGCCGTAGCGCCGTTCTTTTTCCACGAAATAAGGCGCAGGAAGGGCAGGAATCGTCGTTTCCTGCCGGCTTTCACAGACAATTATACCACCATCGCTGAGAATGTCAAATCTTACGATCTTTTCCAGCGCGCTTTGCAAAAGACCCGTATCATAGGGCGGGTCCAGGAAAATCAGGTCGTATTTCCCGTCCCGGCCGATAAAGCCGATAGATTCCGTCTGCAGGACGTCTCCGCGCATCCCGCACCGCTCCAGATTCTCCCGGATGAGCTTCACCGCTTCCCGGCTTTCGTCCACAAACGTGACCGACGCGGCGCCCCGGCTCAAACACTCAATGCCCAGCTGCCCGGTGCCGGCGAACAGGTCCAGCACACGCCGGCCCTCAATATCAAATTGGATCATGCTGAACACCGCTTCCTTCACCACGTCCGTGGTGGGGCGGATGTCCATGCCCGCGGGCTCTTTCAGCTTTCTGCCCCGGGCGGTGCCGGTAATGACTCTCATGGCTGTTCCTCTTTTGGATGGTAATGGTCGTATACCGCCCGGGCGGTATTCTTCGGCACGGCCTTGCACAGTTCCTCAAAGGCCGCTTCTTTGATTGTATCCATATTTTTGAATGTGTCAAGCAGTTTATTCCGGCTTTTCGGCCCCACGCCCGGAATTTCATCCAGTTGGGACTGCATCCGCTCGCTCCGCAGGCTGCGCTGATAGGTGATGGCGAAGCGGTGGGTCTCCTCCTGAATGGTGCCGATCAGGGCGAACACCGCCTGATTCCCGGAGATGCCCCGCTCCTGTCCGTCGGCGCTGACCAGTTCCCGGGTGCGGTGCCGGTCGTCTTTCACCATGCCGAAAGTCGGCACAAACAAGCCTACCCGCTCCTGGGCCATCCGCGCCGCCCGCACATGGGTCTCGCCGCCGTCGATGAGCAGCAGGTCGGGAAGCTCGGAGAATTTCTCATCGCCCTCTTTCGCGTGCAAAAAGCGCCGGTATACGGCCTCTTCCATGCTGGCGTAGTCGTCCTGGGTCTCCGAGTCCCGGATGCGGAACTTCCGGTAATCTTTCTTATAGGGCCGCCCGTCCTTGAATACAGTCATGGCCGCCACAATGCCCGTGTCCCCCAGGTTCGACACGTCAAACGCCTCGATCCGCCGGGGCAAATGCTCCAGCGCCAGCGCCTTTTGCAGCCATTCCAGGGTCTTATTCGTCCGCTGCTGGGCGCTGGTGGCCCGCAAAATTTCTTCCCGGGCATTCAGCTGCGCCCGCTCCACCTGGCGCACACGCTCCCCCCGCTGGGGGAACTCCACGTACACCCGGCGGCCTGCCTGCTCCGACAGGAACCGGGACAGTTCCTCCGCTTCCTCCAGCGCCGCGGGCAGCAGCACCGTTTTCGGGAACGTCCCCCGGCGCACATAATATTGCATCAAAAGCCCCGGCAGCACTTCCTCGTCCGTGCCCACAGGCTCTTCCATCAACTCATAATCCTTATCCGCCAGGTCGCCGCCCACAAAATGCAGCACGGTAAAGCAGCTTTTCGCCCCCCGGACAAAGCCTACCGCGTCCGTGTCCGCAAAGGCGGTGGCGATGACCCGCTGCCGGTTGGACAGGCTCTCGATGGCTTTTAGCCGGTCCCGAAACTCCGCCGCCCGCTCGAACTGCAAGTCCTCAGCGGCCTGCTCCATATGGGCTTTCAGGTCCTCCGTCAGTTCCCGGGTCTTGCCGGATAAGATCAGCTTCGCCTGCTCCATCCGGGCCTGATATTCACTCTCCGGCAGCTCCCCCAGGCACCATCCCGCGCAGTTTTTCAGATGATAGTGCAGGCAGGGACGGCTTTTCCCCACGTCCTGGGGAAATTTTTTGCTGCACGTGGGCAGCCCCAAGGCTTTGCAGATCGTCTCAATGATGTCTTTGCTCACCTGCCGCCCACCAAAGGGGCCGAAATACTGCGCCCCATCCTCCGCAGTCTTGGCGGCGATAGAAAATCTGGGGTACGCTTCATTGCTCAAACGCAAAAAGGGATAGCCTTTATCGTCCTTGAGCAGGATATTATACTTGGGCTTATGCCGTTTAATGAGCGAGTTTTCCAAAACCAGCGCCTCAAATTCGGAATTCACCACGATGACATTAAAATCTTCCACATTGGACACCATCGCCGCGACTTTCGGCAGATGCTCCCCATGGAAATAACTGGTCACGCGGTTTTTCAGTTTCTTTGCCTTGCCCACATAAATGACCTCGCCGGACTTGTCCAGCATCAGGTACACGCCCGGCAGCAAGGGCAGGCGATTGGCTTTTTCCCGCAATTTTTGCAGCAGCGCTTCGTTCATGGTCTCCCCCAGATACAAAAAGGGCGTGTCCTGGACACGCCCTTTTCTTTCATTCGTACAAACTTATTCGGAAAACTCGTTTTCCACCAGAGCCGTCAACGTTGCCACGGCGGCGGACTCATCCACGCCGTCGGCAATGATGGTCATGGGCGTTCCCTTGACGATGCCCAAGGACAGCACACCCAGCAGGCTTTTGGCGTTGACTCTTCTCTCGCCCTTTTCGTCATTCTTTTCGATCCAGATACTGCTCTTAAATTCATTGGCTTTCTGAATAAAGAACGTCGCGGGACGCGCGTGCAGCCCCACCTGATTGTTGATAATAACTTCCTTAGAGACCATACTCGCCCACTCCTTAATCCTTAAATCGCCTTACTCGAGCACATCTTAAACTCAACGCTTACAGCATACCAAATTTAGATAAAATAGTCAACTGGAAACCTTAGATTTTGGCGCTTTGCCCATATCTGGCCATACAAATTCTCCGCTTTTATTTCAGTTCCACCACAGTCACGCCGGTTTCCCCCTCGCCGTAGCGTCCCAGGCGGAAGCCCTTGACGCGCTTATGCCGGCGCAGGGTGTCGTGTACGGTCTGGCGCAGGGCGCCGGTGCCTTTGCCGTGGATGATCCGCACGGATTCCAGCCGTCCCAGATACGCGTCGTCGATGTACCGCTCCACGATAGGGATCGCCTCCAGCGTCTCCATGCCGCGAATATCGATCTCCGCCGGCACCGCCGCGGTGCGAAGCTGCGACGTGCCGGTCCCCCGGGATTTGGGCGCTTCCTTTTTCTTCTGGTGCTCCAGCAAAAACACCTCGTCCTCTCGGGCGGTAATGTGCATCAACCCCGCCTTGAGGGTCAGCACCCGGTCCGCGGAGACCTCTTCCACCTCAGCTTTCATGCCCATGGCCGTGATCTCCACCACATCGCCCACCTGGATGGGCCGGGCGGATTTCCGCTCCGCCAGTTCCTTTTGCTTCTGGGACTGCTGCTTTTCCTCGGCCTCATTGAGCCGGCGGCGCAGCTCCGCACGCTCCGCGTTGATCTGCTGGTGGTCGTACTGCTCCTGGATGACCGCCCGCATCCGGTCAATCTCCTTAAACGCCCGCTCCGCTTCCTCCCGGGCATCGGCGATGATCTTCTCCGCTTCCCGGCGGGCCTTTTCATTGCTCATTTCCAGCCGCACGGACAATTCCGCCCGGAGCCGCGCCGCTTCCTTGCGGTCCGCTTCCGTCTTCTGCTGGGCCTTGTCAATGTCCACCTTCTCTCGCTCCATGGACTGCCGCAGCGTGTCCAGCTTCGTGAGCACATCCTCAAAGCTGGCGCTTTCCGTGCCAACTCTGGCCTTCGCGTCCTCAATGATGTCCTCTGGCAGCCCCAGCCGCCGGGAAATCGCAAAGGCGTTGGATTTCCCCGGAATCCCCACTAGCAAGTGATAGGTCGGCCGCAGGGTCTCCACATCGAACTCGCAGGACGCGTTCACCACGCCGGGAGAGGTAGTCGCGTAGACTTTCAACTCCGCATAATGCGTCGTCGCCGTGACATACGCCCCCCGCTGCCGCACCGCCTCAATGACGGCCACAGCCAGCGCCGCGCCCTCCGTGGGGTCCGTCCCGGCGCCCAACTCGTCGAACAGCACCAGGCTCCTTTCGCCGCATTCGTCCAAAATTCGCACGATGTTCGTCATATGGGACGAAAACGTGGAAAGCGACTGCTCAATGCTCTGTTCGTCGCCGATATCCGCCAATATGCACCGGAACACCGGCACACAGCTTCCGTCCGACGCCGGGATATGCAGCCCGCACTGGGCCATGGCGTTGAGCAGGCCGATGGTTTTCAGGGTCACGGTCTTGCCGCCGGTATTCGGCCCGGTGACTACCATAGTGTCAAACTCCTCGCCCAGGGCCACGGTGATTGGCACGGCGGTCTCCTTCGGCAAAAGAGGGTGCCGCGCGTTCATCAGCCGCATGGAGCCGCCGGACAATTCCGGCTCCATCCCACCCATCTGGTAGCTGAGTTTCGCCTTGGCAAAAATCAGGTCCAGCTGGGTCAAGATCACGTAATCTGTGTCGATATCCGCCCGGTGGGCGGCGCATTCGGCAGACAATTCCATCAAAATACGCTCGATCTCCGCCTTTTCCTTGGCCCGCAGCTCCCGCAGTTCGTTGTTCGCCTTAACTGATGCCATGGGCTCTACGAACAGCGTCGCGCCGGAGGCGGAGACGTCGTGAACCAGGCCGGGAATCTCGCCCCGGTGCTCGGCCTTTACCGGGACCACGTACCGTTCCGACCGGGTAGTGATGATGGGTTCCTGCAGCGCCTTGGCGTAAGCCGGGGACGAGATGATCTTTTGCAGGGATTCCCGTGCCCGGGCCGTCGCCGCCCGAATCTGCCGCCGGATGGTGGCAAGTTCTGGGCTAGCCGCGTCGGCGATCTCGTCTTCGCCCAAAATGGACGATGTAATGGTTTCCTCCAAGTGCCGGTCCGGCTGCAAGGACGCGAACAAATGGTCGATGACGGTCTTTTCCGCCAGCGCCCGGTCATTTTCCCCATAAGCCCGGATGCCCCGGGCGCAGGAGAGCACCTTGGCGATGTCCAGCAGCTCAATGGGATTGAGCATCCCGCCCAGGTCCGCCCGGGACAGGGACGAGCGCACATCCTTGATACCGTAAAACGACGGACTGCCCTTGAGCACCATCATAGACGCCGCCGCGGAGGTCTCCGCCAGACGGCGGCGCACCTCGCCCTTTTCCGGGCTGGGCCGCAGGCTTCGGGCGGCCTGCTTGGCGGTATCGCTCACCGCTTGGGCGGCTAACTGCTCCAAAATCTGCGGCAGTTCCAGGATGTCCAGAGATTTTTCCTGTTGTGTTTCCATATATCTTACCCTTTGATCTTCTTATAATAATCCAGCGACGAAAAGCCCCGCTCCAGGCAGGTGAGCAGGTATTCCTCACAAATCACGGACAATTCCCGTGGCGCGTCCCCGGTGAGGGAAAAGGAAAACACCCGCTTCGCCGGAGCTCTCGCCACATGCCGCATGGCAGCCAGACAAGCCCCGGACACCGGGTCGGCATACCGCGCGCAATTGGGGCACAATAGTCCGCCCTGCCCCGGCGCGAAGCGCATTTCCCCGTCCGCGCCGCCGCATACCACGCATTGGTCCAGTTCCGGCGCGAACCCCGCCAGACACATCAGCCGCAGTTCAAACGCCGCTTTCACTTGTTCTTTTTCGCAAAGCCCGTGACTGAGCGCGTACAGCGCGTTCAGCCCTAATTGCAGTACCTGTGGGTCCGGCGCGTCCTCGTCGGACACGGTCTCCAGCACCTGGGCCATATAACTGCCGATAGCCAGCGCCTCAAGGTCCGCCCGCAAGCCCTCGAAGCCCTCGATGACAGACCCTTCCCGCACAGACCAACGCCCCCGGCTGCCGAACAAGGTCAGCTCCGACCAGGTCAGAAACTGGGTCGCCGCGCCGAATTTGCTGGTCTTCCGCAATGCGCCCGGTGCTTTGGCGGTTAATTTTCCCTCGTCCTCGGTCAGAAGCGTCAAAATACGGTCGGCCTCTTTGTATTTCACTTCCCGCAGAACAAGCGCTTTTGTGGTCAAAAACATATATGTACCCTACTGGTCCCGCGGACGGAACCGTTCAGTCCGTCCCGATATTTTCAGTGTTACCGCCGGCGGAAAGGCTTGCCCTGTATAAAAGCCAGCAGACAGGGTCCCCGGTGGTTTGAAACACATCCCAAATGCTGTTTGAATCCATGTGTCATGCCTCCGCACTATCAGGATATGTGCTTATTTTCCCCACGTGCACCGGCAGTTATTTTGCCAATATCTACTCAGTATAACCGAAATTTCTCAGCTGCGCCTGACTGTCCCGCCAATTTTCCTTGACCTTCACCCAAGTCTGCAAAAACACTTGATTGCCCATAAAATGCTCAATATCTTTCCGGGCCAGTTCGCCGATTTTTTTCAGCATCGCGCCTTTTTTGCCGATAATGATGCCTTTATGGCTGTCTTTTTCGCAGATAATGGTCGCTTCAATGTCGATCACGCCATTCTCTCGTTGGGAAAATTTCGTGATCTCCACCGCTGTCCCGTGAGGGATCTCGTGATCCAGGCACAAAAGCAGTTTTTCCCGGATCATCTCCGCGCAGATCTGCCGTTCCGGCTGGTCGGTGATCATGTCGTCCGGGAACAGTTGCGGCCCCTCCACGGCAAATTTTTGCAGTTCGTCCAGCAGTTCGTCCAAGCCCTGCCGCTTTTTCGCGGACACCGGAACGATGGCGTTAAATTCATGGACCGCGGAATAGGCGGCGATGACCTCCAAAAGCGTCTGCTTTTCCACGGTATCGATCTTATTGATGACCAGCACCGCCGGCGCTTTCATCCCCTTGATCTTTTCAATGAGAAGCTGCTCCTGCTCGCCCACATTAGCGATGGGCTCCACCACTAGGGCGATCACGTCCACATCCGCCACGGATTCTTCCACGACTTTGACCATATAATCTCCCAGCCGGGTGCGTGCCCGGTGGAAGCCCGGCGTATCCGTCAGTACGATCTGGGTACTGCCCCGTTCCAGCACCGCAAAAATGCGGTTTCGTGTGGTCTGTGGCTTATTGGACACAATAGAGATCTTCTCCCCTACCAACGCGTTGGTCAGTGTAGACTTCCCCACATTGGGCCGTCCGGCAATTGTCACCATCACATTTTGATCGATCATAGTATCCCCGTTTCCTTTTCTGATTCTTTCATATATCGCAATTCTGCAAACTGCCCATATTTTCGTACTTCTTCCAGACGAAACCGATGCAAATTCTCTGTCTGTGTAAACAACGGAACACCCGCCCCCAGCAGTACCGGTGCCACCTGAAGAATCAGCCAATCTACCATTCCGCGCTCCAGCAACGGTGCCAAAATCGTGTTTCCGCCCACGATCCAGACATTCTTCTCCCGACGCACTTGCCCCACAAAATCTACTGCATCACAATTCAAAATGTCAAACCCCTCAGCGCGCAATGTTGTGTCATGAGTAAACACGAAATTCTGCGTTGACGGATAGGCCAGCCCCGGCTCACCGTCCCGCGCAATGGCGTCAAAGGTTCTTCGCCCCATCACAACAACATCCATTTGCTGGTAAAAGTCCGCATAATCCGTTTCCTCCGTCGTCCCGGACTCATACAGCCAGCCCAAACCGCCATCCTTATCTGCCAAATATCCATCCAGCGTTACACAGCCGTAAAAATACACACTCAAATTGCAAAACCTCATTTTTATATATTATACCATGTTTTCCAAAACTTTCAATGCTCCTTAAATCCCCGCAAGGTATTCCATCACGCACCGCAGTTGGGGCGACACCCACTTATCCCGGTGGCAGAACAACTGCTTCCATACGCTGATCTCAAACTCCTCTGCGGAAAATCGCACCAGTCGTCCTGCCCGCGTGGAAGCTTCCGTCACGTAATCCGGCAAAAACGAAATGCCCGCTCCCTGTTCCACCAGCCGGCACAAAGTCTGGGTACTGCCCATTTCCAAAATCGGCTCCAGTTCCAAAGACCGCAGGGACAACTGCTCATCCAGCAGCCGCCGGTAGCTCATGTCCTTTTCCGTGAGCAAAAACGGCAGGCCGGTCAATTCCTCCGCCGGAACCCGTCTCCGCTTTGCCAGCGGGTGCCCCGACTGTGCCACGAAATGCACCGCCACCCGCTCTTCCTTCACCGGCAGGTAGCGGGAATTATAAATGTGGTTGTCCAGGGTAAACACCAGGTCCACTTCGTTGTGGTCCAGCAGCCGGAACATTTCCCCGGTCCCCGCCGTGATGATCTGCAAACTGATGCCCGGATGCGCCCGATAAAAGCTGTGCAGGCTGTCGCCCAGGAGCATACAAAGGGAATCCGCCATCGCCAGCCGCACATGGCCCGCCGGCATACTCTCTTCCCGCAGCACGCTGCGCATCTCCTCCATGAGTTTGTCCATCTCATGGGCGTAGCGCAGCACCTCCCGCCCCTGTTCGGTGAGCTTCACCGTATGGCGGATGCGCTCAAACAGCCGCACCTGTAATTCATCCTCCAGCTGCTTGATCTGGAACGACACCGTAGACTGGGAAAATCCCAGCCGGGCTGCCGCCTTGGTAAAGCTCCCCAATTCCGCCACGTAAAGGAAAGTCCGCATGTTCTTCAGTTCCATCGCCGCCACCGCCTTATATCGACACTTCCGATATGATATATCAAAACTATCAATTTTACAAATACTGCCGCTCATTATATACTAAATAGGACAAAAACGCAAATACAAACGAAAGTAGCTGATCCCATGAATCCCATCGTGAATCTTATTACCACCGTATACAATTGGCTCTGGGGCGACCTGGTGACCATTCCCCTGCCCGGCGGCAGCAGTCTGGGGCTGCCCCTGCTGGTGCTGCTGCTGATCCCCGCGGGCATTTATTTCACTATCCGCACCCGGTTTTTGCAGATCCGCCTGTTCCCGGAAATGGTCCGGGTCACGGCGGAAAAGCACGTAGGCGGTCAAAAAGGCGCCATTTCCGGTTTGCAGGCCCTCATCGTCTCCACGGCGACCCGTGTGGGCATGGGCAACATGATCGGCGTAGTCGCGGCGATCTCCGCCGGCGGCGCGGGCGCGGTGTTCTGGATGTGGCTGTCCGCCCTCATCAGTTCCGCCACCGCCTTCATCGAGGCGACCCTGGCCCAGCAGTACAAGGAACCAGACCCGCTCTACGGCGGCTACCGGGGCGGCCCGGCCTATTATATCCACGCCTATGTCAAGGAAAAACGCGGCGGCAAAATGGGCAAAAAATCCATTATTGCAGTGTTATTCGCCGTTTCCGGCCTGATCTGCTGGTGCGGCATCAGCCAGGTCATCGGTAACTCCGTGACCTCCGCGTTCAAAAACGCCTTTTCCATCCCGCCCATCTGCACCATCGTGGTCCTGGTCATTCTGGCAGCGGTCATCGTTTTGCGGAAAAACGCCACGGTCAAGGTCCTGGACGTAATGGTCCCCATCATGGCCGTGTGCTATTTCGTCATGACCTTGTTCCTCATCGCCAAAAACATCACTCTGCTCCCCGCCGTATTCCAGCGCATCTTCGCGGAAGCCTTTGGCCTGCGGCAGGCCGTGGCCGGCGGGATGGGCGCGGTCATCATGCAGGGCGTGAAGCGGGGCCTGTTCTCCAACGAAGCGGGCAGCGGCTCGGCCCCCTGCGCTGCTGCCGCGGGCGATACGTCCCACCCGGTCAAGACCGGCCTGCTGCAAGCCCTGGGCGTGTTTATCGACACCATCATCATTTGCAGCTGCACCGCCTTCATCATGCTCCTCACCCCGGAATCCATCACCGGCGGCCTGGACGGTATGGACCTGCTGCAAGCCTCCATGGGCTACCACCTGGGCCGCTTCGGCGTGATCTTCATCGCCGTGACATTGTGGCTGTTCTGCTTTTCCACCTTCATCGGCATTTTGTTCTACGCCCGGTCTAACGTGGCCTACCTGTTCGGCGACAACTGGGCGTCCCAGACTGGATACAAGGTACTGTGTCTGGTGATGCTCTTCATCGGCGGCCTGGCGGCGTACACCTTCGTGTGGGACCTGGGCGACGTGGGCATCGGCTTGATGACGGTATTCAACATCATCATTCTCATCCCCATGTCCAGGCAGGCCCTGGATGCGCTGAAAGAATACGAAGCCGAAATGAAACAGCGGAAAAAGTAAATAAAAAAGCGGATGCGTCCTGCATCCGCTTTTTTGTTGCACCGGTTTGGGCAAATTCCGCCCCGGTGCGGGCTAAGGGTGAAACACGTTTTACCGCGCCAGCCCCAATTCCCCCATGATTTGTTCCTCATGGGCACGCATCAGCGCCTTTTCCGGCCCCTCGTCCATGTGGTCGTACCCCAGCAGGTGCAGCACAGAATGCACCGCCAAATAGCACAATTCCCGTTCCATGCTGTGGCCGTACTCCGCCGCCTGCCGCCGGCACTGGGGTAGATTGATGACCATATCCCCCAGCATGACCCGCCCGGTGCCGGGGTCCGACTCGCACAGCGCCGGGTCAAACTGTCCCGGCACAAGCTGGTTCAGCGGAAAGCTCAGCACATCCGTGGGCCTGTCCACCCCCCGCTGGGCCAGATTGATGTCGTGGATGCGCCCGTCTCCGGTTAACATAATATCCACCCGGCACGGCGCGTCCACTTCCTCCGCCCACAGCGCCGTCCGCACAGCCCTGCGCAGCAGCCGGCAAAGCCCCCGCACTTCCCGCCGGGGGATATCGCCGTATATGTTGATCTCATGGGTCATGGTGTTCCTCCTCTTCCTGAACGATACCGCCCGGGCATTCAGTTGACATAATATACGCTTTCTTCCCGTCGCTGAAGCAGACCAGATATCCCAGCAATGCCACAAACCAGCCAATCGTGCAAAGCACGGACCGGAGCCCCAAAAACCATAGCACATTCAGCATCGAAAACACAAAAAGCCCCATCCACCAGCGTTTCAACATTTCCACTCGCATATCCACACCACGCAGCTTTTCCAGATCCTCCATGCCCCCAGTAAGCTGATGCAGAATGAACAGATTCAGCAATTGTAATACCACATCCACAGCCTTGAGTTCCAATTCCTTTCCCCGGGTCATACCAAAGAAATTGCATACCCAAATCACCGCATGAACACCAATCGCCACTTTCAGCACCGTATCCAGTTCCCGCATGGTCTCACTTTCTGCCGCCAGTTCCCGGGTGCCTTTCCAAATCAGATACGCCCCCACGAAGCTGGGCAGCAGCCCAATCGACGACGCGCCCAAATTGAGATTAAAATTGAAAAACAGCAAGATCAATCCCACAAAAATATCGCTCATTTTTTCTCCACTTTCTTTCTCTCCGTCCGCACCACGGGCTTGTCCGGCTTTTTCTCCGCCCGTTCATAGGCCTCGATGATCTTCTGCACCAGCTCATGCCGCACGATATCCGATCCGGTCAGGCGGCAGATGGCGATATCCTCCACGCCTTCCAGCACCCGCATGGCCTCTTTCAGCCCCGAGGTCTTGTCCGGCGGCAGATCGATCTGCGTCACGTCGCCGGTAATGACGATCTTCGACCCAAAGCCCAGCCGGGTCAGAAACATCTTCATCTGCTCCCGGGACGTGTTTTGCGCCTCGTCGAGAATGATAAAACTGTCATCCAGCGTCCGCCCGCGCATATACGCCAGGGGCGCGACTTCGATGTTCCCCCGCTCCAGATACTTCTGATAGGTCTCCATGCCCAGCATCTCATACAACGCGTCGTACAGCGGCCGCAGATAGGGGTCCACCTTGCTTTGCAGGTCGCCGGGCAAAAAGCCCAGCCGCTCCCCGGCTTCCACCGCCGGGCGGGTCAGAATGATGCGGTTGACCTTCTCCGCCCGGAACGCCGCCACCGCGGCGGCCACGGCCAGATAGGTCTTCCCCGTCCCCGCCGGGCCGATGCCCAGGGTCACGGTATTTTCCGTAATGGCCCGGACATACTCCTTTTGCCCCATGGTCTTGGCCTTGATGGGCTTGCCCTTGGCGGTGACGCACACCACATCCCGGGCCAGTTCCGGGATACTGTCTTCCCGCCCCTCGCCCACCAGCTTCATGATATACCGCACGTTCTGCGCATCGATCTCCTCGCCCTTCGCGGCGAGATTCAGCAGGCCGTTGATGGCCTTTTCCGCGTGCATCACGTCCTCCGGTTCCCCGGAGATGCGCAGCTGCTCATCCCGGCTGACCACCTGCACGCCGTATTCCGTCTCAATGATCCTGAGATTCTGATCAAAGGAGCCGAACACATTGATGACATGCTCCACCCGTTCCACTGGGATCGTTCGTTCAATCATTGCTCTGATCCTCTCCCGCCGCCCGCCGGGCGGCGTTTTCCATCCGTATTTGCTCAATTTCCCCGGCGTCCATGAGCACCGTCCTGCCGATATCCTCCAGACATTCGGCACTCAGCGTAGCCGTCAGTACACCGTTTTTCTCCGAAAACCGCACCGAAGCCGACATCACGCTCCCGTCCTCCACAAGGGAATCCAGATAGCCCCGCAGCTCCGCTTCCATCTCCGATTGCAGTTCCTCCGCGGACCGCTCCACGGGTATCGGCTCATACTGCCGGTAAGTTTCCCGCACCAGCGTCACAGGCAAAGTAAACACCCCCGGCACGGATAAAGGAAATTCTTCTATGATTTTATCACAATCACCGCCATAAATTCTACTGTTCCCATAAAAATTTACACGTTTTGTCCCAAAAGTCAAGGCAAACCGGTGTTTTTCCCGCCCAGTATAGGACTTTTCCGCCCCCGTCAGGCTCCGATTTGCCCGGATCTCATACCAGGTGCGGGCCTGCACAGTGCCGTAGGCATGGACGATCTGCGTATCTCCAAAGGTGCTTGGCACCGCGCCGGAAATGAGCGGCTCCCCCGCCAGCACAGTCTGATGCGCCTGTACCTGGGGCTTGCCCATAAGCGCACTCACCTGCTCCACGATGCCGGACCGCTCCGCGACAATATGGGCAGGCTGGTGCTCGTCTACCATTTCCGGCTTTTCCCGGCGCTCCCGGACAATCACGGTGATGGTGCTGGAATCGTAATTCACCGCCGCCCACCGCAGTTCCGGCAGGCGCAGCAGCAGTTCATTGCGCAGGCTGTCCCCGGTAAAGGCGGGCCAGAAACTGCCGATCCCCGCGCCGCAGTCGGAAAGCGTACGCACGATCTCGCCTTTGGACAAGGTCTCATTCCCCACCACCCGGATGTCCCAAACAAAGCAGGACGATACCGCCAGCACCGCCGTACACACCAGCGCCCCGGCCAGCAGCGCGTACCGCGCCCGCAGCGCCTTCAGCCGCACCGGCGCGCCGCAGGCTACCGCCGAGCGCACGTCGCACTGGCAGGACAGGGCCAGCCCCGCGGCGGCCTCCGCGTATTTCTTGCGCACCTTGAACCGTACCGTACAGCCGTCCAACTTATGTACGCCCCAAAACGGGATGTTCCGTACCGCCAGGGCATTGAGCAGCCGCTCAGGCTTGGCGCCCTGAATTTCCAGTTCCGACCAGCCCCGCAGATAGTCAAACAAGCCCATAAACGTCTCCTCGCTTTTATATGAATTCAACAGAACTGATCTGTCCCGTAATGACCAGATCGTCCTGATTCATGGCCCGCAATTCCAACTCCGCGCCATTGATCCGGATGCGCACCCGGCCGCCGTTGACTTCGATCATATGTTCCCCGTACTCCAGCAAACCCTTATGATTTTCTATGACCACCCGGGCCTTGCCGGTGATGGTGAGTTTGGGCAAGCCGGCCACCGCGTCAGCGGGGAGGTCGAACCGTTCCGCGGCCGCCTCCGGCAGGTCTCTCCATTTCATATCGCCAACACCCCCATAGAGGAAATTTATGCCGCGGGGGGCAAATTTAGCCCTTTCCTCTCATAGAATGCATCAATAGGCTCGTACCATTCCAATGAGGAGGCTTGATCATGCAGCAAAAAAACCGATTCCGGAGCGTCATCCCCCTGCTGGCGGCACTGGCGCTGCTTGCGCTGATGCTGCTTTGCTCCGACGACGCAGTAGCGGGGGCAAAGCGGGGCTTATCCGTGTGCGCGGAACTCATTATCCCGTCCCTGTTCCCGTTTTTCGTCCTGTCATTTTTATTGAACGACCTGGGCCTGCCCGCCTATTTAGGCCGGGGACTGGAGCCGCTGATGAAATCCCTGTTCGGGGTGTCCGGCGCGGGCGCGTCTGCGTTCGTCATCGGCATTTCCGGCGGCTATCCCCTGGGTGCATCCTGCATTGCGGACCTGGTGCGCCGGGGGGATATTTCCGCCCGGGACGGCAACAAGCTCATCACCTTCTGCAACAATTCCGGCCCGGCATTCATCGTCGGCGCGGTAGGCGTGGGCCTGTTCCGCTCCGGCGCGGTGGGCCTGGGCCTGTACGCCGTCCACATCCTGGCGGCGCTGGTCACGGGGCTATTCCTGTCCGGGAAAAAATGCACGGACCACAGCAGCCCCAAGGTCTGGTTCGCGGACACGTCCCTGTCCCGCTCCCTGCCGGAAGCCATCAAGCGCGCGGCCCTGCAAATGCTGACGGTCTGCGGCTTTGTGGTCTTTTTCAGCGTCCTGACCTCTCTTCTGGATGCCTTAGGAGTCTTTTCCGCCATCTACGGCCATATCGCCGCCTACACCGGCTACGAACTGCGCCTGACCCGGGCAGTGCTCACAGGCATATTGGAGTTAGGCTGCGGCATCGGCGCCATGGAGGGCGCGGCGCTGACCCCGGTGAACCTGGCGGCGTGCAGCTTCCTGATCGGCTTCGGCGGCATTTCCGTGGCCATGCAGACCGCGTCCGTGCTGGCGGGGACAGAAATCAAAATCTCCCGGCACCTGGCCGGGAGATTCCTGAACGCGTGCATTTCCGCGTTTACGGTGTATACAATTGCGTCGATTCTACTGTGAGACCGCGTCGAAAAACTGTCCCCACGCCGGGGCATTGTCCCAAAACAACGCGGCAAACGTCCGGACGCGCTCCCGCCGGGACAGGTTCTCCCCATCCGCGAACGCATCGCCCCACACGCCCTGCATCCATTGCAAGTCAGTTTCCACGGCTTGAAGCTGTTCCCGGAACGCGCCCTCGGAAGCGTCCCGCGCCCCGGTGACATACGGCTGCAAAAACGTCTTCAGCCGCACCATTCCCAGGGTCACCTGGGATTTGCTGTCCATAGCCCGCACATATCCCCCGTCGTGATAGGCGTTTTCATACAGCACGCAGTAAGCGCCCATTTCCTGCACAGCTTCCTGCACATCCTCCGCCCAGGAATACACAGTCAAGAGTGCTTCCCGCTGCTGAACAGGTCCTTCAGCAGTTAGGGCTTCATCAATGGACGCGCACATCGCGTCCAGCCCCACGGAAACATGCTCCGGGTTCCAGGTAAAGGCCTCTAAGCTGAGCGCCAGCGACTTTTGATACCGGTACTCCCGCACCGCCGCCCGTCCCGGGAACGCCGCGGCGAGCACCAGCGCCAGCGCGACGAGCGCAACAGCCCACTTTTTCTTCCCGCTCATCGCTCATACCCCGCCGAATCGGAACACGACGCCCGCCACAGCGGAGCCGAGAATGAACCAGATCGGATGCAAATCCCTTACTTTCGGCGCCCATCTGGTGGCTGTGAGCAGTAATACGCCCAGCACAACGCAGTCCCAGCGGAACAGTTTCAGCACCTCGCCGGTCTGCCGGAACAGGTCCACATTCAAGATCGCCATGGACACCACGCTCATGCCCGCCGCGGCGATGAGACCCACAGAGCAGGGCCGCAGGCCGTAAAAAGCCGCGTCCACATACTGGTTGTCCCGAAAGGCCTTCAAAAACCGCGCGATAATGAGAATGATGATGACCGACGGCGTAATCAGCCCCAAAGTCGCCGCAATCGCGCCGGGCACCCCCGCGGTGGTAAAGCCCACATAGGTAGCCATATTCACCCCGATGGGGCCGGGGGTGGATTCGCTCACGGCGATCATGTCCGCCAGCATCCCCTGGGTAAACCACCCGGTCTTCTCCGCGATGGCGGACAAAAACGGCAGCGTCGCCATCCCGCCGCCTACGGCGAACAGGCCGGTCTTAAAAAACTCGTAGAACAACTGGAGGTAGATCATTTCCCACGCACCCCCAGTTTCGTCAGGATGATCCCGGCAACCGCCGCAAAAACGACATACACCACCGGGGTCACGTCCAAAAACAGGCTCGCCGCGAAGATCAGCAGAAACAGCGCCAGTGCACCTTTATCCGCCACCGCGCCTTTCCACAGCTTCACCACTGCGTTGAACACCAGCACGCACACACATACCCGCACACCGGCAAAGGCGTTTTGCACCACCGGCAGGTCCGCGAAGTTGGTGAGGATGCCGGCGATGACGCTGATAATGACCAGCGACGGGAACACCACGCCCAGCGTCGCCACGACGCCTCCCGGCGTCCCGGCCAACTTCTGTCCAATAAACGTCGCCGTATTCACCGCGATCACGCCAGGGGTACACTGCCCGACAGCATAGTAATCCATCAGCTCTTCGCTGGTGGCGTAGCCTTTTTTATCGACTACTTCCCGCTCCAAAATCGGGATCATGGCGTAACCTCCGCCAAAGGTCATAACGCCGACCCTGGCGAAGGTCACGAACAAATCAAAATAACGGTTCATCGTTTCAAGCTTTCCGCGTAGGCTTCAAATTTCGCTACCTTATCCCGGCACTCGTCCATGCTTGCGCCCCGGGCAAGGATGTAGATTTTGATTTTCGGTTCCGTGCCGGAGGGCCGCACAATGAAAGAAGTCCCATCGCCCAGCTCAAAGTACAGAACATTGGAGCCTTTCATCTCCAGGGTCTCTACCTTACCCAGCCCGGTAACGAACACGCTGCCGTCCTGATAATCGCGCATACGCATCACGTCCTCGCCGCCCATAGTCTTGGGCGGGTCCTTGCGCAGGTCGGCCATAATGGCTTTCATATTTTTCAGTCCGTCCAGCCCGGGCATCACCAGGTTGATGGTCTTCTCCGCGAACGCGCCGTACTTCTCATACAACGCGTCCATGGCCTGCTTGAGGGTCATTCCCTTGCTGTAATAATGGGCCGCCATCTCCGCGATCACCACCGCGGCGGTCACCGCGTCCTTATCCCGGACATAATCGCCCATCATGTAGCCGTAGCTTTCCTCATAGGCCAGGATATACTGATAAGACCCATCGCTTTGCAGTTTATTGATCTGCTCCGCCAAGAACTTGAATCCAGTGAACGTATCATCAATGCGCACGCCGTTGGCCTCGCACACCACCCGGGCCATTTCCGTGGTCACGATGGACTTCGCCACCATGGGATTTGCGGGCATAGTGCCTGTGGCCTTCCGTGCGGTGATGATGTAATCCAGCAGCAGCACGCCCATCTGGTTACCGCTGATGGGGACAAACCCGCCGGTCTCGTCCCGGACCATCACGCCGATGCGATCGGAATCCGGGTCGGTGCCGATAATCAAGTCGCTGCCCAGCTTGTTCGCCAGGTCAATGGCCAGATAAAAGCCCTCGGGGTTCTCGGGATTGGGGCTGGTCACCGTGGGGAACGTCCCATCGGGCACCATCTGTTCTTCCACGGGGTACAAATGCTTGATCCCCAGGCGGTGCAGCGCCTCCGGCACCAGCACACGGCCCGCGCCGTGGAATGGGGTATATACAATTTTCAAATCGTCCGCAACCTTCGCCACCACAGCCTTGTCAATGGCCTGACCCAGCACGCATTCCAAAAACGCCTCGTCCGTTTCGCCGCCCATCACAGTCACCATACCGGACTTCACGGCCTCATCAAAAGGCATCAACTTGATCCCGTTAAAAATATCGGTTTTCTCCATCTCTGCGGCAATGGCCTCGGCATAATGGGGAGGCAGCTGTGCGCCGTCGGACCAATAGACCTTATAGCCGTTGTATTCCTTGGGGTTATGGCTGGCAGTGATATTCAGGCCGGCGGTGGTGCCGTACTTGATGACCGCGAAGCTCAATTCCGGGGTGGGCCGCATCCCGTCGGTGATGCGCACCTTGATTCCGTTGGCTGCCATAACGCCGGTGGCTTCCCTGGCGAAGAGCTCACTGTTCACCCTGCAGTCGTAAGCAATGGCCACGCCCTTTTCGCAGGCCTCCGGCCCCTCGGCCTTGATGACGTTCGCGAAAGCCTGGGTGGCGTGGCGGATGATATGTACGTTCATCCGGTGCAGGCCCACCGCCATTTCCCCCCGCAGTCCGGCGGTGCCGAACTCCAGCGGCGCGAAAAAGCGGGCCTCGATCTCTTTGTCATCGTTCTCGATGGCCTTGAGTTCCTGCCACTCCGCCTCGCTCAACGCGGGGCTGTCCAGCCAGTGCTGATACTCTTCCTTAAATGTTTTCACAGTCATTCTCCCCTTCCAGTAATGCTTTGGCCTCAGCGTACATGGACTGCGGCACGAACAGGTCCGCCCCCGTGAAGCTGATGCCCGAATAGATCTCTCCTAAGTCTCCATCGCCGGAGTTTAACTGCACAGTTGGGATGCCGAAGGATTGCAGCATATTGATGACGATGGCATCCGCCATATGGTCGCCGTCCCGGTGACACAGGAATACCGGCGGTTCCGGGTCTCCCTTTACGTCCTTGGGCCATTGGGCCAGGGTCTCGCCCACTTTTTTCCGGCCCCATTTTTTATTTTTTCCGAACATCGGCCCCGCCTCACTTATGATATTTTCTTCCCGCGTTGATGGTAAACACACGGTAGATCTGCTCCGCAAGCATTACCCGGAACAGGTGATGTGGAAAGGTCATATCGGACACAGACAGCCGAACCTCCGCCCGTTGCTTGACCGATGGATGCAGCCCGTTGGAGCTGCCGATGATAAAGCACAGCCGACTGTCTCCGGCCAGCGCACGTTCCGCGACCAGCTTCGCCAGTTCCTCGCTGGAAAACTTCGTTCCTTCCACGCACAGGGCAATCACATAAGCGCCCTGGGGGATTTTCTCCAAGATCGCCCTGGCTTCTTTCTCCAGCGCCCCGACGACCTCCGCCTCGGACGGGTCCTCCAGGGTCTTAACCTCCGGTACTTCCACGGTCTCGAAGCGACAGAAAGCCGCCAGACGCTTCTCGTACTCTCGAAAGGCCTCTATGTAGAATTTCTCCCGCAGTTTCCCCGCGCAGATCAGTTTGACCGCAAGCATGGCTCCCCGCCTTTCACCGGCACCCGCAACAGGCCCTCCGCCGGCGCGGCGTAGAGCGCCACACCGCCGCAGCCCGCCGCGTCCAGCGCGGAGCCCACGACTTTCAGCGCCTTATCCGGGGTATTGCATTCCTTGCTGATATGCCCCAGCACCAGGGTTTTCGCCCCCTGCCGTGCCAGAAACACCGCCAATTCCCCGCAGCCCTCATTGCACAAATGCCCATGGTCGGACAAAATACGTCGCTTCAGCGACACCGGATACGGCCCCAGCTTCAGCCGGGTAATATCGTGATTGCACTCGATCAGCGCCGTATCCACCCCCGCCAGCGCGGCCCGCACAGACTCCGGCACATGGCCCAGGTCAGTACACACCGCCGCCGAACCCGACGGGTCATCGAAGCGGTAGCCCACGCTTTGGGGCGTATCATGGGGCGTTTCAAAGGCCGTGACCCGCAATTCCCCCAGGAAAAACGGCTCGTCCACCGGCACGACCTGCACGCAGCCATCCGTCTCCGGCAGCCGCCGCCACAATTCTGTCGCCACCCTCCGGGGCGCGAAAACCGGCAGTTCCGTGCGCTTGACCAAGGTGGAAAGCCCCTTGATATGGTCAGAATGTTCATGGGTGATGAGCACGCCGGAAAGCGCCTCCGGCGCGTAGCCCAGGTCATTCAAAAATGTCTTGAGTTTCAAAAAAGAGATACCCGCGTCGATCAACACCCGGGTTTGCCCGGTGCTGACCAGGGCGCAGTTGCCCGTAGACCCGCTGGCAAAGGTAGTCAGTTCCATAGCCTCACAGCACCGCGGCGCTGCCCCGCACCGGCTCAGCGCTCACATCCTCCACCCGGCGGATATCCGCGCCCAGGCCGGAAAGCTTGCCCACGAAATCCTCGTAGCCCCGCTCGATGTAATGCACATCCTCCACCAGGGTCTGCCCCTGGGCGCAAAGCCCCGCAACCACGACGGCGGCGCCGGCCCGCAGGTCGCAGGCGCGCACATTGGCGCCGGTAAAGCCCCGCACGCCTACGATGACAGCGGTCTTCCCGTCCACCTGCACTTCCGCGCCCATGCGGCGCAGCTCGTCCATATACTTGAACCGGTTATCGTAAATCCCCTCGGTAATCACCCCGGTCCCCTTGGCCAGACACAATAGCACACCCATGAGCGGCTGCATATCCGTGGGAAACCCGGGATAAGGCTGGGTCTTGATATTGGTGCTGGTCAACTGCCGGGGGCCCTGGACCAGCACGGCGTCGCCGTATTCCTCCACCACGCACCCGGTCTCCCGCAACTTGGCGCTGATGCACTCCAAATGCCGGGGGATGACGTTTTTCACCAGCACCTCGCCCCCGGTAGCCGCGGCGGCGACCATGAATGTCCCCGCTTCGATCTGGTCGGGAATGATGGTATAGGTGCCGCCGTGGAGCTTTTCCACGCCGTTTATTTTAATGGTATCGGTGCCCGCGCCGCGGACGTCCGCGCCCATAGAGTTCAAAAAGTTCGCCAAATCGACGATATGCGGCTCTCTGGCGGCATTTTCAATGACGGTTTTGCCCTTCGCCTGGCAGGCCGCGAGCATGATATTCATGGTCGCGCCCACGGAGACCTTGTCCAAATAGACTTTCGCCCCCCGCAAGCCGCCTTCCGGGGCGTTGGCGTAGATAAACCCGTCCTCCACCACGAACGCCGCGCCCAGGGCGGTGATGCCCTTGATATGCTGGTCGATGGGCCGCACGCCGAAGTTGCAGCCGCCGGGCATGGTAGTTTTCGCCGTACCGAACCGGCCCAGCATGGCGCCGATGAGGTAATAAGACGCCCGGATCTTCCGCATCAGATCAAAGGGCGCGTCCTGAAAATGCACATGGGTGCAATCGATCTCCACAGTGCTTTTATCCAAATAGCGCACCTTCGCGCCCAGATGCTGCAAGATCGTCAGCAGCATATCCACATCGCTGATCTGGGGCAGGTTTTCCAGGGTGCAGACCCCATCCACCATCAAAGCCGCGGGAATGATAGCGACCGCGGCGTTTTTGGCGCCGCTGACCTCCACTTCACCGCGCAAAGGCGTGCCGCCCTGTATCAAATATCGATTCAAACTCTCACCTGACCTATTTCAAATAGTCTATGGAAAATCGCCCGGAACGGGGCGGTATCATCCTGATAAATGTAGTTTACCCACTACTAATGCAATAATATAGCATGATTCCCTGTAAAAATCAATCATTTCCAGTCACTCACATAACAGGTTGTTCCTCTCCCGTCGTCATATTCAGGTAAAAAGTACCGGCATCCGTGTCGATCCGCCATACAGGCGTGAGTTTTCCGCCGCCGGACGCGTCGGGCGTGTACAGATACACCGGGCAGATTTCCCGCAGCTCATTGCACACATAGCCGTTGCGGTTGACGATGCCCAGAAATCGGGTCAGCAGTGTAGCGCTGTCCAGGGGCCGGAACGATGGATCTTCCCGCTGCAAGTCCAATAGCCGGGTCCCCACGATCATCACCAGCGCGTCAGACGTAAAGGTGAATTCGATCTTCCCGTTCACCACAGGTAACCCCTCAAATTCACACACCATCACCACAGTGGTATACGTCCCGCCGGACGCCGTGGACAATTCCGGCGCGAACCGGCCTTTCAGCCCGGTTTTCCGCAGCAGCGACCGGGCGGTATCCACCGTATCTTTCCCGATCTGGATAGGCCGCTCAGACAGCAGCACCTCAAAATCCCCCGTCCCCCGGAAGATTGCCTCGCCCCGTTCGCCCCGGTAATACATGATATTGCCGCTTTGCGCTTCCTGGGCAGACAGCCGGCCCAAAAGGGCCTCGGCAAACGCCTCCTCCTGTTCCAAGCTCCGGCTCACGGTATAGCCTTTCACGCTGTCATGCGCCGGCAGCCGGGGCTGGGCCATGGTGATGCCGCTGTCCGTTAAGATCGTTTTCACCGCGGCCAGCACGGTCCGCTCCGCCCTGCGGGTCTGGAGCCAGTCCGAAGCCAGCAGCGCGATCAAAAACAGATTGACGAACAGCAGGATATAAATAATCAGATTTTTAATCTTCGATGTGAGCATCCCATCACTCCATCTTCCAGGAGACCGTCACCCGGTCGCCCAAGTCCTGATAGACCCGCACCGGGTCTGTCCCACCGCAGGCGGCCACCAATGCCGCCGCCTGCACCGCGGGCAGCGGCGTTTGGGTCTCCCCCGTAAACTGATACTGCCGCAGCATGATCTGCGCCCGGGTCATCACGCCGCCGGACACAGTAAATTCCGCCATCCCGCCGGGGGCGCAACGCACCTGCATCCCGTCGATAAAGTACGCGAAGCGCACCGTGTATTCATCCCGCCGGGGGTCATACCCCGTACTTTCCAGCCGGATCTCACTGCACTCCGAGGCTTCCCCGGACAACTCCTGGAGCAGCCGGTACAGCTTTTCCGTCAAGTCCGGCAGCCCCGCCGTTCCCCGCAGGTCCATCTCCGCCGGGGCCGACCCGGATTCCCGCTCATAGGTGATCACGCCGTCCGTCCCCATGCGCAGGGTGCTGTCGCCGTCCAAATACACGGTGGTACCCCGGGCTTCCTGATAAGACGTGGCCGTAATAGCGTTCATGCCGAACAGCTGCAAAACCGCTTCCTGCGTCCCCGCCGGCGCGGCGGGGGTGACAGACACCGCCCGCACCGTATCCGCCACAGGAACGATCAAAGTATCTGCGTCCAGCGCGGGCGCGTCCTCCCGCTCAAACACAAAATACGCGTTGTTGGACTGGTACAGTCCCATCCGGGACTCCAGCGCGCTCGCGTCCACCGCAGTACCGCACCGGTACACCGTTCCGGCAGCATCCGTCACATAATACAAGGCCACGCCGCCGGCTTCCACAGACAAAAACAGCCGCCGGGCATAAGCATCCTCCGCGTCTTCGGGCATGGGGATACCCTGCCACACCGCCAGACACACCAGGCTTTGCGGCTCCACGAAATCGAAAAACACACCCGTGCCGGACAGGGCCAGTTCCCAAGCCTCCCGGTTCGTCACCACCGGCGCCCCCGCGGTCCCCAGGGCCTCGCCCAAATACACGGAAAACCGGCCATACATTTCGTCCACTTCCGTATGATAAGCCGCGCCGTGCCGGGTCCCCGCCTCGGGGGATACGGTCATCGCCTGAGGCCGCGCCGCCGCGGCGTACTCCCGCACGCCGGAAACCCCAGGCCCCGCGTCCCCGGCGTGAAACAGGCTCACCACCTGTTCTCGCACGGCGGCCAAGCCACCCTGGCCCAGAATCCCGCTCTGGTCGGCAAAAAAGCAGGCCGAACAAAACAGCGCTACGATCAGCAGGGTCTTCCCATGCTCAACGATCCGCCCCCGGTATCTCCGCAGCCATTCCAGCGCCCGCTCCGCCAGTTCCCGGGCCTTTTGTTTCCGCTCACTCATGCTCCGGCCCCTCCACCGGGAGGGTCACGGTGATAACCGTCCCGCGCCCGGTCTTACTGTCCAGTTTGAGCGTGCCGTTGTGCCGCAGCACGATCTCGTTAGCGATAGACAGCCCCAGCCCGGTGCCCCCGGATTCCCGGGAGCGGGCCTTATCCACCCGGTAGAATCGGTCGAACACATGCTCCACATCCTGCCGGGGGATACCGATGCCGTTATCCCGCACGGAGCACCACACCGTGCCGTTTTTCGCCCCGGCAGTGATTTTGATGCGCCCGCCGTTTTTCGTATACTTGATGGCGTTGGACACCATATTCATCAAAACCTGCTCAATGCGCCCCCGGTCACCCACGATCTCCGGCATGGCACTCATGAACTCCAAGGTGAATTCATGCTCATGGTTCTGGGCCTCCAGACGCATGGCACTGTACACATCCTTCACGGACTTTTCAAAGCTGAAGGTCGTAAACTCAAACTCGATGCTCCCCGCATCGAACCGGGACAGCGTTAAAAGGTCCTGCACGATCTTGCTCATGCGGTCGGACTCGTTGACGATGACGTTCAAAAACTTCGCTCTCATCTCCGGGTCCATAGCCGGGTCGTCCAGCAGGGTCTCGGAATAGCTTTTCACGCTGGTGATGGGCGTGCGCAGCTCATGGGACACATTCGCCACGAACTCTTTGCGCATCTGCTCGGACTTTTTCAGATCGTCCAGCGTATCTTCCAGCGTCCCTGCCATATCGTTAAAGGTCTGTGTCAAAACGCCGATCTCATCCCGGGATGGATTGTCCACCTTATGTTCAAAATCCCCGCTGGCTACGCTCTCCGCCGCGTGGGTGAGTTCCTGCAAGGGTGTTACCAGCGTCTTTGCCAGCAAAAGACTCATCAGCACGGAAATGATCAGACCAATAGCCATCGCCTGCAAAATAATGCGGGACAAGTCCCCATTCAAACTCTGCACAGTGGCCTTATTGTCGATAATGTATACGATATAGCTGCCGCCCTCGCCGGAAAGCGGGATAGCGACATCCATAAAATCAGCCGCCGCGTCGCTTTTGTACCCGGAAGCCCCGGTCATGGCGGTAAGGATATTCGCCGTATTCACGATCCCGCCCTCGGGATTATTGCTCCCGGTGAGATACTCCCCGGTCTTCCCGTCCAGGATATAATAATTCCGGCTCCCGGAATCGATACCCAGCCGCCCGATATTGGCCTTCAAAATTTCGGAAATGCCCTCCACCGCCTGATCGGAATCGGCGGCGGCCCGCAGGCTGTCCGCCAACTCCTCATTGGCGAACACGGTCTGCATCCCCTCGTAAAACTGATTCAAATAAAAGCTGCGCACCCCATGGAGCAAAAACGCTCCCACCACCACCATAAACGCCACAATGAGCGTCATAATAATGAGCACCAGCTTCGTATAAAGGCTCCGTCCCATACCCTATCTCCAGCTTCGCAGAATTCGGCTCCGCAGAGCCGAAAAAAATCAAATCATTTTTCAGGCAGCTTCGCCGCCCGAAAAATACCGCTCGCGTAGTGCGCGTGCGAGCGCAGCGAGTGCGCAAACGCAGCGTACCCCCTCAGATTGACGCAAACCTACGGTTTGCGTCAATCTGAAAAATAATACCCCGCCCCCCGCCGGGTGATGATATACTCCGGCTCGGCGGGATTTTTCTCCAGCTTCTCACGGAACCGCCGCATCGCCACGTCCACCGTGCGCAGATCGCCGTAGTAGTCGTACTGCCAAACCTCCCGCATCAGCTCTTCCCGGGTAAACACCTTCCCCGGCTCGGCGGCCATGAGATGGATGATGTTATACTCCCGCTCGGTCAGATCGATCTCCTTGCCGTCCCGGAACACGCTGTGCCGGTCGGTATCGATGGTCAGGTCCTTGATATGGATAACGCTGTCGGTCTTCTCCTCCGCCGGCGCGGGCACAGCCACCCGCCGGATATTCGCCCGCACCCGGGCCATCAGTTCCCGGATGGAAAAGGGCTTTGTGATATAGTCGTCCGCGCCGATTTCCAGCCCGAACACCTTGTCCGTCTCGTCCTCCCGGGCGGTGAGCATGATAATGGGCACATTGTTCCCGTCATCCCGCAAAGCCTTGCAGACCTCGAACCCGTCCATATAGGGCAGCATGATATCCAGCAAAATAATATCCGGGTCCGTTTCCCGGGCCAGACGCAGCGCCTCCGCCCCGTCGTACGCCTCCGCGGTCTCGAACTCATTTTTTTGTAAATTGTATTTCAAAATGTCCACGATGGCCTTTTCATCGTCGACGATCAGCACTTTCTTAGCCATTTCGTTCCTCCCAGATCCGTGCCGCTTTCAGCACGGCCACATTGGTCTTCCCGTCGCGGATCTCGCCCCGCATACACCGCTCCGCCAGCTCCCGGAGCGGATATTTTTCCACATTCAGATATTCCCCCACATCCGGATGGGCCTGCTTCTGCGTCAGCCCCAGGGCCAGATAAAGATGCAGCGTCTCCGTGCAGTACCCCGGTGTCGCGTACATCGCTCCCAGGTCAATGAGTTCCGCGCACTCCAACCCCGTCTCTTCGGACAGTTCCCGCAGCGCCGCCGCCCTGGGTTCCTCTCCCGGTTCCAGCTTCCCCGCCGGACACTCCAGCACCATTTTCCCAAAGGGATACCGGAACTGCCGCACGCAATACGCCGTCCCGTCATTGTCCACCGGCAATACCGCCACGCCGCCGGAGTGGTGTACCACCTCGCGCTTGGTCTTCTCCCCCGTATGCAAAGCGACCTCATCCAGCGTCACATCCACGATCACGCCGTGATATTTCGTCTCGCCGCTGAGCTTCGTCTCAAAATACTCCACGTTCCATTCCTCCAGGCAACATTCCGCCAGAATAATCTATCGTTCAGTATATCATAATCTTTCCCGGATTTCCATATATTTTGCATGGAAACCAATCATGAGTTGTAGTATCATTTTTTTGTATTCCAACACGGAGGTGCCGTTATGGCCACAGAAAGCATCACAGAAAGCGCGGTAGCGATCTACCTGGAGGAGCCGGAGTTACAGGAACTGGGGCTCCACATCCCCGTATCGGCCCGGGAAGCCCGGGCGCTGATCTCTGACGTCATGCGCAAAGGCGGCCGGCAGCCCTGGGGGAAAATGGAGGTAGACATGTTTACATACGACGATTCCGTACTGCTCCTGGCGCGCCCCTCCGGCAAGGCGGTGAGCTGCTTCGTATTTGACGACCTGGAAGCGCTTTTGGGCGCGGCGCTGTCCCTGGACCCCGCCTCCCAATCCACGCTGATCTGGCTGGACGGCAGCTACTACCTCTTTTTCGGCCCCGGCGAGACCTGCCAAGCCCCGGCGTTGTACGAATACGGCCGGCGGCAAAGCTGTGACGACGGCAGCTTCGCCCACATCTCCGAGCACGGCAAAGTGCTCCTGGCGGGCCGGGCGGTATCGGAGCTTCGCCGGTACTTCGCCTGATGACCTGAAAATGTAACTTTTAAAATCTCCCCATATGTGTTATAATCAAACTGCCGCAGGAAATCCTTTCCATGCGGCAGTCTGACTGTGACAGGGGGTGCGCCGTCATGTCGCCCAGAGCAAAGGGAAAAAAGGAGATCGCCGCGAACCGCAAAGCCTTTCACGATTACTTCGTTTTGGAGCGGTACGAAGCCGGCATCGAGCTCAAAGGCACGGAGGTCAAGTCCATCCGGGCCGGCAAACTGAATTTAAAAGACAGCTTCTGCGCGGTAAAAAACGGCGAACTGATCTGTTACGGAATGCACATCAGCCCCTACGAGCAGGGCAACCGGTTCAACCCGGACCCGGTGCGCCCCCGCCGCCTTTTGATGCACAAGCGGGAGATCTTGAAACTCCAGCAGACCGTGCAGCAGGACGGCAACGCCCTGATTCCGCTGTCGCTGTACTTCAAGGACGGCCGGGTGAAGCTGGAAGTGGGCCTGTGCAAAGGCAAAAAGCTGTACGACAAGCGCGAATCGGAAGCGGAGCGTTCCGCCAAGCGCGAGATGGACCGGGCTTTAAAGCAGCGGTAAACCAAGGATAAAGGAGATACAAAAGATGTCCAATCCCATCGTAACAATCGAAATGGAAAACGGCGGCGTCATCAAGGCGGAGCTGTACCCGGAGATCGCGCCGAACACGGTCAACAACTTCATATCCCTCATCAAAAAGGGCTATTATGACGGGATCATATTCCACCGGGTGATCCCCGGCTTCATGATCCAGGGCGGCGACCCGCTGGGCAAAGGCACCGGCGGCCCGGGCTACTGCATCAAGGGCGAGTTCGCGGCCAACGGCTTCCAGAACGACCTGCGCCACACGGCGGGGGTATTGTCCATGGCCCGCACCATGGCCCCGGACTCCGCAGGCAGCCAGTTTTTCATCATGCATGAAGACGCGCCCCACCTGGACCACCAGTACGCGGCTTTCGGCAAGGTAACGGAAGGCATGGACGTAGTAGACGCCATCGCCAACACCCGCCGGGACTTCAACGACAAGCCCCGGGTCGAGCAAAAGATGAAGAAAGTCACGATCGAGACTTTCGGTGTAGACTACCCCGAACCGGAAAAAGTCTAATGTACCCCCGGGCTGGCCACAAACCCGCCCTCCAACTTCGTAGAATTTGCGCCCGCAGGCGCAAACAAAATCCAATCCATTTTTTGGGCAGCTTCGCCGCCCAAAAAATACCTCTCGCGTAGAAATTGTGCCCGCAGGGCGCGATTTCGCAGCGCATCCCCTCGACCGAAAGCCCAGCGAAGCGGGTTTCGGTCGAACACCCCATGGGGGTGTCATGGTTTCGACGGGGGTGTAGAGGCAGAGATAGCGGGCGGATGCGCCTACCATCCTAAAAATGGGCAACCTTATAAATTAAAGAACAACAACAAGACTGTTCTTCTCGCTGCTTAAATAGCGAGCGTCGCCCCCGGGAGGCCCACGGCCCGGGCGGCGGCGTCGATGAGTGGGGAACGTGCGCGCGGTAAGCTTTGCCCGCGCCATGAACGATGAAGCTACCAAATCCCGCAGCATGAAGGCCTGCGGCGGGACGCGGGAATGTAAATGACCCTCTGCGCCCGGAGAGGTCTCTGTCAAAGCGCTTTCGGACACGGGTTCAATTCCCGTCACCTCCACCACGTCGGGGCACACTGCGCTCCGACGAAAAACGGCATCGCCTGTTGGCGGTGCCGTTTTCCTTACTCCGCTCCGGGGCCCCTCCTTTCCGACCACGAACACGCCATTGAAATTGTGCTGTCGCACAATTTCCCGGGTTGTCTTTGTTCGTGTCCGTAAGCGCGGGGAGCGTGCCGACTTTCTATCCCAAAAATGTACCAGCGGGAAGGCATAGACTTCCCGCTGGTATTACTTTTCTTATTTCCCTATCGTCTGACAAAAGCGCATCAAAATCGACGCGGCCTGCGCCCGCGTTGCGCTGCCTTTGGGCACCAGCGTCGTATCCGTCACGCCGCTGATGAGCTTCGCGCCCACCGCCCAGCGCAGAGCGTCGGCGGCGTAGCTGCTCACGTCCGCACGGTCGGCAAAGCCGGACAACTCCTTGCTCGCGGCGGTGCCGTACCCCTTATACGCCGCGTAGCGGTACAAAATCACGGCAAGCTGCTCCCGGGTGATATTGCTCTCCGGGGCAAAGGTGCCGTCGGGATAGCCGCTGGCGATACCCTTTTCCGTCGCCCAGGCGATGGCCTTGGCGTAGTACTTATCCGCCACCACGTCGCTGAACTTCGGCGCGCCCGCGGCGGGGCTGCCCTCCATACGGTACAGGATGGTCACGATCATCCCCCGGTTGGTGGTGGTATCCGGCGCGAAAGTCGTGCCCGTCATCCCGGACATCATGCCCTTTTCATACACGAACTTCACCGCGGAATAAAACCAGTGCCCGCTGTTCACATCAGCAAAGGGCATCGCCCCAGGCTTAGGACTCGGCGTCGGCGTCGGGGTAGGCGTGGGCACAGACCCCGACACCGTCCCCGACCCGCCGCTGGACTGCTTCTGCTGGGTCTTAACGGTCGCGCCGTCCGCGTCCGCCAACGGCCGGGAATTCTCATCCAGCGCCGAGACCTTCACCGACCCCGGCATCGTGAAATCCTTCCCCACCGTCAAGGTCCCCAGGGTGATGGACCGCCCCCGGCCCAGGGGTTTGTCCCCGTTGACCAGATATACCATCAGCGTGGTCACGCCGTTTTCCACCGACGGCCGCTGTTCCGGCTGAAACGCGGAAGCGTCGCTGGCCGCGAAGGCCGCGTCAGGATACTCCCCCTGGAACTGCAATTCCAGCTGCACCGCGTACACATCGGTACCGTCCAGATTTTCCAACGCCAAGGTAACTTTCCCGGACCCGGCGGGGGTATACGCCAACACAGGAGCGCCGGCAGCCATCCCCACGCCGGACAGGATCCCCAACAGCAAAGTCACCGCCAAAAGCGCGCTGAGTAGTTTTCTTTTCATTGACCGCCGCCCTCCAGCACGATCACCGGCAGGTCCTCACCGCCGGGAGAATGGAACCACAGCGTCTCGGAGGTAGTGCGTCCGGAGGAAGTATCGTTGGGCACATCCGTGCGGAACATCTCCGCCCGAATCATACTGGGCAGGAGGTTGTCCCCCTTGCAGTGGTCGGCCTCCTGAAGTTCAGCCTCTTTTTGCACATTGGGCACAAAGATAAAGATGCCGTCGCTGATATCGCTCACCGCGCCGTCTGCGGGAATCTCAGCGAACATCAGGCAGTAGCCGTCCACATCCCGGTCAACCGACCCGGTAACGACCTCGCCGTTCTCGTCGATGTTCGCGGTGGTAAAGCGGCCCTTGATCTTCACGTAGTTGTACACCGGATCGCCCCGGTAATTGCCGGCAATGACCAGGGTCCCGGCGGGGATGACCTCGCCGTCGCCGTAGTGGTAATCGGATTGCAGCCGTCCGGCGAACCCGCCGTCCAGGAAGGACACATCATCCCCGGCGTAGCTGACCAGCAGCACATCCTCCGCCGCCATGTCCGCCGGCAGCCCCGTCACAGTGACGGTCAGCGCGTCGTAAGTCCAAATTCGAGTATCCTCGCTCCCCGCGCCGGGCTTATTGAAGTAGCACAGGAAGCTGTTCCGGTCGTCCACGGCCTGATTCTGGCTGAAATCGCCCTGCTTGGCGGTCACCACATTGCCGTCCGCGTCCGTCACTGTCACGGTGAACCCGCCGGAAGCCGGGACATTCGCGCCCACCAGCTTCAGTCCGGAAATAGACGTCTCCCGGTGCATGGCGAAGGTCACGGTATCCTCTGTCTTGGTCACGGCGTACTCGCCCGGGTCCACGGTCACGTCATACGCCACCCGGACTTCCCCGGCATCGGCACTGGACATCAGATTACCCAAAATATCATAAGCCTTCACCTGGTAAGCGTAAGTCTTATGGTTCCCGGACCCGATGACATCCGTATAAGCCGTATCCCTGGTAAACCCGATGGACACGCCGTTGCGCAGAATCTCATAACCCTGCATCTCCCCATTGATGCCGGACGGGTCGATGGAAATGACAATTTCATTGCTGCTCCCGGCCTTCATTTCCGCCCGGGCATTCACGCTGCCCGAAGCCGGGGACGCGCCCTCGAGCCTCGCTCTCCGGCTTGCGTCGCTGAGATACCACACCGCTCGGGACTCCGCGCCGTAAGCGGCCAGCTTGCTCTTTGTCTCGCCGCTCAAGACCATCCCCCAGCGGGTAAAGAACTCCGTCAGGTTTTTCCCGGCCACCCCGGAAGCGGTAAGCGCGACCTTATCGTCATAAGTCGCCGCGCCCTGGGTATAGGTCCCGGCTTTCCAGGCCTTAAAGAACCGGTTATAGAAACCCATGGGGTCGCTGCCGCCGTCGTAGGCCAGATGCAGCTGCCAGTACATGGCCAACTGCACGAACACGTCATTAGACGCGCCGGGATAGCCCTGTGCCACCTTAGTAAACGCGCCGGCGTACTTATTGCTCTTTTCCAACCGGGACGGCAGCACATTCGCCCCGCCGTCGTAGGTCTGGACCATGATGGAATAAATATTGTTGGTGATCTCCGCCCGGCCCAGCTTATCCATATTGTGTCCGATCTCATGGGCGATGCCCCAGCCGAACAGCTGATTGGCGGTAGCGCCCTCAGGCAGTTTATCGATGGGCTTGCCCCGCACCATCCCGGCGCAGGAGCCGTAACCGATACCCACATGGTTGCCCGCGGCGTACATAAACGCCCCGGTAAACATCTGCATACAGCGGATATTCTGCCGTGTAGTCATTTCGTTATTTTCATAGGTCCCGTCGATGCCCTGGGTGGTCATGCAGATATGGAGTAGGTCTTCCCAGGCCAGCACATTGTCATACAGCGTGTCCACCATCGCGTCTCGTCCCGCTCCGGCGGTATAGCCCACGCCGCTGAGCACCGACTGCGCCGGAATGGACAGCAGCACGCTGGGCAAAGACAGTTCCGTCACATTCAGGCAGTTTGTGGTCAGATTCGCCGAAGTCACGCCCACCTTGTCGGGATACGCCGTCAGCTCATCCACATACGCGCCGATGACGTCCCGGCGCTCCGCCTCGCTCATATCGTACCAATCCGCCAGTTCCAGCATGGGAATATCGGTGGCCTTGCGGATATGGAGCTGAATTTGCTCCGCGCCCTCGCCGCTGTAGGTCAAATACAAGCTGCCGCCCCGGGCGGTATTCTGACTGCCGATTTTCGGCACGGTGAGCACATTTTTGCCGTTTTGGAGCGTCCCCATCCCGGCCAGCCAGGTAGAAGCCTCCGCGTTATACTGGCTCGCGCTGACATTCACGCCCGCGCCGGCGGGGATACCGGTGGCGTAAACAGTAATGGTCTCCCCGGCCTTCGCCGCCACACCCATAGGCTGCAAGGCGCTGCCGGACTGGCCGAAGCTGCTTCCGTCCGCCCCGGCGCTGCGGGAATCGATGCCGTTGATAATGACCCCCAGGCTCTGCCCGTTCAGCAGTTCCCCGGCGAGGTTCAGTTCATCCGCCAGCACATCAACGTCCACATAATAATTCTTCTCATCGCTGTTCAGCCGCGCCTGCAGACCTTCGATTTCCTCCGCGGTCACGCCGGCTCTGAGCTTTGTATGCAGTTCATCCGCAAACAGATCCTCGACCTGGTCCGGCAGACACCGGCTCTCGTCGTAACGAAGGAACATCAGCTCACACAAGCTCATGGGCGTATACGCCTGCTGCTCGATGGTGATGCCCATTTTCACAACATTTTTCGTCGGCTCGATGGGCAGCACGGCGAACTTGGTCACCGCGGGATTCCCTTTCACCGGCAGCCACTGGTTCACATCCTTGATATCCCCGCGTTCCGGGTCCGGTGCCACCACACGTCCCGGTCCGTTCAAATCGTCGCCCTCCAGCCAGACGGTGACGGTGTACACCCGGAGGTTGGACGCGTAGCTGCCGTCCAGCCGGGGCACCCAGATCACACTGCTGATATCCTGGGGTTCTTTAAAGGTGCACAGCACCTGCTTATCGTTCCACCAGTTGGGATGAGACGTCCAATGGGTGCTGTAATCTCCGTCAGCCATATTCTCAGGCTTAAACGGCGCGGCCTCGGTATACTCTGACGGCGCATAGTTATACCCCGCGTACAGCCAGATCTGATCGATCACCGTATAGTCCAGCACTCCCTCCGTGGGGATGCCTGCCGGGCGCTCATAGTTCACCGCCACAGGGGTCCCTTGATATACCCGGGACGGCCCGCTCTCCCCGGCGGCGTTGCCAGACACCACATAAACAGAATACAAGGTGCCGTTTTTCAGATTGGGGATGCTGGTGCTGGTACCGGACAGGCTGCCGCCCAGCTGCTGGAAATCAGTCTCGCCCTCAGCAAGATAGACCTTATAATAGGTCGCGCCCTTGCTGGCTTTCCAGCTCACCCGCAGCGCGCTGTCCAGTTCCGTGACCGTCACCATATCCGGCGCGGCGGGTGCCTTTGTCGGCTCCGGGATGGCCCGTACAGAAACGGGCTTGCCCTGCCATCCATCCGCAATGGGGGTGACGATAAAAGTATACTCTTTCAGATCTTCCAGCCCGGTCACAGACGCGCTGCTGCGGTCCACCCGCATTTCCCGCTTCTCGGAAGGCTTGTCCGTGAGATAATATGCCACAGTATACCCCGTCACGTTCCGCAGCCCGGACCAGCTCAGGTCCACCTTTTCACTGCCCGCCGTGGCCGTGAGATTTTTCACCTGGTCGTTGGCCGCCACGGGGGTCTCCGGCACGATATCCTTCAAAAACCGCACGGATTCCACCGTCACAAAGCCCTCATCGGTCTTACAGACGGAAATGGTGACCTTTTTCACCGCCACCCGGCGGCCCAGACTGATGGTAATGACATTCTCTTCCCCGCTGCGGGCAATGGCATGAATCCCCTCGGGCAGCGTGAGATCGAACTCCACGTTTTCTTTTGTTCCGTCTTCCAATTCCACAATGGCAACGCCTTTTTTGATCTCAGGCGATTCAATGGCAATCTCCTGCACTTCCAAAGGCTTTGTCAGGATAATTGGAATCTCAATGGTCTCCGCGTTCGGGTCCTTAGCCCGGACAGTCACCTGTCCGCCCCCGTCAGTAAACAGGGCCGACACAGCGTCCGCTGTACCGCCCAAAGCGTTGGCCAACGCCGCCGTATCCACGGGCGGTGCCAGCAGATAAGTCTCCTGCAGTTCCGCAGACCCCAAGGTCCCGCGGACAACGCCGCTGGCGTTCCGGGTCACGTATGCCAGATCGATGATATCCACTTTCCCGTCGCCGTTTAAGTCACAGCCTGCATCATCAGACCCCAGGGAGTCAGCTACCAGCTTCCGGTCAGCGGTATTCACCTTCCCGTCGCTGTTTAAGTCTCCCACGGTAAAGGTATCATCCGCAGTGCCCAAAATCAAATGCTGGGCCGCGTCCCGCAGTTCCATCCGCTGGGTAAAGGTGCGGTAGCCGTTGCCGGTAAAGCGCAGCTCATAGGCGCCCACCGGCAGTCTCTCCACGCTGAAATCCACATAGCCCGGCCAGCCGTCGCCTACCAACTCCCCGCCGTCGGCGTCCCGCAGGCCGACCTGGGCGGGATATGTATTTTGCAGCCGGTCAGACCATGCTCCCGTCAAGGGCAGTTTCCCCAGCACCGCCCCATCCCGGAGCAGTTCCACGGAAATTTCCCGCTGCTTCAATTCTGACAGCGTCTGTGCATAGTCGATCCGCAACGTACCGGAAATGCTTCCCGTGACCTCCCCGCCGTCCAGCGCCTGTACAGGCACCGCAGCCAAGGACATCAACATGGCAATGGTAAGCACCAAAGAAAGCAGCCGTGTCAATCGCTTCATGTCCATCTTCCTCGCTTTGTGTCAAATTTTCTGTTTTGATGGGAACGGATAAATCCCCGATTTTGCATTTTATAGCATTATGTAAACTTTGTCAACCATGTATTTCCAATGCCATCCCCTGCCGCCAGCGGCCTGCGCCGGATGCCTCCGTTCTTTCCGCGTCCACCGCAAGAAATTATGGAAACGAATTGATCTCGGCGAATTACGGAAATCCCCGCGCCGGCGCAGGGGCGTAAAATGCCCCCTCATTTTATCGAAAAAGGTCGAAAGTGGGGGAAACAGCCCCAAAAACACGGGTATTTTCCAGGAAAAATGGATTTTTTTCTGAAAATTTGCAAAAATTGGTTGACATAACGGTTACAAAATGGTAAAATTTGTCCATCTTGAAAATTGGAGGCTGTTATGGTTTTCTCAGTCGATTCCAAGGTGAAAGAGATTTACGAGCACGAACAAGGCCGCGCGGTGCTGGAGCAGTATCTCCCGAAGCTGACCCGCACGCCCTCGTTTCAGATGACCTTGGGAATGTCCCTGCGTACCCTGTGCAGTTTCGCCCAGTGGAAACTGACCGGTGAACAGCTGGACCAACTCGATCAGGACCTGAAATCGATCCAATGATCCAACGCGGTGTCAGCCGCGTTTCCATGAAACTGCCGTGAGCATCACGCCCACGGCAGTTTCTTTCTCTGTCCAGTCCGATTTCAGACTGACAGTTCTTTTTCCAGTACGATTTCGGACCATCTCTCATCTTTTCAGTATGATTTCGGACTAATTCTCCGAAAAGGCTCCGGCCCGGTCCATAATGACCAACAACCGGAGCATATCCATCGATAGATCCAAATCCGCCGGACGACCCTCGGCATCCTCCCCGCCGCCGGACCCGGCCAGAAATCCCCGGTCGACCAGCGTTTCAACGGTGCCTTTCGCCCAGTCCGGCACCTCGGATAATTGATTGTACCGCACCTCGCTCACCTCCTCCAGCGCATAGTCCCAAAGCCCTGCCCGGGCCATATCCGGACAGTCGTCAATATCCACCGGAATTCCGGCGACCACCTTGCCCCACTGCGCCTGGTAAACATTCCGATAGGCGCTCAATTGTCCGCCGGACCAGCCCACGCATTGCCAGTAACCCCGGCAAACCCGCCGCCGGGCCAGATATTCGATGACCCGGTATGGGCCATAAACACCGACTTCATAGTTCTCCGTTTCGGCCCGGGCCGCGCGGAAATACGCCTCAATGGCCGGCATATCCCCGGCAGGCGCATCATAATCCACAGCAAAATAGATCAAACCCTGCTCGGGCATTCCGATGGCCCGAGCACATTCCAGCGCCCTGCGGCCGTCTGCCCTGCCCGCCGCGGTGCCGCCTTTGGCCCGGTCTGAGGTAGTTTCCCAGACCGTGAGTAATTTCAATCCCGCTTCCGTAATGACCTCCGCCTCGCCGCGGGTCAAAGCCTTCTCTTTCAAAGAACCAACCAGCGGAACCAAATACCGCCCGGCAAAATCATACCCCGCCGCCTTGATCGCTGCCGCGGCCCGTTTGTCCAGCCGCTGGGTACAATCGATCCCTTTCGGCATTTTTAAATCACCCCCACAGCTATTCTATCCCGTTCCCCAATGCCTTGCCACAGTAAAAACGGCACAGCAACAGCGGTACCGTGGAAAAAGAAAAAGAGCACCGCCAAAGGCGATGCTCTTTTTTATCGAAGCGCACTGCGCTCCGCTTTGGAGGCGCCACCCGGATTTGAACCGGGGATCAAGGATTTGCAGTCCCATGCCTTACCACTTGGCTATGGCGCCACGTCAGATTTGCTCCGCTCCAACACAAACGGCTCTGCCGTTTGCTTTTTCCGCTCCGCAAATCTTCCTTTTTCAAATCGAACCCGCTTTGATGCAAATTCCGCGCCGCGGAATTTGACGGGTCGGGTTGGGCTTCGATTTGATTCCTGTGTTTTACGCTTCAGCAACTCTCCCGCTGCCTCGGTGGACGCACCCTTTTTCAGCGGCCTTCTGGCCGCCGCGCGGGGCCGCGCGTCAATTCGGAGCGTCAGCGGAAAATTGCCATAGGCGGGCTTTGCCCGCCGTTTAATGGTTCAGGTTCCATTTGACGATTGCCTGCGCCGCAGGCAATCGTCAAATGGAGCGGGCGACGAGGCTCGAACTCGCTACCTCCACCTTGGCAAGGTGGCGCTCTACCGGATGAGCTACGCCCGCTTATTCAGTCCCGGAGAACGCTTTCACGTTCTCCGGGTGGTGCCTCCGGTCGGAATCGAACCAACGACACGTGGATTTTCAGTCCACTGCTCTACCAACTGAGCTACAGAGGCAAATGCGCCTTTGATGTTTGGTGGGAACAACTGGACTCGAACCAGTGACCCCCTGCTTGTAAGGCAGGTGCTCTAACCAGCTGAGCTATGCTCCCATTCCTTGCCCATTCATCAGCGGCTTTGTTAGTATACTAAATGCCGGGGGAAATGTCAATATCTAATTTCCCCTTTTTCCATTTTTTTACCCCGGGGTTTTGTCCTGCCGCTTTTGGGACAAAATCTCCGCTACGTCCGCCGGGGTGAAGCGGTACTCCGCGTCGCAAAACTGGCAGCTTACGGAAATTTCCTCGCCGGCGGCGATGATGTCCTCCAATTCGGCGTTGTCGATGGTACTGAGCACTTCCGCTACCCGGTCCCGGCCGCAGGTGCAGCGGTAGGCTACCGGGATCTCTTCCACAAGTTCTACTTCCAGGCCCTTGAGGACGTTGCGGATCAGTTCCGCAGCGCCGCCGTCGCTGAGCTGCATGGTGACGGAGTCCATCAGGAAAATGTTGTCCTCCAGGGTGCGGATCAGGTCTTCCGGCGCGCCGGGCATGAGCTGCACGATGAAGCCGCCGGCCTGGGCCACGGACAGGTCCGTTTCCACCAGGACCCCAAGGCCCACCGCCGCGGGGATCTGCTCGCTTTCCGTCATGTACGCCGCCACGTCCTCGGCGATCTCCCCGGAGACGATCTCCGTGCTGCCGATGTACGGTTCCTTCAGGCCCAGGTCACGGCTCACCGTGAGCATCCCGTTCCGGCCTACCGCACCGCCTACGTCCAGCTTTCCGTCCGGGCGCAGGGGTAAGTCAACAGTGGGGTCGCCCACGTAGCCACGGACGTTGCCCGTGGTGTCCGACACCGCCACGATGCCGCCCAGAGGGCCGCCGCCGTTGAGACGCATGGTTAAGGACCCCTGCTCCTCTTTCATCATATTCCCCAGCAGGCTCGCTGCGCACAACAATCTGCCCAGGGCCGCCGTGGCTGTGGGGGTGGTGTGGTGGATCTCTTTTGCCCGGGATACCAGGTCCCGGCCGTCGATGGCTGATATTTTTACAAATCCGTCGGTGGTCATGCCTCGGATGATCTTGTCCATATGCGTCTCCTTAGTGCGGGGTGTTTTCCGCTGTGATGAATACGCGGCCCGATTCGTGCTGGGGGCCGGTTCGGTCTATGGTGATGTTTGTGAAGCCGGCAGTCTCCAGCAGGCTTGTCAGTTCCGCTTCCGGGTACGCGTACTCGATGTGCTCTTCCCCGCTCCGGGTCCACAGGGCGCCTTCCCGCAGAAACAGGTCCATGCCGTAGTACAGCGCGTTCTCCGTCTCGTCGAACTCCGCCCGCCACAGGCACAGCACGTCCTCCGTCTCGTCTACAAACACCTGTCCGTCCAGGCTGCGCAGGCGCTCCGGGGTATTCACGTCGAAGATGAACAGGCCGTCCGGGCGGATGAACAGGTGCAATCGGCGCAGCAGCTCCGTCAAATCCTCCCGGGGCAGGTAGTTTACCCCGTCCAGGCTGCACACCGCCGCGTCTACCACGTCGTTCAGGTCCAGGGCCGACGCGTCCTGGCACAAGATCAGCGGCGGCACCGCGTTCGTCAGTGCCGCCGCCTTGTCTGACAGTTCCATGAGCATGTCCGCCGACGCGTCCACCCCGATGGTCTCGTAGCCCCGCCGGGCCAGGATGCAGGTCAGCGTGCCCGTGCCGCAGGCAAAGTCCAGCAGGGTTTTTACCCGCTTGTTCCGGGCGCGGAACTTCCGCTCGTAGTAGTCCGCGAACTGTTCATAGGGGATGTCCCGGGTCAGCGCGTCGTACCAGGGGGCCAGGTCAAGATATGCGTCCATCAGCTCTTTTCCCGCTCCGCCAGGCGCTCGAACACCACCGCGTATCCGCCTTTGCCATATTGCAGGCTCCTGTTCACCCGGCTGATCGTCGCGCTGGAAGCCCCCGTCTTTTCCAGGATGTCGTTATAGATCATCCCCTGCTCCAGATACCGCGCCACCTGGTACCTCTGCTCGATGGCCTGCAGTTCCGTCACGGTGCACAGATCGTCGAAAAACAGCTTGCATTCCTCCACCGTTTTCAGCGTGAGAATCGCTTCGTACAGCGCGTCGCTTCTGGGCTTTTTGCTCTGCTTGTTCATAAGGGCCTCCATGGTCGCAATTTTACACTTTAATGTGTGATTTTCTTTATTGTATACTACTTTCTTCCAAATGTAAAGCCCCGTTTTTCCTTTTCCCGTAACTTCTGGCAGTTTGCAATCCCTATTGCATTTTCGGCGCGGCCGGGCTATAATATAAAGGAAAGGAAGTGATGTTTCATGCTCGTATTGCGTATGCTTTTGAGCAGCACGATGCTGCCCACCTTGATCTGGCTGGTTTTGATGCTGGTGCTGTTCGGCGCGGAGATCCTGACAGTGAACCTCACCACCATCTGGTTCGCCCTGGGCGCGCTGGCCGCGATGATCAGTTCCCTGTGCGGCGCGCAGGTCTGGGTGCAGCTGGTGTGGTTCCTGGTGGTGTCCGTGCTGACCTTGTGCATCACGAAGCCGCTGGTGAAAAAGTACGTCAATAATAAGACCCACGCTACCAATGCCGATATGGTCATCGGTCAGACCTGTATCGTGGTAGAGCCTGTGGATAATCTGAAAAGCACCGGCTCTGTCACTGTGGGCGGCAAGACCTGGACCGCGCGGAGCGAGTACGGCGACGTGTTCGCCCCCGGCGAACGGGTCACGGCAGTGCGGATCGAGGGCGTGAAGCTCATCGTCGCCGCGCCGGCGTATGTCAGACGGTAAAAAATAGAGAAATATAGGAGGAATCATTATGGAATTTATTGGACCGGCCCTATTGGTCATTCTCGTCATTCTGGCGCTGCTGCTCATCGTGCGGAATATCCGCGTGGTGCAGCAGGCAAACGCTTACGTCATCGAGCGCCTGGGCGCGTACAGCACCACCTGGAGCGTGGGGCTGCATATTAAGATCCCGTTCATCGAGCGGGTGGCAAAGGTCGTGTCTTTGAAAGAGCAGGTGGCGGATTTCCTGCCCCAGCCGGTCATTACCAAGGACAATGTCACCATGCAGATCGATACCGTGGTGTATTTCCAGATCACGGACCCGAAGCTGTATACTTACGGCATCGAGCAGCCTATGCTGGCCATTGAAAACCTGTCCGCAACCACCCTGCGTAATATCATCGGCGATCTGGAACTGGACCAGTGCCTGACCAGCCGGGATATCATCAACAGCAAAATGCGCTCCATTCTGGACGAGGCCACCGACCCTTGGGGCATCAAGGTCAACCGGGTGGAGCTGAAAAATATCATCCCGCCCCGGGAGATCCAAGATGCCATGGAAAAGCAGATGAAGGCCGAGCGCGAGCGGCGTGAAGCCATCCTCCGGGCCGAGGGCGAGAAGCGCGCCGCCATTTTGGAGGCCGAGGGCGAAAAGGAATCCGCCATCCTCCGGGCCGACGCGAAAAAGCAGCAGCAGATCTTGGAAGCCGAGGGCGAGGCGGAAGCCATCCTCACCGTTCAGCGGGCTACCGCCGAGGGTATCCGGCTCATCAATGAGTCCGTCCCCAGCGAGGCGGTCATTAAGATCAAAGCGCTGGAAGCCTTTGCCGCTGCCGCCGATGGAAAGGCTACTAAAATTATCATTCCCTCTCAGATTCAGAGCCTTGCGGGTCTGGCCGAGGGGCTTGTTGAAGCCGTCAAACAATAACCGGGGCGTTTCCCCGTACCACTTCCCCGAATTGCCCCAGGGCGATTCGGGGATTTTTGAAAGGAACTGCGTTATGGATCAAATACAATATTTCCTCCACCGGCACCGGATGGCGCCTGGGTCTGTTTCCTATGACGCGCTCACCCAGGAAATTTTTCTGCAAATGGAGCGGGGGCTCGCCGGGGATGGGACTTCTATCCCCATGCTGCCCAGTTATGTTTACGCCGGGGGCGCTCCCGCGCTGGGGATCCCCGCCGCGGTCATTGACGCGGGGGGCACGAATTTCCGCAGCGCGCTGGTCACGCTGACGAAGCAAGGGCCGGAGGTGGAGGCCCTCACCGTCACGCCCATGCCCGGCACCGACGGGGAAGCCACCTGGGAAGCGTTCATCGCCCGCTGTGCCGACGGCGTGGAACCCCTGCTGGCCCGTACCGACCGCATCGGCATCTGCTTTTCCTTCTCCTTTACCCCCACCCCCGACGGGGACGGGCAGGTCATGCAAATTACCAAGGAAGTGCGGATCTCCGGCGCGGCCGGGCGGCCCATTTGCACGGATTTAGCCGCGGAATTGGCCCGGCGGGGGCATGAAAACCTCCGCTTCGCGCTCATCAACGACACGCTGGCAGTTCATCTGGGCGTGGCCGCCGGGGCGGGTCTGGCCCCGGGAAACTGTATGGGGATGGTCTGCGGCACGGGGTCTAACGTGTGCTGCGCGGTGGACAGCCGGCGCATCACGAAGTATGCTGTTCCCGACCGGGGGGCCATGCTCATCAATACGGAATCCGGCTTTTTTACCGGCGTGGCCCAGGGGGATTTCGACCGGGCGCTGGACGCTTCCACCGCTGACCCGGGCCATGCGCTCAGTGAGAAAATGGTCTCCGGGGCGTATTTGGGCGAGCTGTGCCGGCTGACCTTGCAGGGGGCGGCCCGGGAGGGGCTGTTTTCCAAGGCCGGGGCGAAGCGGATTTTGCAGATGGATACGCTAACCTCTAACGAGGCGGACGGGCTGTCCGGGCCGCTGGAAAAGCTGTCCAAGGCGGACAAGGCCGTGGCGGACGCGCTCATTGATGCGGTGTTCGACCGCTCGGCGAAGGTCATGTGCTGTACCCTGTGCGCCGTGCTGCGGCTGACGGGACAGGGGATGCGGGACGTGTTCCACATTGGCGCAGAGGGGTCGTTGTTCCAGAAAAGCGCGCGGTTCCGGCCCGCGCTGGAGCGGCACATGCATGTGTACGCCCGGAAGTGCCTGGCGCGGCGGTATGAGTTCGTTTCGTGCGAGAATACAACGCTGTTGGGCGCCGCCTGCGCGGTGCTGCTGTGAGAAGAATCGCTGCATGAAAAAATTCGTTTTAGTATCTGCTTTGCTTTTGTGTCTGCTGCTCACTGGGTGCGCCAAACAGGAAACGGAAGTCCCGGACACGAACGCCACCGTCACCATCGCAGACCGGACGGTGCAGTTTGCACTTCCTGATGGGCTGGAAGTGGAAAGCTCCAAATTACCCGGGGACTACATTTTCACACCCATGGCCTATGAACCGCCCGCCGACGCGGCAGAGGCGTTTTCCGCGCCCGACATCTGGTGTGCCTCCGGCAGCGCGGAATGCCTGCCGAACAATGCAAACTGGTGGATCAAAGACGTCTTGAAGGCCGCCCCGGTGTATGAGAATCACAGCGGGATCGTGGAAGACATCGGCAATATAGACGGTACATCGGAACCCGCTTATCTGTACAAGGTCGAGCATGACCTCTATTCCCTGGGAATTCTGGTGCGATTGGAAGAGGAAGGCGTCGATATTGACGCGTTTGCGCATTTCAGTGAATCCTGGTGCGGCCTGTTCGGCAGCGCGGAGGACGAGTATCTGACGCTGTTTACGCTGAACGCAAAGAGTTCCTCCCGGGACGACGCCATCGCCTTGGCAAAAAGCGTGGTGATATCATGACCATTCGACTGATTCGGCCCGATGACGACCGGATGGCGGTGAGCCGGGTGTACGAGGAGAGCTGGAAAACGGTTTACCGGGGGATCATTCCCGATGCGTTTTTGGACAGTATCCCGGTGGGGCATTGGATGGCCGCGCGCTCGGATGGGCCGACAGACCGTACTTTGCTGCTGTTGGACGGCGGGGAAATCATCGGGGTATCTACGGTCTGCCGGTCCCGGTTTGGCGATTGGCCGGACTGGGGCGAGGTGGTGTCCTTGTATCTTCGGCCCGCGTATATGGACAAGGGGCTGGGCGGGCCGCTGTTGGAAGCGGCGGTGAACGCCTTGCGGGAGCAGGGGTTCCGGCAGATTTTCCTCTGGGTGCTGGAGGAAAACGCCCGGGCCCGGCATTTTTACGAGAAACACGGCTTTGTCTGCTCAGGTGACGCCCGGGAAGACGAGATCGGCGGAAAAATCGTCCGGGAAGCGCGGTATATCCACAGCTTCTGAGGGCATATCCACGCATCCCCTCCCATACAGTTTGGTATGGGAGGGGATCGTTTTGCAATTAGCCTTTATTTGGGTCATCGGCGTGGCCGCCGCGGTGGGGTACGGCATCTTTGCCGATACCGCCGACGCTGTGGCTGCCGCTTTGTTCGACGGCGTGAACGCCGCCGTGGAATTCTGCCTGGGCGCGGGGGTCATTATGTGCCTGTGGTGCGGCGTGTTTGAGGTCATGCGCCGGGCGGGGCTGGCTGATGGCTTGTCCCGCTTGTTGAGACCAATATTATGTAAACTATTCCCGGAGACCTCCAGGCACCGGGAGACTTTTGACGCGCTGTCGTCCAATGTGGCGGCCAACCTTCTGGGGCTGGGCAACGCGGCAACACCTATGGGCATCCGGGCGGCACAGGGAATGGCGCAGGCCCATGGCAGGCGGTCCGCCCGGGAATTGGCTACGCTCGTAGTGCTCAACACCGCTTCCGTGCAGCTCATCCCCAGCACCATCGCGTCTGTACGGGCTGCCTGCGGCGCGGCGGTACCCTTTGATATCCTCCCGGCGGTGTGGGTGACTTCCGTTTGCTCCGTGGCCGCGGGGCTGCTCTCGGTTCGGGTGCTGCGCCCATGAATACGGTTCTCACGCTGATGATGCCGCTCATCCTGGGGAGCGTGGGGCTGTATGCCCTGGGGCGCAAGGTGGACGTATTTGCCGCTTTGACTGACGGCGCGGCGGACGGACTGCGGACGCTGCTGCGGATCTTTCCGGCCCTGCTGATGCTGCTGCCCATGATCTATATGCTCCGGGCCTCCGGGCTGCTGGACGCGTTGACAAAACTGGCCGCCCCGGTGCTGGCGTGGCTGGGTATCCCGGCGGAACTGACGTCTCTGATGCTTCTGCGGCCTTTAAGCGGCAGCGGCGCGCTGGCGGCAGCCACGGAGACCATTCGGGAATTCGGAGCGGATTCCATCATCGGCCGCACCGCGGCGGTGATGATCGGGTCTACGGAGACGACCTTTTACGTCATTGCCGTTTATTTCGGCGCAGCGGGGATCAAAAATGGGAAAAAAATCATTCCGGCAGCACTCATTGCCGATCTGGTGGGGTTTGTCATGGCCGCGGTGACGGTGCGGTGGTTCTGGGGTTAAGTTTCCGGGCGGAAATGTCACGAAAAATTGGTGGATTTTCTTCCCGGGACCCGGTATACTGCCATCATCAGGAGGTGATGACAGTGACCTTGGGAAACCGTTTGTTTCATGCCAGAAAAAGCGTGGGGCTTTCACAAGAGGATGTGGCAGAGCGGCTGGGCGTGAGCCGGCAGACTATTTCCAAGTGGGAGACCGACGAAACTCTGCCCGATATCCGGCAGGCCAAACAGATGGCGGGGTTCTACCGCGTCACCTTGGACGAGCTGATCGAGTTTGACCCGGAGGTGCAGGAGATCGAGCAGATGATCGAGCGCACCAGTGAGGAAATTCAGGAAAAAATCGACTGGAACCGGGTGTGGGGCAAAAAGTACCCGGTGCTGGTCAAGTACCAGAAAGAAGTCAACACGCCCTATTACGCCGTGAAGCTGGAAGTCCTGCTCAAGCAGCTGCGGGAGGAGTATGGGTACAACGAGTTGGACGCATTTCTGGTACTCAAAGATATCCTTGCCCAGGTGTGGAACAGCCGGAAGCAAAAAACATAAAAAGGGACTGCAAACGCAGTCCCTTTTGTTTTACATTTTTTCCGGGGCCGATACGCCGATAATGTCAAGGCAGATGGCAATGACCTGGCGGGTGGCGTCCGCCAGCTTCAAGCGGGCTTTTTGGATGTCCGCCGCCTCGCCCTTGATGCGGCAGGCGTTGTAGAACCGGTGGAACCGGGCCGCCAGTTCGATGACGTAGCGGTTGAGCCGGCTGGGGTCGTAGTCCCGGGCGGCGTAGCGGATCTCCTCCGGCAGGGCGGAGATCTGCTTGATGAGGTCGATCTCCTGCTCACCGCTGAGCAGAGACGCGTCAATGTCCGCGAACTGCGGCACCGGAACGCCTTCCTCCGCCAGGGCTTGTACCAAGGAACAGATGCGGGCGTGGGCGTACTGGACGTAGTACACCGGGTTCTCGCTGTCCTCCCGGACGGCTAAGTCCAAGTCGAATTCCAGATGCGTGTCCGGCTTGGCATTGAAGAAAAAGCGGCAGGCGTCCACGCCGATCTCATCCATCAGGTCGGCCAGAGTCAGCGCTTTGCCCGTGCGCTTGGAGACCTTCACTACCTCGTCGCCCCGCACAAGGCGCACCATTTGCATGATGAGGAAATCCAGGTTCCGGCCCTCCAGCCCCAGGGCCGGGGCTTTCATGGTGTTGCCGAAGCGGATGGCGTGACCGTGGTGGTCCGCGCCCCATACGTCGATGACCCGGTCAAAGTGCCGGTCCACGAATTTGTTCCGATGGTAGGCGATGTCCACGGCGTAGTAGGTGTAAAAGCCGTTGCTGCGGCGCATGACTTCGTCCTTATCCGCGCCCAGTTCCGTGTTGCGCAGCCACAGCGCGCCGTCCTTTTCATAGGTCAGGCCCGCTTTCGTCAGCAGGTCCACGGTCTGGGCCACATAACCGGATTCGTGGAGGCTGCTCTCCAAAAACCAGCGGTCGAACTCCACACGGTACCGGGCCAAATCCTCTTTCATCCGGGCGATGTTGTAGGGCAGGCCAAAGGCCACAAATTCTTTGCACCGGGCCTCGCTGGTGACGTTCAGCCACTTGTCCCCGTCCCGCTCGTAAATGAGCTGGGCCAGGGTCTTGATGTCGTCCCCGTGGTAGCCGTTGTCCGGGAACTCCACGGCGCTTTCCCCCTGCAACAGCTGGAGGTAGCGCGCCTCGATGGACTTGCCGAACAGGTCCACCTGGTTGCCTGCGTCGTTGACATAGAACTCCCGGTACACGTCGTAGCCCGCCCGGTCCAGCACAGACGCCAGGGTGTCGCCCAGCACGCCGCCCCGGGCGTTGCCGATGGTCATGGGGCCGGTGGGGTTGGCGGAGACGAATTCCACCATCACCCGCTCGCCGTGGCCCACGTCTACCCGGCCGTAGTCCTTCCCGGCGGCTTCCACTTCCGCCAGCACGTCGCTGTACCATTTCTGGGACAGGTAGAAGTTGATGAAGCCCGGTCCCGCGATCTCCGCCCGGTCAAACCAAGTCCCGGACAGGTCCAGTTCCGCCGCCAGCGCCTCGGCGATCTGCCGGGGGGATTTTTTCATGGGCTTGGCCGATACCATGGCGTGGTTGGCCGCGTAATCGCCGTTTTTCGTGTCCTTTGGGATGTCCACGCTGCCGGTAAAGGCGACCTCTCCGGGGAGCGCGCCTTTTTCCACCGCCGCCCGGTACGCGCTTTGCAGCAGCGCGTCTGCCTTCTGCTTCGCCTGTTCGATCATATTACTCATCGCTCTCAACCGCCTGTTCTTTGATTTTTACCAGAAACCGGTTCCGGGAGACCATCATCCGGTCCAGCTGGAGGGTATAATCAATGTTCAGTTCCCCGCCGTGCTCTCCCAGCTTGTTTGTGATTTTATGGGTGTCCACCCCCAGCGTGGCGCTGCCGTAGGGCGTCTCGTACAAAAATACGTTCTTCCGGCCCTCCACGAACACCATGCGGCTGGCGAATGTCCCTTTCCGGCTGATGACCACCTCCGCGGGGGAAAATTGGAATTCCGTCGTCGTTCCCTCCATGCCGGTGATCTCGCTTTCTTCGTAGCGGAAGCTGCCTGTGTCCCCCGCGTATTCGTAAGCGCCCTCCGTCATCAGTTCGATGTCTTCCTGCTCCTGGTCTTCAAGGCATTGCGTGCCGCTGACGGTGATAATAACTTTCTTTTCCATATTTTTGCCTGCCATACTCATGATTTTTCTATTGTATCCTATCTGCGGCGGGATTACAAGTTTTTCATTGGGAATTTTTTGTAGAATTCCGGCTTGTCTCCTGCTATAATGGGTATGATTGAATCAATTCGCAAAGGAGGGCCATGATGACCATTGAACTGACTGACCTGGAATACCGGCGGCTGCTGGACCTGGTGTATGTGGGCAACTGGGTGCTCAACTCCGCCCGGGGAACTGACCGGTTCGAGGATTATGATTATATGGAATCCAAACTGTTCTCTTACGCGCCCAAATGTGGGATGCGCTCCATGGTGCAGGTCCATCATGGCATCGTGCAGCCCAGCAAGGCCTATCAGGAGGGCGGCATCCACGAGGCCATATGCGACTACGAGGACGCCGTCTTTTTTGAGATTCTGGCAGAGGAACTCGCCCGGCGGGACCTGGGCATGTACGGCATCCCGGAGGATGTCACCCCCCTCACCAGCCGGATGGAGGAATATATGCGGGAATTCGAGGCCAACGGCATCGAAAATCTTTCTGTGGATATTTGAGGTAAGGTATGGAATTGTACAGTCAGAATCTCTCGCTGCCCATTGGCGATGTGTACATCTGTTCCGACGGAAGCGCCGTCACCGAGGTGGGCTTCGGCTTCCGGGACGCACCCCGGGGCTGTCCGGTCACGGAGCGGTGCGCCCGGGAATTGGCGGAGTACTGCGCCGGGGTACGCCGGGACTTTGATGTGCCCCTTTCCCCGGTGGGGACGGCGTTTCAAATGAAGATTTGGGCGCTGCTGCGGGAAATTCCCTATGGGCAGACCGCTACATACGGCGCGCTGGCGGCCAAAGCCGGGAATCCCGGGGCCGCCCGGGCGGTGGGCATGGCCTGTAACCGCAATCCCATCGCCATTCTCATTCCCTGCCACCGGGTGGTGGGCAGTAACGGCAGTCTCACCGGGTACGCCGGCGGGCTGGACTTCAAGCAGAGATTGCTGGAATTGGAGGGCGCGTATCATGAATGAACTCAACGCGGCCCCCTTTGATTTCGTCATGTCCGTGGGTCCCGCCTGCCGTCCCGCCCAACAAATAAAAGAAGCCGGTCTGCGCTTCACCGCCGCGCCCATGGACTGGATGGAGTTGTATTCCCTGGAGACAGTAACGCATTTGTTTCAAACGGAGTTTGCCGACTTTTTTACGGAGATTCGGGAGGAAGCCCCTGACCCCACACGGAAAAACCGGCGGGTGGTGGACGTAAAAAATGATATTACCTCCATTCATCATTTCCCCACGAAAAAATCCCTCGCCGCCGGGCAAAAGGAGATGCGGCGCACCATGCTCAAGCGCTACCACCGCATTGACAAGCTCCTGCGCCGGGCCGGGCGGGTGTGTCTGGTGGGCAACCGGGAAGACGGCGTGGACGCGCTGCTGGCTTTCGTATCCTCCCTCCGGGCCATCTATCCCCAGGCGCAATGGGTAATGCTGAATATCCGGGATGACGCCGGGACCGCGTTTGACCTGAAACCTTTTGACGGAGACAGTGTTACGCTGTGGGAAGCCAGCTTCCGGGACCTACACCCGGACGGCGGAGACATTGAAACCAATCCTCTAGCATGGCATGGCAACACCCCCATGTGGCAGCAGGCGCTCTCCGGCATCCAACTCCGCCCCGGCGCGGCAAAGGTAGGGCGCAGTATGCGCAAGCGGCTGTTCGGGAGGTAATACTGTGGGATTTTGGATCTATATGCTGGTCATGGACCTACTCATTCCGGGAACAATGATCGGCTGCGGGCTGAAATTCAAAAACGCTCCCCCGCAGTTTGGTTCAAGCATCGGTTATCGAACCCGCCGCTCTGCCATCAATCGGAACACATGGGACTTTGCACACCAATATATCGGTAGGCTTTGGTTGATTTCGGGTGTCGTGATGCTCCCTGTCTCAATACTGAGCATGGTGTTTCTGGCCTTTGGACGGTCCGTCGATACTGTCGGCACGGTCGGCGGTGTCATCGTCGGGATGCAATGCGCGGTGATGGTGCTATCCATTTTCCCGACTGAACGGGCGTTGAAGCGGAATTTTGATGACTATGGACGCAGAAAATGAATAAAAAAACACCTCCGGCAAAAACTAACGCCGGAGGTAATTTTTTATGGAAATGACCAATGAACAATACAACGCTTACGTAAAATCCATCGCCCCCGCGTCGCCGCTGGCCATGGATATGGTGAAAGCCTTTGTATCTGGCGGGGCCATCTGCTGCGTGGGACAATTGATTTTGAACCTGTATCTGTCCTACGGGCTGGCCCGGCTGGACGCGGCTGCCGCCACGTCTATCACTATGGTGCTCATCGGCGCGGCGCTGACAGGGCTGGGAGTCTATGACAAAATGGCGAAATTTTCCGGTGCGGGAACGCTGGTGCCCATCACCGGCTTCGCCAATTCCGTAGTCGCCCCTGCGCTGGAATTTAAGACCGAGGGCTTTGTCACCGGCACCGCGGCAAAAATGTTCGTCATCGCCGGGCCGGTCATCGTGTTCGGTATCAGTGCCAGCGTGGTGTATGGGCTGGTACTGGTCCTGTTTGGGCTGGCCTGACCCTTACGCTTGCAGCAGTTCCCGCAGTTTGTCCAGAAAGGCTTCCTCGCCCATGGTATTCAGCTTGAAAAACATGGCCTGGCTGCCCCCGGCGGTGATGGCAGACAAATGGATCTCATCGCCGTTTTGAAACAGGGTCACGCTCATACTGACACGATTGCTGCCTATCGCGCTGTACCGCTCAAACACCCGGACGCTGCACCGGGCACCGCCCTCCCGAAAATCGCTGGCAGCTTCCAGCGAGGCAGACATGCTCCCCTGCAAAATTCCCGTTTCGATTTTTTGCAGAAGTGCGTCAAAATCTCCGCTTAAAGTCCATTCTGATTTCGCCATCGTATTTCCTCCTAAAGCAAAACGGTCGTAACATCAGTTACGGCCGTTTTATGATGATTACACCAACTCGATGACTGCCATTTCGGCAGCGTCGCCCCGGCGGGGGCCGACGCGGGTGATGCGGGTATATCCGCCGTTGCGCTCGTTGTATTTGGGAGCGACCTCGTCAAATACCTTCTTCGCAACGTCCTCACGGGTGATGAAGCTCAGCGCCTGGCGGTATGCCGCCAAGTCCTTCTTCTTCCCCAGTGTGATCATTTTCTCCGCAAGAGGAGCGATCTCCTTCGCGCGGGTCACGGTGGTTTCCATGCGGCCTAAGTCCAGGAAGTCCGTCACCTGCTGGCGAAGCATCGCCATGCGCTGGTCGGTCGTCTTGCCGAGTTTTCTTGTACCGGGCATATTACTAACCTCCTAAGGTTGGATGGCACGTTCGTGCCTTACTGATTGTCGTCGCTGGCCAGGGAAAGTCCCAGCTGGGCGAGCTTGTGCTCTACCTCTTCCAGGGATTTCCGGCCCAGGTTGCGGACCTTAATCATCTCGTCCTGGGTCTTGTTGATGAGGTCCTCGACCGTGTTGATATTCGCTCTCTTCAGGCAGTTAAAGCTCCGCACGGACAGATCCAGCTCCTCGATAGTCATATCCAGCAGCTTATCCTTGGGCGTTTCCACCTTTTCTACCACGGTGCTTGTGCCGCCTACCGTCTCGGACAGGTCGGTGAAGATGGTGAAGTGGTCCACCAAGATCTTCGCGCCCAGAGACAGAGCGTTTCTTGCAGTGATGGTCTTGTCGGTCCAGACTTCGATAGTGAGCTTGTCAAAATCGGTCTGGTTGCCTACACGAGTGTTTTCCACTGTGTAATTGACTTTGAGAACCGGCGTATAGATGGAATCCACGGGAATGGTGCCGATGGGCATCGCGGCGGTCTTATTCTTCGCGGCGGTGACATAGCCACGGCCGTGGCCGATGGTCAGCTCCATGCTCAGGCTGGCGCCGGCGCCCAGTGTCGCGATATGCAGCTCCGGGTTGAGCACTTCCACCTCGCCGTCCGCCTTGATGTCGCCGGCGGTGACTTCTCCCTCGCCGGTGGCTTCGATGTACACCGTTTTGGGTGCCTGGCAATGCAGCCGGGCGATGATGCTCTTCACATTCAGCACGATCTCCGTCACGTCCTCCTTTACGCCGGGGACGGTGGAAAACTCATGCTGCACGCCGGCGATCTTGATGCTGGTGACAGCGGTGCCGGGCAGAGAAGAGAGCAACACCCGTCTCAGAGAATTTCCGAGAGTGGTGCCATAGCCGCGCTCCAAGGGCTCGATGATGTACTTCCCGTAGGAATCATCCGTGGGTGTTTCCAGACATACGATACGCGGTTTCTCTATTTCAATCATATAGACTAAACCCTCCTTATTCGATTTTTGTGCCAAAAGGCACGGGATATCAGCTTACCAATTCTGAGGGTCTTGAGATTACTTGGAGTACAACTCGACGATCAGGTGTTCCTCCACCTCGAAATCAATGTCATCCCGGGCGGGCATAGCCAGAACACTGCCTTCGCCTTTCTTCGCGTCGTAGCTGAGCCACTTGGGCACGCCGCGGAACGCGTCTTCTTCCATGAAGCCCTTGATGCGCTCGATGCTGCGGGAAGTTTCCTTCACACCGATGACCATGCCGGGCTTGACCAGGAACGAGGGGATATTCACCACGCTGCCGTTGACGGTGTAGTGGCCGTGAGACACCAGCTCACGGGCTTCCCGGCGGGTCTTCGCCAGACCCAGACGGAAAATCACGTTATCCAGACGGCGCTCGATGGTGGTCAGCAGCACTTCGCCGGTGATGCCCTGGGCTTTGGCCGCTTTCTCGTAATATGCGCGGAACTGCTTTTCCTGAATGCCGTAGACGAACTTGACTTTCTGCTTCTCATTGAGCTGAGTGGCGTACTCGCTTTTCTTGGTTCTCTTCTTGGCATTGGGGTTACGCTTGGTGGAACCAAGCTTGGACTTTTCGGTATAGCCCATCACGGCGGGAGAGATCCCCAGCGCTCTGCAGCGCTTGACGATGGGCTGCATATTTCTTGCCATAGTCTATTTCCTCCTTTCCGAAATCAGACGCGGCGGCGTTTGGGAGGACGGCAGCCATTGTGAGGAATGGGAGTGACGTCCTTGATCATGGTGACTTCCAAACCGGCGGTCTGGAGGGCACGGATCGCTGCTTCACGTCCTTGGCCGGGACCCTTGACGAATACTTCAACGGTCTTCAGGCCGTGTTCCATCGCTACCTTGGCAGCGGTTTCCGCTGCAGTCTGGGCAGCGTAAGGAGTGGACTTCCGGCTTCCGCGGAAGCCCATTTCACCGGAGGACGCCCAGGAAATGGTGTTGCCCTGGGTATCGGTGATGGTGACCATGGTGTTATTGAACGAGGAGCTGATATGCACCTGGCCTTTTTCAATATTTTTCCGCTCTCTGCGGCGGGTTCTGACTTTCTTTTTCGGCTGAGCCATGTCGCATATCCCTCCTTACTTCTTCTTATTCGCAACCGTCCGTTTCGGACCCTTACGGGTACGGGCGTTTGTCTTGCTTCTCTGACCGCGAACGGGCAGACCTTTTCTGTGGCGCAGGCCGCGGTAGCAGCCGATCTCCGTCAGGCGCTTGATGTCAAGCGCGGTACGGCGGCGCAGGTCGCCTTCCACGATGAAGTTGTGGTCGATGCATTCACGGATCTTTGCCTCTTCGTCATCGGTGAGGTCTTTCACACGGGTGTCGGGGTTGATCCCGGTCATTTCCAGGATCTTCTTCGCGCTGGTCCTGCCGATTCCATAGACATAAGTGAGGCCGATCTCGACTCTCTTGTCTTTAGGCAGGTCAACGCCGGCTATACGTGCCATACTAATCAATCATTCCTTTCAAAAAGTGGATGTTCGCACCTTTCATGCCCACGGGGCTTCATCCCGCCGGAGGGAGCCTCCGTCAGCGGTGCGGCTGGGGTTGGTTCAGGACCGGATTTGGGATGGTTCAGCCCTGTCTCTGCTTATGCTTGGGGTTCTCGCAGATGACCATGACCTTGCCCTTGCGCTTGATGATCTTGCACTTTTCGCACATGGGCTTTACGGAAGGTCTAACTTTCATTTTGGGTAACCTCCTATTTACTTCTCCAGGTGATACGGCCGCGTGTCAGGTCGTAGGGCGACATGCGCAGCGTGACCTTATCCCCCGGGAGAATGCGAATGTAATTCATCCGGAGTTTGCCGGATATGGTAGCCAGAATCACATGGCCGTTGCCGATGTCCACCTTGAACATCGTATTGGGCAGAGCCTCGACGACCGTGCCCTCAAGTTCGATTTCATCGTCTTTCGACATCATTAACCTCCTCGATCAAGTACGTTCATCAAATATCATCTGCCATTGTCAGGATCTCAGGCTCGCCGTCTGTGATGCAGATGGTGTTCTCGTAGTGCGCCGCGAGCTTTCCGTCAACGGTAACGACGGTCCACTCATTGTCCAGCACCCGGATGGCCGCTGAACCGGCGTTGACCATGGGTTCCACCGCGATGGTCATGCCCTTGACAAGACGGGGGCCATGCCCTGCCCTGCCGTAATTGGGGACCTCCGGCGATTCGTGCAGGTCCGCGCCCACGCCGTGGCCCACGTACTCCCGCACGATGCTGTAACCCTGCTTTTCCACGTATTCCTGAATGGCCGCGCCAATATCCCCCAAGCGGTTGCCCGCTTTCGCGTACTTGATGCCCTCGAAAAAGCTCTGGCGGGTGACTTCCATCAGCCGCTTCGCTTCCGCGGACACCTCGCCGCAGGGATAGGTCCCGGCGCAGTCACCGTGGTAACCGTGGATCTTCGCGCCCACGTCCACGCTGACGATGTCGCCCTTGCGGACGACCCGGTCACCCGGAATGCCGTGGATCAGTTCCTCATTCACTGAGATACAGGCGCTTCCGGGGAATCCTCCGTAATTGAGGAACGACGGGGTCGCGCCCGATTTCGTGATAAAGTCGTAGACTTCCTTGTCGATCTCCCCGGTGGTCACGCCGTCCCGGATCGCCTGCCGGGCGATGGTCCGGGCCTGGGCGGTAATTTTGCCCGCCTGACGCATCAGTTCGATCTCTCTGGGGGATTTCACAATGATCGGCATAGTTCAGATCCCCAAAGTCTCGCAAATGGCCTGGGTGGTCGCCTCGATACTGGGGCGATTGTCCACGGTTTTCAGCACACCGCGCTTGGCATAGAAATCTTTCAGCGGCTCGGTTTCCCGGTGATAGGTCACCAGCCGGGCCTTTACGGTCTCGGGGGCGTCATCCTTACGGATGGTCAGTTCCCCGCCGCAGGCGTCGCACACGCCCTGTTTCCTGGGCGGGTTGGAGACCACATGGAAGCTCGCGCCGCACGCCGGGCAAGTGCGCCGGCCGGACATCCGCTCAATGATGGTCTCGTCCGCGATCTCAATGGACAACGCGCAGTCGATGTGCACGCCGCCGTCCTCCAACGCCTGGGCCTGGGGGATGGTACGGGGCACGCCGTCCAAGATAAATCCGTTTTTGCAGTCCGGCTCCGCCAGCCGCTCTTTAATCACGCCGATGATGACGTCATCCGGCACCAGCGCGCCTTTGTCCATATACTCTTTGGCTTTCAGCCCTACGGGCGTGCCGTTCGCGACGGCCGCCCGCAGGATATTGCCTGTGGAGATGGTTGGAATATTCAGCTTTTTGCAGAGAATCTCCGCCTGAGTTCCCTTGCCGGCGCCGGGAGCGCCCAACAAAACGAGTTTCATTTACGGTTCCTCCGATTATTCCAAAAAGCCCTTGTAGTTGCGCATAATCATCTGTGCCTCCAGAGCGCGTACGGTCTCCAGAGCCACGCCGACCACGATGATGATGGACGTGCCGCCCAAGGAGATGCCGGAGTTGGCAGCGCTGGAAGAGCAGATGCTCACGATGATCGGCACAATGGCGATGATGCCCAGATACACAGCGCCGAACAGAGTGATCTTATTCAGCACCTTGGACAGGAAATCGCTGGTGGGCCGGCCCGGACGGATGCCGGGGATAAAGCCGCCGTTGTTCTTCAGGTTGTTGGCCACCTCGATGGGGTTGAACTGGATGGTGGAGTAGAAATACGCGAAGAACACAATCAGCAGCAGATAAATGATCGCGTACAGGACGCTGGTGGTGTTGAACACGCTCAGGAAGCCGCCCCAGAAGCCGCCGCTCTTCTCGGTAATGCCGAACAGCATGCACACGGTAGCGGGCAAAGTCGCGATGGACTGGGCGAAGATGATGGGCAGAACGCCGGACATATTCACCTTCATGGGCAGATTCGTGGACTGGCCGCCGTACATCTTGCGGCCCACCACGCGCTTGGAGTACTGCACCGGAATGCGGCGCTCCGCGTCGTTGACCACGACGATGAGTACCACCAGCGCCAGCGCGCCGATGAGCAGGATGGCCAGCATCCAGGGAGACAGGGCAGAATCATACAGATGCTGCGCCTGCTCGGTGAGGGTATCGCCGGTGTAACCCTGAGCGGTCAGGGCCTCAGTCAGGCTCTCCATGGTGACGCTGCCGTCACGGATGCCGAACCAGCGGGTCATGTTCTGCACCATGGTCAGCACAGCGGAGGGGAAGCGGGACACGATGTTGACAAACAGGATGATGGAAATGCCATTACCGATGCCGAACTCCGTGATCTGCTCGCCCAGCCACATGACCAGGGCGGAACCGGACGTAAACGTAAAGATGATGACCAGCGCGGGCCAGATGCCCTCCACGCCCGTCGCCAAAAATCCATTCTGGCTGATGAGCATATAGTACGCGAAGCCCTGGATCAGACCAATGATGACCGTGGCATACCGGGTAATGCTGGCGATTTTTTTGCGTCCTTCCTCGCCGCCTTCCTTGGCCATACGCTCTAAAGCGGGGATGGCGATGGTCAGCAGCTGGATGATAATGGATGCGTTGATATACGGCTGGATGCTCAGTGCAAAAATAGACGCTTGTGACAACGCACTGCCGGACAGCACGTTCAGGAATCCCAGCGCGGTGTTGCCCACGGACTGGAAGTAGTTGGACAGCAGTGCCGTGTCTACATAAGGCACAGGAACAGCGTTACCGATGCGGTACAGGAGAAGGATGACGACGGTGAACAGCAATTTCTTGCGGATCTCGTCTACCTTCCACGCGTTGCGCAGAGTCTCAAGCACTTAGACCACCTCGACCTTTCCGCCCGCGGCCTCGATCTTGGCCTTCGCGGATTCGGAGAAGGCGGAAGCCTTAACGGTGACCTTCTTGTTGACTTCGCCGTTGCCCAGGAACTTCACGCCGTACTCGCACTTGGACAGGATGCCGGCGGCAAGCAGGGCCTGAGCGTCCACCACCGCGCCGTCCTCAAAACGGTTCAGGGCGGAGACGTTCACAGCCTCCAGGGGCTTGGCAAAAATGTTGTTGAAGCCGCGCTTGGGGATACGGCGGGCCAGGGGCATCTGGCCACCTTCGAAGCCGATGCGCACGCCGCCGCCGGAGCGGGCCTTCTGACCCTTGTGGCCGCGGCCGGCGGTCTTGCCGTTGCCGGTGCCATGGCCCCGGCCCTTGCGCTTGGCAACATGGGTGGAGCCTTCCATGGGAGAAAGTTCATTGATATACATTGGTACGCCCTCCTTATTCTTCCGTGACCTGGAGGAGATAGCCGATCTGCGCGATCTTGCCTCTGGTCTGGGGGTTATCGGGCTGGACGGTCTCGTTGCCGATCTTATGCAGGCCCAGGGACTGGGCGGTCGCAATGTGTTTATCCAGTCTTCCGTTGAGGCTCTTAACGAGCTTAATTTTCAGCTTTGCCATTGTCAGCCCCTCCTTAACCCAGGATCTCTTCAGGCGTCTTGCCGCGCACGGCGGCGACCTGATTCACGTCACGCAGGCTCTTCAGGCCGGCCATGGTGGCGGCGACGACGTTCTGGGGATTATTGGTGCGCAGGCACTTGGTACGGATGTCCTTAATGCCGGCGGCTTCCATCACCGCACGCACAGCGCCGCCGGCGATAACGCCGGTACCGGGGGCGGCGGGCTTGAGCAGCACGCGGCCCGCGCCGAACTCGCCGATCACCTCATGAGGGATGGTGGTGCCGGTGAGGGTGACGGTGGTGATATTCTTCTTCGCGGCCTCGATGCCCTTGCGGATCGCTTCGGACACTTCGCTGGCCTTGCCCAGGCCGTAGCCCACGCGGCCCTTGCCGTCGCCCACCACGCACAGCGCAGAGAACTTGGCCACACGGCCGCCCTTAACGGTCTTGGAAACGCGGTTGAGGGCCACAACGGTCTCGATCATTTCGGGAGCTTCCTGCTCTCTGGGACGACGGTCACGGCGGTCGCGGCGGTCACCGTTATTTCTGCGGTTGCCGGCGGGACGGTCGCTGCGCTCTGTGCGCTCCGTTCTCTCAGGTCTTACGGCCTGTTCGGTCTTTTCGGTCAATTCTTCAGCCATTGATGGTTCCTCCTCCCCTTAGAATTTCAGGCCGCCCTCGCGGGCGCCCTCAGCCAGAGCCTGCACGCGGCCGTGGTACACGTAACCGCCGCGGTCAAACACGACTTCCTCGATGCCTTTGGCCTTGGCGCGCTCGGCAATGGCCTTGCCCACCAGGTTGGCACCCTCGCAGTTGCTGCCCTTGGCAGCGAAGCCCTTTTCGTGGGAGGACGCGGCGCACAAAGTAGTGCCGGCCACGTCGTCGATGATCTGGGCCACGATATGGTTTTCACTTCTGTAAATGCTCAGACGCGGTCTCTCGGGAGTGCCGGAGATCTTGCCGCGAATTCTCTGATGGCGCTTCAGGCGAGCGGCCTTCGAGTCAGCTTTCTTAATCATTCAGCACACCTCCTTATTTCTTACCGGACTTACCGGCCTTGCGGCGGACAACTTCGTAGTCGTACTTGATGCCCTTGCCCTTATAAGGCTCGGGAGGACGCTTGGAGCGCACCTCGGCGGCGAACTGGCCGACCTTCTGCTTATCGATGCCCTTGATGATGAGGGTATTCGCGTCGGGGACGTCGATTTTGATATCGTCGGTCTCGTCCACAGTGACATCGTGGGAGAAGCCCAGCTTCATCACGACCTGGCTGCCCTTCTTCTCGGCTCTATAACCAACACCGTTGATCTCCAGCTTCTTTTCGAAGCCGTCGGTCACACCCACGACCATGTTGTGGATGAGGGTTCTGGTCAGTCCGTGGAGGGATTTGTCCATTTTGCTTTCGGAAGCGCGCTTGACGTGCAGGACGCCCGCGTCCTGCTCCACACTCATCGTGGGCGCGATATCGCGCTCCAGCTGGCCCTTGGGGCCTTTCACGGTGATGTGGCTGCCGTCCACCTTGACTTCCACGCCGGCGGGGACGGTAATGGGAGCTCTACCAATTCTAGACATAACAGTACCTCCCTTACCACACGAATGCCAGGACCTCGCCGCCAACGTGCAGCTTGCGCGCGGCTTTGTCGGTCATGACGCCCTTGGATGTTGAAATGATAGCGATGCCGAGGCCTTTGAGGACCTGGGGCAGCTCGTCCGCGCCCGCGTAAACGCGCAGGCCGGGCTTAGAGACTCTGCGGAGCCCCTGAATGGCCTTCACCTTGCCGGGAAGGTACTTAAGGGTAACACGGATGATACCCTGGGTGCCGTCATCGATGATCTGGAAGCCCTTGATGTAGCCTTCATCGAGCAAAATCTGCGCGATAGCGGTCTTCATCTTGGACGCCGGGACATCGACGGTCTCATGCTTCGCGGTACCGGCGTTGCGGATACGGGTCAGCATGTCTGCGATGGGGTCTGTGATCTGCATAATGTTTCCTCCTGTTGTAGGTTACAGTCCGGCGGACACCGGATCTGTTCAGGCGGCGAGGTTCCACGCTAATACCTGATTAGCCGCGGCCTTTCGCCATCCTCACCGGGGTGGGTTAATCCCCGGCTATAAAAACCGCACAAACACAAGGCGGAGCCTATGCGTTCCATACGGATTTTACCAAAATACGCACAACTCTAAACGGAAAAAAGGCCGCAAAATGCCCTATCCCGCATAGAGACAGCAAGTTATTATACTTCTAAATTACAAATTTGTAAAGAACTTTCAAACTTTTCCGGTGATTTTTTCAAGATATCACAAAATTTCAGCGATTTGAATAGTTTCAACATGAAACATTTTGCAATATCTGGTGAGATTTGCCATACATATATTTCCGTAAACGCTCAATAAAACGTCGTCTTACGTTCTGTTTGGCTTTCTTTTGATTCTCAACAATCTAATGAAGTCATGAAACAGAGTGGTGTCCACCGGCTCAAACATGATCCACTTTCCATCATGATAAGTTTGTGCTTCCTCATATATTTTCTGAACTTCTTTTGAGTAACTTTCTCTATCCGTTTCAAATTTCAATCGCTCGGCTTTTCCTAAAATAACCATAAAGCCCACACAGTTTGCTCTTGCATATAGGGCACACAGCGTTTTACCACCCCGGCGATATTTATACTCGTATTTCCATGCTTTACCCCCTTGCGCCCAGGAACGATCCATATCATATTTTTCATCAATTAAAGCACATAGCTGATTCCATACATTATATAGGGATTCTCCGAGTAAAGCTGTCATTTCCTTTTCATCGGGAATCGTATCAAGCATATAAGTCCTCCAACACAAAAACTAAAAAGAGACCCGGCATAAGTTAGATACTCGTAAGACAGTATTAGATTTGTTTTTTGGAAACGGCGTAGCGTTGGCTATGCCGTTTCCCCGTTTTGTAAGTCGTTCAACAAGGAC
>JAAWQX010000010.1 GCA_022800755.1 Oscillospiraceae bacterium
GGAGCAGATTGACACGATTTCCAACTACCTGGACGATTGGGAGAATGTCAGTTTTGAGGACAAGCAGCAGGTGGTGGATTTGATGATTACCGTCATTCGCGCCACCAGCGAGAAGCTGCAAATTGAATGGAAAATCTGACAGTGGGCATACCGTCAGACCATTATCTTTTTATGCCCTTGTCCAGTGTAGTTCGAGGGTAGTACCCGCGTTTATTCCATCACGAATCATAAAACGAGAGTCTGTATTTTTGGGGAACCTTCCTTTTACAAAAAAGTAAATGGAGAGAAAACGCTGTTGCCCATCTATAATCTTATACATATTGTTTTCGTCTCCCTCGGAATAAAAGAACAATTCCGGAACAGGCAGACCTAGAATTAAAGACTCTACAAGCCTAGATGCTTTTTTAATATCCCATACATAGTTTCTTTGAAAAAGAGGGATTTCAATGATACCTGAGTCTATCATATCAACAATATTGGCTGGAGTTAAATCTCTAGGACTTGTTGTTATATCATATTCCAAAATAGACTCCTCTCCGATGTCATGCTCTTCCTCAAAGAAAGCATCACTTGCATTATAATCCATCACTTTCTCTCCTCTCTATTGTTATTTCTCTTTTATGGATTTATTCATCTTAAATTATTAAAATACAGACTACATATGTTTTGGTTCTACATATCTAATGTCCGCTTTCACAGGATATTGCAAGTTCCCCATCTACAAGCAATCCAGCGAAAATCCAATTTGCTGTCGCTACAGAAACACTGCACAGTGGCCACACATCGGCGATCATAATATACTCATGCGTTTCCAAGAATTTTTCAATGTGCATCCATTGCATTGCTGCTGTTTAACTTCGCATCACTCAGGCTATCACTCGCATTGATGAGCGATGTTTTGATAGCTGAGAGTATGAATTCAATGAGTATTGTTGATGTTTCGGCATCATTAGAGGCATTGAAGACAGCGTAGTATTCCTTTTGGCGGTCATGAATGATGGGTTCCGCTGGTTGCTAAGCAAGTGGTAGATTTATTATATCATCCATCGCACATTTCATCAACCAAAATATGGGAGAAGGGGACGAAACGCATGGAAATATTAGCCTATGTGTCGTACACAGTCGAACTCGCACATAGTGGGATGCAGTGGATTTTAAGTCCCTTGCGGCTGCCAATGCGAAACGACTTAGAGCAAATTTAATAAGCAAAATACTGGAAATAAGGAGGAAATTAAGATGGTAGCAGGACATTTACAGCAAAAGAAAGGGTATTGGTACATCGTTCTAAACCTGCGCGACGAAAACGGCAAGCGGAAATCAAAGTGGATCGCCACACATCTTCCGGTACAGGGAAACAGGCGAAAAGCGGAAGAACTGCTCTTACAAACACGAGCACAATATGCGAATGATTCCTATAATGGTGGGGGCTTACTGTTTTCCGACTATATGCTGCAATGGGTAGAGCGAATGAAACTCAAAGTGGCTCCAAGTACATACCGCGGGTACAAATACAACATCAAAGCGAATATTTATCCCTATTTTCAACAGCGGCAAATTCCCCTTGCGAAGCTACGCGCGGCGGACTTGGAGAATTTTTACGGCTATTTGCGGGAACAGGGCGTATCCTCAAATACAGTGCTTCATCACCACGCAAACATCCATAAAGCCCTGAAGGATGCGGTGCGGCTGGAACTGGTGGATCGTAATGTGGCGGAAATCGTGGAGCGGCCGCGCAAAGAGAAGTTTTTACCGGATCATTACTCTGCGGAGGAAGTGAATCTGCTGCTGGAAAAATTGCAGGGAAGCTGGCTGTATGTCCCGGTGCTATTGTCGGTATTCTATGGCCTGCGGCGCAGTGAGGTTTTGGGGCTGCAGTGGCGAAGCATTGACTTTGAAGCGAAAACCATCGCGATCCAGCATAGCCGCATCTACGAGGAAATTGATGGAAAAGAAACTGTCATGGGGCGGGATGCGTTGAAACGCAAGTCCAGCTATCGAATGCTCCCCATGACGGAGGCGATTTCGGAATTGCTGCGCCAGTTGAAAACGGAACGTTATGGTGATGCGGTGCCGGCAGATGCGTATATTTGCTTAAATCCAAATGGAGAACCCATTATGCCGAACGATCTTACACACGGTTTCAAACAGTTTTTGCGGGACAACGGTTTGCGGGAAATCAGGCTGCATGATTTAAGACACACATGCGCGTCCATATTGATTCAGAACAGGGTGCCGCTGATCGAAGTACAGCAGTGGCTGGGACACAGTACATTAGAAATAACGGCAGATTTGTATGCCCATCTTGAATACGAGAGCAAGAAGGGAAATGCGGAGCTGCTGAAAAAAATTTAAGATCGAGCCGGAAGTGGGATAGCTGTGAGAGCGTTGCAAATGGCAACGCTTTTATTTTTTGAATCGGGGAAAACCCCTCATTGCTTTGACCGGATAGGAAAAAACGAAATGATTCCGGCATAAGGTAAACTATCCCATCACGGAGGTGTTCACATGAACAGGGGAGCACTGATTATCCGATGTATCTATGAGAAAGACGGAAGAACGGCAGAGCAGATTTTGAACGAATCTTTTCAGTTTTTCCTACAAAGAGAGCTCGCTATCCTTGTAAACGCACATGATAATCATGTATAATGATTACGATAAATGGCCGCTTATCTCTGGAGGTCAATCATGTACTTAGAGATAAGCAATCCCATGGACTACCATGTGGCATTATACATCAGATTATCAAAGGAGGACGAAAACGAAGGACCGTCCGAGAGCGTCAACAACCAAAAATCTATGCTGGAGGAATTCGTTCAGCAGCACCGGTTGTCGGTTTATGATATCTATATCGATGACGGATGGAGCGGGACCAGCTTTGACCGCCCGAATTTTCAGCGGATGATTAGCGATATCGAAGCGAAAAAGGTCAATATGGTCATCACGAAAGACCTTTCCCGATTGGGCAGGGACTATATCATGACCGGTCATTACATGGAACGGTACTTCCCGGAACACCGGGTGCGGTACATTTCTCTGCTGGACGGGATTGACACCGGGGTGGAATCTTCCGCCAATGACATTACACCATTCCGTGCTATCATGAACGATATGTACGCAAAGGACATTTCCAAGAAAATCAAGAGCGTCAAGCGGGATAAACAGCGTAAGGGACAGTTTATCGGCGGAAAACCGGTCTACGGCTACAAAATGCACCCCACGGAGAAAAACAAAATCGTCATAGACCCAGACGCTGCGCCGATTGTCAGGCGAATCTTCAATATGGCGCTGGACGGCATGAGCTGCCGGAAAATCGCGGTGCAACTCAACGAGGAGAAAGTACCGCCCCCGGCGGCTTACGCGGGGCTGACGGTGGCCAATCCCGGCCCGTACACCGGGCTGTGGTCCAGTAAGCGCATTTCCGACATGCTGCAAAATGAGACCTACATCGGGAACATGGTGCAGGGGCGCAGCGTGAAAATCAGCTACAAATCCAAGAAATGCCGGAAGCAGAACCGGGAAGACTGGGTTGTGGTGGAAGGAACCCATGAGCCACTCATTGATGACGAAACCTTTCGCAAGGTGCGGATGCTGGTGGACAGCCGAAAGCACACGAGAAGCCGGACTTACGATTTCCCGCTGAAGGGCCTGATTTTCTGCCATGAATGCGGCTACCCGCTGGCGGTGCTGAACCGTAGGAACGCGGCGGGCGAAGATGTACTGTACTTCGTGTGCCGTACATACCAGCGCTTCACCAAGGCGGGCGTTTGCACCTGCCACACCATCAAGGAAAAGACGGTGACGGAAGCGGTGGTTTCCAAAGTGCAGGAGATCTGCCGGCAGTATCTGGACACAGACCGGCTGTTGCCCATTGCTGAGTGGGAAGTGGCGAAAACGCTGGCGGAACTGGACAATGAAAAGGAAATTAATGTGCTGAAAGCCAAAATCAGCAGCTTGACCGTATATCTGGACCAAGTTTATATGGATAAACTGAGCGGCATTTTGGACGAGGACGATTTCCAGCGCATCTACGCCAAAGTGAAAGCCGAACGCGCGTCTTTGGAACAGCGGCTCACCCAAATTGACCGCCCCGACTACTCTCCAGCGGAGCAAGCAGCACTGGCAAAAACCCTTGCAAAGCGGTTTGTGGAGACTATTCCCACCAACCGGGAACTGCTGGTGAGCTTCATCGAACGGGTGGAGTTGACGCAGGACAAACAAGTGATCATAAAATTCCGCTTCCGGGAGCTGGAGGCGATTTCTTAGAGGCAATCGTTTACAATACGAAGGGCGCTATGTATCGCGGATTGAGAAAAAAGCATTGGAAAAATTGAATCAATGCTTTGACGAACGGTGACGAATGTGGTATAATAACCGCAAAGTGGTTATTATACCGGTGCATCAATGCGCTGCGCACATTGGCGCATTGAAATCGGCCACCGTCTCGCCCCAAAGGGGCAACCGACGGTGATGCCGGTTATACCATGAATTACAAATTCATGATATAATACAGCAAAATTTTTCTTTCAGATGGGGGCGAAGCCGCTGTGACATGGAAATATCTGAGGCAGCGGGCCGCAGTGGCTCTGTCCGGTGTGGTGTTGGCACTGTTGGTGGTAGTGCTGGCATTGCTGATTGCGTCCCGCACGATGGAATACCGCAGCGGGCTGGAAACGGAAACCGATGAACCGCCGGAGGTTACGATTCCGGATGTGGTCTGGGTGACGGAACTTCCCAGAGGGACCGCGGGGCCGGTCGTTACAGAAAATCCCTGATTTACGGCAAAAAAAGGTTGCAATTCATATAAAATGTGGTATAATATCATCAGCAAGTATCAAGGTCGTCTGAGAGTGGGCATCCGCCCACTCTTTTTGTTGACTATTTTGAAATCCTAAGAAACAGGTGCGAAATGAGTAAAATTACGGAAACGGTTTGGCAGCTTGTCCAGCCGGTAGCGGAAGCCAACGGCGTGGAACTTTGGGATGTGGAGTTCGTCAAGGAAGCGGGTACCCAGTATCTGCGGGTGTTCATCGACAAGGACGGCGGCGTGGATATCAACGACTGCGAGGCAGTCAGCCGGGCCATGGACCCCATTTTGGACGAGGCGGACCCGATCCCATGCAGCTATGTGTTTGAAGTCAGTTCCGCAGGGATCGACCGGGAATTGAAGCGCCCATCGGATTTTGAGAAATTTATGGGCAGCCAGATCCAGGTGAAGCTGTACCAGCCTTTTGAGGGGCAGAAAAACTATGTGGGGCAGCTTGTGAAGTATGAAAACGGCGATGTGACGCTGATGGCCGGAACACGGGAAGTAACTTTGAAAAAACCCATGGTGGCGCAGGTCAGACTTTATGTGGAGATATAATAGAGAAAGGGAAGGCACAAGGACATGAATGCAGAATTCTTTTCAGCGGTAGAAGATATTGAGAAAGAAAAAGGCATCCCCCGGGAATATATGTACGATAAGATCACCCAGGCCATGCTGGCGGCCTTCCGCAAGGATAACGGGGAAGAGTACGACGGAGATGTGCAGGTAATCCTGGATGAAGAGAACCGGCGGATCCAGCTGGTGGAGAATAAAACCGTGGTAGAGGAATTGGAAGACCCGATTTTGGAGGTCGATCTGAAATCCGCCAAGAAAATCGTCAAGGGCGCTCATGTGGGCGATGTGGTCGCGGTGCCGGTGGAGACCAAGAATTTCGGCCGGATCGCGGCCCAGGCAGCTAAGCAGGTCATCATTCAGGGCATTCGGGAAGCGGAGCGGGGCATTATCTATGACGAGTTCACGTCCAAAGAGCATGAGCTGATGACCGGCGTGGTCTCCCGGATCGACCCGCGCACGGGGAGCGCGTCCATCAAGATCAACTCCAACGCGGAGTTCACCGAAGCGGTGCTGCTGCCCCAGGAGCGGATTAAGGGCGAAGAACTGCGGGAGGGCGACCGCATCAAAGTGTATGTGGTGGAGGTCCGTCGTTCGACTAAAGGTCCACAGGTACTCATTTCCCGGACCCATCCGGGCTTTGTCAAGCGCCTGTTTGAACTGGAAGTGCCGGAAATTTTCGACGGCACGGTGGAGATCAAATCCATTGCACGGGAGGCGGGCAGCCGCACCAAAATGAGTGTGTGGTCCGCGGATGAGAATGTGGATCCCATCGGCGCGTGTGTGGGCAACCGGGGCACCCGTGTGGCCAGCATCGTAGATGAACTGGGCGGTGAAAAGATCGACATTATCAAATACAGCGAAAATATGGAAGAATATATCGCCGCGGCACTGTCCCCGGCGGATGTGGTGAGCGTGACCATGCTGGAAGACGGCAGAAGCTGCCGGGTCATCGTGCCGGACAGCCAGTTGTCCCTGGCCATCGGCAAGGAAGGGCAAAACGCCCGTCTGGCGGCGAAACTCACCGGGTTTAAGATCGATATCAAGCCTGAAAGCCAGGCTGAGTGAGAAAAGGAGGTCAGCCGGACGTGACGCAAAAGAAAATACCCATGCGGCAGTGTCTCGGCTGCCGTGAAATGAAGCCCAAGAAGGAGCTTGTGCGCGTAGTCCGCTCGCCGGAGGGGGAAATATCCTTGGATACGCGGGGCAAGGCTCCGGGCAGAGGCGCTTATGTCTGTCATGACAATGCGTGCCTGAAAAAAGCGAGAAAGTCGAAGGCGCTGGAGCGTTCCTTGGAAACAGCGATTCCCGAGGAAATATATGACCGCCTGGAACAGGAAATGGAGGCGGTAGAAGATGGCTGATAAAGCGCTGAACTACATCGGGATCATGCGAAAGGCCGGCGCTTGCGCCACCGGGGAAACGGACAGCGGCGCAGCCTGCCGTGCGGGAAAAGCGAAGCTGCTGCTTGTGGCGTCGGACGCATCGGAAAACGCCCGGAGCCGGGCGGAAGGCTTCGTATATGGCCGTGGGGTCCCATTGCTGACACTTCCGTACAGTAAAGTGGACTTGGCCGGGATCCTGGGCCGAGGTGCCACATCGATGCTGGCGGTGACAGACCTGGGACTGGCAGACGCGATCGCGAAGGCTTTGGCGGCTTCTGACGGGGAAACCTACGGGGAAGTCTCCTTGAAGCTGTCGGAAAAAGTGCAAAGGGAAAAGGAACGCAAGTCGGAACAGCAGCGGCATGAACAGAATAAGCGGTTTGGGAAAAGGAGGAAAAAGGCTTGAGTGCATTTGAGAAATACAGAGTCCATGAGGTGGCAAAGGACTTTAAAACCACTTCCAAGGTCATTACCCAGATATTGACGGATTACGCGACCACGCCGAAAAACCATATGCAGGTATTGGAGACGGGGGAGCTGGACATCATATTTGAGTATTTGACCCAGCACCACCAGATGGAAAGCCTGGAGGAGCTTTATGCGAATGTGGGCAAGCCGAAGGCGAAGAGTGCGGAAAAGCCAACCGAAGCTGCCGCTGCGCAGCCCAAAGCCGATGGGGAGCAGCCCGCAGCGCCGGCGGCGGATGCGCCCGTGAAAGCAGAAAAGCCCGACAAGCCCCATGTACCCAAAAAGGTGCCGGAAAAGCGCATTGTGGATACCCGAGGCGCCGGCGGCAGCACCAATATTGACAAATTTAATGAGAAATACGACGATATGGCCGGCGATAAAGCCGACCGGATGCGCCGGGGCAAGGAGAAGATCGGCGGCGGCAAAAATCGGCGCCAGCAGTCTCCGTCCAACAAGCGCCGCCAGGAAGAACGGGACCGGATGCAGAAATTGCAGTTGGAGATTGCCCGTAAGGCCCAGACCAAGGTGTCAATCCCGGATGAAATTTCCGTGGGCGAACTGGCCAGCCGTATGAAAAAAAGCGCGTCGGATGTCATCAAGCAGCTGATTAAACTGGGCGTTTTCGCCGCGGTGTCCGACGTGATCGATTACGATACGGCGGCACTGGTAGCGATGGAAATGGGCTGCAAGGTGGAAAAGGAAGTTATCATCACCGTGGAGGAGCGGCTGATCGATGACAGCGAGGATAAGCCGGAGGACCTGGTGTCCCGTGCGCCCGTTGTGGTGGTGATGGGCCATGTTGACCACGGCAAGACCTCCCTGCTGGATTACATCCGCAACGCCAAGGTCGCGGCGGGGGAAGCGGGCGGCATCACCCAGGCCATCGGCGCGTATACCGTTGAGGTCAATGGCAGCCCCATTACATTCTTGGATACCCCGGGCCACGAAGCGTTTACCTCCATGCGCGCCCGCGGCGCCATGGTCACGGACGTTGCCATTCTGGTGGTGGCGGCGGACGACGGCATCATGCCCCAGACCGTGGAATCCATCAACCACGCCAAGGCAGCGAACATTCCCATTATCGTGGCGGTGAATAAGATGGATAAGCCCGGCGCGAATCCCGACCGCATCAAGCAGCAGCTTACGGAATACGAGCTGGTCAGCGAGGAATGGGGCGGCGACACCATCGTGTGCCCAATTTCCGCAAAAACCGGCATGGGCATTGACGCGCTGCTGGAAAACGTCGTTTTGCTGGCGGAAATGCAGGAATTGAAGGCCAATCCCAACCGCGCGGCCAAGGGTGCAGTCATCGAAGCCCGGCTGGACCGCGGCCGAGGCCCAGTCATGACGGTGCTGGTGCAAAACGGCACACTGAAAAAAGGCGATATCATCATTGCCGGCACGGCGGTAGGCCGTGTGCGTGTGATGATCAACGATAAAGGTGAGCGCATTACCGAGGCCGGACCGTCTATCCCGGTGGAGATCGACGGTATTTCCGAGGTCCCCAGTGCGGGCGATACCTTTAACGCGGTCAGCGACGAGCGTATGGCCCGGGAACTGGTAGAGCAGCGCAAGCAGCAGAAAAAGGAAGAACTGTTCGGTATGGCGAAAAAGGTCACGCTGGACGACCTCTTTTCCCGCATCCAGGAAGGCGAGCTGAAGGACTTCAACATCATTGTGAAAGCGGACGTGCAAGGCTCCGCGGAAGCGGTCAAGGCCAGCCTGGAAAAGCTGTCCAACGAGGAAGTGCGGGTCAAGGTTATCCACAATGCTGTGGGTGCGATCAGCGAATCGGATATCATGCTGGCTGCTACCAGCGGTGCATTGATCGTGGGCTTTAATGTCCGCCCCGATCCAAAGGCCAAGGACAGCGCCCTGCGCGGCGGGGTGGAGATCCGGCTGTACAGCGTGATTTATGACTGTATCAACGAGGTGGAAGCTGCGATGAAAGGTATGCTGGCACCGAAGTTTGAGGAAGTGGTCACCGGACATGTGGAAGTGCGCCAGACCTTCAAGGTGTCCAAAGTCGGCACCATCATCGGCGGCTATGTCACTGACGGTAAGGTCAACCGCAACAGCGGGGTCCGCGTCATTCGGGACGGCATCGTGCTGTTTGACGGCGAACTGGCCTCTCTGCGCCGGTTCAAGGACGACGTAAAGGAAGTCGCTGAGGGCTACGAATGCGGTATGCAGATCAATAAATACAACGACGTAAAGGAAGGCGACGAGTTGGAAATTTACGTCATGCAAGAGGTAGCGAGATAAATGGCATCCAATCGAATCGGAAGGATCAATGACGACATCCAGCGGGTACTGTCGGACCGGCTGCGCAGCGTGAAAGACCCCCGGGTCTCGGATCAGGGGATGATCACCGTCACCCGCGTGGAAACCACCGGGGACCTGCGGTACGCAAAGGTCTGGCTGAGCGTATTTGACCTGAAGGATGAAAAAGAATTCAAAAAAGGCCTGAAAAGCGCGTCCGGCTGGCTGCGCAGGGAAGTGGGCAGCGCGCTGACGCTGGCCTATACCCCGGAACTGGTGTTTGAGATCGACCATTCCATCGAATACGGCGCGAAGATCAGCGGGATTTTGGAGGGGCTGCACCTCCCGGCGGACGAGGAGGGAACGGAATGACAGTGCAAGAATGTGTATCGTTTTTGCGCAGTCATGACGATTACCTGCTCATCACCCATACCCGCCCGGACGGTGATACCCTGGGCAGCGCCGCGGCTTTGTGCAGCGCCCTGAAGCGGATGGGAAAGACCGCGTGGCTGTACCCTAACCGGGAGGCAACAGAGAAATACCTGCCCTATGTGCGGCAGTATTTCGCACCAAAGGGATATACCCATCAGACTGTGGTGTCGGTGGATACCGCGGATACGCATATGTTCGCCCAGGGCTTTGACGGCCCGGTGGATTTGGCCATCGACCACCACGGTTCCAATAGCGGCTATGCGGTGCGGAATCTGATTTGTCCGGAATGTGCTGCCTGCGGTGAGATTGTGTTGGAGATCATTAAGACACTGTGCGGCGGCATGACGCCGGAGGAAGCAGCACTGTTATATATTGCCATCTCCACGGATACCGGGTGCTTCCAGTACATGAACACCAACGCCCGCACCCTGCGCGCGGCGGCAGAGACCATCGAAGCTGGGGCGGATAACGGCCGGCTGAATGTAGAGTTTTTCCGCAGTGTTCCCAGAGCGCGCATTACGCTGGAGGGCATGATCTACCGGGACATGCGGTTTTACCGGGGCGGTAAGATCGTAATTGCGCCGGTAACGAAAAAAATGCTGAGCATGTCGGGTGTATCGGACAACGATTTAGATGACTTGGCAGGGTTGGCAGGGCGCCCGGAGGGGAGTATTGTGAGCATCACGGTCAAGGAAAAGACCCCGGCGCTGTGGAAGGTATCTATGCGCTCCAAACCGGAGGTGAATGTGTCTGACCTGTGCGCCCGGTTTGGCGGCGGCGGTCATGCCATGGCCGCGGGGTGCAGCATTGAGGGCGATTTAGAGTCGGTTATCAGCGCCATTCTGGAAGCGATTGACGAGGAGTGGCCGGCATGAACGGAATTTTGCTCATAGACAAACCCCGGGACTGGACCAGCCACGATGTGGTGGGCAAGCTCCGGGGCATTTTGCGGGAAAAACGTATTGGACATTCCGGCACGCTGGACCCTATGGCGACCGGGCTGTTGGTGGTATTCGTAGGCCGGGCGACCCGGGCGGTGGAGTTCGCGGAAGCGGACGAAAAAGAATATCTGGCGGACCTGCGCCTGGGCGTGGAAACGGATACCCAGGACATCACGGGCCGCGTTGTGCGTACCTGTGACAGCACGGTTTCGCGAGAGGAACTGGAAGCGGTCCTGCCGCAGTTCCGGGGAGAAATCGAACAAGTTCCGCCGATGTATTCTGCCATCAAGGTAAACGGGAAAAAACTCTACGAGATCGCGCGTAAGGGCGGAGAAATTGAGCGTAAGCCCCGGCGCGTGACTATCTCCAAGTTGGAACTGATCGGCGCGGAAGACGGCGCGTATCACCTGGACGTGGTGTGCTCTAAGGGTACCTATATCCGCACGCTGTGTCACGACATCGGGCAAGCCCTGGGCGTCGGCGGCACCATGAGCGCACTGCGCCGGACCCGGGCAGGGACATTTTCCGTGGCAAACGCCGTGACCTTGGAGCAGGTGCAGCGCGCGGCGGAGACCGGCGCAACGGAGCAATTGCTTTTGCCGGTGGATACGCTGTTTTATGAATACGACGCCATAGAGGTCATCGGACGGGAAGCGGCGCGGATCAAAAACGGAGGGTCCTTTTCGCGGGCTGTGCCGGATGGTACTTATCGGATTTACGCTGAAAACGGCGAATTTCTGGCGCTGGGGCAGGTAACACAGGAGTCCTGCAAGACGATAAAGAGTTTTTTTGAGGTTTAAGGATATGAAACGAGTAGTCGCTTTGGGCTTTTTCGACGGGGTCCACATCGGCCACGGGGCGCTGCTGCGGCGTACGGTACAGCGGGCCGAAGAACTGGATGCCGCACCGTCGGCCATCAGCTTTGACGTACATCCGGACACCCTTGTCCGGGGGGAACCGGTCCCGCTCATTACCAGCAATGCCGGCCGGGAAGAACTGATGCGCCGGCTGTTCGGCATCAATGAAGTGATTTTGATTCACTTCAATTACGAGACCATGCACATGCCCTGGGAGCAGTTTTTAGACAGGATGGTGTCGGAATTTGAGGCAGTCCATTTTGTGGTAGGACACGATTTCCGTTTCGGCGCCAAGGGCGCGGGAAATCCGGAAAATATCTCCCGTTACTGCCGGGCGCACGGGTTGACCTGTGATGTCGTTCCCGCGGTGACCTTGGACGGCGAGATCGTGAGCTCCACGCTGATCCGTACGCTATTGGACAGCGGGGATATGGAGCGGGCTGGGCATTTCCTGGGTCATCCCTATGAATTGACTGACGTGGTGCGGCACGGTTTTCGCCTGGGGTCAAAAATGGGTACGCCTACGGTGAACATGCGCATTGACCGCGATATGCTGGTGCCCCGGCACGGAGTCTATGCCACAAAAGTTTATCTGGAAAACGGGGAAACGTACCCCGGTGTGACGAACATCGGTGTGCGCCCCACGGTGAGCGGCGGCGACAGCGTGACGGTAGAGACATTTATCCTGGATTTTTCCGGCGACCTGTACGAAAGCCGTATCCGGGTGGAATTCTATCACTTCATTCGTCCGGAAATGAAGTTTGACGGCGTGGAGCAATTACAGCAGCACATCCTCCACGATGCGGAGGTTTCCCGGCGTTATTTTGCCCAGCAAAAAGAGAGCGAACAGTAAGTTCGCTCTCTTTTGTGTTACTTCGCGGGATTCGTCTTTTTCCGACGGTTCCGGCGGCCCCGGCGCCTGACCTGGGCGGCCTTGCTGCGGTAGAACCCCTCCATGCCTTCATCGGCAATATACATCAGCCTGGAGGTCTGCCAGAAGCCCACATCGCTTTTTTTAAATTTCAGCCGGGCCAGGAATTTTCCATCTGCTGCACAGGAAAACAGATTCATATACCGCCCGTCGCCCTGGTTGACCCACCGGACCCCGGTCATTGCCCCTTGGCACAAGGGACACTGGGGCAGCGCTAGTGCGTCATTGAATACATCCGCCTTGTTGACGAACTCCACCGGCTCTGTATGCTCAATAGCCTGCGGCTCCGCGTCCCGGCGGGATTGCTTCTCCACTCTCCGCTGGGCGAGGATGCGCGCTGCGTCGGCGTAATCCCGCAAGCCCTGGTCCATGTCCAGCTTGGAGCACACCAGCGCGGTATTATAGGCATCCCCCAGCGCGTCATGGGCTATCCGGGTCTGCTCAATGGCGAAATGCTCCATGGCGGAAGAAAGAGATCGCTGGACAGTTTGTCCAATGGTCTGCATAGAGTAAATCGTCTGCAAATTTACCCAGCCGGCGATCCAGTCCCAATCCAGGTCATGGATGATGATATTTTGTTCCAAGATCCCTTGATCATCCATACCCCAGGTGAGGAATGTCACATCAGACCCGCACCAGTCATGGAATTGTTCCAGTGCCTCTGGGAACGGAATTCCCTGGGCCAGCCGGTCTTTGTCGAAGCCGGTGATCTTTTTGACTTTATAGTGGATGCGCCGGAAAAACTGTGGGCGCACATCGATGGTAAATTCGTCACCGGGGGTCATGTCAGGATTCAGTTTTACAGCGCCGATCTCAATGATCTCCCCCCGCAGATGGATGGGGAGCTTTTTAAACACCGAGGAATCGGAGTTCATAGCCTGGTTCCATTCCAGATCCAGCACGATATAATTCATTTGGTTCATCCCTTTCGTACATCGGCCAGTATAGCATAAAACCTTGTCGGTTGCACGATATTTTTTGCCGACGCCGGAAAATCTCTTGTAACCACCTGTGGAATATTGTATAATCCGTCTGTAAGACAGGAGCGAATGCATATGTATGAACTGATACAAACCGGAGAAAAAAGCTGGTACATCGACTGCCCGGCGAAAATCGGCGTATACCAGCCGGACGCATCGCGGGTTTATTTGATTGACAGCGGAAACGATAAGGACGCGGGCCGGAAAGTGCGACAGATCCTGGAAAAGCAAGGCTGGACCCTGGCGGGCATCTTGAATACCCATTCCAACGCTGACCACATCGGCGGCAATCGCTATTTGCAGGGACAGACCGGCTGCAAGGTATTTTCGGGCGGCATTGAAGCCGCTTTCACCCGGTATCCGATCCTGGAACCGTCCTTTTTGTACGGCGGTTACCCCTGCAAGGACCTGCGGCACAAATTCCTCTTGGCCCAGGACAGTGAAGTCACGGACTTTTCCGACCCCAGTTTCCCCCGTGAAGTGGAAGTCATCCCCCTGCCCGGGCACTTTTTCGACATGGTGGGCTACCGCACCCCCGACGGCACCGTATTCCTGGCCGACTGTCTCGCCAGCCGGGAGACGCTTGAAAAATATGCGGTGCCGTTTATTTACGACGTCCAGGCGTATCTGGACACATTAGACCAAGTAGCATCCATGACCGCCCCCATGTTCGTCCCGGCCCACGCGCCGGCGGCGGAAAATGTTGCGGAATTGTGTGCGTTCAACTGGGAAAAGGTGCTGGAAGTGGCGGAAACGGTCCTGGACGTGTGCAAAACGCCCATGAATTTCGAGCGGGTGCTGCAAAGTGTGTTCCGCCGCTATGACTTGACCATGACTTTTGAGCAGTACGTGCTGGTGGGCAGCACTGTGCGGTCGTTTTTGTCCTGGCTGAAGGATACGGGACGAATGGAAGCCGCGGTGGAAGACCATCTTCTGCTGTGGCATACCGTTTGAAGCCCGAATACAATGATCTGAGCCTATAACAGGAGGTTATCCTATGAAAATCGCGGTTTTATGCGGCGGATTATCCAATGAGCGGGATGTGTCGCTCTCTACCGGTTCCGGCGTGGCCCGGGCTTTGCGGGAGCGGGGGCACCAGGTGGTGCTGATGGACTTATACTTTGGCTGCGAGGAGCCGTATACGGACCCTCGGGAACTTTATGAGCGTCCCCAAAAGGACGAGACGTACCGGGTATATGAAAACGAGCCGGACCTGGCCGCGGTGAAAGCCCGGCGGAAGCAGAAAAACGATTCCCTCATGGGGGATAACGTCATCGAGGTCTGCCGGGCGGCGGATATCACGTTTTTGGCCCTGCACGGGGACGAGGGGGAAAACGGCAAGCTGCAGGCCGCGCTGGACATTGCCGGAGTGAAATATACCGGCTCCGGCTATCTGGGCAGCGCCATCGCCATGAACAAGGCCCTGTCGAAAATGCTGTTCCGGGAAAACGGTATCCCCACGGCCCCGGCCATCACGCTGGAAAAAGGGAAAACGCCTTATGAAAGTGTTGGCTTCCCCTGCGTGGTGAAGCCCTGCTCCGGCGGGTCGTCTGTGGGTACGTCTATCGTCTACTCCCAGTCGGAGTACGACGCGGCGCTGGAGACCGCGTTCCGCTATGAGCGGGAAGTAATCGTTGAAAAATACATCGAGGGCCGGGAATTACAGGTCGGCGTGCTGGACGGCAAGGCCATGCCCGTCATCGAGATCATCCCAAAACAGGGCTTTTACGACTACAAAACCAAGTACCAAGCGGGCCTTGCGGAGGAAATTTGCCCCGCGCCAATCTCCGAGGAGGACACCGACCGCATCCAACGGCTGGCGGAGCGGGTGAACCGGGCGCTGATGATCGACGCCTATTGCCGCATCGATTTTATCATGTCGGATGACGATAAGACCATTTATTGCCTGGAAGCCAACACCCTCCCGGGAATGACCCCCACCAGCCTGATCCCGCAGATGGCCGCGGCCCAGGGCATGGACTTCGGCACCTTGTGCGAGCGGATTATTGAAGTATCACTGGAGAAATACGAAGCATGACAGGATTAAGTTTACATAATATTGCGGAACTGTGCGGCGGGACCTATCACGGCCCGGCCGGCCTAGGGGCGGTATGCCCCAACGAGATCGTCATTGACAGCAGGAAAGTGACGCCGGGGAACCTGTTCGCGGCGCTGCCCGGAGAAAAAGTGGATGGCCACAGCTTTGTGGGCAAGGCGCTGGACGCAGGCGCGGCAGGCTGTCTGGTGACCCATGTCCCCGCGGGGGAGACCCGCCCGCTGGTGGTGGTGCAGGATGTGGCCAAGGCCATGAGCGCCATCGCCATGGTTTACCGGGATTCCCTGACGATCCCCATCATCGGCGTCACCGGCAGCGTGGGGAAGACCACCATGAAAGAAATGGTCGCCTGTGTGCTGGGGACCCGGTATTCTGTGCTGAAAACGGAACAGAATTTCAACAACGACCTGGGCGTGCCCATGACCGTTTCCCGCATCCAGCCGGAACATCAGGCGGCAGTAATCGAAATGGGAATCTCCCATTTCGGCGAGATGGCGGGGCTGGCGGAGATCGTCCGGCCCACCATGGCGGTGTATACGAACATCGGCTATTCCCATTTAGAAGCCTTGGGCGACCGCCGGGGCGTTCTGAAAGAAAAGACCGGGATGCTTCCCTATATGCCATTGACAGGCACCGCATTTTTTAACGGCGACGACGACCTGCTGGCGGGTTATGAGTGCGGGTATTTGGAGACCATCACTTTCGGCGTGGGTGAAGCCTGCGACATCCGGGCGGAGAACATTCATATGATCGGCAGGGAGACGACCTGCGACATCGTGTGCGGCGACCGCCGGTTCCCGGTGGTGATCCACGCCTATGGGAAGCACATGGTGACTGCGGCCCTGGGCGCGGCGGCGGTGGGGTTGAATGTAGGGCTGTCTGATGCGGACATTGCCGCCGGCATCGCGGCCTATGCCCCCGTAGGCGGCCGGGCTGCCCTGGAAGAGACCGGATACCTCACGATCATCAACGACTGCTACAACGCCAACCCCGATTCCATGGGCGCCGCTCTGGAATCGCTTTCCATGCTTCCGGGCTGGAAAGTTGCTATTTTGGGCGATATGTACGAGCTTGGCCCGGATTCGCCCCAAATGCACCGGGAAATGGGCGAAAAAGCCGCCGCCTGCGGCATTCATGGCGTGATCGCTGTGGGCGAATTGGCACGGGATATCGCGGCGGGGCATGGAAATTCGCTGCATTTTGAGACGAAAGAGGCGCTGATCTCTGAACTGCCGAAGCTCATTCCCAGAGGCGCGACGGTGCTGGTGAAAGCGTCGCATGGACTGCATCTGGAAGCAGTAGTAGAAGCACTGGAGGGACTGAAATGACGACAGAGGATATCCGTGCGGGCCTGTTTGCACGCCAGGACTTGGGATATCGGGATTTTCACAGCAAACTGGTGCCGACGCTGGACAAGGATACCATCATCGGTGTGCGGACTCCGGCGCTGCGGGCTTACGCAAAAGAACTTTCCGGGCAGGACATGACGGGGTTTCTCGCGGAACTGCCCCATAAATATTATGAGGAAAACTGTCTTCACGCGTTCCTTCTTGAACAAATCAAGGATTTTGAGCACTGTATGGCGGAAACAGAACGGTTCCTGCCGTATATCGACAATTGGGCGACCTGCGACCTGTTTTCCCCAAAGGCGTTCAAAAAGCACCCGGAAGAGACTTATGATGCCTGCCTGCGTTGGCTGAAGTCGGCGCACGTCTACACAGTGCGCTACGGCGTGGTGACGCTGATGGGGAATTATCTGACTGACGAGTTCCGCCCGGAGATTTTAGAGCGCGTGGCGGCCGTGGATTCGGAGGAATATTATGTCAGGATGGCTATTGCCTGGCTGTTCGCAGAAGCCTTGGCGAAACAGTACGACGCTGCGCTGCCATACCTGCTGGAGCACCGTCTGGACCGGTGGACGCATAATAAGGCTATCCAAAAGGCTGTGGAAAGCCGCCGGATCACGCCGGAGACGAAAGCATATTTAAAAACCTTAAAGCGAAAATAAAAACGGCACCCTTGGCGGGTGCCGTTTGATTTTACAGCAGATATTTAATGAGCAGCAGCAGCACCACGCCCGGCGCGCCCAGCACGCCCACCACCAGAGCGTTGACCCAGTTAATGCCCAGGCTGAGCCCTACCAGCGGTTCCGCGAAATTGAGCAAAAACAACACCGCGAAGCCCACCAGGGTGTTGATGAGCAGCTTTCCCGCCAGCCGGATAGGGGCCGACAGCAGCCGCACTACCAGAACAATGGCGATGACCGCGATGACCACGATCCCGAACCATTCCATATGTACCGTCTCCTTTCATGCCGTACCGTCAAAGGCTTTTAAGCATTTAACGGCATAATCGTATTTTGACATGAGCGCGTTCATTTCATAAATGCAGGCGTCCATTTGTGTCGGGTCCGTGAGCATATCGAACCGGGCGTAGAGTTCGTCCAGGTCCGTGCGCAGGCCCATTACTTCTGATTGCAGGCTGTCCAGTTCCTTACGCTTGGCCAGCCGTGCTTTTCGCTTTTGCAGCATAGAAAAAACCTCCTAAGGCCTTTTCTGTATATTGTATTCGCTGTCTTATAAAAATAAACAATCCTGGCAGAAAATGCAATCATTTTTTTTCAATCAGCCGCACATACTATGCTTGGACGAAGGATCCGATTGTCGGAGAGACAAGGTCTGACCATGGAGTAGATGCGCGTAAGATCGGAATGTTTGTGAATGAATCATGATCGAAAGTGTCCGAATATGTCGTTTTTCAGCAACAGCGGAAAAACAGACTGCGGCTTCGCGAAAAGCCCGGCCTCTTGTAAGGCCAAATGCTTCCAATTGCGTTAGTAAGCCCGCAAAGGACAAAAACAACAGCCGGACAGGTCAGCGTTCGGCGGCTCCGGCAGAAACATGAGGCTTATCCAAAGATAAGAAATGTTTCCGAGAGGAAGAAGTCAAGTGGTGAAGAATGTGCCTACATAGGCACAGCCTCCGCCGCGGGCGGGGGTTGTGCTTGATATGATCTCCGCTTTTTCCATACAAAAGAGGGCGTTTGCCCTCTTTTTTCTTTGTTGCATTGGACTTCTTGCTTTTTTTGCCAAGGTAGGATATACTATATCAGTTATAAGATACCAATGACCGAACACAACATATAGTAACGGAAGGAAGAATCCCATGGCGGAAACTTACGGCAACGACAGTATTTCCCAGCTCAAAGGCGCGGACCGGGTCCGGAAACGTCCGGGCGTCATTTTCGGGTCCGACGGCCTGGAGGGCTGTGAGCACGCAGTATTTGAAATATTATCCAACGCCATTGACGAGGCCCGTGAGGGCTATGGCGACACCATTACCCTCACGGCCTTTTCCGATGGCTCCATTCAGGTTCAGGACCACGGGCGCGGCTGCCCGCTGGACTGGAACCCCAATGAAAAACGCTACAACTGGGAACTGGTGTTCTGCGAGCTGTACGCCGGCGGCAAGTACAGCAACGAGGAGGGGGAGAACTATGAGTTCTCTTTGGGCCTGAACGGGCTTGGTTCCTGCGCTACCCAGTATTCCTCAGAATTCATGGACGTGACCGTCCGCCGGGACGGGCAGAAATACAGTTTACATTTCCGCAAGGGCGAACCGGTGGGGAAAAAGGGCCAGGAACTCACCGTGGAACCGGCGGATACCAAGCAGACCGGGACGACCATCCATTTCAAGCCGGATATCGAGGTTTTCACGGATATCAACATCCCCGAGGATTATTTCCACGACGTTCTGCGCCGTCAGGCGGTGGTGAACGCCGGGGTGAAGTTTGTGCTGCGCTATGAGCGGGCGGGCAGCTTTGAGACCACGGAGTACCTCTACGAAAACGGCATCAAGGACTACGTCACGGAGATCGCCGGGGAGGCGGCCCTCACCGCGCCGGTGTTCATTCAGACCGAGCGCCGGGGCCGGGACCGGGCGGATAAGAAAGAGTATAAGGTAAAACTCTCCGCCGCGTTTTGTTTTTCCAATAAAGTCAATTTAATTGAATACTATCATAACTCCTCCTGGCTGGAGCACGGCGGCGCGCCGGATAAGGCCACCCGCAGCGCTTTCGTTTCCGCGGTGGACGATTACATCAAGAAGACCGGTAAGTACCAGCGGGGCGAATCCAAAATTATGTTCCAGGATGTGGCGGATTGCTTGATTTTGGTGACAAACTGTTTTTCGACGCAGACTTCCTATGAGAACCAGACGAAAAAGTCCATCACCAACCGTTTCATTCAAGAAGCCATGACGGCCTTTTTCCGGGAAAATTTAGAGGTCTATTTCACGGAAAACCGATTGGAAGCGGACCGGGTCGTGGACCAGATATTGGTCAATAAGCGGTCCCGGGAGCAGGCGGAGCGGGCACGTCAGACCATGAAGAAAAAGCTCACGGAAAACATCAATCTGTCCAACCGGGTGCAAAAGTTCGTGGACTGCCGCAGTAAGGACGTGTCCCGCCGGGAACTGTATATCGTAGAGGGCGATTCCGCCCTGGGTGCGTGCAAGCAGAGCCGAGATTCGGAATTCCAGGGCATCATGCCGGTGCGGGGCAAGATTCTGAATTGTCTGAAAAGCGATTACGCCCGAATCTTCGCCAGCGATATCATCACGGACCTGCTGAAAGTCCTGGGCTGCGGTGTGGAAGTGAAGGACAAGCACATCAAGGATATTTCGCCCTTCGATTTGAGCAATCTGCGCTGGAACAAGGTCATTATCTGCTCCGACGCGGACGTGGACGGCTATCAGATCCGCACCTTGATCATCACCATGATCTACCGTCTGGCGCCGACCTTGATCCAAGAAGGACTGGTATACATCGCGGAAACGCCGCTGTACGAGATCAACAGCAAGGGCAAGACCTGGTTTGCCTATACGGACGAGGAGAAAAACCGCATCATGGCCGACCTGGAGGGGCAGAAATGCACCATCCAGCGGTCCAAGGGCCTGGGCGAGAACGACCCGGAAATGATGTGGCTGACCACCATGTGCCCGGAGACCCGGCGGCTCATCCGGGTGATGCCGGAGGAAGCCCAGCGCACCAGCGAAATGTTTGACCTGCTGCTGGGGGACAATCTCCAGGGCCGCAAGGACTACATTGCCCAGGAGGGCGGCTACTACCTGGAATTTGCGGACTTGAGTTAAGGAAGAGAGACTATGCCTAAGAAAAAGACAGAAAAAGAGACCAAGCGTCCCACCAGCAACCCCAATGTGCTGGGCTTACAGGCGCAGGTGCTGGAGCAGCCCATTACGCAAACGCTGGAAACCAACTACATGCCCTACGCCATGTCCGTCATCGTTTCCCGGGCTATCCCGGAGATCGACGGCTTCAAGCCCAGCCACCGGAAGCTGTTATATACAATGTACAAAATGGGCCTGCTCACCGGACCCCGGACCAAATCCGCCAACATCGTGGGCCAGACCATGCGACTGAACCCTCACGGCGACGCGGCGATTTATGAGACCATGGTGCGCCTTTCCCGGGGCAACGGCGCGCTGCTGACGCCCTTTGTGGATTCCAAGGGAAATTTCGGCAAGGTCTACTCCCGGGATATGTCCTACGCCGCGCCCCGGTACACGGAAGCGAAGCTTTCCAGCATCTGTTCGGAGCTGTTCCGGGATATCGACAGCGATACGGTGGATTTCGTGGACAATTACGACGGTACAATGAAAGAACCGTCCCTGCTGCCCACGACGTTCCCCAACGTGCTGGTCAGCGCGAACATGGGCATCGCCGTGGGTATGGCCAGTCAGATTTGCGGCTTCAACCTGACGGAGTGCTGCCAGGCGACCATCGATTACCTGAACGACCCGGACTGCGACGTGATGCGGTCCATGCCCGCCCCGGACTTCGCCACGGGCGGCGAAATTATCTACAATGAAGCGGAAATGCGTAAAATCTACGATACCGGGCGTGGCAGTTTTCCCGTCCGCGCCCGCTGGCGGCATGATACTAAGGCGAATATCATCGAAATTTATGAAATTCCCTACACCACTAAAGCGGAGATCATCATTGATAAGGTGGCGGAACTGGTCAAAACCGGAAAAATCAAGGAAATCTCGGATATGCGAGATGAGACGGATTTGAATGGTCTGAAACTGGCCATTGATCTGAAAAAAGGCACAGATCCGGCGCTGGTGATGCAGAAGCTCTATAAAATGACCCCGTTGCAGGACAATTTCCCATGCAATTTCAACGTCCTCATCGGCGGCTATCCCAGGGTCATGGGCGTGAAAGAGATTTTGTCCGAGTGGTGCGCCTGGCGCATGGAAAGCGTCCGCCGCCGGGTTTATTTTGACCTGGGGAAGAAAAAAGATAAGCTGCACCTGCTGCAAGGCCTGGGCAAAATCCTGCTGGATATCGACAAGGCGATCCGCATCATCCGGGAGACGGAAAAGGAAGCGGAGGTCGTGCCTAACCTGATGACCGGATTCCAGATCGACGATATCCAGGCCAACTATGTGGCGGAAATTAAGCTGCGGAATATCAACCGTGAGTATATCCTCAAACGGCTGGAAGAGACGGCCCAGCTGGAAAAGGATATTGCGGACCTTCAAGCGGTCCTGGAAAGCAAGCGGCGCATTAAGGGCATTATCATCGGGGAACTGAAGGACATCATGAAAAAGTACCCCATGGAGCGCAAAACAGGTATCATCCTGGCGGAGGAAGCGCCGACGATTTCCGAGGAAGAGATTGTCCCGGACTACGCCTGCACGGTGTTTTTGTCCCGGGAGGGGTATTTCAAAAAAATCACGCCACAATCTCTGCGTATGAACGCGGAGCAGAAATACAAGGACGGCGACAGCCTGCGGGTATCGATGGAGACGAGCAACCGCAAAGAGTTCCTGGTCTTTACCGATCGGCAGCAGGTGTATAAGCTGCGTCTGCGGGATATGGAGGATACCAAGGCGTCTGTGCTGGGGACCTATCTCCCGGCGAAGCTGGGCATGGACGAGGGAGAAAGCGTGCTTACCATGATCCCCGCGGAAACCGACGCGACCCTCCTGCTGGCCTTTGAAAACGGCAAGATCGCCAAATTCCCCGTGAGCGTGTATGATACGAAGACCAACCGCAAACGGCTCACCGGCGCGTATTCGGACAAGTCTCCGTTGGTGGAGGTGCTGCCCATTCGGGAAGAGGGCGAGTTTGTGCTGGTTTCCAGCGAGGGCCGGGCACTGGTGTTCCAGTCGGCGGAGTTGCAGTTGAAATCCACCCGTAGTACCCAGGGCGTGGCGGTGATGAAGCTCAAGCCCAAATACAAAGTGACCCAGCTTTGTGCCCTTGGGGAGAGCGGAATTGTGAACCGCTCCCGGTACAAGGCCAAGACCCTCCCGACCGCCGGCGCGCTGCTGCGCCCGGAGGACCGAGGAGAAGAACAGCCAAACCTGTTTGGCGAGGAATGAGCGCGCACCCGGAGGTGCCAGATGTTAGATAAGCTCAAGCAAATTGAAAAGCATTATGAAGAGATCACTCGCCGGTTGAGCGAACCGGAGGCTTACGAGGATGTCGCACGGTTTACAAAACTCCAAAAAGAGCAGAACCAGCTCACGCCGTTGGTAGAGACCTACCGGGAATACTGCCGCTGCGCCGCGGAGCTGGATAGTGCGCGGGAATTACTGTCGGACCCGGAATTCAAGGAATTGGCTCAGCAGGAACTGGAGGAAAACCGGGAGAAAAAAGCCCGTTTGGAGCAGGAATTGAAGATATTGCTCCTACCGAAAGACCCAAACGACGACAAAAACGTCATTGTGGAGATCCGCGCCGGCGTGGGCGGGGAAGAATCCGCCCTGTTTGCGGGGAACCTGTACCGCATGTACTCCATGTACGCGGACACCCGCCGCTGGAAAACGGAAATTATGAACCTGAACGAGACGGAATTGGGCGGCATCAAGGAAATCAGCTTTCTCATTCAAGGCAACGGCGCGTACTCCCGGCTGAAGTTTGAAAGCGGCGTTCACCGGGTGCAGCGCGTGCCGGAAACGGAAGCCGGCGGCCGAATCCATACCAGCACCGCTACGGTGGCGGTGCTGCCGGAAATCGACCCGGTGGAGTTTCATTTGGACTTGAAAGATGTGCAAATCGATACCTTTCGCTCCTCCGGCGCGGGCGGGCAGAAGGTCAATAAGACCTCTTCCGCCATCCGTGTGACTCATTTGCCTACGGGGATGGTGGTGGAGTGCCAGGACGAGCGCAGCCAGTATAAAAATAAGGACCGGGCTTTGAGCATCCTTGCCAGCCGGTTGTACGACATCGAGCAGCAAAAGCAGGCGGATGCCGTCGCGTCTGAGCGCCGCAGCCAGGTGGGGACGGGGATGCGCAATGAGCGTATCCGCACCTATAATTTTCCCCAAGGGCGGGTGACGGACCACCGCATCGGGCTGACTTTATATAAGATCGATCAGATCATGAACGGCGATCTGGACGAGATCATTGACGGGCTGATCACCACCCACCAGGCGCAGTTATTGGCGGAGGCGGAACCATGATGACACGGGATGTTCAAACGGCGGCGGACTTGATCCGCGGCGGCGGACTGGTGGCCGTGCCGACGGAGACGGTGTACGGTCTGGCGGGAAGCGGGCTGTCGGAAGCGGCGGTGGAGGAAATCTACCGGGTGAAAGGGCGGCCGGAGCAAAAGCCCTTGTCCCTCATGGTTTCCGGGCCGGGGGATATTGACCGCTACTGCGTCCGTGTGCCGGAAGCGGCCCGGATATTGGCGGAGAAATTTTGGCCCGGGCCGCTGACGATTGTATTACAGGCGAAAGACCTTGTTCCCGTCATCGTCCGCGCAGGGGGCAGCACTGTGGGACTGCGCTGCCCAGACCATCCGCTGACCCTGGCGCTGCTGCGGGCGTGCGACGTGCCGCTGGCGGCACCGTCGGCGAATCCGTCGGGACAGCCCAGCCCGAAGACGGCGGCGGCGGTGGCGGCTTATTTTGACGGGAAAATCGCCGGGATATTGGACGGCGGACCCTGCGGACTTGGCAGAGAATCCACCATCATCGATATGAGCGCTGCGCCGTACCGCATTTTGCGGCAGGGCGCTTTGCCGGAAGCGGAGCTCCGGGCGGCTTTGCGGGAGAATTTGACTGTGTTTGGCATCACCGGCGGCACCGGCTGCGGGAAGACTACCGCTTTGCAGGTCATCGGCGCGATGGGCGGATTGGTCATTGACTGTGATGAAGTTTATCATACGTTGGGAGCCACCAGCGCGGAACTGCGGGAAAAGCTCATAGCCCGGTTTGGCCCGGCGCCTTACGCCACCGGTGTTTTGGACACCAAGCCCATCGGGGAGATCGTGTTTCGTGACCCGAAGGCACTGGCGGAACTGAACGCCATTACCCACTCCGCCGTGAAAGACGAGATCGATCGGCGGCTGGAAGACTGGGCCATGTCCGGCGGCACGCTGGCGGCCATCGACGCCATCGCGCTCATCGAAAGCGGCGCGGCGGAAAAGTGCAGTCATCTTGTGGGCATCACCGCGCCGAAAGACGTGCGGATGCGCCGCATTATGGCCCGGGACGGCATCAGCGAGGACTACGCCCGGGCGCGCATTGAATCCCAGCAGCCGGATGAATTTTACAAACAGAATTGTGATAAGATATTAGAAAACGCGGGAACGCCGGAAGCATTCGCCGCCCAATGCAAACAATATTTTACGGAGGTACTCCAACATGGCAAACGAAAAGAAGACTGACTACCGGGCAGAACTGTTCTACCAGCCCAAGCACGGCTATGACCGCATCACGGCCAAGGAGCGCGCGGCGCTGGAGGAGTATGCCGAGGCATATAAGGTGTTTTTGAACGAAGCCCGCATTGAGCGGGAGGCGGTGAAGCTGTCCATCGCCATGGCGGAGGAAAAGGGCTTTACGGAATACGTCCCCGGCATGGCGCTGAAGCCCGGCGCGAAAATCTACTACAACAACCGGGACAAGGCGCTGATTTTGGCGGTCATCGGCAAAGCGCCGCTGTCGGACGGCTGTGTCATCGCGGGTGCCCATATCGACGCGCCCCGGCTGGATTTGAAGCAGCAGCCCTTGATGGAGGCGGAGGAACTTGCCTTTTTCCGCACGCATTATTACGGCGGCATCAAAAAATACCAGTGGGTGGCGACCCCGCTGGAGCTTCACGGCGTGGTGGCGCTGAAAACCGGCGAGCTTGTTGACGTTACCATCGGTCGCGATCCTGCCGACCCGCAGTTGGTCATCACGGACCTGCTGCCTCACTTAGGCGGCGATCAGGGAAAAAAGACGTTGTCCGAGGCTATCACCGGCGAGGGACTGAAGCTGCTGATTGGCTCCGTGCCTTACGCCGAGCCGGGGAAAGACCGGGTCAAATTGGCCATTATGAGCATCTTGAACGACCGTTACGGCATCACGGAGGAGGACTTCCTCTCCGCCGAACTCATGGCGGTACCGGCCATGGAGGTCCGGGACATTGGACTGGATCGGAGCATGATCGGCGGCTATGGCCACGATGACCGTTCCTGCGCCTTCGCGGAACTGAAAGCGATCCTGGAATTAAAGACCCCGCCCCGCACAGCGGTGTGCATCCTGGCGGATAAAGAAGAGACCGGGTCTGACGGCGTGACGGGCATGCTGTCCCAGGCTTTCGACTTTTTCATGGAGGACCTGTGTGCGTCTCAGAATGTCCCCCTGCGCCGGTGCTACGAGAAGAGCTTCTGTCTGTCCGCCGACGTGTGCAACGGTTATGACCCGCTGTACCCCGAGGTGAGCGAACTTGCCAACAACGCAAAACTGAATTACGGTGTGGGCATCTGCAAATACACCGGGTCCCGGGGCAAAAGCGGCACCAGCGACGCCAGCGCGGAAGTGGTCGCGTATCTGCGGAAGGTCTTCGCGGAAAAAGGCGTTGTCTGGCAGATGGCGGAACTGGGCAAGGTGGACCAGGGCGGCGGCGGCACCATCGCCAAGTATATGGCCAACCGGGGCATCGATACCATCGACGCCGGGGTGCCGGTGCTGAGTATGCACGCGCCCTTTGAGATCGTGGCAAAATTCGACTGCTACATGACCTACAAGGCGGTGGCGGCGTTATATGCGGCGAAATAAGTGACTAAAAATCCCTCCGATTGCTTAAACTAAAGCAATACGGAGGGATTTACTATGAATGAACAGGACAGTATCCGGGAACTGGGCAGTACCCGGGAGAAAAACCCCAACGGCAGTATCCACTGTTTGACCATCATCGGTCAGATCGAGGGGCATCAAGCCCTGCCCGACGACGCGAAAACCACAAAATATGAGCATGTCATGCCCCTTCTGGCCGCCGTGGAGGAATCCCCGGAGATCGATGGGCTGCTCATTTTGCTCAACACCATGGGCGGTGATGTGGAAGCGGGGCTGGGCATCGCGGAACTGATTTCCGGCATGACCAAGCCCACCGCGTCGCTGGTGCTAGGGGGAGGACACTCCATCGGGGTGCCTCTGGCGGTGGCGGCGAAGCGGTCATTTATCGCGCCCAGTGCCGCGGTGACCATCCATCCTGTGCGGCTGACCGGCGTGGTCATCGGCGCGCCGCAGACGTACAGCTATTTTGAAAAAATGCAGGAACGCATCGTGCGCTTCATTACGGACCACTCCCGGGTCACCCGGGAATGTCTGCTGGGCTATATGATGTCCACCGACGCAATCGCCAATGACGTGGGTACGGTCATCGACGGCCGGGAAGCGGTAGATTCCGGCATCATCGACAGCTTAGGCACTCTGTCCGACGCGCTGGCGTATCTCCACGGCGAGATCCAGCGGAGGGGAGAAGGTTAAGCGGCGGATGCATCCAGGGTATTTATGAATTCCCGGAATTCTTCGACCGCGGCTTCCTCATGCTCCGCCATGTAACCGGCAGACCCCATCCCGATCAAAATCGCGGTGAGATGCTGCGAATGAGGATGTACGGCTTCGGGGGAATTGACCAGAAATTGTTCCAGGCGCCGAAAGTCTTCCGACAATTGATGCGGCCAGGTATCTGTTTCCATGCGGCAGGCGGCTTGATATGCGTCATGGATGCAGATCGCCGCCATGGCGCCGCTCCCGTCATAAGGGTCAGCGCTGAACCGCCAATTATCGGTGCAGTTGGAGGCATAAGCGAGACTGGCGTGGACATCGGCGAGATCGTCGTCTGCTTCGATTTTTGACTGCCGAAACAGCGCCCCGCATAGAATCAGGTTCAAGATCAGCGATGCCGCCAGAAGCAGATACAGCTTGTTTTTCTTCATGTTACCACATCCTTATACCTATTTTACCACGGTGCCGGAGCGGGATACAAGTCCTTGCGTCCCGAAATTCGCGTCATTTCGCCAGAATACTTGGTTGTCATTCTAAAAATTTTGTGGTATAATATCATGTCTATTTATCCGCGCAAATCAGACAAGCCGGAGGGCGGACATGCCCATCCGGCCTTGGAGGTTTACATAATATGGAGATTTGGAACGCGATGGTCCTCGGACTGATCCAGGGCATTTCGGAATTTTTGCCCATTTCCAGTTCGGGACATCTTTCCATTCTGCAAAACCTATTCGGCTTACAGGTCGCCTCGGAGGGGCACCTGTTTTTCGACGTGCTGCTGCATCTTGCCACGCTGGTGAGCGTGTGCGTGGTGTATTGGAAGGACATTCGGAATATGATCTGGGACTGCCTGGACTATGCTTTTGTGTCCCGCCATCCGAATTTGGTGGTGGCGGACGAGCTGCCCGGCGCCCGGCTGGCCCTGATGATCGTGATCGGGACGCTGCCGCTGTTCGCGGTGGTGTTCATCAACAAATACATAGAGCGGCTGTATTATCACAGTATGTTCATCGGCATTTCCCTGATGCTCACGGGCTGCGTGGTGTATGTGTGCGACAACCTGCTGGTGGGGCGCAAGACCGAGCGTACCATGCGGGTGCGGGACGCGCTGATCATCGGCATATGCCAGGCGGTGGCCACCATCCCTGGCCTGTCCCGCTCCGGTACCACCATTACCGCAGGAATTGCTACGGGACTGGAACGGGAATTTGCCATTAAATTTTCGTTTTTGATGTCCATTCCGGCGATTTTCGGCGCAAACCTGCTCAGTTTGTACCAGGCGATGGAATGCGGCATCAATCCCCGGGATATTCCGGCCTATCTCATCGGTATGGCGGTGGCAATGATCGCCGGGGTGCTGTCCATCAGTTTGTTGAAGTATATCACCAAAAAGGGCGGATTTGGAAAATTCTGCTACTACTGCTGGGGCGTGGGATTTATTTCCGTGGTCTTGGCTGTGATCCTTTAGAAGGGAGGCCCCTATGGCAACGAAAAGCACAAAAACTTCCGGCACGGCGAAGAAACAGCCGTCCAAGTCAGGCGGGACGAAGAAATCTTCCGCATCTTCCCGGTCCGGGCGGAAACAGCCCGCGCCGCCGGCACCGCAGCCCATCCGCCGGGAAGTAGGCGGCGTGGTCTGCCTGATTTTGACCTTGCTGTTCTTCATCGGCTATTTCCCGGTAGACGCTTTGTTTTTCACTTTGATCTGCAATGTGGTCAAGGGTTTGAGTGGTTATGGATACTATTTGCTGCCCGTTTGCACCCTTTGGGCAGCGTTTATCCTGCTGACCCACCGGGGCCGCCCGGTGGTCCTGCGGGTGACCAGCGTATTGCTGCTGCCGCTGCTGGTGGGCAGCTTTTGCCAGATCGCGCTGTGCAAAGTGAATATTACCTTTGATGGCGGCCTGGGAATGGCCATGAAGACGCTGTATACCACGGGGGTGGAACTCAAGTCCGGCGGCGTGATTGCGGGACTGCTGGGGGTAGGGCTGCGCTCGGTAGTGAGCGCTTACGGCGCTATGCCCATTTTGGTACTGCTGTTTGTGGTACTGTCGATGCTGGGGGCGAATCTGAGCGTGGGAAAGCTGTTGGATATGGCGCAAAACCGCCAGCCCCACCCGTATGAGCGCCGGGAGGTCGAGCCGCGACAGCCCCGGCGGAAAAAGCAGCCGGAGCCGGAGTACGACCCGGAGCCGGTGCCAACGCGCCGCCGCAGGCAGCAGGCCATTGACATCCCTTACGGCGACGATCCCAAGCCGAAAGCGCCGGAAGTGGCGTATCAGGATGAGAAAAAGGGCTTTTTCAGCGTAAACGCCAAAGTCATGAAGCCGGACCAGTTCCTTCAGCAGATTGAAACGCCTGTGGAGCCGGTGCTCACAGAAGAGCAGGCGGAGGAAGAGGCGGCCCAGTTTGTAGAGTTCGGCCGCGGCGAGCAGAAAGAGCGTCTGGAGTTGAAAAAACCGGCGATCAAACTGCCGGAAGCGCCGATGGCGATGGAAGATGAGGACGACATACTGCCGCTGCCGGACTTGGAGCCGGAACCGGTCCCGGTCCCGCTGCCCAGGCTGACGGTGCCGCCGATGCCGAAGCCCGTGCCCCATGTGTCCATGGAATTTCGCAGCGACGCGCCGGCGGAGGAGCCGGGCAAGAAGTTGACGAAGGAAGAGACCCGGCAGGGCTATCAGGAGATCGCGGCGGAGATCGCCCAGGGCGAGGACGAGCCCCGGGAAGAATATGTATTCCCGCCGCTGAATCTGCTGCGCTCCGGCGCGCGGAGCATGGTGGACGCGCAGAATGAGACCGATCTCAACCGTCGGAGACTGGAAGAGACACTTTCCAGCTTCAATGTGGACGCGGCTTATAAAAGCTGTACCCGTGGTCCGACGGTTACCCGCTACGATTTTGAATTGCATACCGGCGTGAAACTCACCAAGGTCACGAACCTGTCTGACGACATTGCTTTGGCCCTAGGCGTGACCAATGTGCGCATCGCGCCGATCCCCGATAAGATCTCCACTGTGGGCATCGAAGTGCCCAATAAGGTGGTGAACACGGTGTACCTCCGGGATATCATCGGGTCTGATAATTTCCAGCGGGCGGCATCGAAGGTCAGTTTTGCCATCGGCGAGGACATCGGCGGCAGCAGCATCGTGAGCAATATCGCCAAGCTGCCCCACCTGCTCATTGCCGGCACGACCGGATCCGGTAAGTCCGTTTGCATCAACTGTTTGCTGCTGAGCCTGTTGTACAAGGCTACCCCGGACGAGGTCAAGCTCATCATGATTGACCCGAAAATGGTGGAATTGGGGGCGTACAACGGCATCCCGCATCTGTATGTCCCGGTGGTCACGGACCCGAAAAAGGCTGCCGGCGCGCTGCAATGGTCCGTGGTGGAGATGATGAAGCGCTACCGCCTGTTTTCCGAGGCGGGCGTCCGGGACCTGGCGGGCTATAACGGCTATTGCGAGCGGCGGGGCGAGGCGAAAATGCCCCAGGTGGTCATCGTGATTGACGAGTTGGCGGATTTGATGATGGTGGCGTCCAAGGAAGTGGAAGAGAGCATTTGCCGTGTCGCCCAGATGGGCCGTGCTGCGGGGATGCATCTGGTCATTGCCACCCAGCGCCCCTCTGCGGACGTCATCACGGGCTTGATGAAAGCCAATATCCCCAGCCGCATTGCCTTTGCGGTGTCGTCGGCGCTGGAAAGCCGCATCATTCTGGATCAGGCGGGGGCGGAAAAGCTCATCGGCATGGGCGATATGCTTTACGCGCCCATCGGCGTGGGCAAACCCGTGCGGATCCAGGGCGCGTTTGTGTCTGACGAGGAGCGGGAGAGCGTCATTGAATTTGTGAAATCCAACTGCGAGGCGGATTATGACCTGTCTGTCCAAGCGCAGATCGAAAAGGCCGCGGAGGAGAAGACCTCCGGCGGCAAGGGCGCGGACAAGGGGAGCGACAACGACGCCCACAGCGACTTTGACGAATTGCTGCCCCAGGCGGTGGAAGTGGTGCTGGACGCGAAGATGGCGTCAGTTTCCATGCTCCAGCGGCGGTTGAAACTGGGGTACTCCCGGGCGGCCCGCATTGTGGATCAGATGGAGGAAATCGGCGTAGTGGGGCCGTTTGAAGGCTCTAAGCCCCGGCAGATCCTCATTACCAAGGAGCAATGGCTGGAGATGCAGACCATTCAGGGGACGGCACCGCTGGAGACAATTCCGGCGGAACCGGCTATCCCGGAAGAGGACGAAGCGCCGTTTTGAGCGAACATAAAAGGAGAATCGGGGCGGCGTGCCGCCCCGATAGATGTATCATGACAGAACTGGAAGTAGAAAAACTCAGCACCTTGTCCCTGGCCCATGTGGGTGACGGCGTCTATGAATTGCTGGTGCGTACGATGTTATGTAAACCGGGCGTGGGCCGGGTGAACGACCTGCACAAAAAAACTGTAGCGCTGGTGAAAGCGCCGGCCCAGGCCGCGGCGATGGAGCGTATTTTGCCCATGCTTACGGAAAAGGAACTGGCGGTCTATAAGCGGGGCCGGAATACGAAGACCCATGCCGCGCCGGGAAAAGCCAGCGTGGGGGAATACCACAGTGCCACGGGGCTGGAAACACTGTTCGGTTATTTGTACCTCCGGGGAGAAAACGACCGTATCCGGGCGCTGTTTGACAAGATCATGGAGGACGAGCCGTGCCATTAGACGCAGTATTTTTGTCCGCACTGACACAGGAACTTTCCGAACAGGTGACGGGCGCGAAGATCGACAAAGTGCAGCAGCCCGAGCGGGATATGCTGCTGCTGTCCCTGCGGTCCCGGACGGGGAACTGCCGGATGCTGATTTCCGCCGGGACGGGGACGGCCCGGGTGCATTTGACGGAACAGAAGTTTGAGCAGCCGCAAACGCCGCCCATGTTTTGTATGCTCATGCGCAAGCATCTGACCGGGGCGTTTATTGAACGCATTTATCAGCCGGAGGGAGATCGCTTGGTGATATTTGAACTGGGCGGCCATGACGAGATGGGCGACGCGGTCCATAAGCGGCTGGTGGTAGAGCTCATGGGCCGGGCGGCGAATATCATCCTGGTGGGGGAGGATGGACGGATCATCGATTGCCTGCGCCGGGTCACGGCGGACGACGGGGTGCACCGCAATCTTCTGCCGGGGATGTTTTATGCCCTACCGCCGGCCCAGGAGAAGCCGGACTTTTTCAAGTCGGACAGTCAAACACGCCGGGAACTGTGGACGCAGGCCGGAGATGTACTGGTGGACAAATGGCTGACGGATACGTTTGCGTCCGTGTCGCCGCTCATTGCCCGGGAAATGTGCTACCGCTGCTTCGGAGAGGCCTCGCCCAACGCGGCGCTGCTGCCGCCGGAGGCCCGGGCGCGCTTCCCGGATGCCATGGATGCGCTGGCGGATACGGTGACGCACCGGGAGTTTACGCCGGTACTGCTCACCAAAAACGGCGGGATGAAGGATTTTTCCTTCCAGCCCATCAAGCAGTACGCGGGGGCCATAGAGCAGCAGACCCGGCCGGGCTTTTCGCTTTTGCTGGACGAGTTCTACGCCCAGCGGGACAAGGCCGAGAGCATGAGCCGGAAGTCCAAGGAACTGCAAAAGAAAATCAAGACGGTCCGGGACCGCACGGAGCGTACCTTGGCCACCCGCCGGGCGGAGTGGGACAAATCCGCGGACCGGGATACCTTCCGGCAGTACGGCGACATCATCATGGCGAACATTTATCGGATGCAAAAAGGCGACACGGCGCTGGAAGCGGAGAATTTCTATCTGGACGGGGCGCCTACGGTCAGTATTCCGCTGGATGCATTAAAAATGCCACAGCAGAACGCCGCCCGGTATTACCGGGAGTACAACAAGGCCAAGGCCGCCCAGGAGCATCTTACCGGGCTGATCGCGAAAAGCGAGACGGAATTGGACTATCTCAACAGTGTGCTGGCGGAGATCGACCGGGCGGAGAGCGAGCGGGATCTGGCCGAAATTCGCCGGGAATTGACCGATACGGGGTATCTGCGCAAGCCGAAAGGCGGAAAGCCCGACCGGCAAAAGGCCCAGGGACCTATGCGCTTTGTATCTGCCACTGGGTATGAGATTTTGGTGGGCCGGTCCAATGCGCAAAATGACGAATTGACCTTGAAAACTGCCCGGCGGTCGGACCTGTGGCTGCATACCCAGAAGATTCACGGCAGCCATGTCATTGTGCGCTGTCAGGACGAGACGCCGGATGACGAGACGATATACGAGGCGGCCTGTCTGGCGGCATACTACTCTCAGGCCCGGAACGGCGGGAAGGTGCCGGTGGATTACGCGCTGGCGAAGTTTGTGAAAAAGCCCCATGGCGCTATGCCGGGGATGGTGGTTTATACAGACTATAAAACCATCGCGGCGGATTCCTCGGAAGAGATATTGAAGAAACTGAAACAATAAAAGAAGACCCCGTGTGGGGTCTTCTTTTATACTCTGTTTTCCAGAATGTTCAGCGCAGACACCAGCATTTGCGCGGCCTGCGCCCGGGTGAGCGAGGCGTTGGACACAAAGCCGTCCGGCAGAACGCGGCAGGCGTTCAGGTTGGCGACAGCCTGTCCGGCCCAGACGGGCGTACCCGGGTCCGTGTTGAGCGAAGCGACGTTGGTCACGCTCAAAATGCTGCTGAGCATCACTGCGGATTCCGCGCAGGTGATGGGGCTTTCCCCGGAGAAGGTCGCTGCGCCGTTGCCGCTGTATCCAATAATAGTGCCGTTCATCAGAGCTGTGGCCACATAGGGTTTTTGCCAGGTGGGAATGGTGTCGTCATCGGCAAAGCCGGTGCTGCTCACGCCGGAAAGAATCTTGCTGTCGGTGAGTTCCATGCACATAGTAAGAAATTCTCCCCGGGTGACCACGGTGTCAGGGGCGAATACATAGCTTTCACCGATCTTCTGCCCGGTGAAAATGCCCTTTTCCGTAAGCACTAGCGCGTCATAGTAGGTGCCGAGCCCTTCCATATCGCTGTAGGTGACATCGGTCTTGGCTTTGGAAATCTTGATGATGACGGTGGCTTCCTGGGAACAGTTGCCATCGGCGTCCGTGGCGGTGTAGCCGAAGTAATCCTTGCCCCGCTTGCCCTCATGGGGGGTATAGACAAAGCTGCCGTTGTCGCCCAGTTCCACGATACCCTTGGTGGGCGGTGTGGTGACGTTGAAGCTGAGCACGTCGCCGTCCGGGTCTACGGCGGACAGCCGGCCATCCACGCTTACGCCGCGGTAGGTGCTGATCTCCAGATTCTCTGCTACGGGCGCGTTATCTCCGGCGACCGCGGGGACAAACACGAGAGACAAGCAAAGCACTGCCGAAAGTGTAATAGCAGTGACCGAATGAAATATGCGCTGATTCATACGCGTACCTCCATACAAAGATTGTATGGAATATTTTGTGCGCCGGACCAATGATTATGCGCGGCTATCTTGAATTTTCACATTGTTCCTGTCGTGCGGCAATGAGGGACAGTGCGTCTCCCAACACCTGCAAAAAAGCCGCCAGCGTGTTGATTTCATTGATCGTGAGCTGCCCGGCGATGGCGCAGGCCAATGCGCTTGCCCCCATAGAAAGACTGCATCCGTCCATATTTGCCACCTCCCGCTGCTTCATTGTATGCAAAAACGCGGAAATCGGTTGCGGTTCGGGTGAAAATGTGGTATGCTTCCGTGGTAATATGTGATTTCGGAGGTGCGATATGCGCGCGATCGTGACAGTCGTTGGAAAAGACAGAGTCGGCATTATTGCGGAGGTCTGCACTCTGCTGGCGGAGTGTGGCGTGAATATTCTGGATATCAACCAGACCGTTATGCAGGACTTTTTCACCATGTCCATGCTGGTGGATACAAAAACTTCCAGCATCGGTTATGATGTGCTGGTGGAGCATTTGTCCAAAAAGGGTGAGGAGATGGGGATGAAAATCCGCATCAACCGGGAAGACCTGTTCAACGCCATGCACAAAATTTAAGAGGTGCGATATGCTGACACAAAATGAATTATTGCAGACGCTGGACATGATTGACCAGCAGCATCTGGATGTGCGGACCATCACCATGGGGATTTCCATTCGGGACTGCGGGAGCGAGGATGTGCAGGTCACGGCGGATAAGATTTATGAAAAGGTGACCCGCAGGGCGGAAAACTTAGTCAAAACCGGCGAGGCAATCGAACGGGAATACGGCATCCCCATCGTAAACAAACGCATTTCCGTAACGCCTGTGGCCATTGTGGGCGATTCATGCAAAACCGATACGTTCGTACCCATTGCCAAGGCACTGGACAAAGCCGCAAAGAACTGCGGAGTAAATTTTGTGGGCGGCTTTTCTGCGTTGGTGCAAAAGGGCTGTACCCACGGCGACGGTGTGCTGATCGATTCCATTCCCCAGGCGCTGGCGGAAACGGACCTGGTGTGCGCCAGCGTGAACGTAGGCAGCACCCGGGCGGGTATTAATATGAACGCGGTGCGCCGCATGGGGCAGATCATCAAAGAAGCGGCGGAGCTGACAAAAGACCGCGGTGGCTTCGGCTGCGCCAAGCTGGTGGTGTTTGCCAACGCCGTGGAGGATAACCCCTTTATGGCCGGCGCATTCCATGGAGTGAGCGAGCCGGAGTGTGTTATCAACGTGGGCGTATCCGGTCCGGGAGTAGTGTATCACGCACTGCAAACGGTAAAGGGTGAGCCATTTGACGTGGTAGCGGATACTATCAAAAAAACGGCGTTTAAGGTAACGCGTATGGGACAATTGGTTGCCCAGGAGGCCTCCCGGCGGCTGGACGTGCCGTTTGGCATCGTGGATCTCAGTCTGGCGCCTACCCCGGCGGTGGGAGACAGCGTGGCCCGTATTTTGGAAGAAATGGGCCTGGAAACCTGCGGTACCCATGGCACCACAGCGGCGTTAGCCCTACTGAACGATGCGGTGAAAAAAGGCGGTGTCATGGCATCCAGCCATGTAGGCGGGCTGTCCGGCGCGTTTATCCCGGTGTCCGAAGACGAGGGGATGATCGCCGCGGCGCAGTCCGGTGTGCTGACGCTGGACAAGTTAGAGGCCATGACATGCGTGTGTTCTGTGGGCTTGGATATGATTGCCGTACCGGGGTATACCACGGCGGAGACCCTGTCCGCCATCATTGCGGATGAAGCGGCGATCGGCATGGTGAATAATAAGACTACTGCAGTTCGGCTTATTCCGGCACCGGGAAAGGATGTGGGCGATATGGTGGAATTCGGCGGCCTGCTGGGCAGTGCGCCTGTGATGCCGGTCCATCAGGAAAGCAGCGCGGCGTTCATTGCCCGGGGCGGACGTATCCCGGCACCGCTGCACAGTCTGAGAAATTAAGGATTGACAAACCGGCAAATCCTGCGTATAATGTAACGTGCATTTGCGGGAGTGCTGGAATCGGCAGACAGGCAGGCTTGAGGTGCCTGTGTCACATTTATTGGCGTGTGGGTTCAAGTCCCATCTCCCGCACCACGGCCGGAAGCGTTGAAATTGCTGATGTCCCAGCTATATCAATGATTCCGGCCGTTTTTACTATGCAGTTACGAGCAGTTGCGAGCAGTTATATACATTACCATCAACACAGCACCCGACACAGTGACAGCCCGCTGGAAATCCAGCGGGCTGTTTTCAAAAATTAACGCTCATTTTTTCGGCTGCCTTTTGGAGCACGTCGTCTCGCACATGGGTGTATATATCCATTGTGGTGGAGAGCTGCGCATGACCAAGCAGCGTTTGCGCAGTCTTTGGATCAATACCGGCCTCAAATAGCGCCGTTGCGTATCCGTGCCGGATTTGGTGCGGTGTTACTGTCACGCCGGATGCAATTTGGTATTTTTTGTAGCGTTTTTCAAACTGTCCAGTTGATAGAGGTGTTTTCCCGCCATCAGCCGAGAAAAGATATCCTTTAGGCAATCTGTCCGGCAGCGCACAGCTCAGAGCGTCCAGCAGAGGGACCTTGCGTTTGCCCTTTTCCGTCTTTGGCGTTTTGATCCGGGCATGGCCGTTTTCCGTATACATCGATTTGGTGATATGTACGACGTTATTTTTCCGGTCAATATCGCCACCAGTCAGCGCCAGGGCTTCGCCCCGCCGGCAGCCGGTATAGTAGACAAGGTACGCAAACAGTCCAAAGGGCAGATTCTTGGATTGCTTGATCAATGATATCTCATCCTTGGATGGCAACTCCCGTTGCTTTTGCGGCAGGTGCTTGGGTATCTTGCAGACTGATGCCGGGTTGTACACAATAAGGCCCTCCGTCTGTGCCCGATCGAATATCTGACGGACAATCTGCAACTGTGTGATGACGGTCTTTTTGGCCCTTGTCCGTGCAAAGTCCAGTATAAAATCGTTGATGTCATGGGTGGTAATCTCTGACACGAGTTCCCCGCAAAAATGGTCTTTTGCGCGGTTGTACGCGGCAGAATACCCTCGTGCAGTGTTGTAGGTCAGCGTAGGCTCTGCCTGCTCCCACCAGCGTTCCGCCACCTGTTCAAACCGCACGCCGGTTGGATGCGGCTCTTTTGCGCTGTCATAAGATTTGATCTTGTTCCAAACTTCCAGGTCAGTTTTTCCCCGGAACGCCTTGCGCTTCTTGCCGCCGTCTGCGGTGGGAACCATGATGATCGATTCGTGCAGTCCGTCCGGGCGGACGTAGTATTTTGGGATTTTGGGCATCGATTTCCTCCTTTACAAATCGGCGCCCGTCATGTATAATAAATGGGCGCAAAGATGCCTTGTTTTTGGGTATGGAATCTTGTGCATGACCGTTCCGGGGGTAGGATACCGGGACGGTCTTTTTATTTTCAAAAATGATGATTGATACCGCTCTGCCTCATAATGCCATTTGCGGTGTGCCGGGATTTGATTTTTCCGTCAACTGTAAAATATTGGTTGCTGATAGGACTGTACCAGATGTCATGATCGCCTTTCCCATGGCGTACAAACGTGCAGCCGTGCGCGGACAGGACATCCCGTACTTTCTTTTCGTACTCGGCCATTACGGAGCCAGCCTTTCTTGCCGCGTGGCCTGGAACCGTAGAGAGACAGGGGGCTTTGTAGGTTTGTTCAGCTGGATCAGATCCGCTGCGGTGTAGCGGACGCGCTCCAGCAGGGCGTCAAAAGAGCCGGATTCCAGCACAAGGCCGGGAATATCATCGCTGGTAGCGATCCACACGGCGGCTTCATCGTCCCATATTAGTTTTACGGTGTATTCCATTGTAATACCTCCATTGCTGCGGTGTCCAAATTGGATACCGATTATTTTTGCTCCAACATATCATAAAACACATCTTCCGAGATGGTAGCAATATCAGAGCCGGCACGCTGCATTTTTTCTGCTTTCTTTTGCTTTGCACTTTTGCTGCCTTTAATGGATTTACAATAGTCAAAATTACCGATAACAAGATAATTTGTTTCGGCAACAACACCATCGCAACATATTCCTCCAGCATTAGCTACGGCCTGCATAGCTTCTTTCCGGGTCATACGTTCCAGTTTTCCTGTGAAAGCAAACGCCATACCGTAGATAGGGCTATCTATGTCAAAATCTGTGGTTTCTGGCATTATAGTTTTTGATAAGTGATTGAAGACTTCACCTGCGGTTTTTGGGATACCGCCGATTTCGTCCGCATATTTCCGCATTTTTTCGAAACATAACTGTGTTCGAATGCAATCAGACATTGCCCGATGAGCATCTTCCACTTCGACGCGCAAAAAATTGGAGAGTGTAGACAACTTGTGATTTTCAAGATCTTTATACAATCTGCGGCTGATTCGCATTGTATCTACAAAATCGTTTTTGAATATCGGTAGGGCCAAATATTCAGCGTTATCATAAATAAAATTTATATCGAAATTAACATTATGTCCAACAAGAATAGAATTTCCAACGAAGGATAGAAAGTTAGGAAGTGCTTCTTGAATTGTCGGTGCTTCAGAGAGCATATCATTGGTAATTCCTGTAAGTTCAATTATAAAATCGTCTATTTCATATCCGGGATTTACCAGTGATTGAAATTGAGATATCTGGTTGCCGTTTTCAAATTTGATTGCACCCAATTCGATGATGCTATCAAACATAGGATCTAACCCGGTGGTTTCAATATCAATGACGGTGTATGATTCTGGGAATTCTAAAATGCTTTTTCCTTTATGGTCACGCACCCGACGAGGAATCGGTTCAGCGAAAAATTCGCCAGTTGTTTCGTCAAATTTGATTCTGATACCAGACATAGTGCATCTCTTTTCTCGGTGTCCAAATTGGGCACCGTTATTTTTTTACTTTCCGCCGCAGCTCCACTACCACGCCGGCAATGGAAACTGGGACACTTTCAACTTCTGCCAGACTGTATGTGCGGGGGGGATACTCAGGGTTGCGGGGCTGCAAGGTGATGCTGCCATCCTCGTTTAACTTGATCCGCTTAAGCGTCGCGTCATACCCATTGACATAGACCACGCACACGTCCCCGGAATCACAGCAGGGCGTTTTCCGTACAATCACGGTATCGCCGTCGAGATATTCCGGGTACATGGAATCGCCCTTGACCCGCAAGCCGAAGTATTCTTTTTCGCCGTTGCACATCGATTCGGGAATCTCTTCCCAATCTATGATATCCTCGATGGCCTCCATTGGGATGCCTGCGGGAATGGAACCAAGAACGGGGATTTTAATGCTTGCTTTAATTGGCGTTGGATCATCGGTTTTGCAGACGATCCATGCAGGGTTTACATTAAGTACATTTGCTATGGCTTCAATTACGGGCAGTTTGATGTTTTCTATCCTGCCTTTTTCATACCGTTGTACGGTTGATTCTGCAACGCCGATGGAATTTGCGATTTCACTCAGAGTTAAGGACAATTCTTTCCGGCGGGTCTCGATTCTTAAGCCAATTTCTTGTGGTGTTACCATCTAACCACCTCTCTTAAGCATAAGAATAGCACATAAACTTGCACGTTGCAATAGGAAATTTAAAAAAATTGCATCTTGCTATTGACAAGCGGCAATATATGAGTTATTTTAGAATTGCATAATGCAAGATTTGAAAGGGGTGAGGGTATGATAAATAGCCCACTGGTGAAAGCGCGTTTGGCAAAAATGGGGTTAAATCAAACTGATGTTGCGCGAATTTGGGGTGTTGCTCAGCCTACTGCCAATCAAAAATTGAACCGTGTGCGACCGATTTCTCTTGATGAAGCAGAAAAACTTGCCGACTTGCTTAAGATTCGGCCAGACGAGTTTGCCAATTATTTTTTTGCACAATAACTTGCATAACGCAAGAAATCAACAACCGAAAGGGGGTGAGGGGATGCTGTTTTACAGCCTGCGCCGCTGGCTGTTTCAAAAACTATCGCCGAAAAACATGGTGGTGATGCTGTTTGATGGCGCAGAGTACACGACTCTGTGTGATGCGGACACCATGCAAGTGTGGGGTGTGGTCAACCTGGAATGGATCAAAGGGACATTTACATTCACTGTATGTGAAACGGGTCGCCCTGCCGACTGGGGTCACAGTCAACTATTAGATGCTGACTGTTGTCAAAATTCCGAAAAGTGACAACATAGCGGCTTTCTTTTGGATGGGGCTGATAAGCTGATTCAAAAATCCAAGGATTAGGGTTAAACCGTTGTTCCAGAAACTGTTCAAGTGTTGCCCAGAAATAGCAATATTGATGATAATCTTCAAGCGTATTATAAGAATTTGGCATAATATCGCTCCCTTCTATTTCCACATTCTACCACACGGAGCGGCAGGGAGCAAGAAACAAGCACAGCCGAATACACTCCGCCTTTTGCCGGGCGTCAACCTTTCTCCTGTATTTTCTTTCTTCTTTTCTCCAATCCTTCATATCTCTATGACATTAACACCCAGGTTGGCGCTCCGCAAAGGGCGGAGAAAACAGCCCCACCCCCACCCATCCTACCGCATTCGCGGGGTGGGGGTAAGGGGGTCCTATACCCAAAACGAGGTGAAAATATATGCAAAACGTTATGAAAATCAGTAAGCTGCGGAAGTGGGCCGGACTGACTGTGCGACAGTTGGCGGCGGCCATGGGTGTGCACTCTCAGGTCACCCAAGCGTGGGAGTGCGAGACATACTTGCCCCATGCCCGGGACCTGCCGCACCTGGCCCGGGCACTTGGGTGCAAAATCGATGATTTATACGAGGAGGAGACATAATGCCGCGCGAAAAAGAAGGGTTCCGAGATCAATATGCCGCGCTGAAAGAGCGCTTCCCGGAGCGCGAAGCGATTACGTTGGATGAGCTTGAATCCATCCTTCCGCTGGACCGGCGTGTGCTGATCAATGACCCGGATTTCCCGACAAAAAAGATGGGGAAAAAATACGTTGTGTCACTGGTCATGCTTGCCCGCTGGATGTGCTGAGGTGATGAAATGACCCCATTGACACACATCCACGGCGTGGGCCATGTGGCTGCACGCTACGGGCTGGAAGAGGCGATTTTTCTGGATTCCATCATGTTCTGGTACCGCGCCAATCGGGCAGACGGACGCAACTACCATGACGGCCGCTGGTGGACCTACAACAGCGTGGCGGCCTACGAAGCTGTGTTCCCGTGGTGGAGCGCAAAGCAGATCCGCCGTATCATTGACCGCTGCCGGGACAAGGGCGCTTTACTGGACGGCGACTATAACGAGGATCGCCGGGATCGTACAGCTTGGTATACCCCCAGCGATGAACTGCTGGCGCTGTATGGTGAGGCAATTCCCGATTCCGGGAAATGCATTTGCCCAAATGGGCAAATGCAAATGCCCGATCAGGCAAATGCATCTGCCCAAACGGGCGAACCATTACCATGTATAGACCATGTAGATAATTATCCCCCCTATAATCCCCCCACGGGGGATCAGGCGCTTGTGGAGGACAAGCCAAAGAAACGGACCAAGTCTGTGCCGAAATGGAAGCCGGAGCGCTTTGAAGCGTTCTGGAAATACTATCCCCGCGGCGAAGACCGTGCGGGGGCTGTCCGGCAGTGGGACAGGCTCAAGCCGTCGGACGATTTGATCGAGACCATGGCAAGAGCGCTCAAGCGTCAAAAGGCCACGAAGGACTGGCAGAATGATATCGGCATTCCTTATGCCTGCCGCTGGCTGAGAGACCGTCGATGGGAGGACGAAATCAGCGTTGAGAAGCCAAAAGGAAAACCGCAGCCGCGCAGGGAGGTCATGCCGGAATGGTAAACACGGAGTACATAAACGCCCAAAGCGCGGTGTTGGGGTCTCTGCTGATTTCCCCGGAACTGACGGGCGAGGTCATGACCAAGATCCGGCCGGAAGATTTCGAGAACAACGACTGCCGACTGATCTATCAGGCAATCACCGGGCTTTTTCTGGAGGGAAAAACGATTGACCCTGTGCTGGTACGGGAGCGGTTGTCCGGCTTTCCGGACATGGGAGAAACGATCCGGCAACTTATGATGCAAACGCCCACGGCGGCGAACATTTGGGCCTATGTGGAGATCCTGCGGGAGCAGTCCAGGCTGGCCCAACTCCACGCTATTGGCTCCAAGCTGTTCGAGGTGCCGACGATGGAAGCGGCACTGGCACTGATCGCGGAAGCAAACGGCGTGTTTTCTTCCCGGCCGGGGGTGACCCGTAAAAGCGCGGAAGCGATGCTGTCGGACTTTTACGATCGCCACAGCGCGGGAAAACACCCGGAATACCTGAGTTGGTCGTTCCCGAAAATGGATGACAAGCTGTATACGGAATTGGGGGATTTTACCGTGATCGGCGGCGCGGCCAGCGCCGGTAAAACTGCCTTGGCGCTGCAATTTGCCTGGCATCAGGCCCAAAAGCACCGGGTCGGATTTTACAGCCTGGAAACCAACGACAAAAAGCTGGGGGACCGCTCGATCTCTACGCTGGCGGGCATCGATATGGGTGTCATCAAGCGCAGCACGTTGACCGATGCGGATTGGCACCGGATCGCCGGATGCTCCGGCGAGATCTGCAAGCGGCAGATTGAGTTTATCCAGGCCAGCGGCATGACAGTAGACGACCTCCGGGCCGACGCTTTGGCGCACCGTTACGAGATCATTTACGTGGATTATCTGCAATTGCTCAAGGTCCCGAAAGTGTACGACCGCACGGCGATCGTGACCAGTATCAGCATTGGGCTGCACGAGTTGTCGCAGTCCAACGGCATCACGGTGGTGGCTTTGTCACAGCTGAACCGGGAGGGGCAGAACGGCGCGCCGACCATGTCCAGCCTGCGGGAATCCGGCCAGATTGAGCAGGACGCGGACACCATCATGCTGCTGTACAAAGAGGACAATGACGATCCGTATTCACGACGCGTTCTGAAATTTCCAAAGAACAAAGAGGGTGTGATTGGGTTGATCTATCTGGATTTCGACGGCACGACACAGACCTTTTCCGAATCCTGCGGCGATACCCAGGAAACGGAAGACAGCGCGCCGCCGGCGCCAGAGTATTTGCAGGACGAACTCCAAGCCGTCACAACGCGGCGCCGCGGCGAAATGAGGAGGTAACATGACCAGAAAACGAGTAGTGCAGCTTTTGCGTGGTGAGATCAACCGCCATTTGTCCTTGGCGTTGATGAGCAATGAGCCGGTGATGGTGCGCTCGCATCTGGAGACTGCCCAGGCGTTGATTTGGGCAGAGAGCAAACTGGACAGGAGGGGTGCGCGATGCGGCAAGTCTGTCTTGGTGACCGTTTCCGCTTTGTGCCGGAACACAGGCCACCGAAGCAATATGTGATCGGTACCATTGTGTACATCAATGCGGCGCACCGATATTTTTGCGTGGCCTATCGGTCCGGCAATACGGTGCAGCATGAGTGTTTCAAAATGTTTTATCAGGGGGATTTAAAACGATGAAAACCATCGCGATATGCAATCTCAAGGGCGGCGTGGCAAAGACCACCACCGTCATCAACATGGCATCGATTTTGGCCAAGGACTACAAAAAGCGCGTGTTGGTCATTGACGCGGACAGCCAGTGCAATACCTCGGAATTTTTCGGGGCGGCAGATAATCTGTTTACGCTGGCAGACATTTTGCGGCACAGTGACAGCCCGGTAGGAGTGTATGCATCCAACTATCCGGGGATTGATATTTTACCCGGTTCCGACACTCTGATGGATCTTGACCTGACAAAAGTGGAAATGCAGAGTGTGCAGGTAAACGCCATTAAGATGATTACAGACGATCCGGCAACCGAATATGCGTATGACTACTGCATCATCGACTGCCCGCCGGCCTTTAACGCGGCCAGCGCCGCGGCTCTGCTGGCCGCGGATGAGGTCATCATCCCCATCAAACTGGATGCGTTTTCCATCCGTGGTATGGCTAACCTGATGCATCAGATTGCCAATATGCGGCAAATCAATCCCGGACTTACGTTGGCCGGCTTGCTGCCGACCATGTGGTATAAGTCTGACAAGACACAGTGTGCAGAGCAGGATTTGCAAAAGGCCGGCTTTACGGTGTATCCCCATATCCGGCGCACGGACAAGGTGGATGATATGACCTATGAGCAGGAGCCGTTGGTAGCGTTCAGCCCCCGCAGCGCGGCGGGAGTAGATTACCGCCGGTTTGTCCGGGGCTATCTTGAGGGAGGGCATGACAATGGCTGATAAAAAAGGCTTTGACCTGGCAGCGGTGCTGGGCAGTGTGTCCAATTTGGACACCGGTGCAACGACCGACCGAGAGCAGATCGAATACATCGACATCGACCTGATCGACGCTGACGATCGTAATTTTTACGAGCTGCCCGGCATTGAGGATTTGGCGGCCAATATCCAACTGGTGGGTCTGCAACAGCCCCTGCGGGTACGGGACGGTGCGGACAGCCATGTCATCATCATCTCCGGCCACCGGCGCCATGCGGCCTTGCGGTTGCTGGTACACGAGGGCCTGGAAAAATTCCGGCAGGTGCCGTGTATCCGCTCGGAGCCGATAACGGATGAGCAAATCTTTGCTTTACTTGATACAGCTGATGCATCTGTGGAGCGGATTGCTGATCCAGACGCGACGGACAAAGGCGCGGAATTGAAATCCTTGATGTCCGAGCTTGCGTTGATCTACGCAAACAGTGACACCCGCCGCATGACCTCTGCGGATCTGTCCAAGCAGGCAGAACGCACGGAAATGCTGCTGTACCGGCTCAAAGAGGCCGGCTTGGAGTTCCCGGGGCGGATGCGTGATCATGTAGCCGAGGCGTGCAAAATCAGCAAGTCCAAGCTGGCCCGGCTGAAAGTGATACGGGAAAAGCTGATCCCAAAGATCATGCCCTTGTACGAGGATGGGACGATTAATGAGAGCGTGGCGTATGCTCTGGCCAAAATGCCGCCGGAAATGCAGCAGGATATCATTACCTACAAACCAAATCCGCAGCACTGGGCGGAATATTATGTGGAACAGGCGCAAGACAATATCAATCAAATTCGGGGGCAAAAATGCGCCAAGTGCGGCGGTGATTGCACCTATCAGGTCGAGCGTCTGACCCATAATTTTGATAATTGCAACCACGATCACTGTACGCAGTGCTGCGCCACTTGTTTTAACCGCTTGTCCTGCAAAGATGTTTGTCCGGAGCTGGCGGCGGAAATCAAGGCCGAGAAACAGCAGCGGAAGGATATCAAAAAACAAGAGCGACTGGACGCTCAGACAAAAGCGGCACCGAGGATCGCAAAAATCACGGCGATCTGGCAGCGCTTTGCCCAGGCCCGAGAGGCGTCTGGAAAATCCATTGAGGACTGTCTGCAAGCGCAGGGCATCTATGTGACAAATACGGTGGTCCGCCGCCACGCTGACTATGAGACAGGCCGCGAAAAAATCACCGAAATGTCAATTTTACCGTTTGGGTATAGCGGATCAATCTCCGATATTGAAAAAATTATCGGCGTGGCTGATTTGTTAGGCGTCAGCGTTGACTACCTGCTGTGTCGCACGGATGAGCAGCGGGGCGCTGTCGGTGCAGAGCTGGGTGATCCCGATGCCGGAGTATGAGCGTTTGATTTTCCAGCTTCGGAATGTCACCGGCACGCCGGAACTGGTGACACTGTGTCACAAGGCGGCGGAGGTGATCCACCGTCTTGCCGGCTCACAATGTACCTGTAAGCGCGCCGCCCGGAGCCTGACGCGCTGGCCGGATAAATAGGGGGGATATGCAGCACTTGGGAGATATCACCCGGATCTCCGGGTATGACGCACCGGTGGTGGATGTGGTGATCGGGGGAAGCCCGTGTCAGGGGCTTTCCGTTGCCGGGAAGGGCTTGGGACTGGAAGACAGCCGAAGCGCCTTGTTTTTGGAACAAATCAGGATCATCAAGGAGATGAGAGAGGCGGATGCAAGAACTGGACGGACAGGTCAGTTGGTCAGACCTCGGTTTATGGTCTGGGAAAACGTGCCCGGAGCGTTCAGCTCCAACAAAGGGGAAGACTTCCGGGCGGTGCTCCAAGAAACAATCAGAATCGCGGCACCGGACGCTCCCGACATTCCACTGCCTCGAAAATGGCCGCTGGCAGACGCCTGGTATGGAGACGGATGGTCCGTTGCCTACCGAGTACTCGACGCACAGTTTTGGGGAGTCCCCCAGCGTCGCCGTAGGATCGCGCTTGTCGCAGATTTTGGAGGACACGCCGCACCCGAAATACTGTTTGTCCGCAAAGGCGTGTGCGGGGATACTGCGGAGGGCGGAGCGCCGGGGGAAGAAGCTGCCGCCGGAGCTGGAAGCGGCGCTGGTGAGGCAGTCGCACTCCGAATGCGGGGGGGCTGTGAAGGCGGCGGAAAAGGACCGCTGTTGCAGGTAGAGAAATCCGGGACGATCGGCTGTCATAACAACCAGGTGATATTTTGCGCCGGGCTGAAACATAAAGCGGGGGCAAAAGCAGGAAGCATCGGATTTCAGCCGGAGATTGCGCCAACACTGTCTGCGGAACAGCAAGCGGCAGTGTTTGATACCCGAGGAAACGGCGACGGAAAAACCGTTTGCACACTGACCGGGGACCACCAGAGCCGGGTGACGGATTACACGGCTATTGTCATGGCGACTGAGCAGGCCGGGGCGGAGATCACGCGGGGCGTATCGCCGACGGTCAACTGCGACCATGAGCAGCCGATTGTGGCACACGCTTTACGTGGGAGCGGGACTGACCCGCAGCGGGAGGACACCGCAACGTATCCGGTGACAGGCGGGCGTGTCCGCCGTCTTACACCGCTGGAATGTGAGCGGCTGCAAGGCTACCCGGATGGGTGGACGGATATCGGGCCGTGGCTGGACAGCAAGGGCAAGCGGCACAAGGAGAGCAGCGACAGCGCACGGTATAAGGCGCTGGGAAACTCCATTGCACTGCCGCCCTGGGCGTGGGTGCTCAAGCGGCTATGCGCTTGTTATGAGCGGCCTGCGACGATGGCAAGCCTGTTTGACGGCATCGGCGGGTTTCCGCTGTTGTGGGAGCGGCTGAACGGACCGGGGAGCTGCCTGTGGGCCAGTGAAATCGAGGAATTCCCGATGGCCGTGACACGGGCGAGATTTGGAAGATAAGACATGGAACACATACTGAGCTTGTCTTACGGCAAGGACAGCCTTGCTTGTCTGGGAGCCATTGAGCGATTGGGCTGGCCACTGGACCGAATCGTCCATGCGGAGGTATGGGCGACAGACACGATACCCGCAGACTTGCCGCCGATGGTGGAGTTTAAGGCCCGGGCGGATGAGATTATCAAGGCGCGGTGGGGCATCACCGTAGAGCATGTGTGCGGGCCGTACACGTTTGAGCAGGGGTTTTACCTGACCCGCGGACGGACTGGGCAAAAAACAAAATTTGCAGGCTGCATTTATGGCTGGCCAATGGTGCGTGGACAGTGGTGCTTGCAGCAACTCAAACTTCCGGCACTGGCAAAATGCACGAGGCGGGATGATGTGCAATATATCGGCATCGCCGCCGATGAGCCGGAGCGTATTGCAAGGCACGAGGACAAGGCAAATATCAAAATGCCGCTGGTGGCGCTGGGTTGGACGGAAGCCGATTGTCGCCAGTGGTGCGAGGGCAACGGGCTGTTGTCTCCGATCTACACAACGGCGGCCCGAGGCGGCTGCTGGTTTTGTCACAATCAGAGTGTTGACCAGCTCCGGCTTTTGCGGCGGAACTACCCGGAGTATTGGGAGCTGATGCTCAAGTGGGATGCGGACAGCCCGGTGACGTTTAAGCCGGACGGACATACGGTGCATGACTATGAGCGGCGGTTTGCGGCGGAAGATGCCAGTCTGATTATGCCGGATGAGCATTTTACATGGGCGCAATTGGATGACCCGCTGCTGAATTACAGACTGTTTTAGGGGGTTAACGATGAGACGACTGACAACAAAAACGCTGAAAGGTGCGGCGTTGAAAATGGATGATACATACCCTACCGAGGCGGCGGCAAGGGAAGATTTGATGCGGAGATATCGCGTCGCGATAGACCGCCTTGCCGCCTACGAGGACACGGGGCTGACACCAGAGGAAATCAAAGATTTTGTACAGCGTTGGGAACAGGCTGTAGAGATTGCAGGGTTATGTAAGCAGGCCGGTGTAGATCACCTACAGGAACTTGTTAAGGCCGAGAAAGACGGGCGGCTGGTGGTGCTGCCGGCAGAAGGTGGCGAGACAGATGCTGAAAGGTATGGAGCGTGTTCCCGGGAAGGCCTTGAAACCTTGTGCCGAATGAAGGATAAAACTATTGTCATATTTGAACGGCGGTATACCGAGGCAAGAAAAGTTATTGACCTGATTGCCGAAAAAATCGGGATAGACCCGATTGATAGCGGCTTATGGTTGTATTCTCTGGATGCTGATGGATCTTCTGCGATCGCGGTCAAAATAGATGATTATTTAAGCAAGAGCGGAGAGAAGGTCAGGCTAAAGAAGCGAGTAGATGAACTGGAAAAAGAAAACAGTGTACTGCGGTCGCTGTTGACGAAATAGGAAGAGGTATCGGAATGAAAAAGTGTGCAGTATGCCATGAGCCGGTGGTATCCGGAGTGGTGGTACATAGTGAGTGCTTGGAGCGGATGCAGAAGGCATACGAGGAATCGCAAAAGTGCGCAACGGTTGTGCTGCTGATTCCCGCCAGGACGGATACGTCGTATTTCCACGATTACATATACGGTAAGGCGGAAATTCGGTTTGTGCGCGGGAGACTGCGGTTTGAAGATGAGGCTGGGAGACGGTATGATGCTGCACCGTTCCCGTCAATGGTGGTTGTATACAGAGGGGGTGTGAGTGATGGAACTGATTGACCGGGCGGAGCTTGGTCTTGGACCTGCAAAGCCGGAGCTATTTGACAAACCAGGGTACGCAGACGGCTGGAATAGTGCCATAAGTCTTATTAACAAGGCACCCACCGTCGATGCCGCGCCGGTGGTGCATGGGCGGTGGATAAACGTTGACGGCAGGCAACACAAATGCAGCCGTTGTCATACAGTGCGCCGGACGGATGTAGCGAGAGACCACTACTGCCCCAACTGCGGGGCGATGATGGACGGGAAAGGGGGACCAGCGAATGATTGATGTGTTGGAGTTTGTGTTCCAAGATTTTTGACATTGGTTGGGTACATTGATATTGCTCATAGCAATTTGCCCATGGAACAAAGTAAAGGTTGGAGGAGATAGCGCCGATGGAACAAAATATTAAAGTCTGTCCGTTTTGCGGGAACTCTGCGGAGGTGCGCCATCATGTGGGCAGTACATACGATGTCAAATGTACTGCCTGCTGGGCACGCAGCGGCTTATATTACAGCGAGCAGGAGGCTATCGACGCATGGAACACCCGTGTGCCCAATTTGGACACCGAAGGGGGGACAACATGACAGACCAGCCCTGGTACTGTGTACGGCAGCGGGCGGGACCGCTGGTTAAGGAGTGCCGCGCGATCCGACCTCGGTTGTCCAAGTATGATACGCCGTATGAGCGTCGCGAGAAAAACATGATCTTATACCCAAATCGTGACAGCTCCGTGTGCCGATCCAATGTTGACCGTCTGGAACTCCGGCTGGCGCTGTTTGGCAATGAGGGGCGGATATATACGCTGACGTTTGCGGATGAGCCCGCACGGTTTGCTGACTGCCGGAAACTCTGGCGGGCGTACCTCCGCAAGTTGCAGCGTAAGCGTGGACAGGGCTTTGACTATATCTATCTCATTGAGGGCCAGCACGGTGATCACCGCTACCATATCCACTTTGCGGCGCGGGACTCAGACTTCGACAAGGCGGACATCCGCCGATTATGGACTTACGGTACTGTGGACGATGAGCCGCTGATCCTGCATGATATGGATACATACCGCCGCACGGCCAAGTATTGGTGCAAAGAGGCAAACGACGGTGTGCGTCTTCCGGTGGGGGCGCACACTTGGGTACCGTCCATGTCCATCACAGCGCAGCTGCCGGAGCCGGAGATATTCCGCAGCGACACCGGCGCGATCAACATTCCGCCGGGCGTCCGGGTCAGCGGAAAATCCCAAACGGAAAACAGCTTTGGTGCCTACAATTACGCATGGTATATTGAGGCAGAAAAATAGACCTATATTAAATCTGAAATCAATCTTGAAACATAGTTGAATAAGTCGGACAAATTAAAGAAAGTTGGTGATTTGCATTGCAATCGACCCCAAAATCTGATAAACTGGTCACAAAGGACGGATGGGTGTTATGCCCGAGTTGCTCCGCCATGAAGCTGCTACGGCTTCCGCCTGACGGCAAAGTGAAAGGCTATGCCTATTGCCGCCACTGCAAGCGAGAGCAGTACCTGAATATCGACTTGAGCCTGAGCCAATGAGCCTGAGCCACATGATCTGCAAGATGCAGACGTGTCGCTCGGGCATTTTCTTTTTGCCCACATGGAGGTGATAGCCCATGGCGCAAAAGCCATTACGCCCGTGCAAGCATCCAGGTTGCCCGGAACTGACCCGGGAGGGGTGGTGTCAGGCGCACAAGCCAAAGCATCAGCGTCGGGAGAGCGCAGCGTACCACGGCTGGTACAATCTGCCGGTGTGGACGCAGGATCTACGGCCCGCCCAGCTTTTGCGGGAACCGTTCTGCCGGGAATGTGCGCGGCAGGGCATCCGCACTTGGGCCATGGTGGTGGATCACGTCAAGCCCCATCGGGGTGACTGGTTGCTGTTTGTCGATCCCGGCAATCACCAGAGCCTGTGTAAGCGATGCCATGATCGCAAAACGGCGCTGGAACAGGCCGAAAAACGACGGAAAAACGGGTGAGCGTACTGCGGCGAATCTACGTCCGCACACCGGCGCATGTGCGCTGGTACGGCCATGTGTGCGGCTGCGTGCGCAGGGCATCCCGCAGGGATGCAGACCCCACCCCCCGGGGTCAAAAAGTTTTGCGAGAGGTGACTGGATACCCTGTAGCCTCTCGGATGTGAGAAAATTTCCCCAAACGGGAAAATGAGGTGAGCGCATGTCAAGGTCTCCCAAGACACTGGCTGCCATGAATAAGAATCTGACCGATGTTGAGCGTGCCGCCCGGACACAGGCAGAGAGCGAAATCTTGCCGGAGCGGGAGGAAGTCCGCTTGGTCCCGCCGGCGCTCATGACAGGCGACGCGAAGGCCGGAAAATATTGGAAGAATATTATCTCTCGCATGGACGGCTATGCCATCCTGGACGATTTGGACAGCGATACACTGGGCATCTACTGCTCCATGTTGTCTCGGTATGAGACATTATCCAAGGATATGCAATCCACCCGGCGGAAACTCGCAAAAGTCACTGATGACGCTGATGTACTGGAAATCCTGCTGGGGAAGCTGGACAGCATCAACAGCAAGCTCCAGCGGATGGAAAGCAATATCCTGCAATATGCTGACAAACTGGGTTTGACCCCATCCGGTCGTGTGCGCCTGGCGCAGAAACGTGCCGAGAAGCTGGCGGCACAGATTGACCCTGATGGTGATTTATTCGGGGATTAGAGAGGAGTGAATATGCAGACAACTACAAAATTAGAGCTGAGACCCATATCGGAACTGATACCCTATGCGAGAAACGCAAGGGTTCATAGCGACGATCAGATCAGGCAGCTGCGTGCCAGCTTGCGAGAGTTTGGCTTTGTGGCGCCGGTCCTGATCGATATGCATAACAACATCATTTCTGGCCACGGACGCATTCTGGCCGCCGAAGCAGAGGGCGTGGAGCAAGCGCCATGCGTATTGGTGGAACATTTGACGGATACCCAGCGCCGCGCGTATATCCTTGCGGACAACCGTTTGGCAGAACAGGCAAGCTGGGACGAAGAGTTAGTCAGGATCGAATTACAAGAACTCCAGGACGCCGGCATTGACATTACCATTACTGGGTTTACCGCTGATGATGTCAAATTGGAGGATGCGGTTGACCCTGTGGATGATGCCTATGAACCTAAATTGCCGGTAGATCCTCGAAGTGAGAGCGGGCAGATCTATCAATTAGGCAGACATCGGTTGATGTGTGGTGATGCAACAGTCCCCGCAGATCTATCTGCATTGATGGACGGACAGCAGGCCCACCTACTGTTAACTGACCCACCGTACAACGTGGATTACACCGGGACGAATGGCAAGAAGCTGGAAAATGATGCTTTGTCAGATGAGGACTATTTTGATTTTTTGCGCCGGGCGTTCGAGGGCGGTTTTCAGCATTTGGAGCCGGGAGCGTCTTATTACATCTGGCACGCAGATGGTGATCCCGGCAGAATCGTGCGAAATGCATTGCATGACGTTGGAATTTATGTGCGTCAGTGCCTGATTTGGGTCAAGCAGCGGGGAATTTTGAGCCGCCAGGACTACCACTGGCAGCATGAGCCCTGTTTACATGGACAGACTGGAGCATTAGTCTGCGGCGATACATGGGATGCACACGAATCTTGCCTGTATGGGTGGAAGGATGGGAAAGCCCACCTGTGGTGTAGCGATCGTAAGCAGACCACAGTATTGGAATTTGATGCTCCCGCTAAGAGTGCAGATCATCCCACGATGAAGCCGGTCCCACTATTTGCGTATCAAATCGTCAATTCCACCAGGCCTGACGCGGCGGTGTTGGATATTTTCGCGGGGAGCGGGACAACGGCAATTGCTTGCGAACAGGTAGGCCGCGTCGCCTATCTGATGGAGGCAGACCCACGATACGTAGATGTCATTATCGACCGTTGGGAGCAATTCACCGGGCAAAAGGCGGTGCTGCTGAATGCCACGTAAACGCCAGCCAACTGCGGTATTGCGTGCCAATGGCAGCCGGCATTATACCAAGGCGCAATTGGCCGAACGTGAGGCGATGGAACTCAAGGCACCAAAAACCGACGCACTGATGCCACCCGCTTATTTATCCGAGCAACTGTCGATGGAGTTTGCAAAATTGGCGCCAATATTGATCCAAATGGGTGTGCTGTCATCTGTGGATGGCGATGGTCTTGCGATGTATTTAATCGCCAAGCAGAGCTATTTGCGTGCAACGAAAAAATTCACAGATGCGCTCAATCGTGGTGACACAGATGGAGCAAGCAAGTGGTCTGCGATTCAAGACCGTTGTTTCCGGCAATGTCGTGCAGCCGGTATGGATTTGGGCCTTACGGTCTCGAGCCGGTGCAATTTGGTAATTCCAAATGGCGCTACCGCTGTGGACCTGTCAGGAGAGGAGGCGGACCTCTTTGGCGAAGGCTAAAACGGGCCGTCGGCCCTGCGGTTTGCACCACCCGGCTGCGGTGTACGCCAAGCAAGTGGTTTACGGTAAGCTACGGCCCATGTGCTGCAAGTATGAGATCCTGGCCTGTGAGCGGTTTTTGAAAGATTTGGAGCGACAGGGGACGGAGGATTTTCCCTATGTGTTTGACACCACCCGGGCGGACCGCATTATCCGCTGGTTCGGGCAGTGTATCCAGGTGCGGGGCGTGGAGCAGGCGCGGGCAATCGAATTGCAGCCGTGGCAGGTGTTTGACCTGTCCAATGTGTATGGATTTGTCCACAAGGACACCGGGGCGCGGCGCTTTTCCCGCACGTACAACAAGCGGGCGCGGGGCAATTTTAAAAGCACGGAAAAGTCCGGGCAGGCGCTTTATCACATGTGCGGCGACGCCATGTATCCGCCGTACCATCCGGAACTGGCGGTATTTGAGTTGGAACCGGAGGTGGAGTGCGCGGCGGTGGACCGGGGACAGGCCATGCGGGTGTTTGGGGACGCGAAGAAGATCGCGGCGGCCAGTCCGAATATTGCCAAGCGGCTGATTATTCCTAAGTCCAACCCGGTGGTACACCGTACCCGGGGCGGGTATATGCGGGCGCTGTCCAAGGACACGAAAAACAAGGATTCTGGCGCGCCATCATTTTTTGTCGTAGACGAATACCACGCGCACCCTACGTCCGATATCTACGACATCGGGCTGAACTCCTTCGGCAAGCGGCCCCAGGCGCTGCTGGACGTGATCACCACCGCCGGGGACGACGCGCAGAGCAAGCCCTGCTACATCGAGGAAACCTACGCAAAGCACGTTTTGGACGGCGATGTGCGGGATGAGACCTACTTTGTGATGATCCGGGAACTGGACCCGGGGGACGATCCCCATGACCGGGGCAACTGGCGCAAGGCCAATCCCTGCCTGCGGTATCCCAACGAATACAGCGGTTATCTGCTGGACCAGATCGAGACGGAGTATACCGCCGCTTATGGGTCCAACGATCCCACCAAGATACGCCAATTTCTCACCCGGCGCATGTGCCTGTGGCAGACCGGCAGCGTCAACCGCTATCTGGATGAGCGGTGCATGGCGCTGGCGAAGGCGGCGCAGGTATCCCGGGCGGAGTTCGCGGCGCTGACCGACGGGCTGGACTGCTGGTGCGGGTTTGACCTGGGCAAGCGCATTGACCTAAGCGGTGCAGGGGCGGTGTTTCTGCTGGCGGACGGACGGGTGGCGGTCAAGGCCCACGGATTTATGCCGGAAAACCGGGCGGCGGAGCATGAGCGCAGTGACCGGGTGCCATATGTAGCATGGGCCAAGGATGGCTATTGCACGCTGACCCCCGGCGACGTGACGGACAACAGTTATGTGGATAACTGGATCAGCGCTGGGGAGCGGGAACACCGCTGGAAGGTGCTGGAGGTGGACTACGACGGACACAACGCCACGGATTTGGCCATCAAGATGTGCCAGGAACGGAACAACGATGATTTTTGCGTGGAGATATCCCAAACCTGCGCCGGACAAAATCTGGCGGTCAAAGGCTTCCGGGAACTGCTGCTGGCCGGGCGCATCGTGCTGGAGGAAAATCCACTGGTGATCCGGTGCCTGGCGAACGCCGTGGAGATCCAGAACAACTACGGCGATATCAAGCTCAGTAAAAAGCACAAGGACGATACCGAGCGCATCGACCCGGTGGCGGCGGTGATGAACGCTTTGGGCCGTGCGCTGGTACGAAGAGATAATCCCACGCTGGCGGACAGCATTGCCGCCGGTACATGGGGCTTGTGATGTGCCCAAACTGGGCACAGGGAGGAGAAAACATGAACGGACAAAACAAACAGAGGGACCGCCCCGGCTTTTGGGGACGTTGGGGTGCAGATGTGCTTTTGGTGGTTGGCGCTGCTGTGGTCGCTGCCGGGATCGCCATGATCTACGTGCCGGCCGGTGTGATTGCCGGCGGTGTGGCTTGTATCGCCGGCGGGGTTCTGACGGCGCTGGATGGAGGTGATGCATCGTGAGCATTTCCGGTGCGATCCGCAAAAGCGGCGGTACGCAGGGCGCGGCGCTGAGCTTGAGCAGTACCAGAGGTTGGTCAGACGGTTGGCTCAACGCGGATAATGTGTCTCTGAGCACGGAAAAGGCCATGAAGGTGAGTACCGTATCCCGGTGTGTGGATCTGCGCTCCGACATCATTGCCATGCTGCCGGTATACATTATGGACGAAGCAAGTAAAAAACGCTTGCCGGGGCATCGGCTGCGCAATGTGTTGTGCGAGCGGGCAAACGAGGCAATGAGCCGGTTTGACTATGAAAAGCTGATGCAGGTCAATCTTGATCTCACCGGCAACGCATACGCCTGGATCGTGCGCGATCCGCACAATGCCGGGGTGGTGGAGTTGATCCCATTATTGACGAGCCATGTGACGCCGTATGTCGATCAGAGCGGCGCATTGTGGTACGTGTACACCAATCCCCGGACCGGGGAGATGACCAGGCTGTGGCCGGAGGATGTCCTCCATTACAAGTCATACAGCAAGGACGGGATCAACGGCATATCGGTGCTGTCCCGGGCAGCAATGGCGATCTCAACGGGCTATGATGCCCAGCGGTACCAGCGGGCGTTGTACCAAAACGGCGGCCGGCCCTCTGGTGTGCTGGAAGCGGGTACCGATCTCGGCGGCATGACGACGGTTAAAAAGGCCGATGGAACGACGGAGGAAATTTCCCAGCGGGAGTACATCCGCCGGGAATGGGACCGGGTGCAAAGCGGGCCGGGAAATGGATTCCGCACCGCGGTACTGGACCATGGCCTGAAATATACGCCGATCTCCATGAGCAACAGCGACGCCCAGTTTGTGGAGTCCGAGGAATACCGGGTGGCGGATATCGCCAGGTTTTTCGGCACGCCGCTGTATCTGCTGAACGCGGGCAAGCAGGCGTACAGCTCCAACGAACAAAACAGCCTGGATTTTGTCAAGTATACCCTGATGCCCTTGCTGATCGCCAGAGAGCAGGAAGACAGCTACAAGCTGTTGCTGCCGGGCGAACGGGAAAAGGGACTGCGGATCAAGCGGGAGGTCAAGGGCCTGCTGCGGGGCGATTCCGCGGCGCAGGCGGCATGGTACAGAACGATGCGGGAGTTGGGCGTTTATGCGCCCAATGAGATTCGAGCTTTGGAGGATCTGAAAGACGTACCCGGCGGCGATACCCGGTACGCCAGCTTGAATTACATCCCGCTAGAACTCTTCGCTGAACTGAGCGTCCTGCGGGCACAAAACAAACAAGGAGGCGAGAAGGATTAACACGATTTGTAAATCTGCCGTCATTGAGCGGGCGGCAGAATTGGATGACGCGGAATTGGCGCTCATCAACCAGCAAACGCTGCGGCCAATGGCCGCAGACGAGGTTTACACGTTCCGGCTGGCGGCTTGCGGAAACCTGATCGACCGGGATTTCGAGCGGTTTACGGAGAAGACATTAGAGCAGTTTGCGACCATGTTTGTGGGATGCACGGTGCTCAGAGACCACCAGTGGCTTGCCGGGGCGCAGACAGCCCGGGTCTACGCCGCAAGCGTAGAGGGTGACGGCGAGGTCAAGCATCTGGTGCTGCGGTGCTATATGCCCCGCACGGCGGAGACCGCGCCGGTCATCGCGGCGCTGGACAGCGGCATCATGCGGGAATGCAGCGTAGGCGTCGCAGTACGGCACGCGTATTGCTCTATTTGTGGTGCTGACCAGACGGAAACTGTGTGCAGCCATTACCCCGGCCGGGAGTACGACGGCCAGGTCTGCCACTTTGATCTGGACGACGCGGCGGACGCCTATGAGGTATCGCTCGTAGCTGTCCCGGCCCAGCCGGACGCTGGGGTAGTGAAATCCAAACGGTACGGCGGCGAAGAGCCGCAGGCGGAAGAAGACGATCAAGAATGCCGGCGCAGAAAGATTGCGCTGGAGAGACAAAGATACGGAGGGATGTAACATGAAAATCAACAAACAGAAGTTTTACGAAGTCGTAGCCCAGCGTTCCGCGGCGCTGGATGCGGCGGAACAGGCTCTGGTAGCCGGGAACGCCGAGGAATACACCACGAAGATGGCGGAAGTCGAGAGCTTTAACGGCCAGCTCCAGCAGATGAAGGCTTTTTTGGAGGAACGCGGGAAACAGCCCGCTGCGGCACCCGGTGCGCCGGGCGTGGAGCCGGAGGGCGAAAGCAACGGCTACGCAAACGCAGTAAAAGCGTTCGCGGCGGCAGCGCGTGCCGGATTTAAAGCGGCGACGGGGTCAATGAACGAGACCACCGGCGCGGACGGCGGCTACACGGTGCCGGAGGATATCTCGACCAAGATCATTCAGCTGCGCGATGCCAAGGAAAGTTTGCTGGGCGAAGTGACCGTGGAGCCCGTCAAAACGAAAAGCGGCAAGCGCACCTATCAGAAGCGCAGCCAGCACGAGGGCTTTGCTACGGTTGAAGAGGCGGCCAAAGTTGGGAAAGCCGCTACACCGCAGTTTGCGACGGAAGCCTATGAAATCGAAAAGCGCAGCGGCTATTTGCCCGTAACCAACGAGTTGCTGGAGGACAGCGACAACAATATCGCGTCGGTGGTGGAGACCTGGCTTGCCGATGAAGCCCGGGTAACTGCGAATAAGGAAATCCTCGCGGAAATTGCCAAGAATCCTGAGCAGGATTTGAAAGACCTGGACGGCATTTTGTCCGCGTGGATCCTGCTGGGGTCGGTGTTCCGCGCGACCAGCAAGCTGTACACCAATGACGACGGTTTGCTGTGGCTCAGCCTGCTCAAAGACAGCAACGGCCGGGCACTGCTGTCCCCGAATCCCACGCAGACCGCACAGATGCAGCTTTGCATCGGTGCGCACATTCTGCCGATCAAGACCTACGACAATAAAACCATGCCTACCAAGGACGGCAAGATCCCCATGATCATCGGCGACCTGAAGGAAGGCATCAAGTATTGGGACCGCAAGCAGTTTTCCGTGCGGGTGTTCGATTCCGCGGTGATCGGTGATTTCAACGCCGCAGAGCAGGATCTGACTTTGTGGAAAGGCTCTTTGCGGGACGACTGCACGCTCCGGGACGACGAGGCATTTATCAACGGCTACATCCAGCCTACGGCATCTGCCAGCACACCCGGCGAAAGCGGCACCACACAGACCACGCCTGCAGGCTGATGATAGGAGGGTGAACCATGGCAAAAAAGAAAATTGAAACCAGTGCCGATGACATGACTCCGGTCATGCTTCCCGTGGAAGTGGCGGTTTCCGCCGCGCAGGGCCTGAACCTCCGTGCGGCACCGAGTATGGACGCTGCTGTGCTGGCGGTTTTGCCCAAGGGCGCGGGCATGTTTGTCGATTCCAATCAACTGCCCGCTGACGGAACGATTCCCCCGTGGCTGGCGGTCACGACCGGCAAACTGTCCGGCTATGTTGACAGCAAGTATCTGGAAGAGGTGACGTGACCCATGGCAATGACGGCGGAGCAAAAAGCTGTGCTGATTACATACTGTCGGCTGGAGCCAGAAGAATTGGAAGAAGCGGATTATGCTCTGCTGGAAATGCTCAATGACGCAGCTGTGGCATATTTGGACCAGGCGGGAATCCCACAGCCGCCAGAGGGTACCCCCAGGGCGGGGCAGTATGATCTGCTGCGCTGCGCATTGGTGCTGGATGCCTATGATCACCGGGATTTGACCATGCCCGGGACGTTGGCTGACAATCCGTCGTTCCGGCGGCGCTTGGTGCAGATGAAACTGACAAATCCGGTGTCCAATTTGGGCACCGGCACGGAAGCGGAGGGGTAAATATGGCGGCGATCAGCAATGCCTGTGGAGATCTTCGAGAGCGGGTATCTGTACTCAAACTGGAGCAGACCGAGCGCGGGTACATATGGCAGGTTGACCACCGTGTATGGGCCAATGTGCAGCCGGACAGCGGGACAAACCTGTTTTCCAAGGCCGGGACGGGCGCACCGGGCGTGACGATGGTACTGCGCCTGCGGGAAATCCAGAAGGGCGCTATGCTGCTGTGGCGAGGGCAGTACGTCTATGTGATCGACGTCCAGCCCATGGGCCGCGGACACTTACAACTGCGCGGCGCGGTAGTGACGGTGTCCCAGTGCGCGGCGAACGTCCATAAAGACAGCACGGGCATCCAGTTTCCGGCGGTGCTGACGGAAAAGTACGTGCGGCATGAGCAGTTGGACCCCTATGCGGTGAACGTGCTGACCTATGTGCTGGTGACACCGCCGGAAATCAAACTGACCCGGGGCGGGCTGGTGACGGTGGACGGCGAGAACTACGAGGTGCTGCTGGCCCACGTGCTGGACACCTCGAAGGTCGAGTACGAGATCATGAGAAAGAAGGATTTGTGATGCGGCAATTAGAAATCCTGGCGGATCGGTTTGACGCATCCGTGGAGGCTTTGCCAGAAATCCGCCGGGAGGCGCTGGAACGGGCGGGCCGGGGCCTGCTGTCCACCGTGCGGGGACGCACCGGCGGAACAGGCAAGGTGCAGTCCTGGCAGGAACTGCACATGGGCAGCCGGGGCGGCTATGCGGCGGTGCGGCCCAAAGCCGGAACGTTTTACCGGGGCTACGCAGCGGGCTATGTGACCAACGCCATCGAGAACGGACACAGGACCAGAAGCGGCGGGCGGGCCGCCGGGAAGCACATGTACCTGCGGTCCCAGGCGGACGCGGTGCGCCTACAAAACGCTGCACGGGATGAGATCGTCCGCTGCCTGGCTGAACGACTGGAGGACTGACGATGCTGACACAAAAGCAGATTTTAGATGCGGTGGATGCGGAGCTCATCAAGCTGTTTCCGGGTATCACGGTGTACCGCAATCTGGTACCCACGGAATTCGTCCGCCCGTCGGCCATGACCCGGCTCACGGGGCAGACCATGGCGGTGCGGACCCTTTCCACGGTACAGCGCACGGCGACGGTGCTGGTGACGCTGTTTTGCCCGGTAGACGATCACCACAGCACGGACGCAGACACGCTGGGGGCGCAGGCGGACACGGTGATGGAGCATTTTTCCGCGCCGGGCCTGCCCGCGGCGGGCCGGGTGCTGGACATCGGGACGGTGGCCTGCAATCCCCAGGCGGACTTTGCGGAGGTCACCATCCCGCTGAGCTGGGACGACGACCGGGCGGTGGAACGTCCGGCGTATGAGATGATGGAAACCTTACATTTGGAAATGGAGTGAAGATTATGGCAATGACAAGCATCGGTGTGCCGAAGCTGGAATTTACGTTCCGTTCGGCGGCGGAAGAGACCGCAAGCCGCCTGAAAAACGGCGTGGTGGCGCTCATCATCCGGGACACCATGAAGGACGGGGGGCTGTTCTCCGTGGCAAGCGGGGACGACATCCCGGCGAAGCTGTCGGCGGCGAACGCGGCGTATGTGAAGCGGGCGCTGATGGGCTGCCGGGGGGCGCGGCCGGGCCGGGTGTATGTATCGGTCACCGGCGCGGACGGAGACATCGTGGCAGACGGCGCGGGGGCGCTGTCTGCGGTGGACTTTGACTATCTGGCGGGGCCGCCGGACATGACGGCGGAGGACGCGGCGAAGCTGCTGGCGTGGCTGGAGAAAGCACGGAAGGGCTACTGCATCGGCAAGCTGGTGGCGGCGGACTACCCGGCGGACAACATGGCGGTGGTGAATTTTTCCGCCACGGACATTTCCGACGGGACAAGCACCTATACCGCCGGGGCTTATTGCAGCCGCATCGCGGGCATCCTGGCAAGCACGGACCTGGCGGCGAGCGCCACGTTCGCGCCGCTTCCCGAGGTGGTGAGCGTGGGCGCGGTGGAGGATCCGGACGCGGCGGTGAATGCCGGGAAGCTGATCTTGCTCCACGACGGGCGCAAGGCGAAGCTGTGCCGGGCGGTGAACAGCCTGACCACGGTCCCCGCCGGGGGCAAGGAATCCCTGCGGAAGATCAAGGTGGTGGAGGCTGTGGACCTTATCCGCAGTTACGCGCTGCGGCTGGGGGAGGACAAATACATGGGCGTGCGGAACAACAGCTACGACAATAAGCTGGCGTTCGTGGCGGGCTTGCAGGAATACTTGCAGGAGCTGGAGGCCCTGGGCGTGATGGCGGCCGGGACCGGGAACGCGGGCATCGACTTTGAGGCACAGCGGGCGTGGCTGAAAGCCAGCGGCGCGGCTGTGGAGAAAATGAGCGACGAGGAGATCACGCAGGCGGACACGGGAAGCCATGTGTTCATCCTGCTGTCCGGGACGATCATGGACGCTATGGAGGATTTCTCCCTGGCGCTGACGATGGGGGGTAACGCATAATGATTTTGAGCGCGCAGAAGGTAGCGAGCGGCACTTACGCGGAGCTGTGGTGGGACGGCGACCTGATCGCGGAATGCCACGCGTTTGAATCGAAGTACAGCAAGACCAAAGAGGACGTGGCCATGTGCGGTCAGTTCATTTCCGACAGCAAGATGACCGGGGCCAAGGGGACCGGGTCGCTGTCGCTGTACAAGGTGTACCGCCGGTGGAAAGAGTACGCCGACGGGGTGCTGGCGGGAAAGGACATCCGGCCCACGCTCATCGGCAAGGTGGCGGACCCGGACAGCCCGGACAGCGCCACCCGGGTGGCACTGTACAACGTGAGCTTTGACGAGGTGCCGCTGGTGTCCTTCGAGGCCGGGAAGATCATCGACGAGCAGGTGCCGTTCACGTTCACGGCCCACAAGTTCCTGGATTAAGGGGGCGGGCCATGGCGAGCATTCTGGAATTTCTGCTGACCCCGGAGGTGCCCAACGTGGCGAAGGACCTGCCGGAAAAGCAGTTCGAGGTCAAACGGCTGAGCAAGCTGACGGGGCAGAAGGCGGTATTCACCCTGCGGGCCCTGCCCTACGGCAAGGTGCAGGAGATCCGGCAGATGCCCGATGACAACCAGGAGGCGCAGATCCTGTTGCAGGGCTGCGCGGAGCCGAACCTGAGAGACGGGCAGTTACTGGCGAAGTACGGCGCGGCGACGCCGCTGGACGCGATCTACGCCCTGCTTCTTCCGGGGGAGATCGCGGACCTGTCCATGGAGGTGGAGCGGCTGAGCGGCTACCGCCGCCGGACAATCTCTGAGATAAAAAACGGCTGAGCGCGGGAGACGACCCGGAGCTGTCCTTAGCCTACTGGCTGTTCCACGCCCACAACATCACGCCGGGGCAGTGGATGGCCATGGGCGCGGGCGAACGGGACACGCTCCAGGCGTTTGCCGCGCATGAGCTGGAACAGCGGCGGAAATGAAAAAATCCCGGCTCCTTAATGGAGCCGGGTGGGATGTATTTGCTACACGAAAAGCCATGGGATGAAGAACAGTACGGCTAAAGCCAATGAAACGATGCAGATTATAGTGAATCTATCCATACATGCTCCTCCCAAATTTTTATAACAAGGCCTATTTCAATTTTTCAACTATAGTATACAGTTATGCTTTCCATCTGTCAAGTGAGGTGATTTTATGCCGGAAACATCGATTGTTATCAAAGCCGAAGACCGCTATTCAGAGGCAATCAACAAAATGGCTGCTAATACAAAACGTTTTAACAAGGATGTTGAAACGCTGGAAGATGGGTTGTTGAAACTAAGCAAGAATAAAGCAACTTTAAGGATGGATTTATCACAGGCACAAAAAGAATTGAAAGCAGCAGAAAAACAATTTGCCAAGACAGGTGCAGAAGCTGATGGATTAGCATTGCAACTTAAACAGGCCAATTATGATAATATCAAGCGCAATCTGGATTCTGTTACGAAAGCGGCCCGAGATACAGAACACCAGATACGAAAAATGAACGAGGAAACACAGGAAATTCGTGCTGTTAGTGGAAGCGGAGGAATCGGGGCTGGAATTAAAAATTCTCTAAATGAACTTATATCGCTTGGCGCATCTGATATGATTGGAAAATCTGTACAGACAATATTTGATGCTGCAGCGAGCAGTACCTTTGGTGATGCTGGCGGGAGGATTATATCAGATACTGTATCGTCTGCAATCTCCGGCTTTGCCCGGGGCGGAGTAAAAGGTGCCATAGTCGCAGGTGCGACTGGTTTGATATCTGGAATTGCACAAAATGAAGCGGCTAAAGATGATGCATACAAGAACTGGTACGGCGGTTTGTATGAGACTGCCAGTGCGTCGATAGACGCAAGCCTGCAATCCGGCATTGGCATTGCCGGGACAAGGGAAAGCGACCTGTTATCGTTCACCGCCCTGCTGGGTGGGGACCGCCGCGCTGCCGGTTCGTTCCAGAACGCTCTGATCGGCGTGGGGCGCACGCCCCCATTCAGTTATGACATGGCAGCCGGGTTCGCAAAGGATATGCTGGGACTGGGGCTGACAGAAGATGAAGCCCTGTCGCGAATCAACGCCCTGGGGAACGCCGCCGCGACGCTGGGGCTTTCCGAGACTAATGTGAGCAGCATCGTCAGCCTGCTGGAATCTTCCCAGCTTTCCGGGAAAATAGAGGGCCGTGTGCTTAAATCGCTGTCCAAGCTCGGTATCAACGTATATTCCGCACTGGCAGAGGCGTTTGAGGTGGACGAAAGCGAGGTGGAAGGGCTTTTGTCACAGATGGGTGCGGACAAGGGCGTGGCGGCAATTTACGCCTATATGGGAAAGCTCGTGTCCGATACCACAGGCAGCTACGCCAACACCTACGAGGGCCGCGTATCAGCCGTACAGAGCTATGACGATGATTTCAACAGCCGGATGGGTACGGGGTATGAGACGGAGCGGAAAAAGGGCCTGCTGGACGAACAGCTGTGGAAAAGCGGTGAATTGGGAGCGGAATACGGGAAAGCGATGGAGGCAGTGGGCGCAGGGCGGGCCGCGATGGAAAATCTTGCGTCTAAATACAATGAAGAAGCCCTTGGCGCAGTTATGCTCAACAAAGAGACCACGCTGGACTGGTCGGATGAGGTTCTTGCGGAGCTGGCAGAATTGTCGGTGAAATATCAGGAAGCAAAAGCGGAGTATGAAGCCGGTAATAAAGAAGCCGGCGCGAAGGTTGAAGCGTACCTGGAAGAGGCACAGGCGCTGGCTGAGGCTGAGTACGATTCCTGCGAAGCTGTGCGAACGGTTGCGGACGTGGAAAAAGACTTGATTTCTGCAATCAATGCGAATACATCTGCATTGGGTGGTTGGCGTGCGGAATATATGCAAGAACAGGCTTTGTCAAAAGGCCGGCTTGCATCGGCCTTCGAGGAAGGATCAGTTCTTGGGACGTTTGGGTTTCTTGGTTTATCTCCTGAAAAAATTCCCGGCTTCGCCACGGGATTGGAGCGCGTGCCTTACGACAACTTCCCGGCGCTTCTGCACGAGGGGGAACGGGTGCTGACCGCGGCGGAGGCCCGGAGCTACAACGGCGGTTCGCCGGTGACGGTGACGGGGAACACCTTTGTGGTGCGGCAGGACAGCGACATCGACGCCATCGCGGCGGCAATCTCGGAGAAAATCCGCATGGCGCGGCTGGCGGGGGTGACGTGATGGCGGCGATCCCATTTTCCTTTATCGTGAACGGCAGGGAGGTACGGCTCCCGGTGACCCCCTCCTCATACAGCTGGGGGACGGCCCAGGGCATCAACTCCGTGGACGTGGACGGGCTTGGTTCGGTGAACCTGCCGGGGACACGCCAGGCCCACAGCGACAACATCGCCTGTATGTTCCCCGCCGCCCGGTACCCGTTCTGCGGCCCGGGGGCGGTGACGGAGCCGCGGTATTACATCGACCTGTTTACCCGGCTGGTACGGGAAAAGCAGGTGGTGCGGTACATCGTGGGGGACCGGGTGAACGCCCGGGTGCTCATCGATGAGTTTACGTACCGGGAGCAGGACGGGACCCGGGATGTGTACGCCACCATCTACCTGGCGGAGTACATCCCCCTGGACGCTGTGACCACGCAGACCACGGCGGCGGCCGGGGACACGGAAAATTATGCCCGGGAGGCGGAACCGGAGACGGACACACAGACCTACACGGTGGCGGCGGGGGACTGCCTGAGCGTTATCTGCCGGCGGTTTTACGGGTACGGCACCCCGGCGTATTACAACGCCGTGGCGAAGTACAACGGCATCAAGAACCCGCACCTTATTTACCCGGGGCAGGTACTCACCATCCCGCCCACGGCGCAGCTGGGGGTGACGTGATGGAACTGCGGTTATACCGGGAGAACACGGTGACAGTCATCAACCAGCTTGTGCGGGGGCTGACGTGGTCCGGGGACAAGGCCCAGGCGGCGCGGCAGTTAGCCTTTGATCTGGTGACGAACGCGCCGGGCGTGCCCATGACGGTACGCAACGGCGACCACCTCGAACTGCTGGACGACGCGGGGGCGTGCAGATTTTTCGGCATGGTGGTGCAGGTGCGTCAGCGGACGGACAGCCCCACCGTGTCGGTGACGGCCTATGACCGGGGAATCTATCTGGCGAACAACGACGGGACTTACAAGTTCCGGGGGGTGGACCCGGCGGACGCGGCGGCGGTGGTGTGCCGGGACTATGACATCCCGTACAGCAGGCTGGAACGGGCCGGGGCCGCCGTGACCCGGATATTTGCCGGGGTGAGTTTGTGGCAGATCATCGCCACGCTGTACACCAAGGCGGGGGAGCAGAACGGGAAGCGGTACATGGCCCGGTTTATCGGGCGGGAACTGGAGGTCACGGAGCGGACGGTACAGCCCACGAGCCTGGTCATCCGTCCGGGGAGCAACCTGCTGAACGCGTCCACTACCCGGTCGGTGGTCAATATGCGCAACTCTGTGGCCATCTATGACGGGGACGGGAACCGTCTGCGGGTGGTGGAGGACGGGGACGCGGTGAAGCTGTACGGACTGATGCAGAAGCATGTCACCCAGCGGGATGGAGAGGACGCCGCCGGGGAAGCGCAAAGCATTCTGGACGACAGCGGCGAGGCCCAGACGGTGAGCGTCACGGCCCTGGGGAATATGGCGGTGATGACCGGGGACACGGTAGTGGCGTATCAGCCGGACGCGGGGCTGCGGGGCGTTTTTTGGGTGGACAGCGACACCCATCAATGGAGCAAGGGGCTGTATACGATGCAGCTGACCTTGAACCTGAAAAATATGGCTTATACAGCCAACGCGGGGAGTGATAAGGAATGAGTAATCCATACGCGGAGCTGGCGCGGACCATGCGGGACAGCGCCGGGGAAGCCCGGCCGGCGGGACTGTGCCTGGGGCGGATAACGGCAGTCGGGCAGGGAGTGCTGGAAATCAGGGCAGACAATGGGCTGGAACTGGATGGGGACGACCTGCTGGTGAATGTTATGCTCCGGCACGATACGCCGGAGGCGCAGGCGCATGAGATCACGGCCGGCGGGGTGAGCCTGGGGGTGAACCGGCAGGTGCCGTGTCTGGCAACGGTCGGGCCTTACGATCTGACGGGGATTACGTTGTATGACCTGCCCGGTGAGTTCTCCGGGGCGCTGGGGACACAGACGACGGTCAACCGCCTGCGGGTGGACGACCAGGTGCTGATGGTCCCCATCCATGACGGGCAGAGGTATGTGGTTTTATGTAAGGTGGTGAGCGTATGAGCGGGTTGTTTCCTTTGCTGGATACCCCCCGTACCCCCTCCCCCCAGGGGGTCGGGGAATTGGCGCGGGATGTGCTTTGGGATTTTGAGATGAACCGTCCCGTCTGGCGGGGCGGGAATCCCGTGTGGGTCACGGGCGCGGCGGCGGTGAAGTCCTGGGCCGCCCGGGCGGTGCGTACGGTGCGGCGGGAGAAGGATATTTTTTCTGCCGACTACGGCAGCGATGTGCAGAGCTTGACGGGCAGGCCGTTTTCCGAGGAGGTGCGTCAGAGCGAGGCGACGCGGCTGGTGCGGGAGTGCCTGGGCATCAATCCGCACATTAAGGATGTGCAGCAGATCCGGGTGGAGTTTCAGGGGGCGGAGCTGTCCATCGCGTGTACGATGATGACGGACTATGGGGAGGTGGCGCTGGATGGGCGGTATATTTGAGTTTGACAATGTCACGCCGGAGAGCATCAAGGCGGATGCAAAACGTGAGATCCGCCAGCGGCTGGAGCCCCAGGGCCTGAGCGTGGAGACCCGGGAGGGGTCCTACACGGACATTCTGCTGTCCGCCGGGGCCTATCAGGTGTACAAGGCGTATATGCTGGCCCGGTCGCTCATGGAGCAGGCGGTCCCCGGCCCGGAGGGCGGCGCCGCGCTGGACGCGTTCGCCGCAGTGTTCGGGATTTACCGCACCGACGGTATCCGGGCAATGATGCTGACGGAGTTTTCCGGGCAGGACGGCACGGTGGTCCCACAGGGCACGTGGGTGGTGACGCCGGAGGGCCTGCGGTATGCCACTGTCACCGCTGCGGCGATTTTGGACGGTACGGCCCGGGTCTACGCCCAGGCAGAGCATCCTGGGAGCCGGTACAACGTGGCCGCCGGGACCGCGCTGAGAACGCAGACGGCTATGCCGGGTGTGACCGCCGTGACCTGTATGGGCGCGGCCAGCGGAACGGACGTGGAGAGCGACCGGGCCTTTTATGACCGCATCGTGCTGACCCTGAGTACCCCGTCCAACGGCGGGAACGCCGCCAGCTACAAAAACTGGGCGCTGGAATGTGACGGCGTGGCCTACGCTGTCCCGGTGCCGCTGTGGAACGGGCCGGGGACGGTGAAGGTGATCGTCGCCGGGGCGGGGAAGGTCCCTGTCACGGAGCCGGTACGGGCGGCTGTGGCGGCGCACATCGAGGCCGTGCGCCCGGTGGGTGCGCTGGTGACGGTGACAACGGTGGCGGTGGCGGAAATCTCCGTTTCCGCCGTGGTGGAGCTGGCGGAGGATGCATCTGCGGATGACGTGACAACGGCGTTCTGCGCAGATATGGAAGCGATGCTCGCCGCGATGGAGATCGGCGCTCAGGAGCCGGTACGATACAACCGCGTACTGGCCAAGTTGCTGGAGACCTCCGGCGTGGTGGATTACCGGAGCCTGACGATCAACGGCAGCATTGATAATGTAATGCTCACGCAGGAGCAGGTGCCCAAATTGGGCACCGTGACGATAACAGCGGGGTGAGGTAATGAGTAATCTCAATGACCGGGAGCAGTTGCCGGACTTTCTGCTGGCAGATCCAACTACGGAGGCGATCTCGGAAGCCTTACGGCTTGCCGGCATCCAAGCATTGGACTTGGTGGCATCCGGGAAAGAGCAGTTTTCCCCGGCCACGGCCACCTGGGGGCTACCTTGGTGGGAACGGATTCTCGGTATTATCCCGCCATCCGGTGCCAGCCTGGAGCAGCGCCGCCGGGCAATCCTGGCAAAGTTTATGGGACAATGTATGCCCACAAAGGCCGCGATCGAGGCAATCGGGCGAACCATGACGGGGCATCCGTCCGGCGTGACCGAACATTTTGCAGCGTATATGACGGAACTCTCGTTTTACGGCGACGCTCCGGGATTTTTGCAAATGGATTTTGCCCCGCTATACGACGCTGTAAACGCGATGATCCCGGCGCATTTACTGTTTTACCTGACACCGGTATCTTGGCAGTCCGTGGAGACAATCCCTATGACGATGGAGGCATTTACAGCGGAATTCCCCTCGTGGACAGCTTTGGAAAATTCCAGCCCGATCATCGCACAAACGGTATCAGGGGATGGAGAATTGGTTGTTTCAGTGGACGCGGAACACGTCCCGGCAACTGCATTTGTTGAGGATGTGATACTGACGTTGGCCAAGCTGGGCTTTAGGCTTGTGCCGGACAGTATTGACACATACGATTATACAATTATTTAGGAGGAAAAATCATGGCAAACACGACAAGAAACGCGATCGTACAGGCATTAGTGGAGGGAATCCTGACTGATCTGATGATCAAGACCAATGTGCAGAATGTGTATGTGGACGAAAATACGACGCTGGCGGCCAAACTGGCGGAGATCATCGCCGCGATCAACGAGCGCGCGAAGTCCGCAGATGTGACAGCGGAAATCAGCACGGCGATCAGCAATCTGATTGGCGGCGCACCGGAGACGCTCGACACCCTCAAGGAGCTGGCGGACGCGATTGAGGCTCATAAGGACGTTACCGATGCGATCAATGCGGCCATCGGAAACAAGGCTGATAAGAGTGCCCTGGAAGCACTGCAAACAGCCGTGAACGAAGCCAGTCATACTCATGCGAATAAAACTGTGCTGGACGGGATTACTGCCGATAAGGTGGCTGCCTGGAACGGCAAGGCGAAGGTAACGGTTGGGACATCTCAACCCGCTGACATGGCGGCGGGAGACCTGTTTTTCAAGCTGGTGGATTAAAAATCAGAAAGGGGGCGGCTGAAATGCCAGTCCAAGAGCGTAAGCAGATTACCATGGTCAAGGACGCGGCCGGAAATACGCTGATTTTATACCCTGTAACCAAGGCGGCGTGCGTTGACGGGCTGGAGGAGGCCATACAGGCCGCCCTCAGTTCCGGGAGCGGTGGGCCTATGACCTGGGCAAAACTGGAAGGAGAGTAATCATGTCATCACAAAAAACTACACATCTGAAATTGCATAGATGGATCAAAAGCGATCCTATCAAGATGGCGGAGTTCAACGAGAATTTCCAAAAGCTGGATGAGGCAATTGCCGCCGGCGCCAAAATCGCCACCGGCTCTTACGTGGGAACAGGCACATACGGATCGTCCAACCCGTGCAGTTTAACGTTCGATTTTGTCCCGCAGATTGTTTTTATAACAAGTGCAACTGATTATAATAGCGATTTCTTTTTGCGCGGATCTAATCGATCAACATTTTTAGCGT